>JAQTTU010000017.1 GCA_028710605.1 Sideroxydans sp.
CAGCAAGAAATGGACGATGCCGATACGGGATTGGAAGGCCGCGCTAAACCGGTTTAATATCCAGTTTGAAGACAGGATGCCGCAGCAGTTTTGAAATTCCGTTTACACAAAATTCAGGACACCCTCAAATCAAAACGGTCGGCCGCTTCGCAGAGGATTTGCCGTAGAGGTCCCATGATCTTGTTAATGCGGCGAGCAGACAAAGTTGATTCCTTACCCCGCGCCGTGACTTTGGCGAGTGCTGCGCGGAATGTAAGTACATCTGCCTTGGTGATCTGGCTGACCACCTTGTCTCCGAATTGAGGTTTGAGCAGTCTGTCCAGATCGGCACGGGTGCTGATCCGATGGGACTTGCGCCACTCCACTTCCTTTTCTGTGAACCAGGTCTCGGCGAAGTCGCGGAACAGCGGCGTGTCGCCGCTGGCCGCTGGTGCTGTGACAGCCTGAACCACATTGGCCGCCACCGGATTCACCGCAAATGTGCCGTTCAATTCATCGAACTTCGCGACGTTCTTGCTCGACGGGAAGTATTTGCGGTAGTCGAAGGTGCTGGAAGCGATATCGGATTCAATGTGATCGATGACCTTTTGCACCCTTTTGCGATTTGCTGCTGTATCTTCCAGCGCAGTCTGTTCTCGGCAGCGATGCCCTTTGAAATAGAAATCTATGAGCAGGCAATTTGTTCTTTTGCGAACTTGGATACTAGCCATTGCACACCTCGCCATTTGCCATGGGAATACCCAGTGAACTGCCCGCCTTCTTCATATCGCGCTCGATCGCCTCCCATATATAGAGAATCTTCCGCCCTCCGAATGGCCGGATGTAGTGAGTACCTTCAATGAGCACGCTGTCCTTCAGGCGTTCGCGAATGGTGCGTTGGTCATAGTGGATACGTTCTGACAAACCATCGGTTGTTAAATATGTTTGACTCATGATGAAGCTCCTTTATATGTTGGCAATCACTAATTACGTTTGCGTTCTATACATTCCGAACGTAAATAGAGATTAACACATAAATCGTAAATTGCAAATAGTAATTAACAAATGATATTATCTGCGCACGATGATAAGGTTTAGATTACAAGAATTAATTGCAGAGAAGCAGTTCAGAGAAGGGCAGAGGGTGACCCTTACCGAGCTGTCTGAAGTCACGGGTATCAATCGCGTAACGCTGTCAAAGATGGTGAATCATCGCGGCTACAATACTGTGACCGACAATGTTGATCGGTTATGCAAATTCTTTAACTGCAAGGTCGGAGACCTCATGGAATATGTTGAAGAAGATAGCGAAGTGGATGTGAATCAGCCCAAAACCAAGTAGTCGCAGATAGCTGTAATAGAATGTTGGAAACGACCTCACAGAAATACCTGCTTGAACGCCTCGCCATCCGCAATATTCAAAAACTTGGGAAAATATTTTCGTTAGTTACCATTATTGGCAGAGCATGCAGATATGCCTGCAAACCCAATGCCTGTCTGGTTATGAATGAAAATTATTGAGAGCAGTAGTCGGTAACCATCGAGGTGGCCGGCGAAAATTTCCGTTCAAACAACTACAGTCACAAGCAGCAGTATTCGAAAATGAAGCTAACGAAGTTTATGAAAATATTTTTAGTCACCAAGTAGTCACCGTTTGGTCACCAAATAGTCACCAAACTCGATTTAGCTAAAAATCGCACCGTATAAACGCCCCGAAGAGAGGCTAAAATATTACTCGTAGATGCGATCGAAGTGTCGTTCAATGCCAATAAACACGTGGCTATTGAAGAATCGTGAGTGGAAAATTGAAGACCAATTTGATTGGTCGGGGTGAGAGGATTCGAACCTCCGACTCCTGCGTCCCGAACGCAGTACTCTACCAGGCTGAGCTACACCCCGCTCATGCAGACCGGACGGTCTGTTGTGAAACTAAAATTGCCGCGTCGCGGCAAAGTGTGCCAATTCTAACAGAGACTGTTTGTATTTAGAATCGGCAAGTGAGGCAATTGCAGCTTGTGCCGATGCCGCTTCGTGCAAAGCTTGCTGGCGAGTGAAATCCAGCGCGCCCGTGTCGTGAATAATTTGCAACACCTCGGCAAATTTTTCCATGTCGCCCTGCTCGATGGCGCTGCGCACCACGGCTGTCTGCTCGCTGCTGCCGTGCTGCATGGCGTAGATCAGCGGCAGTGTCGGTTTGCCCTCGGCCAGATCGTCGCCCAGATGTTTGCCGGTCTGCGCTTCGTCGGCGGAATAATCCAGCACATCGTCTATGAGTTGGAACGCGGTGCCCAGATGCATGCCATATTTCGCAACGGCTTCTTCGTCGGCGGCAGAGACCCTGCCGATGATTGCCCCCAGGCGCATCGCCGCTTCGAACAGCTTGGCGGTTTTGCAATGGATCACGCGCATGTAACTGGCGATGTCCACATCGGCATCGTTGCAGTTGAGCAACTGCAACACTTCGCCTTCGGCGATGACGTTGGTCGCTTCGGCCAGAATTTGCATGACGCGCATCTCGCCCACTTCGACCATCATCTGGAACGCGCGCGAATACAGGAAGTCGCCGACCAGCACGCTGGCGGCATTGCCGAACAGCGCGTTGGCGGTTTCGCGCCCGCGACGCAGTTCGGATTCGTCCACCACGTCGTCGTGCAACAGCGTCGCGGTGTGGATGAATTCCACCACGGCGGCCAATTCGTGATGCTGTTTTCCGTTGTAGCCGAAAGCTTGCGCGGACAGCAACACCAGCGCGGGACGCAGCCGCTTGCCGCCGCTGTTGACGATGTATTCGCCGACCTGGTTGACCAGCGCCACTTCAGAATGCAGGCGGGTGCGGATCACCGCATCTACCGCTGCCATATCATCCGCGATCAACTGTTTGAGATTGTCCAAGAACTCTTTCCTATTCTGAGTGAGTTAGTGCCGGCGCTTTTTGCGCTCATTTTTTGTAAACGGCGCGCATTGTCGCACAAAGCATATTAGCTGATAACCTTACTCTGGCGGTGGAGATAAAGACCGATGAACACGCCGAGCGCGCTCAGTGTAACCACATAATGCGCGGGGGCGAGTTTATCCAGCGGAAGCAACAGGCTGACCAGCACCGGAGTCAGTCCGCCGAAAATCGCGTAGGCCACGTTATAGGAAAACGACAGACCGGAGAAGCGCACCACGGGCGGGAAGGACATCACGGCGGCGCTGGGGATCACGCCGATTACGCCGACGAAGAAGCCGCACAGTGCGTACAAGGCATAAATATTTTCCGGCGCGACAGCCATCTGCTGATAGAACAACCACGAGGTCGCGCCCAAGACCATGCAACCCAAGGCCAGTACGCGTCCCGCGCCGAATCTGTCCGACATGGCACCGAAAGCGACGCAGCCTAAGCTCAGAAATAATGTGGCGATGCTGTTGGCCTGCAAGGCGGTGGCGGCGGGGATGGCGAACAGTTTTTGCACCAGCGTCGGTGTCATCAGAATCATTACCACGATGGCGGCGGACAACAGCCAGGTCATCAGCATGGTGAGCACCACCGCCGGACGGTGTTCGCGCACCACGGTTTTCAACGGTAACTCATCCGCCAGTTGCTGGCGCGCCTGCATTTCCTTGAACACCGGGGTTTCGTGCAAATACTGGCGCAGCCATACCGACACCAGACCGAACACGCCACCGATGATGAACGGCACGCGCCAACCTTCCGCCAGCAATTCGGCGGGAGCGTAGGCGCGATTAACGGCGGTCGCCACCAGCGACCCCAACAGGATGCCGCCGGTCAGTCCGGCAGTCAGCGTGCCGCAGGCGAAACCGACATGGCGTTGCGGCACGTGCTCGGCCACGAACACCCACGCGCCCGGCACTTCGCCGCCGATGGCCGCGCCCTGCAACACGCGCAAAGCCAGCAGCAACAGAGGTGCCCAGATGCCGATGACAACATACGTCGGCAGCAAGCCGATCAGCAGTGTGGGCACGGCCATCAGCAGGATGCTCAGCATGAACATGCGTTTGCGCCCGAACAGATCGCCGAAGTGCGCCATGATGATGCCGCCCAGCGGGCGTGCCAGATAGCCTGCCGCGAAAATGCCGTAGGTCTGCACCAGCCGCAGCCAGTCTGGCATGTCGGGCGGGAAGAACAACTGCGAAATCGCGGCCGCGAAGAAAATGAAAATGATGAAGTCGTAAAACTCCAGCGCGCCGCCCAAGGCGGCCAGCGTCAGCGTGCGATAGTCATTGCGGTTTAATCCAGGCACGTTTCCCCCTGCGAACATTGAGTAGTAATAATTTTATAGACATAAATAGCGCGTAGATCGCCAGCGGCGCATCAATCAAATAATCCCACAGATTGGAGGACTCGTACCAGCCCACCGTCCACGCCAGCAAGGCCAGCGCAATCGCCAGCGGCAACAGTTTCAAATTGCGGCGCAACGTCCAGAAAGCCAGCAGCGCCAGCATCATGATGAAACCGATGCCGCCGAACCCGGAACGATACGGGTCTGACATGCCGATGCCCAAAGCGAACGGATACAGCACCAACGCCAGCACGCCCAACAAAAACAGCAAGCCGTAGCGTTCGCGCGCATCCCATATTGCCTGCGCATCGGGGCGCAGCCGGGCGTAAAGCGCCGCACCCAACAGCAGCACACTGCTGATGCTCAAATCGCCCACCATGCCGCGCAACCAGCCCGCGAGCGACAGGCCGGAAACGGGCAACATCACCGCGAAATAAACCGCGACGGCCAGCAGTCTTTGCTTGGGCAAAGAGAAACGCGCGGACAAGCGCAACGCCAGCAGCATCCACACCAGCGCGAGGCCGGACAGTCCTGTCCAATCAGTAAATAACATCAGCTCACCTCAGACTTCGTCATTCCGGCGAAGGCCGGAATCCAGTTAATGAAATATCACCTTGCGCAGCAAGGACAAGTGCAAAAGCTTGTTGAATAAAACCGCTGGATTCCGGCCTTCGCCGGAATGACGGGTTATTTAATGCTTGCATCATGTCCTCCCAAGTGCTGCTGCAACCAGGCCTGATCGAACACCAGATGCTTGATGAACGTGCGGTTCCAGGTGTAGGCCAGATGGACATCGCCGCTGCGCGTCTGGATCATGTAGGGATAGGAAAACTCGAAGATGCAGCCGCCTTCCGCGCGCACCCGCACCTTGGCCGAATCCACATAGCCCGCCACTTGTTGCGCGTCGGCCTGGGCGAGTTTGGCATCGCTGTTGCGCGCCAGATCGCCCACCAGTCCCAGACACAAATTTTCGTCCAGCGACTGGCTGCGCAGCGCGCTCATATCCTCCAGTCGGCGCAACTCGCGCCAAGTGTTGCCGCCATCGCTGGACAGTTGCAAACTCAGCGTATCGCGCCGCTGCTCCTGATCGTTCAGCACCGCCAGCAGTTTGCCGTCGGGCAATACCAGCGCGGTCAATGCCGCATCGGGATTTTTCAACTCGGTTTTTGCGGGTTTGCCCCAGCGTCTGCCGCCGTCCTCGGTGGCGATGCCGAGCACGCGATGCTCCTTGTCATTGCCCGCATAGCGCGTGAGCGCCAATGCCTGCTTCTCGTTGCGCACCAGCACCACCGGTTGCAGCGTGCCTTGCCCGCCCGCCGCCAGACGTTGTTTGTCGATCACTGTGCCGTTGCGGTCGAGGCGCACTATTTCGGCGAATTTGGTGATGAACTCGTGATACACCGGCAAGCCCATGCTGCCGTCGGCATACAGGAATGGCGCGCCTTTTACCAGCGTGCTGATATTGAGGAAAGGCGAAGTGATCAGGCGGCGCGGCGCGCTCCAGCTCGCACCCTCGTCATTGGAAGTAATCAAAGTAATGGAACTGCCCGCCCAGCCGCCCAGAGATACCGTGACATAAAACAGCCACAGCGAACCGTCCGCCGCGCGCGTCACCACCGGGTTGCCCACCTTGGCGATATATCGGTGCAGCCCGCGTTGCGTGCTGTCGCGTCCGGCCACGGTTTGCTCGGCACTCCATGTTTTGTGCGCAACATCGAACAGCGCGCTGTTGATGGTCACGTCCGCCGCGCCCTCGCGGCTGCCGGAGAACCAGAACGCGCGCACGCAGCCACGACGCGGTGGGGCGGAGCCCTCTGGTGCGGGAGTGGCTGCGTTGCACCTCCTCCCGCAATCGGCTGGCTTCGCCAGTAACGTGTCGGAGGTGCAGCCGTCTTTCAATTCGACCAGCGAAGCGGCGTGCGTCTGCACATGCAATTTGCTCGAAGCGAAGGAGGTGTCGAAACGCACCGCCGGAATTTTGGATTCATTTGCATGGCGCGAACGATGTCGGCCTTGTGCGGGCGGCAGCGGCTGCGCGGTCGCTGCGGCAGGCACGGCAACTGGCGGCGGCACAAGAAAACCGTAGGCCGCATGCAGGCCGGAAGCTTTGATCAGCGCCAGGGTAAAAGCGGCCAGCACCAACCACGCCAAGGCCAGCTTTGTCTTTTTTTCCATCAACAATACCCTTGCAATAGTAGGTACAAAGAGATGCCGCGTATTCGCAACAACGCCGAATGCACGGTGAGGGCGGCATTCGGCGCTTTGGGATTATCGGCGAATACACCCCGCCGGACAAGGCGAGCAACAACAACTGTTCGACTTCTGCGGCTTAGTGTAAATTCGCCCCATCCAAGGCTGCGCCTTCATCCACAGCAAACAACCGATGAATAACCCGACACAACTCGGCAAATACCGTCTGATCAGAAAATTGGGGCAGGGTGCGACCAGCGTGGTTTATCTGGGGCACGACCCGTTTGCCGACCGCGAGGTCGCGGTCAAAGTCATCAAGCAGGAATTCCTCGACGATCCGAAAAACGGCAAGCAGAACCGCAAGCAATTGCAGACCGAAGCCGCGCTGGCGGGCAAGCTCGTTCATCCGCACATCGTGGCGACTTACGACGCGGTGATCGGCGACGACCCGAGCTATATCGTGATGGAATATGTGCCGGGCGGCACGCTGGAAAAACACGTGCATTCGGACAATCTGCTGCCGCTGGACCGCGTGGTGGAATACATGTTCAAGTGTTGCCGCGCGCTCAATTACGCGCAGTTCAAAGGGGTCATCCACCGCGACATCAAGCCCGCCAACCTGTTGCTGGCCGGGGTGGACGAGATCAAGATTTCCGATCTGGGCGCGGCCATCCGGCTGGACACCGAGCAAACGCAAAGCAACGTCGGCTCGCCCAACTACATGTCGCCGGAACAGGTCAAGGGCGACGAGGTTTCGCACCAGACCGACATCTATTCGCTGGGCGTGGTGATGTACCGCATGCTCACCGGGCGCTCGCCCTACAACGCGAAAAATCTGGCGCATTTGTACCAGCAGATCATGTACGAGCCGCCGCCGCGCCCCACCCTGCTGCGCAACGACTTGCCGCCGCAACTGGAGCGCATCGTGATGCTCGCCATGCAAAAAGACCGTTCGGAACGCTTCGCCACCTGGCGCGATTTCGGCAACGAGCTGGCCGAACTCGGCCACTTCGAAAAAGGCGATCTGGAGATCAACGAAAACGAAAAATTCATTTCGCTGCGCAAGCTGGATATTTTCCAGGATTTCACCGACATCGAATTGTGGGAAATATTGCGCGTGGGCGAATGGCACAAGCAGCCGGCAAAAACCGTGGTGATGCGCGAGGGCGATCCGGGCGACGCGTTCTACGTGCTGATCGAGGGCGGAGTCAGCGTGATACGCAATGGCCGCTTGCTCAACACCCTGAGCAGCGGCGACTGTTTCGGCGAAATGTCTTATATCAGCCGCAAACCGATGCTGCGTTCCGCCACCGTTTCCGCCAACAGCGAAATCACCTTGATGAAGGTGCTGCCTTCCCAGCTTGCGCAACTGTCCGACCGCTGCCAGTTGCATTTCAACCAGGTGTTTCTGTATGTGCTGGCCGACCGCCTGCGTCTGGCCGACGAGCGGTTCTCCAAGCAAGTAAGCTAAAATGCCGCCCTCGACCCATAGGAGGACACCATGTCCAATAAAATAATTATTCAAACTCCCGATGCACCCGCCGCCATCGGCACATACTCGCAAGCGGTGCGCGTGGACAACACCGTCTATCTTTCCGGGCAGATCGGCCTCGACCCCATGTCCATGACCATGGTCGAAGGCATAGAAGCGCAAGTCAACCGCGTGTTCCAGAACCTGCGCGCGGTGGCTTCTGCGGCGGGCGGCAGTCTGGACGATGTGGTGAAGCTCAACATCTACCTGACCGACCTCACCCACTTCGCCCGCGTCAACGAAATCATGGCGACGTATTTCCACCAGCCCTATCCGGCCCGTGCCGCCGTCGGCGTGGCCACCTTGCCGCGCGGCGCGCTGGTGGAAGCGGACGGCGTACTCGTGTTGCAGGACTGAACATTCATCAAGGCAGCAGCAGAAACATTTCCATGCAAACGCAAATGAAGCAACCCATCGTCATCGGCAAATACACCCTCACCAAAATACTGGGACAGGGAGCGACCAGCACCGTGTATCTAGGCTACGATTCTTTCGCCAAGCGCCAGGTGGCCGTCAAGATGCTGAAGCAGGAAATATTGAACGACCCGAAACTGGGCAAGCTGCACCAGCGCCAGCTGGACAACGAAGCCTCGCTGGTGGGCAAGCTGTCGCACCCGCACATCGTGGCGATCTACGACGCGCTGATCGGCGACGATGCCAGCCACATCGTGATGGAATACGTGAGCGGCGGCACGCTGGAAAAATACGCCGAGCCGGACAATCTGCTGCCGATCGACCGCGTGGTGGAATACATGTTCAAGTGCTGCCGCGCGCTGAACTACGCGCAGTTCAACGGCGTGATCCACCGCGACATCAAGCCCGCCAACATGCTGCTCACCGAAGACGGCGACATCAAAATCTCCGACATGGGCGCGGCCGTGATCCACGATCTGGAACGCACGCAAGTCAGCAACCTCGGCTCGCCCAGCTACATGTCGCCGGAACAGGTGCGCAGCGAAGTGCTGACGCACCAGACCGACATTTATTCGCTGGGCGTAGTGATGTACCGCCTGCTCACCGGGCAGTCGCCATACCAGGCGCATAGCCTGGCCAGTTTGTGCCACCAGATTCTCAATATCCAGCCGCCCCCGTTGCGCGCCCACCGCCCCAGCATCCCGCCGGAACTGGAGCGGCTGGTGCTGCGCGCCATGCACAAAGAAAAAAGCGAGCGCTACCAGAACTGGAAAGACTTCGGCAGCGACCTCGCCTCGCTGGGGCGTTTCGACCAGAGCGCGCTGGTCGAAACCAACGACACCGAGAAATTCACCACCCTGCGCGAAATGTCGCTGTTCAGGGACTTCACCGACATCGAGCTGTGGGAAATCCTGCGCATCGGCGAATGGCAAAAGCAACCCGCGCAAACCGTGCTGATGCGCGAAGACGAAATGGGCGACGACTTTTACGTGATGATCAAAGGCGGCGTGAGCGTGACCAAGAACGGCCACTTGCTCAACCTGATTCGCGGCGACGATTGCTTCGGCGAAATGGCCTACATCAGCGGCAGAGTCGTGCCGCGCTCCGCCACCGTCACCGCCAGCAGCGAAGTCACCGTGCTCAAAATTTCGCCGAAACTGCTGCTGCAACTTTCCGACCATTGCCAGCTGCATTTCAACCGCGCCTTCCTGCGCGTGATGTCGGACCGCCTCAGAATGGCCGACCAGCGCTTCGCCGGATTGGCGAACTGAGAAAGAATGATGGTGGAGCGACATGAAAACAGCCCTGCAGGCCCTTAACTCAATCAAGAAAGCTGGCGTAATCGACGATTACGCTATCGGCGGGGCAATTGCAGCATCTTTTTACATAGAAGCCACCAACACCGAAGATGTTGATGTTTTTTTATTTATGTCCGCCAGTGAGAATTCGGTTTTATTATCCCTGTCACCTATCTACGATGCTCTCAAGCAACTGGGTGGAAGAATAGAAAAAGAATACATTGTTTTCGGCGATTGGCCTGTACAAATCCTGCCCGCTTACAACGCGCTGGTTGAAGAAGCGGTCAAGCAAGCGGTCACTGTGCAATACGGCGACATCGAAACAAAAATTTTCACTGCCGAATATCTGTGCGCGATTGCGCTCGATACGGGACGGATAAAAGATTTCTACCGGGTTGCCTCTTTTATTGAACAACAGAAAGTTGACAGGGCGGTACTGAATCAATTGGTTTCCCGCTTCAAGCTGGAAGGCAAAACAAAAAATGTGCTGAACTGGAACGATGATGAATCCAAATAATTCAAATCAAAATCTTCAGGAGTATGTGGTGAAGGCCAAGGCCAATTACCGCGCAGATTCACGATCAAAATCGTGGGAGGATAAGATTGAATCCATCGCCAGAATGCGGCGGGCGACTGCTGAACAAAAGAGCTTTATTGCCGGACGCAAGTCTGCGTAGTCGCACCTCGTCCGCAAGCCAATAAACATGGGCATCTCCATAACATGTTTTGTAGATTGCCATTTGACGCGGCCTCACGCGATGTTGCATGAGCCACCCCACTAAAATTCCGCCCTCCACGCTGGCCAAACTGGCCAAGCTCGGCATCCATCACCGCGCCGATCTGTTGCTGCATCTGCCGTTGCGCTACGAAGATGAAACGCATCTCACGCCCATAGGCGCGCTGGATGCGGGCGTGACGGCGCAGGTGCAGGGTGTCATCTCGCATTGCGAAGTGATGTACCGCCCGCGCCGCAGTTTGATCTGCCGTTTGCAGGAAGGTAACGATGAGTTGACGCTGCGCTTTCTGAATTTCTATCCCAGCCAGCAGAAGCAACTCGCCGTCGGTAAAAGCATCCGCGCCATCGGCGAAGTGCGCATGGGTTATTTCGGCTTGGAGATGGTGCATCCGAAATGCCGCGCGGTGGATGACGACACGCCGTTGCAGCAAAGCCTCACGCCTATTTATCCGACCACCGCCGGATTGTCGCAACCGGTGTTGCGCAAGCTGATCGTGAACGCGCTGGAAGCTATCGCGCTGACCGACACGTTGCCGTCCGCGCTGCTGCAAAAATTACACCTCGCCGACTTCGGCGACAGCCTGCGCTTGCTGCACAACCCGACTCCCGATATTTCGGCGATCACGCTGGAGACGCGCAGCCACGCGGCGTGGCGGCGCATCAAGTTCGACGAGCTGCTGGCGCAGCAACTGTCGATGCGCGTGCATCACCGCGAACGCAGCAAACACATTGCGCCAAGTTTGAAACCGCAGCACAAATTCACTGAAGCCTTACTCAAAAAGCTGCCGTTCACGCTCACCGGCGCGCAGCAAAAAGTGTGGCGCGAAATCGGCGCTGATCTGACGCAATCACACCCGATGCAGCGCCTGCTGCTGGGCGATGTGGGCAGCGGCAAGACCATCGTCGCCGCACTCGCCGCGCTGCAAGCCATCGAAAACGGCTACCAGGTCGCGCTCATGGCACCCACCGAAATCTTGGCCGAACAGCATTACCTCAAACTGCGCGAGTGGCTGGTTCCGTTGGGTATCGAACCGGTGTGGCTGTCCGGCAGCTTGAAGAAGAAAGAAAAGACTGCGGCGGCAGAACGCATTTCATCCGGCGATACATTGCTGGCCATCGGCACGCACGCGCTGTTTCAGGCTGCGGTCGAATTCAACAAATTGGGCTTGGTGATCGTGGATGAGCAGCACAAGTTCGGCGTGCAACAGCGGCTGGCGTTGCGAAATAAAGGCAAGACCGCCGCGCCTGATGTAGATCGGGTTTCACCCGGAGGGTGCAAGAACCCCTGCGGGGCAACCCGACATGCCAACGTTGATTCTGACGTAGTTGTCGGGTTGAAACCCGACCTACAAACCCATGAACCGCACCAGCTGATGATGAGCGCCACGCCCATCCCGCGCACCTTGGCCATGAGTTATTACGCCGATCTCGACGTGTCGGTCATCGACGAATTGCCGCCGGGGCGCACGCCCATCGTCACCAAGCTGGTCAGCGACGCGCGGCGCGAGGAAGTGTTCGAACGCGTGCGCGCCGCATGTCTGGCTGGGCGGCAAGTCTATTGGGTGTGTCCACTGATTGAAGAATCGGACGCAATGGAAGTCGAGCTGCAAAACGCCATCGAAACGCACCAGCAATTGAGCGAAGTGTTGCCTGAATTAAACGTGGGCTTGGCGCATGGCAGGTTACCTCCCGCTGAAAAAGCAGCGGTCATGGCCGCGTTCAAATCCGGCGCGCTGCAACTGCTGGTCGCCACCACCGTCATCGAAGTCGGCGTGGATGTGCCCAACGCCAGCCTGATGGTGATAGACCACGCCGAACGCATGGGGCTGGCGCAACTGCACCAACTGCGCGGTCGCGTCGGACGCGGCGCGGCAGAAAGTTTATGCGTGTTATTGTTCCAGCAACCCGTGTCCGAACTGGCGCGCGCCCGATTGAAAATCATTTTCGAAAACACCGACGGATTCGTTATTGCGCAACAAGATTTACAATTGCGCGGTCCCGGCGAATTGCTTGGTGCGCGACAAAGCGGTGTGGCCATGCTGCGCTTCGCCGACATCCGCGAGGATGAAGATTTGCTCGATCAGGCGCGACAAGTCGCCGACGAATTACTGCGCGATCAGCCCGATGTGGCGCGCGCCCACTTACAACGATGGATGGCGAACAAGCATGACTTTTTGCAGGTCTGAAACAAAACCAACCCTCCCCAGCCCTCCCTTATCAGGGAGGGAGCAGATTCGCTCCTCCCCTGACAAGGGGAGGTTGGGAGGGGTTTGGTTTTGCTCTTGCTCTTGGTTTAAAACATGAACACCTCTGACCACTTTTGGAACGGCGCATCACTCGGTTGCGAACCCGCCCTGCGCCCGTGGCTGCACAACCACGGCTCGCTCACGCAGCGCATCCGGCAACGCTGCGATCAATTCGCCGTGCACCCCGTGCGCAGCGGTTTGGCGCGCATCGCTTTCGACGAAGCCGCGTTACTCGGTATCGCACCGCACCAACTCGCCTATTCGCGCGAAGTGTTTTTGTACGCCGACGGCCAGCCCGTGGTGTTCGCGCACAGCACCTTCGCGCAGACCGACCTGCGCAAAGCCTGGTCGTCCGTCACCGGCCTCGGCAACCGCTCGCTCGGCAGCCTGTTGTTCACCCATCCGCTGGTGATACGCCAGCCGCTGCACTTCAAAGCGCTGCGCCCGCACCATCCGCTCTATCGCAGCGCCGTCACCCGCATCGGCGAACGCCCGCCCATGTTGTGGGCGCGCCGCTCGTTATTCCATTTGCACGGTGCGCCGTTGCTGGTGACGGAAGTTTTTCTGCCGCAGATTTTGCAACTCAAGCAGCCGCCGTCATTCCGGCGAAGGCCGGAATCCAGTTGATTGAATTGGCCCCGCGTAGCGGGACAACACCGTTCTGATTTTGTCTGCTGCGCAGAATGTTGTAATTGCTGGATTCCGGCCTTCGCCGGAATGACGCGGCGGGTTAAAATCATTGCATGAACCTCACCACGCGCCTGCACCTCTACTACCAACTCACCCGCCTGCACCGTCCCATCGGCATTCTGCTATTGCTGTGGCCGACGCTGTGGGGCGTATGGATCGCCAGCGCCGGGCATCCCGCGTGGTACATGGTGGTCATTTTCACTCTGGGCACCGTGCTGATGCGTTCCTCCGGCTGTGCCGTCAACGACTACGCCGACCGCCATATCGACAAGCATGTCGAGCGCACCAAAGACCGCCCGCTCACCAGCGGCAAAATCAGCGAACGCGAAACGCTGTGGGTCGCCATCGCTCTGGCGCTGATCTCGTTCGCGCTGATATTGCCGCTGAATCCGCTGACCTGGCTGCTGGCATTTCCCGCGCTGTTCCTCGCCGCCAGCTACCCCTTCACCAAACGTTTCTTCGCCATCCCGCAAGCCTACCTCGGCATCGCCTTCGGCTTCGGCATCCCCATGGCGTTCGCCGCCATTCAAGGCACGGTGCCGACTATGGCTTGGGTGCTGTTGCTCGCCAACATCTTTTGGGCGATCGCCTACGACACCGAATACGCCATGGTCGATCGCAACGACGACATCCATCTCGGCATCCATTCCTCGGCGTTGTTCTTCGGCAAATACGACGTGCTGGCGGTGATGCTGTGCTACGGCATCACCGTGCTATTGCTGGCAGTGGTGGGATTGATGGCGGGTTTGGGGCTGGCGTATTTTGTCGGCTTGATCGTCGCTGAAGGCATCGCGTTCCACCATTACCAACTCATCAAAGAAAGAAGCCGCGAAAAATGTTTCGCGGCTTTTCTGCACAACAACTGGTTCGGCGCAGCGGTGTATGCGGGGCTGGTGGCGGACTACGCGTTGCGCTGAATTTCAATAAGCCACTTGCCCGCAAGGCAGCAAACACGGCCATCTCCATCGAGCGCATCGCGTAGATCGCCTATTGACGGGCATCTTCACGCGGTGAGGAATGCAATATTCAATTTACTCCTCCAATAGACTTCTTAACATCCACGCATTTTTCTCATGCACCTCCATGCGCGCCGAAAGCAAATCCACCGTCGGCTGGTCGCCGGCCTTCTCGGCCACGGGCAACACTTCGCGCGCGGTGCGCACCACGGCTTCCTGCCCTTCGACCAGTTGCTTGATCATTTCCTTTGCGGCGACGCTGCCGCTGCTGTCCTTGATGCTGGTGAGCGCGGCGAACTCTTTGTAGCTGCCGGGCGCGGGATAGCCCAGCGCGCGGATGCGTTCGGCCACCAGATCGACGGCCATCCAGATTTCGTTGTACTGGGTCATGAACATCAGGTGCAAGGTCTGGAACATGGGGCCGGTGACGTTCCAGTGGAAGTTGTGGGTTTTGAGGTAGAGAGTGTAAGTGTCGGCCAGCATGCGCTCCAGTCCGGCGGCGATTTTCTTGCGGTCTTTTTCCGCGATGCCGATGTTGATGGGGGTGATTTTGCTCATGATGTTCTCCTTGGTAATTGAGGAACGAATTTGCACTCTATACCTGACGCATTCAGATTTCCACTACACTGGCGACATGGCAAATACCAAACAACCCTACCGCCAAAATCCGCTGCTGCGCATGAGCTACAGCCTGATCGCGCCGCTGTACGATTTTGTGATCGAGCGTCCGATGCGCACGGCGCGCAAGCAATCGCTGGGCGCTTTGACCAACGATGCCAACAAGCGCGTGCTGATCAGCGGCGCGGGCACGGGGCTGGATTTGCCCTTGCTGCCCGCGCTGCACCATTACACCGCGCTCGATTTCAATCCCGCCATGTTGTCGCGCGCCAGACAGCGCGGCGAAAATTTGCAAGTGGAATTCGTGCTGGGCGACAGCATGAATCTGCCGTTCGATAACGCGCAGTTCGACCACGTGGTGCTGCACCTCATCGTCGCCGTGGTGCCCGAGCCGCAACGCTGTTTGAGCGAAGCCGCGCGCGTGCTGAAACCCGGCGGCACGATTCTGTTGTTCGATAAATTCTTGCAAGCGCAACAGCGAGCACCGCTGCGCCGCCTGTTCAACATCGCCACCCGCCGCTTCGCCACGCGCATGGATGTGGTGTTCGAAGAAGTGCTGAACGCAGCACCGGAACTGGAAGTGGTGAGCGACGTGCCGATGCTGGCGGGCGGCTGGTTTCGCGGGATTGTGTTGCGCAAGGTTGGCTGATTTGTTTTGTTTTTGTAGGAGCCAGCTTGCTGGCGAATGTATCCATAATATTCGCCAGCAAGCTGGCTCCTACAAAAACCTCTACTGGAGAATTACATGGACGACCTCACCCGTAAGTCACGTCTAAATATCGAAGCAAATACCCGCGTCGAACAACTGTTCGCCGCGCAGCGCGCCGCCTCTCAGGCAGCGCCTTATCCTTGCGCAAACGAGCGCCGACAAAAACTCATGGCGCTGAAAATTCAAATTCGCCGCTATCAGGATGTGCTCGCCGCCGCCATGAATTCCGACTTCGGTTTTCGTTCGACCACCGAATCGAAGATGCTCGATCTGCTCGGCTGCATGTTCGATGTCAACCACACCCTCGCCCACCTCAAACGCTGGATGAAGCCCAGCCGTCGCGCCACCGAGCTGCTGTTTTTTACCAACAGCGTGCAGGTCACCTATCAGCCGAAAGGCGTGGTGGGCATCATCGTGCCGTGGAATTTTCCGGTGTATCTCGCGCTGGGGCCGCTGATCGCGGCGCTGGCGGCGGGCAACCGCGCCATGATAAAAATGCCGGAGATCACGCCCGCCACCAACGCCGTGCTGGCGCGCTTGCTGGGCGAAGTATTCAGCGAGGATGAAGTGGCGCTGGTGGGCGAGGAGTTGCTCGATCCGGGCGTGTTCACTGCGCTGCCGTTCAATCACATCGTGTTCACCGGATCGCCTGCGGTGGGCAAAATCGTGATGCGCACGGCGGCGAAAAATCTGACACCGGTCACGCTGGAGCTGGGCGGCAAATCGCCCGCCGTGGTCACGCGCCACTATCCCATCGCCGATGCCGCGCAACGCATCACTCACGGCAAAGCCAGCAACTGCGGGCAGATTTGCGTGTCGCCGGATTACGCGCTAGTGCCGCGCGAAAGCGTGGATGAGTTTGTCGCCCACGTGCAAACCAGTTTCACCGCGATGTTCGGCAACAGCGTCAGCGGCAACGCCGATTACACTTGCGTGATAAACGACAAACATTTCGCGCGTCTGGTTGCCTTGCTGGAAGATGCGCGCACCAAAGGCGCGACGGTGATTCCCTGCGCGCCTTTCGATGCGGCACGCGACGGAAGAAAAATGCCGCTGCACATCGTCACCGGCTGCACTGCCGACATGCGCATCATGCAGGAAGAATTGTTCGGGCCAATATTGCCGGTGTTGCCCTACGGCACCATGGAGGAAGTCATTCAACTGATCCAGACGGGCGAACGCCCGCTGGCCTTGTACTGCTTCAGCCACGACGATGCCGAGCGCCAACACTTGTTGCGCCACACCCATTCCGGCGGTGTCACTCTCAACGATTGGGGCTGGCATGTGGTCAACCACGACGCGCCGTTCGGCGGCACAGGCAACTCCGGCATGGGCACGTACCACGGTGTGGAAGGCTTCCGCGAACTGTCGCACGCCAAGACCGTGTTCAAGCGCCAGCGCTTTTTCCCCACGCACTGGTTCTATCCGCCGTATGGGAATTTTGTGCAGCGGTTGGCGCTGAGATTTTTTCTGGGCAAGGGCGATGCGGAGTTGAAATAAAAATGATGAGCTCTCACAACTATTTCAACAACGTCATTCCCGCGAAGGCGGGAATCCAGCGCATTTATTCAACATGCATTTGGTTTTGTCTTTGCTGCGCAAAGATATTTTGTATTAACTGGATTCCCGCTTTCGCGGGAATGACGAGCTAACAGGAGAAGTTCGATGACCACCCAAACCTTCGACTACATCATTGTCGGTGCTGGCTCCGCCGGATGCGTGATCGCATCGCGCTTGAGCGAAGACCCCAACGTCTCCGTCTGCCTGCTGGAAACTGGCGGTTCGGACAACAGCGTGCTGATCCAGGCACCGGCGGCCATCGTCACCATGGCGTGGTCCAAGCGCCACAACTACGGTTACGAAACCGAGCCGCAGGCCGGGCTGTACGGGCGGCGCGGTTATCAGCCGCGCGGCAAAGTGTTGGGCGGTTCGAGTTCCACCAATGCCATGCTGTATGTGCGCGGCAACCCGTGGGACTACGACCACTGGGCGGCGCAGGGCAATCCCGGTTGGTCTTATGCCGACTTGTTGCCGCTGTTCAAACGATCCGAACACAACGAACAATTTCACGACGAATTTCACGGGCAGGGCGGGCCGCTGAACGTGACCTATCAGGGTTACCAAAGTCCGATCAACGACATGTTTTTACAAGCGGCGGCGCTGAATGGCATCCCGCCCAACCCCGATTACAACGGCGCGACGCAAGAGGGCGCGTTCATGTATCAGGTCACGCACCTCAACGGCGAACGGTGCAGCGCGGCCAAGGCCTACCTCACGCCGAATCTGTCGCGCCCCAATCTGCATGTAAAAACGCACGCGGTCACGGCCAAGGTGAATTTCGTCAATCGCCGCGCCACCGGCGTGAGCTATTACCACGGCGGCGAACTCAAACAAGTGCGGGCGCGGCGCGAAGTGATCTTGTGCGGGGGCGCGTTCGGCTCGCCGCAATTGCTGCAACTTTCCGGCATTGGCGCGGCTAAAGAATTGCAACAGTTCGGCATCCCCGTCGTGCACGAGCTTCCCGGCGTGGGCAAAAATTTGCAGGACCATCTCGACTACGTGCAAGCCTGGCATGTGCCCAGCGACACCGCATCGTTCGGCATTTCAATGCGCGGCGCAGCCAAATTCGCCGCCGCGTTGTGGGAGTGGAAACGCAAACGCAGCGGCATGATGACCAGCGCCTACGCCACCGCCGGTGCGTTCCTGCGCTCGTCGCCCGAGCTGTCCATTCCCGACCTGCAACTGGTGTTCGTTATCGCCATCGTTGACGACCACGCGCGCAAACTGCATCCCGGCCACGGCATCTCCTGCCACGTCGATCTGCTGCGCCCGCACAGTCGCGGCAAAGTGGGCTTGCACAGCAGCGATCCGCGCGATGCGCCCAAGATAGATCCGAAATTTTTATCCGACGAACGCGACCTGCAACTGCTGCTCAAAGGCGGACAGATACAACAACGCATCATCGAATCAAAACCGTTCGATGCCATACGCGGCAAAATGGTTTACCCCGTGCGCGCCGACGACGCGGTCGCCATGGAACACGACATCCGCACCCGCGCCGACACCCAATACCACCCGGTAGGCACCTGCAAAATGGGCCCCGACAGCGACCCGCTGGCTGTGGTTGACGCGCAGCTCAGAGTCAAAGGAGTCGAAGGCTTGCGCGTCGCCGATGCGTCAATCTTCCCGACCCTGATCGGCGGCAACACGAATGCGACGGCGATAGTGGTCGGGGAGAAGGTGAGTGAGATGATTCGGGCGAAATATTGACGACTCTACTCAAAGCTTTACGAGTCAGTTACATATCATTCAAAAAACTTAAATCAATTTATATGGGAGGACAGAGTTCATCATGAGAACAAATTTCTCGGCTCTGTTTTTACTATCTACATTCTTCAGTGCAGCATGTTTCGCTTCTCAAAAATGTCCTTCAGAAATTCATAACTCCTATGAATGCGCGAAATATTTGGAAGGACAAATAATCAAGGCATTCCCGGCGTTAGTTGCACGCAAAGGTAGTCAACTTGAAATTTCTCTGATGAATAGACGAAAAAAATAATCAAAAACACCAGCGATGCGAACGAAGAGACTTCAGTGCATTATTCCCTCGTCGAATACTTCCCGGCAATCCACTATGGTCTACTGCATATTCAATTCTATGAGGGTGGGAATTATGACCTTATTGATTTGAAGTCTGGCAAACGAACTATTGATCCGGCCAAGTGAAGTTTGAAGTATGAGAACCAAACCCCCTCCAACTCCCCCTTATCAGGGGGAGAGCAGAGTCTGCTCCTCCCCTGATAAGGGGAGGCTGGGAGGGGTTGGGGTGTAATGGTCTTCCGAGTTCAAACATAATCTGGCCGGATCAATAATGTAGGAGGGCGCGTTGTATTATCGCCGGAAAAGCAAAGACTTGCCAGTTATTTTGCCGATATTGCTGCAGGCTATTCGCCAAATATTCTTTCAGTCTATCTGGTTACACCTAAAGGACTTGTTCAAGAATTCGACGCAAAGCCTGAGGAATGGGGACCAGATGATCTTGTTTGGCGAGATAACAATACCATTTCATTTAATATGCTTAGTTGGAAGGACAATGAAATTGTTAAAAACCGACACTCCCTTCGTTTCCTTGGCCGGGATAATCAGAAGATCGGGAAATGGAAAGTTGATTAGCATCTAACCATCCGGTACGAATGCGCTTTGCATATTGCAACCTATGCGAACCTGCAATAATCACCTTCACCGCAATGCCCGTCAAATGGCGATCCGCATTATCCACTCGTTGTAGATGCCTGTATTTACTGGCTTGCGGATAAGCCGGTTTTTCAGATTTAAGAACCGACGCGGCGGCAGTAGCAATACACGAACGATTGCACCGTGCCTGAAGGCGTATGGTGTTCTTCCTTGCAGTGATTCAGCAGCACGAATGGCTCGCCGAACTGGTCGTGCAATTCGTCCGGCCGATAGCGCATGACCGGCAGGCCGTCTTCGGCGAAGGTGGCGACGATGACGTGGCCGCCGGGTTTTACCGAACGCAGCACGGTCTGCACATAAGCGGCGCGGTCTGCCGGGTCGGTGAGGAAGTGGAACACGGCGCGGTCGTGCCAGATGTCGTAACGGTTGGCGGGCAAATCAACTTGGGTAATGTCGGCTTCTATCCAGTGCACTTGGTTGGCTTTTTCTGCAAGACGCTGGCGTGCGGTATTCAACGCTGCGGCAGACAGATCGAGCACCGTCAGGTCGGTGTAACCATTCGTCACCAGATCATCAACCAGAGTGGATGCGCCGCCGCCCACGTCAATGATGGCCGCATCGTGCCATCTGCGAGGAACGAATCAGCCCCAGCGACAGATCGGCGTGCGGCTGAAACCAGCTCACCGCGTCGGTGGCTTTGGTCGAATAAACATTTTCCCAGTGGGTTTTGGATTGCATGGTGTGCTCCTGATATTGCGTTATATCCAATCTTTCACCACCAAAAACTTTTCATACAGCTCCGCTTCCGGCGTGCCCGGCTCGGGATGCCAATCATAGCGCCATTTCACCAGCGGCGGCATGGAGAGCAGGATGGATTCGGTGCGGCCATTGGATTGCAAACCGAAGATGGTTCCGCGATCAACCACCAGATTGAATTCGACATAACGCCCGCGCCGGTACAGTTGAAAGTCGCGCTCCCGTTCGCCGTAAGGCGTGTCTTTGCGCTTTTCCAGAATCGGCAGATAGGCATCGAGGTAGTGGTCGCCCACGCTTTGCGTGATGGCGAAGCAAGTGGAGAAATCCGGCTCGCTCAGGTCGTCGAAAAAAATGCCGCCCGTGCCGCGCGCTTCGTTGCGGTGTTTCAGAAAAAAATATTCGTCGCACCATTTCTTGAATTTTGGATGCAGCTCTGCACCGAAGGGAGTCAGCGCGTTTTTGCAGGTGCGGTGGAAATGCACCACGTCTTCCTCGAAGCCGTAATACGGCGTGAGATCCGTGCCTCCGCCGAACCAGAACGCGGTTTCGCCATCGGCTTTGTGTGCCATGAACAGGCGCACGTTGGCATGCGAAGTCGGCGCATACGGATTGCGCGGATGCATCACCAGCGACATGCCCATCGCCTCCCAACTGCATCCGGCCAACTCCGGGCGATGCGCCGTGGCGGAGGCAGGCATGTTGTCGCCGCGCACATGCGAGAACGCCACGCCGCCGCGCTCGATCACATTGCCTTGTTCGAGGATGCAACTGATGCCGCCACCTTTACTGCCTTCGCGCGACCATTCGTCGCGCAGGAACGGCTTGCCATCGAGTTGTTCGAAGCGCTCGACGATGCGCTGTTGAAGATTGAGCAGATAGGTTTTGACGGCGGTACTGTTCATGGTTGCTCCAGTTCAATTCAAAAACAATTTGCCACAGAGTTCACAGAGAACACAGAGAAAGACAAGGCATTCATTCTGCTGCGCTCCAAAACGGAGTGCGCTATCTCTGTGTCCTCTGTGGCTTGAATTGGGGTTTGTGGTTGCGGTGTTATTTGCGAACGATTTTGCCACCTACCCACGCGCGTATAGTCGAAGGCTGTTTGCGTTTACCCACGCGTCCGCGCATCACCCATACATCACCGCCGAATAATTTATTGCATTCGGAATAGGTTTTTGCCGGACGTTGTCCGCTGCGGTTGGCGCTGGTGGAAACCAAGGCGCTGCCTGCGCTGCGGCACAGATTCTTGGCGAACGCATGCGCGGTCAGGCGCACCGCCAGCGTGTCATGCTCGCCGCGCAACCAGCGCGGGCAGGAGGGTTTGACCGGCAGCAAATAAGTGATAGCCTGCGCGCCGTCGTTCTTCAATCTGATTTGTTCACTCAGCGTGAGCGGCAACAAATAGTGCGCAACTTGATTGAAGTGCGACGCGATGAGGATCAAGCCTTTACGTTGCGGGCGTCGCTTGAGTTTGAGAATGCGCAGCACCGCGCGGCGATTGGTCGGATCGCAACCCAAGCCATAGCACGACTCGGTGGGATAAGCGATGAGGCCGCCGCGTTTGAGGTGGGCGGCGAGGGCGCAACTAGGCGCAGATGTTCTTATCATCACGCTTGTTATTCCGAGTATTGCAGCTTCGACCTGTGACACATTGTCACGGGTTTACCGCCCAGTTTTCTATTTTCAAACCGGGGATACGCGCGTAGTCGCGCTCGTTGTTGGTAACCAGTATTAGATTTTCGGCCAGTGCATGGCTGGCAATC
Source organism: Sideroxydans sp. (assembly GCA_028710605.1). Classification (GTDB taxonomy): domain Bacteria; phylum Pseudomonadota; class Gammaproteobacteria; order Burkholderiales; family Gallionellaceae; genus Sideroxyarcus. The sequence goes on from JAQTTU010000017.1 coordinate 22,364, forward strand.
ATGGTGTCCAATTGTCCGACAAGGTTGCCGGAGAGTTTTTGCGTTCCGCGCAGTTTTGCGTAGTTGTCTGCTGCCGATACCGGCCATTCCAGACATGGGAGAAATTCCAGAAAAGCGTGAACGGCGCGATGCAACGAGGTGGCTTCCGGCAAAATTTCCAATCCGTATAACAACTCGCCACGTGTGATGGCAGATATGGCAATTTCTTCATTCACTAATCCGCTGCGTATTCTGCCCAATAGTTCCGGCTGTTTGCGCTTGATTGCATAGCTGCAAATATCGGTATCGAGCAAATAAAGCGGCATTAAAAAATCTCCCGAAATTCGCCCTCAGGGTTGTCGCGCTCTGTCATAAAGGCTTCCGGCACATCGGCTTCTGCCAGCAGGCGAAACATTTCATCCAATCCTTCGGTGGAGGTTTTCTTGGGAGTGAGAGTTACAACTCCGGTCACTTCATTTTTGTGAACCCAAACTTCATTGCCCGGCAAGCGGCAGGTTTTGGGAAGGCGCACTGCCTGACTGTGCCCGGTTTTAAATAATTTTGCGCTAGATAACATGATAGTCGCCTTGTAAGTATGGATTCGTAGCTACTTTATCACAAGCCAGACATCCAAGACGAAGCCACCGGCAAGCATTGCCGGGAAAAAATAAAAATATTATTTCCTGCCGATGGCGCGATACCCAATATCCCTGCGCATCTGGCTGCCGTCAAAGTGAATCGCATCGGCAATCTCATAAGCGCGATTTTGCGCCTGCTTCACCATGTCGCCCAGCGCCACCACGCACAACACGCGCCCGCCGTTGGTGACCACTTTGCCGTCCTGCATGGTCGTGCCCGCATGGAACACGTGCGCGTCTTGCAGATTCTTCGGCAGGCCGCTAATCACGTCGCCCTTGCGCGGCGTGTCGGGATAATTGGCGGCAGCCATCACCACGCCAAGCGCGGTGCGTCTGTCCCATTCGGCTTCGACCTTGTCCAGCGTGCCGTCGATGGCGTGCTCGACGATGGCGGCGAAGTCGCTCTTCAGTCGCAGCATGATGGGCTGCGTTTCGGGGTCGCCCATGCGGCAGTTGAATTCCAGCACTTTGATGCTGCCGTCCGGCGAGATCATCAGACCCGCGTACAAAAATCCGGTGTAAGTGATGCCTTCGCTTTCCATGCCGCGCATCACGGGCTGGATCACTTCGCGCAAGGCGCGCGCATACACCTCGGGTGTGACCACGGGCGCGGGCGAATATGCGCCCATGCCGCCGGTGTTGGGGCCCTGGTCGTTATCCAGCAAGCGCTTGTGATCCTGGCTGGTGGCCATGGTCAGCACGTTCTTGCCGTCGGCCATCACGATGAAGCTGGCTTCTTCGCCCGCGAGGAATTCCTCGATCACCACGCGCGCACCGGCATCGCCCAGCTTGTTGTCGGACAGCATCATGTCGATGGCCTCGAATGCTTCCTGCTTGCTCATCGCCACCACCACACCTTTGCCCGCCGCCAGGCCGTCGGCTTTGATGACGATAGGCGCGCCGTGTTTTTCCACGTAGGCTTTGGCCGGAGCGATGGCACTGAAGGTTTCGAAGAACGCGGTGGGAATGTTGTGGCGCGTCATGAAACGCTTGGCGAAATCCTTGGACGATTCCAGTTGCGCCGCCGCCTTGGTCGGGCCGAAAATCTTCAACCCTGCCGCGCGGAACGCATCCACCACACCCGCCGCCAGCGGCGCTTCCGGGCCGACCACGGTCATGTAGATTTCTTCGCGCTTGGCGAATTCAATCAGTTCTGGAATGGCGGTGATGGCGACATTCTCCACCCCGTCTTCCAGCGCCGTGCCCGCATTGCCCGGCGCGACATATACCTTCTGCACCTTCGCGCCCTGCGCCAAGCGCCAAGCCAAAGCGTGTTCGCGTCCGCCGTTACCGATAACCAATATTTTCATGCTTTAACCCCCAATCTCACCACAGAGACACAGAGACACAGAGAAAAACTAAAAACACTCAAACAGCAATTCGGTTTCAACTGGTGAATCGCAAACTCTTATTCACCATGACTGCTTGGTTTTGTTCTTCTCTGTGTCTCTGTGTCTCTGTGGTTAAAGCTTTTAATGTCTAAAGTGACGGAAGCCGGTAAACACCATCGCCAGCCCATGTTCGTCCGCCGCCGCGATCACTTCTTCGTCGCGCATCGAGCCGCCCGGTTGAATCACGGCTTTCGCGCCTGCGGCGGCCAGCACGTCGATATTGTCGCGGAACGGGAAGAAGGCATCGGATGCCACAACCGAACCGGTCAGGCTGAGTCCGGCATTTTGCGCCTTGCTGCTGGCGATGCGGACGGAGTCCACGCGGCTCATTTGTCCCGCGCCCACGCCCAGCGTTTGTCCGCCTTTGCAGAATACGATGGCGTTGGATTTCACATACTTCGCCACGCGCCAGGCGAACAGCAGATCGGTCAGTTGTTCGGCAGTCGGTTGCACCTTGCTCGCAACTTTGAGTTGCGCCAGTTGTACATTGAGTGCGTCCGGTGTCTGCACCAGCAGGCCGCCGCTCACGCGTTTAACATCCCACTGGTTGTGCGCTTTGGACAGCGGCACGCTGAGCACGCGCACGTTCTGCTTGGCGGCGGTGATCTTCAACGCGGCTTCGCTGGCGCTCGGCGCGATGATGACTTCGACGAACTGGTTGGCGGTGATCTGCGCAGCGGTGGCTTCGTCCAGCTCGCGGTTGAAGGCGATGATGCCGCCGAAGGCGGAGGTGGTGTCGGTGGAGTAGGCCAGCTTGTAGGCGTTCAGCGCGCTGTCGGCAATCGCCACGCCGCACGGGTTGGCGTGTTTGACGATGACACAGGCGGGCTGGTCAAAGGTCTTCACCAGTTCCCATGCCGCATCGGAGTCGCCAATGTTGTTGTACGACAGTTCCTTGCCTTGCAACTGGGTGTAGCCGGAGATGCCGCCCGCCAACGGAATCAGGTCGCGGTAGAACGCGGCTTGCTGGTGCGGGTTTTCGCCGTAGCGCATTTCCTGCACTTTGGCGAAGTTGAAATTGATCTGTGCCGGGAACGCGCCCTTGCTGCCGTCGCTGTTGATCGCGGTGAGGTAGTTGCTGATCATGCTGTCGTAGGCGGCGGTGTGCGAGAACGCTTTTTTCGCCAGGTCGAAACGGGTGGCTTCGGACACGGCGCAGTTGTTGGTCTGCATCTCGGCCAGCACGTCGGCGTAGTCGGCCGGGTCGGTGACGATGGCGACATGCGCGTGGTTCTTGGCGGCGGAGCGCACCATGGTCGGGCCGCCGATGTCGATGTTCTCAATCGCATCTTCCAGCGTGCAGCCGGGCTTGGCGATGGTGGCCGCGAACGGGTACAGGTTGACCACCACCAGGTCGATGGTCGGGATGTTGTGCTGCTTCAGCGTGGCGACATGCTCGGGCAGGTCGCGGCGCGCCAGGATGCCCGCATGCACTTTGGGTTGCAGCGTTTTCACGCGACCGTCCAGCATCTCGGGGAAGCCGGTGTAGTCAGCCACTTCGGTGACGGGGATGCCGTTGTCGGCGAACAGCTTGGCGGTGCCGCCGGTCGAAAGAATCTTCACGCCGAGGGCGTGCAAGCCTTTGGCGAATTCGAGAACGCCGGATTTATCCGATACGCTGATGAGCGCTTGAGTGATGGCCATTTTTTCTTCCCTTGGTTATTTAATCCGGTGATCCTGCATTTTTTTGCGCAGGGTGTTGCGGTTGATGCCCAGCAATTCGGCGGTGCGCGTCTGGTTGCCGCCCGCATGGAACAGCACGGTTTCGATCAGCGGCTTTTCCACGCAGCAGATCACCATGTCGTAGATGGAGACCGACGGCTCTTCACCAGCCAGGTCTTTGAAATAATCGTTAATCGCCTTGCGAATATATCTGGCGATGTCGTTTTCGTTGATGACGCATTCGTCGCTCATGCTGCTCCCTCTTTAACTTTCTTTATGTCTTTGTCTGCACCGTGTCGGTGGCCAGCAGCGTTCGCGGACGCGCACATCCCCGCCTTGCGGGGCCCCTGCTTGCTGCTCATGCTGCTATTTCCTCTCCATAAAGCAGTCTGTCGCTGCTTGCTTGTTGTTCGTGAAAAAATTCAGTCACCTCCAACATTTGTTCTTCCACACTTTCCAGTTGATTCATGCGATGGCGGAATACCGCCGATCCGGGCAGCCCTTTGGTGTACCAGGAGATGTGTTTGCGCGCCACGCGCAGGCCGGTGTGTTCGCCGTAAAAATCGTACAGGTCGGCCAGATGCTCGATTAGCACATGGTGGATTTCGTCCACTCGCGGCGACAGCAGATGCACGCCGGCCTGCAAAAAATACTCGATCTCGCGGAACAGCCACGGACGGCCTTGCGCGGCGCGCCCAATCATCACGGCATCAGCGCCGGTGTGCTGCAACACGTACTTGGCTTTCTCCGGCGTGGTGATGTCGCCGTTGGCGATGATGGGAATGCGCACCGCATCCTTCACGGCGCGGATGGTGTCGTATTCGGCCTCGCCGGTGTAGGCGCAGGCGCGCGTGCGGCCGTGGATCGCCAGCGCCTGAATGCCGCTGTCTTCGGCGATGCGCGCGATGTTGGCCGCGTTGCGATTCTGTTTGTCCCAGCCGGTGCGGATTTTCAGAGTGACCGGCACGTCCACCGCGCCGACCACTTCCTGCAAAATCTCTGCCACCAGTTTTTCGTTCTGCATCAGCGCAGAACCCGCCATCACGTTGCAAATCTTCTTGGCCGGACAGCCCATGTTGATATCGATGATCTGCGCGCCGTTGTCCACGTTGTAGCGCGCGGCCTGCGCCAGCATCTTGGGGTCGGCACCGACGATCTGCACCGAGATCGGATCGACTTCGCCCGCGTGGTTGGCGCGGCGCTTGGTTTTTTCCGAACCGTACAGCAGGGAATTGGAGGCCACCATCTCGGACACTGCCATGCCCGCGCCCATGCGCTTGCACAACATGCGGAACGGCCTGTCGGTCACGCCCGCCATGGGTGCGACGATCAGGTTGTTTTTCAGCTTGTATTTACCGATCTGCATGGGAGCGTTTCCAAAGGGGGCGGCGATTATAAATTAATCAATACGCCCATGCTATGATGCCCGCAGTTTTTTATGCACAGAGGTCAACATGGAGTTTGATGTCGTCATCGTCGGCGGCGGCTTGGTGGGGGCCAGCCTGGCCGCGACGCTCAAAAACAGCGGTTTAAAACTGGGCTTGGTGGAAAGCGGGGCATTGCCGGAAACGGATGCTCCCTCACCTCAGTCCTCTCCCGCAAGCGGGCGAGGAGGCGAACGAGAAAGGCAATCTTCAATTCCTGCATGGGACAGCCGCATCTATGCCTTCACTCCCGGCAATGTGGAATTCCTCAAAGAATGCGGGGCTTGGCAGCGCCTGGATATGGCGCGCGTGCAGCAAGTGGAGGAAATGCGCGTGTTCGGCGATGGGGATTCCAAGCTGAATTTCAGCGCCTATCAGGTCGGAGCACCGGAGCTGGCGTTCATTCTGGAAAGCCGTTTGCTGCAACATGCTTTGTGGCAGGGACTGCGCGAGCAGCCAAATCTGACCATCCTGCAACCCGCGTTATGCGCCGAACTTTGTATGTCGGACGATGCCGCGCTGCTGAAACTGAAAGACGGGCGCGAAATCAAGGCCAAGCTCATCGTCGGCGCGGACGGGCGCGACTCTTGGGTACGCCATCAAACCAACATGCCGGAAGTGCCAACGCCTTATCACCAGCACGGTCTGGTCGCCAACTTCAATACGAGCAAAGCGCATCGCGGCATCGCCTACCAGTGGTTCACACCCGAAGGCATCCTCGCGCTGCTGCCGTTGCCGGGCAAACGTATCTCCATCGTGTGGTCGGTCAGCCCGGAACATTCCGCCGAACTGCTGGCACTCACTCCTGAAGAATTGGCCGCGCGCGTGGCGGAAGCCTCGGGCCATGTGCTGGGCGAACTGGAAGTCATCACGCCGCCCGCCGCCTTCGCCTTGCGCGTGCTGAATCTGTCGCATTTGACCCGTCCGCGTCTGGCCTTGATCGGTGATGCGGCGCACAACATCCATCCGCTGTCCGGCCACGGTGTGAACCTCGGCCTGCGCGATGCGCGCGAACTGGCGAACACGATATTGCAACGCGGCGCGCTGGATTGCGGCGATACCGGTCTGCTGCGCCGCTACGAACAAGCGCGGCAGATGGACATCATGTCCATGCAGCTCACCACCGACACGCTGAAAAACCTGTTCGTCAACAACAACCCGCTGTTGCGATTCGCGCGCAACCTCGGCCTGAATGCCACCAACCGGCTCGTACCGCTGAAGAACATGCTGGTGCGCCACGCGCTTCTCTGAATTTTTTAATTAAGGAAAATGTAATGTTTAGAACACTCCTGCTGCTATTGCTCTCCGTCTCTTTCGCCCATGCTGCCGAAACTGACAAAACTGCTGCCGCCATCAAAGACAATCTGCAAAAGAACTACGAACAACTCATCGGCCCGGTCGATCAGGTCAACAAATCGCCCGTTGCCGGATTATACGAAGTGGTCACCGGCGACCACATTTTCTACACCGACAAAACCGCGCACTACCTGATAGACGGCAGCCTGTTCGACCTCAAACAGCGGCGCAACATCACCGAAGCGCGCTCGCGCCAGTTGTTCGCCATCGATTTCAGCAAACTGCCGCTGGACCTTGCCATCAAAAGAGTGAAAGGCAACGGCAAGCGCACGATGGCTTATTTCACCGATCCCAATTGCGGCTACTGCAAAAAGCTGGAACATGAATTGCAGAACGTGACCGATGTCACGCTGTACCTGTTCCTCTATCCCATCTTCGACGGCTCGGCGGAAAAGGCGCGCGGCATTTTGTGCAGCGCTGACAAAGTTAAAGCCTGGGACGACCTGATGCTGAACGGCGTGGCTCCCGCCGCAGGAACCTGCGAAGTGCACACCGACAAAGTGCTGGCGCTGGGCAAGCAACTCAAAGTCAACGGCACGCCCGCCCTGATCTTTGCCAACGGCCAGATCAATCCCGGCTACATGCCCGCCGCCGAGTTGAACAAGGCGCTGGACAGCAACAAATAAACCTGAATATCGAAGTGACGGGGTTTGTGTAGGTGCGAATTCATTCGCACGAGTTTGCCGAAAAATGTGCGAATGAATTCGCACCTACAAATCCTTCGACTACGTTTTATTGATTAATTTGGATAAACGTATCTCGTGGAAACGCCCGCCAATCGGCGATCCGCATCAAATGCATGATGCAGATCGCCGATTGGCGGGCGTTTCCACGAGGAGGGGTGTTGAAGAAGGTGAAGCTGGCCGGTAAGCCGGGTTCTGTCGTGGACAGTCATTCCTCTAGGCGTTTCGTTACCTGACGCTCAAGCAACCTACCCGCTGGCGACGCGAGCAACGTCATAGCCAGCCTATTTGGTCTTGCTCCAGATGGGGTTTACCCTGCCACTGATGTTGCCACCAGCGCGGTGAGCTTTTACCTCGCCATTTCACCCTTACCAATCTACCGAAATAAACTGGCGGTATATTTTCTGTGGCACTTTCCATCGCCTCACGGCGTCCGGACGTTATCCGGCATCTTGCTCTGCGGAGCCCGGACTTTCCTCTACACAGCATAAAGTGTGCAGCGACTGTCTAGCCAGCTTCGGGGTGGAGTTTAGCACGTGGGGTACAGAACGTCCGGGAACCCGGACTTTAAAGCCCCTCGCCCGCAGGCGGGAGAAGGGAGTACTCAAGTCTCTTCGACTTGCACGCTGTAGCCCATGTCTTTCCACAGCTTGCTTTCTTCCGCTAGTGCCGTTTCGCTCAGCGGGTTTTGCGCCAGCCAGTCGCGGCTCAGGTTTAAATAAAATTTTGTGCCGCTGAAGCGGGCTTGGATGTCGGGCAAGGCAATATCGTTGCGGCTGCGGTAGAACAGTGCGGCCAAGCGCAGTGCAGCAATCTGCGCGACGTTGGCGGAGTCGTCGAGCAGGGTGTTGAGCTTTTCCAGCTTGCCCCGGTGCGCCAGCGCGAGCACGCTCAAGCGGTTTTGGTCTTTCTTGGAGAAGCCCGGCATGTCGGCGTTGGCGAGGATATAGGCGCTGTGTTTGTGGTAGCCGCTGTGCGCCACGCTGATGCCGATCTCGTGCAGGTTGGCCGCCCACGCCAGCAGATGCGTATCGTCTTCGCTGAATTGTCCGTCGAGGAATTGCCGCGCCAGCAAGCCGGACAATGCGCCCACCCGTTTGGCCTGCTGCGTGTCCACGTGATAGCGGCGCATGAACTGCTGCACGGTCACTTCGCGCATGTCGTGATTGTGCGAACGTCCGAGCAAGTCGTACAGCACGCCTTCGCGCAACGCGCCCATGGCGAACTGCATGCGTTCGATGCCGAGTTCGCAGAACACGGCGTACATGATGGCGAAGCCGCCGGGCAATACCGGAATGCGGTCCGCTTTCAAGCCGAGCAAATCGAGCTTGCTCACATCGCCCGCCTTGAGCAATTGCGCGCGCAACTCTTCCAGCCCGTCGCGCGTGAGCGCGCCGTCGCTGTAGCCGTTCTGTTCGAGGATGTCGCACAGCACGCGCGCCGTGCCGGACGAGCCCAGCGCGACATTCCAATGCCCTGCGGAAAATTCGGAGGCGATGGTTTGCACTTCGCTGCGCGCGGCGAGTTCGGCCTGCTTGAGATTGGTTTTGTTGATCTTGCCGTCGGAAAAATAGCGCACGCTGTAACTGACGCAGCCCATGTACAAACTTTCCAGCTTGTGCGGGCGCAGGCCGTTGCCGAGAATGAATTCGGTGGAGCCGCCGCCGATGTCCATCACCATGCGCCGCTCTGCGGAATGCGGCATGCCCTGCGCCACGCCGAGATAGATCAGACGCGCTTCTTCGCGTCCGGCGATGACTTCGATGGGGAAGCCGAGCGCGGCTTCGGCCTGTTGCAGAAATTCCGGCGCATTCTTGGCCACGCGCAACGCGTTGGTGCCGACCGCGCGCACCGCTTCCTGCGGCAGATCGCGCAGGCGTTCGCCGAAGCGTTGCAGACAAGTGATGGCTCTTTGTTGCGCGGCTTTGTCGAGGAGCTTGTCCCCGTTCAGCCCGGCGGCGAGACGCACGGCTTCGCGCAAACCGTCCAGCATGTAAAGCTGGTCATCGACCACGCGCGCAACCTGCAAACGAAAGCTGTTGGAGCCAAGATCGACGGCGGCAAGAAAGGGTTGTTGTTGCACGGGATGATGCTACGACTGCTGCACTTCGCGTTCGATCTCTTCCACGGTGACGTGGCGCACGTCGCGCCCCTTGACCATATACACCACGTATTCGGACATATTCTTGGCATGGTCGCCGATGCGCTCGATAGCTTTGGCCACGAACAGAATTTCCAGCGAGGTGGAAATCGTGCGCGGGTCTTCCATCATGAAGGTGATGAGATAGCGCATGATGGCGCGGAACTGTTCATCCACCTGCTCGTCCTGACGCACCACTTGTGCGGCAGTGGCCAGATCGAGGCGGGCAAACGCATCCAGCGATTTGCGCAGCATGTCCATGGCGATTTCGGAAGCGTGTTTGATCTCGTGGTAGCGCGGCAGATGCAGGCGGTCTTTTTGCGATAGCAGCTTGGCCATGCGCGCGATCTTTTCCGCCTCGTCGCCGATGCGTTCCAGATCGGTGATGGTTTTGATGATGGCCATCACCAGACGCAAATCGCCCGCCGCCGGCTGACGGCGTACCAGAATGCGGCTGCAACTTTCGTCGATCTCCACTTCCATCGCGTTCACGCGATGGTCGTCGTCGATCACGCGGTTCATCAGCGCCACATCGCCGGTAATCAGCGACTCGATGGCCAGGCTGATCTGGCTTTCCACCAGCCCGCCCATTTGCAACACGCGGGCGCGCACCGCTTCCAGTTCCGCGTCGAATTGTCTTGAGGTGTGTTCGCTGCCAGCCATGATCGTTCCTTAAGGATTATTGCAAATGACGGATGCTACCGTTACTCCGTTAAACTTTTATTACGCTGCGCTCAGCGTCTGCACGCCGTCCGGCGTGCCCAGCAGCAACACATCCGCGCCTCGCCGCGCGAACAGGCCGTTGGTCACCACGCCCGCCAATTGGTTCAAGGTGTTTTCCAGTTCCAGCGGATTCACGATTTGCAGGTTATGCACATCGAGGATGACGTTGCCGTTGTCGGTGGTGAAACCTTCGCGCAATTTTGGTTGTCCGCCCAGCTTGACGATTTCGCGCGCGATGTAGCTCTGCGCCATCGGAATCACCTCGATCGGCAACGGGAATTTGCCCAGCACATCCACCAGCTTGCTGCCGTCGCACACGCAGATAAATTTTGCGCTGGCTGCCGCCACGATTTTCTCGCGCGTCAGCGCGCCGCCGCCGCCCTTGACCATGTGCAGATGGCGCGTGATTTCGTCCGCGCCGTCGATATATACCGGCAGATCGCCCGCATCGTTCAGCGACAGCACCTCAATGCCGTGTCCCTGCAGCCGTTTGGCCGATGCCTCGGAACTGGCCACCGCGCCGCGAATTTTGTGTTTGATTTTCGCCAGTTCGTCGATGAAAAAATTGGCGGTAGAGCCCGTGCCCACGCCCACGATGCAATCGTTCGGCACATAAGCAATTGCCGCTTGGGCAACCGCGCGTTTCATATCGTCCTGCGTTAAAGCCATGCTCTGTCTCGTTTCTATAAAATCAGTAATATTGTTTTGTGCGGAGATTATTGCAGGAATTCGCAAATTTAGAAACCTCGCGGGCTCTTTCCAAACGGGCCGTTTGCCATTAGGATTCGCCTGCCGTGGGGGTGTAGCTCAGTTGGGAGAGCGTCTGGTTCGCAATCAGAAGGTCGTCAGTTCGATCCTGATCACCTCCACCACTTCAAAATTCCCGCTTCAACCCGTTGCCGTCGCAACACTTTTCCCTGTCCGGTTTAACTTGCAGACATGCGTTGCGCATTCGTGGGGCAAGTCGTATGATGAATTAGCATTCGCTAATATATCGGGAGAACGGCATGGACATCGAACAGAAACGTGCGCTCGGCGAAGAAGCTTACGCCAAAGCCCTCAAATATGAATTGGACTACGGTTGCTGCCCGCAATGCGTGCTGGCCACCGTGCAGGAAACCGTGGGCATCATCGACGACCAGACCATCAAGGCCAGCCACGGCCTTTCCGGCGGCGGCGGTTTGCTGGGCGAGGGCGTTTGCGGCGCGCTCAGCGGTGGCTTGCTGGCGTTGAGCGCGAAGTATGGCCGCGACCGCGACAAACTGGATGCGGGCCGCTACATCAACAACTTCAAAAAAGCCAAGGAATTCACCGAGCGTTTCCGCCAGGAATTCGGCGGAGTCACCTGCCAGCAATTGCAGCAACAATTCACCGGGCGCACCTTCGATATGTGGAATGCCGCCGAATACAAAGCGTTCGACGAAGCGCGCGGACAGCAATGCGCGCATGCCACCGGCACGGTGACCAAGTGGGTAGTCGAGATGTTGTAATGCCCCAGACCAACGAGACATTGCGCGAAAGCATCGCGCGCCAGCGGCGCGAGCTGTTGCATGTTTTGCAAGAGCCGCTGCAACAACTGGCGCAACGCTGCGCCCAGGTTTGGCCGCACAGGGAAAAGCTGGAGCAGGTGCTGGGCGAGGGCTGGCCGACTTTGCCCTACGGCAAATCGCTGTATGCGCTGGACACCAACGGCATTCAAATCAGCAGTAACGTAACTAGGAACGGATTGCTGGCGGCCTCCTTCGGCAGAGATCGTTCCAAGCGCCCGTACTTGAGCGAAGCGATGCCGATCAGCGGTGCGCTGTTGTCCGAGGCCTACATCAGCCAGATCGGACGGCATCCCTCGCTCACGGCGGTGCAGGTGGTGCGCGCTACGGCGGGCGCGGTGCTGGGATTCATCGGGATTGATTTCGGTCTGCGCGAACTGCCGCTGACGCACAAGTTGTACGATGAGCCGGTTTACTGGCGGCAGCTCAAGGGCGACCCATCCATCCGCAACACGGTGTTTCACCAGAACCGTGCCGAAAGCATGCTGGACCAGCAGATTGATGTGGTGCTGGGCGTGATCGAAGAGCTGATGGCTTACCACGGCGTTTACCACGTGATCCTGCATTTCTCCAGCAACCGCGCGGTGATATGGGAAATGGGCGATCCCTACCGCTACCGCATGCTGGATATCGATGCGCTGATTGACCCGGATATTTGCCTCGCGTTTCCCAAAACGCCTTATCCGGCGGATGCGCTGGTGCCGCAGGAAAAAATTCGCGCCGTGCTGGATGCGTTCCGCAAGCTGCGCTATATGGACGAGATGTTCTACCTGCGTTCGGGCACGTTGAATCTGTTTAACGGCATCGTGGGACTCACCTTCTCGTGCGACGGCTCGCACTACATTCCCTACGACGAATTTCTAAATGCAGGCCACGACTTTTGGGTCGGCCACGATTGATTGGTACAAGATGTGTTGCGTTGGGCCGACCGCATTCGGGCGGTCAGCCCGGAACGAATCAAATCGCCGGAGTCGGTTGCTTCTTCGGCTTCTTCACTTCCTTGTTTTTGCGCTGCTGACCTTTTGCCATGATGGTTCTCCTCGGTGTGTCGGGCTTGCATAGTAATACGAACCTGCATTGCCGGGTAAATACAGCGCCGCTTCAATATTGCACCTCCAGCGCTTCGCACAAAAATTTCATGAACGGCGTGGCGGCGGCGAAATGATCGCCAGCCAGTTTGACCAGATTTTTTCCGGTGACCTCGGCGACAGACAACGGCGCGATGGCGATGAAATCCTTGCGCTTCAAATCTTCAATCGCCGGATGGTCGGCAGCGTAGCCGCGCGGCGGGCGCGTCAGGCTGTCGCCCGTCAGCTCCCATTTTGCAACGAAAGATTTATCGTCACGTGCGGCAAGCCAGTTGTCGGTTTTCTGCGCCACGTGGTCGCGGATTTTGCCCAAGGCATCGGACTCGGGATGCCAGCAACCCACGGCGAGAAAACATTCGTCGGTGGCGATATGCACGTAGAAACCGGGCGCGTGCACATCCTTGCCCAATTGATGGCGGAACTGGATACCGATGTTGGTTTTGTACGGCGTTTTGTCGCGCGAGAAGCGCGTGTCGCGAAACACCCGCATCAGCGAGCCGCCCACCTTGCGCGGCTCGGCGCGGAAGTGCGGCGCGAACTTGCCCAACAGCGGATCCATCGCCTCGATGAAATCCAGCGCCGGTTCGCGCACCAAGGCTTCATAGCGCGGCTTGTTTTCTTCAAACCACGCGCGGTTGTTGTTCGCGGCGAGTTCGTCGAGAAATTTGAACGTGGATTTGGTGAACATGGTGGGCTCCGTTTTTGTATTTTTCGCAAATGCGAAAATTATGAACCTGCATACTTCATTTATACCGTCATTCCGGCGCAGGCCGGAATCCAGTCAAAGATGTGACTCCTTGCGTAGCAAGGACAACACCAACGGCATGTTGAGTAAAGACGCTGGATTCCGGCCTGCGCCGGAATGACGGATTATTCGAGATTTGCTTGGGGCGATACGCGTTGGCTATTCGCACAAAACCTACCCCGTCCTCTCCCGGCTCAAGCGCAGCGCAATCGCCATCTGCCGCGCTTCTTCATCCTTCAGCGTATCGCTGATCTCGCGCATCACGCTTTTCAGATCGACCGCTTTTTCATCGCGTTTAAATTTCCCGGTCAACACACTTTCCGGGTTGAGCTGGCTGCCCTGGTACAGCGCCCAAATCTCGTTGCCGAAATCGGTGGCGAGCAGTTCCGGCGCGAACTGGCCGAAATAAGCGGCGAGGTTCTGCACATCGCGCAGCAATAGTTGGTGCGCCTGATTGTTGGCGGAAGCGTTGATGGCTTGCGGCAGGTCGATGATGACCGGCCCCGTGCTATCCACCAGCACGTTGTATTCGGACAAGTCGCCGTGAATGATGCCCGCGCACAGCATGCGCACCACTTGCGCGATGAGGATGCCGTGATAGTCGCGCGCCACATCGGCGCTGAGCGCCAGATCGTTCAGGCGCGGCGCGGCATTGCCTTCGCTGTCGGTCAGCAATTCCATCAGCAGCACACCATCGTGAAAGTTATACGGCTTGGGCACGCGCACTCCGGCGGCGGCAAGGCGGTACAGCGCATCCACTTCCGCGCTTTGCCACGCTTCTTCCTGCGCACGGCGACCGTAGTTCGTACCTTTTTCCATGGCGCGCGCGCGGCGGCTGTTCTTTACCTTGCGCCCTTCGGTGTAATCCGTGCTCTGGCGGAAACTGCGCTTGTCCGCCTCCTTGTAAACCTTGGCGCAACGAATCTCCTCGCCGCAGCGCACCACATACACCGTGGCCTCCTTGCCGCTCATCAACTGGCGGATGACCTCATCCACCAAACCATCTTCAACCAGCGGGGCAATGCGTTTCGGGGTTTTCATTCAATAGACCATAGAGGATTTGTTTGCTTGTGCGAATGAATTCGCACCTACATTTTGCGTTTTCTGAGCGGATCCAGCAAAGCTGAAAGCCCGTTGTGATCCAGCTCCTGCATCAATGCCAACAACTGGCCGATCTCGCCCGGCGGGAAACCTTTGCGCGCGAACCAGTTCAGATAATTGCCCGGCAAATCGGCGATCAGCCGCCCTTTGTATTTGCCGTAAGGCATGACGCGCGTGACCAGCAATTGCAAGTATTCCGATTGCATTGGACGACTTGCTCAATCCGTTTTTTTCTTCAGCAACGATTTCAAATCTGCAAACGGATTATGCGTCGCCACCGCCTGCTTGCCCGCAGCGCGGTCGCGCACCACCTCGTCCATCACGCGCGAATGCTCGTTGTCGTGGCAATACAAACACAGCAACTCCCAGTTGCTGCCGTCCGGCGGATTGTTGTCGTGGTTGTGATCGCGGTGATGCACCGTCAATTCGCGCAACCGCACCCCGGAAAACTCGCGCCCGCAACGCCCGCAAATCCACGGGTAAATCTTCAACGCCCGCTCGCGGTAACCCGCCTCGCGCAATTCGGCTTGTTTACGGGCTTCGGCCACCACGCGGTCGAGGCGGGCGTGGTCGGGGGTGGTGTGTTTGGGCATGGCAGAAGGGATGATGAATAAGTTAGTGTGAATATAGCAGGACAAACCGAATGTGTCCTGACTCGACATGCGGCACAACGAACGTTCGCGTCCGCCTCCGCTATGCGACTGGCGCAATCTGGTTAGAGGGTAAGAAGAGACGTTTCATAGGTGTTGGGCAGTGGCAGGCCGTTTGATGGCCGTGTTGTTTTGTCTGCCTGCCTGCCGGGCGAAGAGCTCATTCACATCATTTCATTCAGAAAGGCGAATTCTCGTGACCAACAGCAATTTGAAAATTAAAAGCAGCTGAAGCGCTGCCGGAAATCGACTGGACTGCGGTAGATGCCGCACCGCTGGCAAATGCGCCGGACAAAGACAGCCTAGAATTGACTGTTGCGCAACTCGCCGAACTGCGCCCGTTGCGCGAGGTGTTGCCTGCCATTTCAACCGGCAAGACACGCATCACGATCATGTTGGACGATGACGTGTTGCAGGCGTACAAAGCCCGTGCCAGCGGGCGCGGCTACCAGACCCTAATCAACGAAACCCTGCGCCGCGCGCTTGCGACGGACGATTTGAAGGAGGCGTTAAGGGAAGGCAAACTTAACTTTGTTGCACTTGGACTTTGAAACCGCCCGCCTATTGACGGGCATCTGCGTGAGGTCGGTTTTTTGGAAATTGTGATTTTTGTTGGGTGGGACTCAACAGCCGCAACAATTTTAAAACTGCCCAGCCTCGCCCCTACCCCTCCAGACTCATCTGCATCTCCAGCCAGCCTTCTTCCAGCGCCGCCACTTTGCTTTCCAGTTCCACGCGCCGCGCGTTCAGTTTGGCGATGAAGTCGCTGCTGCTGTTGGCGTAGGTGGCGGGGTCGCCCAGTTGGTTGTTGATTGCGGTCAGCTCGGTTTGTGCCTTGCCCAGCTCGGTTTCCAGTTTGTTCAGCTTGGATTGCAGGACTTTGCGGTTGGGTTTGTTTGCTATGGGTTGGGTTGATTTTTCGACTTTGGCTGGCACCGGTTCGCGTTTGCGGCGCTCGTCTATCCACGTTTTGTAATCTTCCAGATCGCCGTCGAACAGGCGGGCCGTGTGATCGGCCACCAGCCACAACTCTTCGGCCACCGCGCGGATCAGGCTGCGGTCGTGCGACACCAGCACCACGGCTCCGGTGTATTCCTCCAGCGCCAGCGTCAGCGCATCACGCATGTCGAGATCGAGGTGGTTGGTCGGCTCGTCCAGCAACAGCAGATGCGGCTTTTGCCAAGCCAGCAGAGCCAGCGCCAGACGGCTTTTTTCGCCACCGGAAAAACTGTCCACCGGACGTTCTTCGCTGTTGCCCGCCAGCCCGAAGCGTCCGAGAAAGGTGCGTAAGGTGAGCGTGGTTTCCTTGGGTGCAAGGCGCTCCATGTGTTGCAACGGCGTGGCCGCGCTGTCGAGATTTTCCAGTTGATGTTGGGCGAAGTAGCCGATGCGGATGTCGGGTGTGATGTCCAGCTTGCCCGAAGTCGGCTTGAGTTCGCCCACCAGCAATTTAATCAGCGTGGATTTGCCCGCGCCGTTCGGTCCCAGCAGCGCGATGCGCGCACCGGCGCGCAACACCAGATCGACGTTTTTGAAAAGCTGTTTTTCGTTATAGCCGAAGCCCATGCTCTCCGCGCGCAACAACAAATCCGGGCTGCGTTCCGGCGCTTCGATCTCCAGCTCGAAATGGCCGTCGGTGACGTGCGCCGGGGCGATGCGCGTCAGCCGTTCCAAGGCTTTCACCCGGCTTTGCGCTTGCTTGGCCTTGGTCGCCTTGGCGCGGAAGCGGCGCACGAAATCTTCCAGATGCGCGATCTTTGCCTGCTGCGTCTGGAACGCCTGATTCTGCAAGGCGATGCGCTCGGCGCGGGCGCGCTCGAAATCGTCGTAGTCACCCGCGTAATTGTCGATCACGCAATCATGCACATGGGCAATGCGGTTGACCGTGGCGTTGAGGAATTCGCGGTCGTGCGACACCAGCAAAATGCTGCCGGGATAGCGCGCCAGATATTGTTCCAGCCAGAGGATGGCTTCGAGGTCGAGGTGGTTGGTGGGTTCGTCCAGCAACAGCAGATCGGCGCGGTGCATCAGCGCACGCGCCAGATTCAGGCGCATGCGCCAGCCGCCGGAAAAGCTGCTCACGGGACGTTGCAGCGCATCGGATTCGAAGCCCAGCCCGTTCAGCAACTGTGCGGCACGCGCCGGTGCGCCGTAACCGTCGATCGCCTCGAACTGGTGCTGTGCCTCGAACCACGCCGCGTCGTGTTGCTCGCGCGCCAGGATCTTTTCCAACCCGCGCAACTGGCCGTCGCCGTCCAGCACAAACTCCAGCGCGGGCTGCGCGGAATTGGCGATCTCCTGTTCCACATAGCCCAGCGTCTTGCCGCTTTGCAGCGACACCTCGCCGCCGTCGGCTTTGATCTCGCCGCGAATCAGGCGGAACAGCGTGGATTTGCCGCAACCGTTCTTGCCGACCAGGCCGATGCGCTGGTTGGCAAAAGCTTGAAAATTGGCGAATTGGAACAGCGGAATGCCACCTTGCAGGTACGTCATGTTTTGAATATTCAGCATGGCGCCATGATAACAGAGGGCATCAATGGCAAAATTGTGGTGACTGCTTTTGTCAATGCCCACAAAGTAAGGATACACTAATCTGTTTAGTCGTCCCTGAACACCCCCAACTCCCAGTATATATTTGCATATAAGGTGTTCAGGAAAATTCAATTTTGCAAGAATTCAGTGCGTCGAGTACAGAATTCTTGCAATATGAAATCACGTAAAGCAGTGCAAATTCCCCAAGCAGACATGTT
>JAQTTU010000009.1 GCA_028710605.1 Sideroxydans sp.
CCTGCTATGTGCGAATGAATTCGCACCTACAAATGAAAGCGAAAAGAAATGAATCATCCCCTCATTCAATCCTGGTTGCTGCAATCCGCCGTGATCTTCCTCATTGTCGGCAGTCTGGCCGCGCTGGTCGTCGGCGCGTTGCTGGTGTTTCGTCCGCAGCGTTTGCAGCGCATTGGCGCGCTGCTCAACCGCTGGGTTTCCACGCGTAACTTCGATAAAAATCTGGAACGCAGTTTCAGCATAGACCCGTGGTTCTACCGTTATCGCAAAATCAACGGCACGCTCACCCTGCTCGGCGCGCTGTATGTGGTGTTTTTCTTCACCGTGCAGTTGGATAGAGAAGCGGCCATCGCCGGTCTGGCCAAAAGTTTTCGCTATCCGCATGCCTTGGTCGGTGCTTTGCTGGATGCGCTGGTGTTAAGCGCGCTGACGGGCGCGCTGTGTGCTGCATTCGTGGCGATCTTCATGCTGCTGCGCCCCAGTTCGTTGCGCGGTTTCGAACAGGAAGCCAACCAGTGGTTGTCGTTGCGCCGGGCGCTCAAACCGCTGGAAACTCCGCGCGAAGATATGGAAAACTTTGTGTTGCGCAATGCGCGTCAGGTCGGCATTTTTCTGTTGCTGGGCGCGCTTTACACGCGGGTGTTCATGCTCTCCTGGCTGATTTATCAGGGGTGAATTGGCGCATGCCGTTCGTCGGAAGGCACGTGCTGTCGGGTTTTTTTACTTGCCCTCCCTGCGTAAGCCCTTTATATTCAACACCGTCCGTCGAGTAAAGTGCTGCGGCACGGCGCAAAACGGACAATCTGGAAGTCAAACCGGAGCTGCGGCTCCACAACCTCTTAGGAGAATTAACATGAAAAAGCAACAAGGCTTTACTCTGATCGAACTGATCGTGGTGATCGTGATTCTGGGCATTTTGGCTGCGACTGCGATGCCGAAATTTATCAACATGAGTGCTGATGCGTTAACTGCTTCGAAGGCGGGTATGAGCGGCGCAGTGAAATCGACCTTCTCGATTATGTCGGCTAATGCTTACCTGAAAAGCACGGCTCAACCAACAGTTACTACACTCGCGGCTGGCATGTCACCTGAAGGTGTTGCCGCTGCAACTGGTGTGCAGGTTGTTATCAATGGAACAACCTATACGGTTCCGACTTACACCGATGCGGCATGTACTGCAGCGACTGCTGCGGTTGGCGATACTGTTGCGTGCGTGGGTACTATTCCTTAATGGTAATTGTATAGCCCGCGTAGGGCGCAATAAACGCAGTGCATTGCGCCGTAGGTTGGCAAAAACAAGGGAGGCTTAGGCCTCCCTTGTTTTTTGTTTCGCAGCAGCGAGTGATGCCGCTTCCGGCAATACCGTGCAGGAGTCTCGTGGAATATTTCTACTATTCAAGACACTGCCGTTGATGTAAAACATGACTTGTGGGAAGTTAAAGAAAAATACACTTGAATTGATCCCGGATTATCCATTAGAACGTAGGTCGGGCTTCAGCCCGACATGTCGGGTTAAAACCCGACCTACGACACCTTGATTTTGTAATACCCAAAAGTCCAATGGATAATCCGGGTTGATGAGGGAATTATTCAATTCGAGCCGCTCCATTGAAGGATGTTTGAACATGCGTTTGAGTGCCGCACAAGTCGAAGCGATCAAGCAGGAGGCCGAATATTGTTTCGGTGCTCGGGACGACGTGCGGCTGTTCGGTTCGCGCATGAAAAAACAGCGCGGTTTCACGCTGACCGAATTGATTACCGTGATGGTTATCATCGGCATCATTTCGGTGGCGGCTATCCCGAAATTTTTTGACCGCAATGTTTTCGACAGTCGCGGTTTTCGCGATCAGGTGCTTTCCACGTTGCGTTTCGCGCAGAAGATGGCGATCGCGCAGCGGCGTTTTATCTGCGTGGCCTTTGCGCCGGATAGCGTCACGCTGACCTACGATGCCACCGAGCCCGGCCCGGCACATACTGCGGCTACTTGCCCCGGCACTGCCCTTGTGCCGCCATACAAAATTTCCGCGCCGACTGCGGACGTGACCATATCGGGTTATTCGGACTTCTATTTCAGCGCGCTGGGCGCGCCGAGTGCGGCTCGAACAATCACGGTCGGCGGATACACCATTACGGTGGAGGCGGAGACGGGTTATGTGCATTGAGGGTGTTCGAGCATGAAAATCGCTGAACTGTTGCAGTCGCTGACCGAAGGGCAGGTTCAGTACGTGCTGGTCGGCGGGCTGGCGGTGCAATTGCACGGGTTCATGCGCTCCACATTTGATGTGGATTTGGTGCTGGCGATGAACGATGAGAATCTCGTGCGGTTTATTGCGGTGGCTAAACAGTTGGGATTGCTTCCTTCGATTCCGGTGCCGATTGATGCGTTGCGAAATGCCGGACAGATTGAGCAGTGGTACAGGGAAAAAGGCATGTTGGCATTTGCCTTGAGGGAGCCGCAAGTCGGCGGCGGCGTGGTGGATGTGTTGGTGCGGCCGGAAGTGCCGTTCGAGCAACTTATGGAGAATGCGGTGGTGGGAAAACTGTTTGAGCGCACTGTGTTGATAGCGTCCATTGATGACCTGCTAAAGATGAAGCGCGTAGCGAATCGCCCCAAAGATTTGCTCGACATCGCGGCGCTGGAAAAGATCAAACGCGGAGAAGACCCCAATGTTTAATACCGAAGTTCACGCGCACAAAACCATTCCCGAGCCAATATTGCTCGCGCGTCTGGAACAGTCCGAGCAAATGCGGGAATTTTTTATTCAGATGTGGCTGCAAAATCCCGAACTGGCGAAACAGGGCGGAATCAAAGTACGAAATCTGCTGACGCGATTGGCCGATGCAAATACAGGCGCAGAAACAAATGCTGACAGTGAAACAAAATAATTTGAGTGCGGGCAGAGGCGGCGCGAAACAAAGCGGCATCAGCCTCGTCGAACTCATTATCTTCATCGTCATCGTCAGCGTGGGGCTGACCGGGATATTGCTGGTGATGAACGTGGTGACACGCGGAAGCGCCGACCCGCTGATCCACAAACAGGCACTGGCGATCGCGGAATCGTTGCTGGAGGAAGTGGAGTTGAAACATTTCACTTTTTGCGACCCGGATGATGCGAATGCCGCGACAGCGGCTGGGCCAGGGGGATGTGCAACGACTCCTGAAGCTCTCGGTCCAGAGACAATCGCCGGGGTGACCGAAACGCGTACCGGCGCGGGGGTCAACGGGAACTTCGACAATGTGAACGACTACAACGGGTTCAGCATGACACCCGTAGTGGACATTAACGGAACGGCGGCGGTGACCGGTTATACGGCTGACGTCGCCGTTACACCGACCATCCTGAATGCGATTCCCGCCGCCGCATCGTTGCTGATCACGGTGACCGTCACCGGGCATGGGGAAGCCGTGGTGCTGGAAGGTTATCGCACACGTTACGCACCGAATGCTTTGCCATGATGAATAAACGCTTACTTCAAGGTTTCACGCTGATAGAGATGATCGTGGTGATCGTCATCACTGGCATTATCGCCAGCGCGGTCGCGATATTTATTCGCGCGCCAGTGCAGGGCTATACCGACAGCGCGCGCCGCGCCGAGTTGACAGACATCGCCGACACCGCCTTGCGCCGCGTGTCGCGCGATTTGCGCACGGCCTTGCCCAACAGCGTGCGCGTAACTGGGGCATGCGCAGCCGGCCCGGGCCCTTGCTATCTCGAATTCATTCCGACCTTGGGCGGCGGGCGTTATCGGGCAGGGACGGCCGGGGCTGCAGCTGATGTTATTTGTCCGGGAGGGACGGATAGAGACGATATTTTGGATTTCGGCGCAGCGGACACTTGTTTTGAAGTGTTGGGGGCGATGCCAGTGCCGCCGGTGACAGCGGGTGTCGATCAGATTGTGGTCTATAACATGGGGCCGGGGCATTTGGGAGCGGATGCCTACAGCGGACTTGGCGGAGCGAATGACAACCGGCGTTCGGTGACCGCAGTGGGCGCGACCAGCATTACGCTCGATTCGGTCAACGCCTTGCCCAATACGTCGTGCGTATATGATGTGGGTGGCGCGCTTGTCGGCGGCTGTCGTTTTCATGTGGTGAGAACCGCCGTGACGTATGCCTGCGATGGCGCGGGCAATCTGCTGCGCTGGCAAGGCTATGCCATTCCGGTGGGACAACCGACCGCATTGCCGGTTGGTGGAACCAGTTTCACATTGGCGACCAATGTGAGCGATTGCCGATTTGCCTACGGGGTGGGTATTTCGCAAGATAACGGCTTGGTGACCATGCACCTGAGCATCACCGAGCAGGGGGAAACCGTCGCCATGTATGCCGCGACGCATGTGAGCAACGTGCCATGATGAACCCGGAAAATTCATTTGGCCGTCATTCCGGCGAAGGCCGGAATCCAGCCAATAAAATCACCCTGCGAAGCAGGCAAAACCAAAATTTCGTCCCGCTGCGTGGGAATTTTTTGAATCATCTGGATTCCGGCCTTCGCCGGAATGACGTGTTTTTTCCGATGGATTATTTGGGATGAAAATTCAACAGGGATTCAGTATCGTTTCCGCCATCTTTTTGCTGGTGGTGCTGGCCTTTTTAGGCACGGCGATGGTGACGTTCTCCACCTCGCAACACCAGTCGGCAGCGATGGATGTGCAGGGCGCGCGCGCTTATCAGGCGGCGCGTTCCGGGCTTGAGTGGGGGGTGTATGAAGTGACAGGATTACCCGTTCCATCATGTGTGGCTTCGACCACCTTGCCCGCGATGGCGGGCACGCTGGCCGGATTCACGGTCGAAGTTCGATGTGCAGCATCGGCCGCATATACGGAGAGCGGTAAGGCAGCGCCGGGGACGACGACGGTTTACAACCTGATTTCGATCGCCAATCAGGGCACGCCGGGCACGCCGTCTTATATCGAACGGCGGATCGAGATCACGATTGCGATTTGATGGTGTTGTAGGTCGGGCTGCGCTTAAGTACCGTCAACAACAATGCATCACATAAACTATCACCGTGCCCGCAAGCCAATAGATTCGGGCATCTGCAAAACAACATTATGAAGATGCCCGAATCTATTGGCTTGGCGGGCAGGCAATAAATCAGATTCATGCCGTTTGGACATGAACAAAATAATCCGGGATGGATAGTTATTTTTCCGGTGTGATAACGAGGTCGGGGATGCCAATGATGAACTTAATAAAATCTATTTTTCTGTTTGCCAGTGTGCTGGCCGGTACGGCGCAGGCGGCGGTGTGTACTACCAATCCGACGGGAAACTGGGGGACAAATAGTACCTGGTCGTGCGGGCACGTTCCGCTATCCACGGATACGGTGGTGATCTCGCGCGACATCACGTTGAATGCAAACGACACCATCGCCGGTTTGACGGTTAATCCCGGCGTTACCTTTAACGACGGCAACAGAACCCTGACCATCAATGGCGACCTGACCAACAACGGAACCATTACGGGTGGCGGTGACATGAACGTCACCGGGGCTACCGCAATCATCTCCGGGAACGGCACTTATACCAATTCCCGTCTCTACGTCTCGGGTGCGACCACCACGATTGCTTCTGGCGCAATCCTGAACTTTAGCGGAAGTTCCCGTTTGTACGCGGGACGAACAGAAGCGGGAGCGACCATCGCGACTTCGGTGCTGACCATTAACGGCACGATCAATTCGACGGTGGCGACAGCGACCACCACGTTCCTGCGCTTGTATGCCAACAGCACGGTGATCGGCAGCACGGGTGTCATCAACGCGGCGGTTTCGGCGGTCTCGTTTAACACAAACACAGCCACGATTACCAACAACGGTTCGGTCAGCGTAAACAAGATTACCCAAAGGGCGACGACCAATGCCTGGACGCAGGGTGCGAATTCCAGCCTGACGCTGACCGCCACTTCGACAGTGGGCGTGTTGTATGCCTCGGCGACCGGCAACACCGTGAATTACAGCGGTGCGGCGCAGACGGTCATAACACCCAACGGTGGAACTTATGCCAACTTGACGCTCAGCGGCAGCGGTGTCAAAACCGTACCGACGGGACTCACGGTCGCTGAGAATTTCACCATGTCCGACACTGCGACTGTGGCCGCTCCGCTGGCACTCGCGGTGGGTGGCGATTTCACTATCGGTGCGGGCAATACGTTCACGCCCGGGGCGGGCACGGTGACGCTAAATGGCGCTGCCGCGCAGACGATCAGCGGCACCAGCCCGCTCAACTTCAACAATCTGAACGTGACCAATGCGGCGAATCCCAACATAACACTGACAACCGATGTGAATGTGAACGGTACGCTGAGCGGTACGGTCAACCTTACCCCGACTTGCCCGACCGACTTCACCTTGACTTACAACGGTGGCGCAACGGTGATACATGGCTGCTCGGTTCCGCACGTTACTTCGATTAACACGGGCAGTACCAATCCGACCAACCCCGCCACCTCTGTTACCTGGACGGTAACTTTTGACATGAGCGTAACGGGGGTCGATTCGGCCGATTTCGTTCTGGTGGCGGGAGGCGGTGTGACGGGCGCTTCGATTACCGGGGTGGCGGGGGGCGGCACAACCTGGACGGTGACGGCCAACACCGGCAGCGGCACGGGCACGCTGGGCTTGAATCTGGTGGATAACGACAGCATCGTGAGTGGTGGACGACCTTTGGGCGGCCCCGGTGCGGGCAACGGCAACTTCACCGGACAGGTTTATACCGTCGAAGCATTGATGTCGTGCGTTACTGATAACTTCAGCACCGGCGTGCTGGATTCCACCTTGTGGTCAGTCAGAACCATCATGGGCGCTTTTACTCCGGCAGTGGTCAATGTTGGCGGCGGCGATAACCGTTTGCGTTTGACCGATACCGGCGGAAACGAAGCGACCTTTGCTCAGCTCAACCGCACTTTTCCCGGCGCAGGCAACAAGGTGGTGCTTGAGATCGACTATTTCGCTTACGGCGGCACGGGTGCAGACGGCATCGCTGTGACTTTCTCGGATTCGACGGTTTCTTCCACTACCGGCGGTTTCGGCGGCTCGCTGGGTTACGCCCCGAATGGGGCTAACGACGGTTTCGGTGGCGGCTGGCTGGGCATCGGGCTGGACGAATACGGCAACTTCCCCAACCCGACGGAAGGGCGCGCTGGTTACCCGGTCGGGTGGACTCCGCCAGTTGGCGCGAATTCGGCAGCAGGATTTTATAAAACCAATATTGCCGTGCGCGGCAGCGGCAGCGCGGCAACGGGCTATTCCCTGTTGGCCAACACCGGCGTGTTGGCGATCCCGGTAGCCCCGGCTTCCGGCGCGGCGGGAGCTACTCCCTATCGCTACCGTTTCACGCTCGATCACAGCGACAACGTCCATGCCTATGTCACGGTAGAGCGCGACACCACGGGCACGGGCGGCAGCTACACCACGCTGGTGCCGCAATTCGATGTCAAGGGAGTCAATAGCGGGCAGGCTGCGGTGCCGGCCAACTGGCTGGTCTCCTTTACCGGATCGACCGGCGGGTCAACCAACAATCACGAGTTCAAGCGCGTAAGCATTTGTGCCAATACGATTGCGGCAAGCGTGCCTCACCATTTGGAGATTCAGCATTCCAGCGGTACGGGACTGACTTGCGCGAGCAACACGCTGACCATCAAGGCCTGCGCCGATGCCGCTTGCACTACCGTTTTTACCGGGGGCATCAGCGGCACGTTGAATGCGGCGGGCACGCCGACGGTGAACTGGGATGGCGCGACGGGCGGTGCGACCGGTGCCGGGTTTGTGATTCCGAGTGGCAGCAGTTCGGTGACCAAGGATGTGCAGGTTGCCACGGCGGGCAGTGTGGTGTTTGGCATCGACACTGCCACTGCGACACCGGTTCCGACCAATGCCACGACCTGCAATTTCGGCTCGCCTGCATGCACCTTCACTGCCAATACCGCCGGTTTCATTTTCTCGGACAGCGCGACAGGGAGTGCCGTTTACACCATTCCCACGCTTGTTTCGGGAGTTGCGCACAATTCCGACAATCTGCTCTGGTTGCGTGCGGTGCAAGCTTCGACCGCCAACGCGGCAGTTTGCACTCCGGCGATTATCAACCAGACGGTTGCCGTGGACATGGGCTATTCCTGCAACGACCCGACCAGTTGCCAATCTGGATCGCTGGGCAACATCAACGGCACGCCGATTGCTGCGGGCGGCTCGGCGGTCAGTCTCGCGTTCGATGCCAACGGTTCGGCAAAAATCACTTCGGTGCGTTATGACGATGTGGGACAAATCACGCTGAACGCCAATAAGACAGCCATTCCGTTTATCAGCGGCACAGCAGTCACGCTTAACGGCAGCAGCAATACTTTCGTGGTGAAGCCGGATCATTTCGAGCTTTCCGGCATCCAGCAAACAGCTCTGCCCAATCTGGTGAATCCGGCTGCGGCAAATGCGGCGGGAGCCAAGTTCGTGAAGGCGGGAGAGGATTTCACCATCACAGTGAGGGCAATGAATGCGCTGGGCGCAGTCACCATGAATTACGGTCAGGAAATATCGCCGGAAAGCGTGAGGCTGACCCCGACCAATGTGGTGGCGGGCATGGTGGCGGCTCCGCCAATCACCGGCTCGTTCGGTACTTTTGCGTCGGGCGCGGCAACCGGTACAACTTTTTCCTGGCCCGAGGTGGGCATCATCACACTGACACCCGGCGTGGGGGATGCAAGTTATCTGGGGACAACCGATGTGCCGGGCACGACCAGCGTCAATGTGGGACGATTCTATCCAGATCACTTTGATACCGTGGTGTCGCAGGTGGCAGGCGTGCCGATGAATTGCCCGAACTTGACTTGTCCGGCCAATTTCAACGGCATGGTATATGCGGGGCAGCCGTTCAACCTGACGGTGACGGCGAAGAATTTGAGCGGCTTAACCACGGCCAATTACAACACGACAACGGGCTTTGCCAAATCCACCGCGCTGTCTGCCTGGGGCGCGCTGGGCACGACAACACCGCCCGCCGGGGCGGGAGCGCTGGGCGTGACCAACGTGACGGCATTTGCGGCCGGCTCTCTCACCGATGCCGGAGAGAATTACACTTTTACAGTTTCACCGACTGCGCCCACCAATATTTTCATCCGAGCCAATGACGGGGAAGCATCTTCGCTTCGCGCGATTCCCGCAAACTCGGTCGAAGGCGGGGTGCAGGTGACGAGCGGGCGCGTCAAGGTTTCCAACGCGCACGGCTCCGAACTTCTGGCGCTGCCGATTTCGGCAAAAGTGCAGTATTACGACGGTTTGGGTTGGGCGACCAGCACCACCGACAACTTGACTTCGTTCGATACAACTGCGGCGCTTGCGTCAGTCATCATCCGAAAAGGGCCGCTTGCTGTCGGGAACGTGAACGTGGTGAATAACGGCGTGGCGGCGGCGACGGCGGGTATCATTCCTTTCAGGTTGGCCGTGCCGGGAGTTAGCGGCAGTGCGGACATCAGCATCCCCGTCCCTGCTTACTTAACTTCGGAACTCGGGCGCATCACCTTCGGCGTGTACAAAGGTGCCAACCAGTTTATTTACATGCGCGAAGCGTATTGAATATTGCGCAACGCGGGAAAGAGGCAGCGCGAACCTTGCCCGCAAGCCAACAAATACGGGCATCTACATGGGGGGTGCGCAACGCGGACCGCTTGCGGGCAGGCAAGCAACCGAACTGGCCGGATTATTTTAAATTTTTTTTGCCGCTACGCAGAGGGGCGCGAAAATCAGAGCGATTGTTTGAAATCGGGCGAAATTCCGGGAAATGTCCTTGACAGCAATGGGTTAGTCAATTAAGTTCACATTAACTATGAGATGGCCGCAGATTTTATCTTTCTTGAACCGAAGCAACCGCGATGCCGGTTGGGTTTCGGTGTCACTCGGCAACAAGGGCGTGTATGTCGCACAGGCAAAATACGTGGGTGTTCGCCCGCAGGTGACGCGGTGCGCTTTTTACCCCGCCGAAGAAGTGACTTCCGCCACGCTGGAAAAAATTCGCAAGGACGCGCAACTCGAAGGTGGCCGCTATACCACGGTGCTGGCCTCCAACGAATACCAGTTGCTGATGGTGGAAGCGCCCAGTGTGCCGGTGGATGAATTGAAAACGGCCATTCGCTGGAAGATCAAGGATTCGCTCAACTACCACATCGACGATGCGACGATTGATGTGCTGCAAATCCCCAGCAACAAATACGGCGGCGACCGCCCGCAATCGTTGTACGCGGTGGCGGCTTCCAACGAGACGATTCGCAAGCGCATCGCGCTGTTCGAGAAAGCCAAGTTCGATCTGGCGGTGATCGACATCGCGGAGATGGCGCAACGCAACATTGCTTCCTTGTACGAAACCGAAGGGCGCGGTCTGGCGCTGCTGGCCTTCGACGATGAGGGCGGTTTGCTGACCATCACTTGCGACGGCGAGCTGTTTCTGGCGCGGCGCATCGACATTACGCTGGGGCAGTTGCAGGATGCGGACGAAAGCCTGCACCAGCAATATCAGGATCGCGTCGAACTGGAAGTGCAGCGCTCGCTGGATTATTTTGACCGGCAGTTCAATCACATTCCGATGGAGCGTTTGCTGGTTTCTGTTCCCGCCGAATCGGGGCTGGTGAAAAAACTGGAGGACAATCTGGGATTGGCGGTCGAGGCGCTGGATCTGGCGCAGGGCATGGATATTATCGGCGTGCCGGAATTGGCCGATAGCGAGTTCGCCTGTTATGCCTTGCATGCCTTGGGGTCGGCATTGCGTCTGGAGAAGAAGGCGCTATGAGCCAGCAGATCAATCTGTTCAATCCGATCTTCCTCAAACAGAAAAAATATTTTTCTGTGGTGACGATGCTGCAAGCGCTGGGCTTGGTCGTACTGGGTTCTTTCTTATTCTACGGTTATGCCTGGTATCAGGTGCAGTCGCTGGCCAAGCAGACGCTGGAGATGACCAGGCGCTATCAGGCGGAACAGGTGCGCTTGGCAAATTTCACCAACGAGTTTTCGCCGCAACGCGCAAGCCAGGCTTTGAACGACGAATTGAAAGCGCTGGAGGTGAAAGTCGCCGCTCAGGACAGTTTGCTGAATACGCTCAAGAGCGGCGCGATCGGCAATACCCAGGGTTATTCGGAATATCTGCGCGCATTTGCGCGGCAGTCGGTGAGCGGCTTGTGGCTGACCGGATTTGATATCAACGGCGACGGTTCGGAAATGAGTCTGCAAGGGGCGGCGACCAATCCGCAATTGTTGCCTGCCTACATTCAGCGCATGAACCGGGAAGAAGTGATGCGGGGCAAGTCGTTCTCCATGCTGCAAATGAAACAGCCCAAGGCGGAAGATGGCAAATCTCCGCAGCGCAGTTATGTCGAATTCAGTTTGCATTCGACCGAAGTCGTCGAGGAGAAAAAACGATGAAAGAGCGTTGGGAGGCTCTCGTCGCCAAAGTGGACGGCATGTCGCTGCGCGAGCGCGCACTGATTTTTGCCGCGCTGGCATTCGCCGCAGTGTCGCTGATAAATTCCTTCCTGCTCGATCCGTTGCTGGCGCAGCAGAAAAGTTTGTCGGAGCAAGTGCGGCAGCAGCAGGAAAAGATGAAGGAAAATCAGGCGCAGTTCGGTGCGTTGTTGCAGGCCAAGCAGGCGGATGAGAAAGCGCCGGAGCGCGCGCGTATCCGGCAATTGCGCGAACAGCTCGCGCAAGGTGATGCATATTTGAAAGAGAAGCAGGGGCGGCTGGTGCCGCCGGAGAAGATGGCGCTGCTGCTGGAGCAGGTGCTGAGCAAAAACACGCGCTTGCAGTTGGTGGCGCTGGATACGCTGCCCGCGTCGCTGTTTATCGAGCCGACTGCGGACGGGGTTAAAGCGGCGGTAATGGACAAGCAGATATACAAACACGGCGTGAAAATAACCGTGCGCGGCAGCTATGCGGATTTGCTGCTATACCTCACCGCCCTGGAAAAACTGCCCACGCAAATGTTCTGGGGCATGGCGAAAATGAATGTGGTGAAATATCCCGATGCGGAATTGACGCTGACGCTATACACCTTGAGCTTGGATAAAATATGGCTGCAAGTATGAACAACAGACTGCTTGTCGTGCTGCTGGCTGTGTTGGGAGTCGCTGCCGCGCCGGTCGCTGCGGAGCAGTTGCCCGACCCGACGCGTCCGGCCATCGAACTGGTGCCGGGATTGAGCGAGGGCGCGGCTTCGCAGGTTGCGCCGCCGCAGGGCTTGCAGTCGGTGATTCTTTCCCCGAAACGCGAGGCGGCGATTATCAACGGCATCGAGGTCGAGCGCGGGGGGAAATTCGGCGATGCCGTATTGACCGAGGTGAACGAAAGTTGTGTGGTGCTGATAGGGGCCGAAGGCCGCCGCGTGATGTACATGTTCCCGTCAGTGAAAATGACAAAAAACCAGCGTGACTGTGTCAGGCAACGGACTTTGCAGCCGATTGGCAGGGCAGCGGACAAGCCTCTGATCAAAGTCAAAGCTAGGGTGAAAGCAAAACACAAGGCAAAACCAAAGGCAAAAAAACGAACCGTGATTTGCGTGCCTGTTGAGGAATACAAGAATGGGAGCGGGAAATGAAGCGATTATTTGTGGTGTTGTGTCTGTTGTCGGTTGCTGGCTGTGCCAGCACGGGAGCGGGTTCGACAAAGAAATCGATCAATGCGGAAATGGATGCGGCGATCAAGGAAAGCGCGCGCCCCAGCAAGCAGGAAGAAGTCAATAACGCGCTGCTGCCGCCGCTGGCGCTGCCGATCCCGCAAGCGGACGGCAAGATGGCCGCCGATGCCAAGTTCGATCTGGTGGTCAACAACACGCCCGCGCAACAAGTGTTCATGGCAATCGTTTCAGGCACCCGTTACAGCATGCTGTTGCATCCCGATGTGGCAGGCAATATCTCGCTCAACCTGAAAGATGTGACGGTGTTCGATGCGCTGGAAGCGATACGCGAAATGTACGGCTACGAATACAAGATGGACGGCACGCGCATTTACATTCAGCCCGTCGGCATGCAAACCCGCATTTTCCAGGTGAGCTACCTGACCGGGCAACGTGACGGCAAGTCCAGTTTGCGCGTGTCGTCCGGCTCGGTGGGAGATGTGGCAACGGGAAGTACGGGAACGACGGCAAACACCCCCGCTTCCGGCTCAAGCGCGAGCACCAGCGACCGTGATAGCAGCAAAGTCAGCATGACTTCCAAAGCCGATTTTTGGGAGGAATTGAGCGCGGCGCTGACCGCAATAGTCGGTAACGAAAAAGGCCGCAGCGTGGTCATCAGCCCGATGTCGGGCGTGATCGTGGTGCGCGCCATGCCCGAAGAATTGAGGAACATTGCGGCATACCTGAAGGCCTCGCAGATTTCCATCGAGCGCCAGGTGATTCTCGAAGCGAAGATCGTCGAAGTGCAATTGAACGACACCTTCCAATCCGGGGTGAACTGGGGGGTATTCGGTTCGCTGAAGAACAGTCCGTCCAGTATGGGTTCTTTCGGCGTAGTTTCGCCGGGTTCATCTCTGTCAAATACCGGTTCTTTGGCCAATGGCATTATCACTTCAACCCCGGGCACGAATCTGGGGGCGGTTGCCTCAGGCTCTTTGCCGACCGGGGCAGTAGCGGGTACGTTGTTCGGCCTCGCTTTCCAGACCGGCAATTTTGCGGCCATGCTCAACTTCCTCGAATCGCAGGGTGATGTGCATGTGCTGTCCAGCCCGCGCATTGCGACCTTGAACAACCAGAAGGCGATATTGAAGGTGGGCACCGACGAATTCTTCGTGACCGAAATCAGCGGCGGCACGCAATCCACCACCGCGATTGCAGGCACATCGCCGACCGTCAAAGTGCAGCCGTTCTTCTCCGGCATCATGCTGGATGTCACGCCGCGCATCGACGAAAACGACGAGATCATCCTGCACGTGCATCCCTCGGTCAGCACCGTTACCACGGTGAACAAGACGGTGAATCTGGGCACGACCATGGGCACGTACAATCTGCCGCTGGCTTCGAGTTCGGTCTCGGAAACCGACAGCGTCGTGCGTGCACGCGACGGACAGATCGTGGCTATCGGCGGTTTGATGCGACAGGCTTCGTTTGAAGACCAATCGGGAATTCCCGGTTTGTCGAAAAACATCTTCGGGCAAACCAGCCGCACCATGCAAAAACGCGAGCTGGTTATCCTGATCAAGCCGACGGTGGTGAACAGCGACAAAGACTGGTCGGAAGACATCACGCGCAGCCGCGATCGCATCAGCAACATGAACAGATAGCATGTATCTGCAGCACTTCGGCCTTCGCGAACTTCCCTTCTCGCTGACACCCGATACCAGCTTTTTCTTTGCCTGCTCCAATTATCAGGAAGGTCTGAACACGCTGCTGGTGGCCGCGCGCAACGGCGAAGGCTTTATCAAAATAACCGGCGAAGTGGGCAACGGGAAAACCTTGCTGTGCCGCAAATTTCTCGCCACGCTGAACCAGGGCAAACAAGCCACCACGCTCATCGGCACGCAGGATGAAGCGTCCGCAGCCAAAGCCGGTTTGCGTTTCGTGACCGCCTATCTGCCCAATCCCTATCTTGAGCCGCGCAGTTTGTTGCTGGCCTTGGCCGACGAGTTTCGCGTCGAGCTGGATGCCAATGTTGACCAGCACCTGCTGCTGAAAGAGCTTACCCGCGCCCTGCTCAGTTTTGCGCGCGAGGGCAAGCGCGTGCTGGTGTGTCTGGATGAGGCGCAGGCGATGCCGCTGGAGAGTATCGAGGTGCTGCGGCTGTTGACCAATCTGGAAACGGAAAAGCGCAAATTGCTGCAAGTCGTGCTGTTCGGACAGCCGGAGTTGAACGACAGGCTGAACCATCATTCGGTGCGCCAACTGCGCCAGCGCATCAGTTTTCAATACGAGTTGAAAGGCTTGCTGCACGACGAACTGGAGCGCTATTTGCGCCACCGCCTGCTGGTCGCGGGCTATACGGGCGACACGCTGTTCAGCAAATATGCAGTCAGAAAATTACACCGTATCAGCCGGGGTACGCCACGGCTGATCAATATCGTGGCGCACAAAGCGTTGATGCTGGCTTTTGCCGAAGGGCGGCAACTGGTCACCGGCAAACACATTGCACTGGCCGCTGCCGACACGCCGGAAACTCGGCGCGACTGGCTGTTGTGGGCGGTATTCGGCGGGGCGGCGGTTGCGGCAGCGCTTGTTGCACTCTGGGTTTATTTGCGATGAGTTTGATCAATCAGGTGTTGAATGAGCTGGAGCAGCGCGGCGCGCAAACCGCGTCCGAACAAACGCTGGTGCGCGCCGTGCCCAAGCGCGCCGAACGGCGCTGGAAAATTCCGGCCTTGCTTGCGACGGCGACTATCCTTGTATTTGCGGCAGCATGGCTATGGCCCAAGGCGCAGCAGCCTAAAGTCGAGCCGCAGCAGATGTCCGGCACTATCGTTGCAGCTCCGGCTGCTGCGACAGCGGATAGGCTATCGGACGAACAGTCACAGCCCGCGATCAAAATGAGTTTGGAACTGAGCGAAATCCCGCCTGCGGAAGCGGCGCGCGCAAGCGAGCAAGCCGATTCGCCCAAACCGGTTGTCGCCAAAACTGCCGTCGCGGCACAGTCGCACAAACCGGCGCTGGCCGCACAAAAGCTTGCAGCGAACAGCCAATCTTCGCCAGCAATCCAGCTCAAGCAAATCAGCAGCACGCAACAAGCCGATGCCGAATTTCGCAAGGCTATGCAATCGCAGCGGCAGGGACATGTCGCCGAAGCGCTGGCCGGTTACGAAGCGGCTTTGAAATTGAACGAGCAGCATGAACAGGCGCGTCTGGCCTTGGCCGCGTTGCTGGTGGAAAGCAAGCGCGGCGCGGATGCGGAGCGCGCGTTGCGGGAAGGTTTGCGCTTAAAGCCGTTGGATATTGCATTCAGCATGGCGCTGGCGCGCGTGCAGGTCGAGTTGGGGCAGACCGATCTGGCGCTGGGGACGCTGCAAAACAATTTGCCGCAGGCTGAAGTCAATGCCGACTATCAGGCGTTTTACGCGGCGCTGTTGCAGCGCGAGGGGCGGCATAAAGAAGCGCTGGCGAGCTATCAGGTCGCCGTGAAACTCGCGCCCAACAACGGCATCTGGCTGATGGGCTTTGCCATTTCCTTGCAGGCCGAACAGCGTGTCGCGGATGCCAAAGCCGCTTACCAGCGCGCACTGGCGACGCAAACTTTGAGCCCAGAATTGACCGCCTTCGTGCAGCAAAAACTCAAAGAGTTGTAGGTCGGGTTTCAACCCGACATGTCGGGCTAAAGCACGACCTACGAAGGCTTAATGGTGCGGCAACGTCCTTGCCACCACCCAGGCACTCACCTCGCGTGCTCCGGCTTTCTTCAATGCGCGCGCCAACTCTCCGATGGACGCTCCGCTGGTCATCACGTCATCCACGATGGCGATATGTTTGCCGCAAACATGGGCGGGAAGCGTGACTTCAAACGCGCCGCGAATATTCTTGTCGCGTTCTTTCCACGGCAGCGTGGATTGCGGCGGCGTGTCGCGCACGCGCTGGCAGCTATCGCCCAGCAGCGGAACGCCGATTTGCTTTGCGATGCGCGCCGCCAGCAATTGCGATTGATTGAAGCCGCGAGTGCGCAGGCGCTGCGGGTGCAGCGGCATGGCGACGATGCCGTCCGGGCGCGTGCCGATATGCTGCGCCAGTTCGTCGGCAAGCAGATTCACCAGCACCAGACTCTCGTGAAATTTGAGCGCTTTGATGAGCTGGTCCAGCGGAAAGCGGTAACTGAAAGCGGCCAGCGTGCGCTCGAATGCGGGCGCTTTCTTCAGACACTTGCCGCATATTTCTCCTTCAAAGGTTGGCAGGGCGCACACCGGACAATGCGCGGGCGGCAGGCGCGGCAGGTCGGCATTGCACGCCGCGCAGCACAGTCCGTCGCGGCTCATCGCACCGCACAGCAGACAAGGCTGCGCGGGAAGGATGTGCCCAATTCTCGAACTGATGTTCAAAAACTTAGTCAATAGATTTGACAAGCTGGCAGCCTTTATAGAAGATGCACGCCTTCCAATTTACCGCCTTTGTGCCCCAGTGCAAACATGAACCAGCAAACGCAAGCCCCCTTCGAAAATTCTGCTGAAAAAATCTGGAGCGTGGCCGAGATCGAAGCCCTGTTCAAACTGCCCTTCAACGATTTGATGTACAGCGCGCAACAAGTGACGCGCCAGCATTTCGATCCGAACGCGGTGCAGCTTTCCACCTTGCTGTCGATCAAGACCGGAGGCTGTTCCGAAGACTGCGGCTACTGCACGCAGTCGTCATTCCACGCGGGCGTGGAGAACAAGAAAATGCTGGAAGTGGAAGAAGTGGTCAAGGCCGCCAAGGCCGCCAAGGAAGCCGGAGCTGGACGATTCTGCATGGGCGCGGCGTGGCGCGAACCTTCGGCGGAAGACATGACGGCGGTCGTGGAAATGGTCAAGGAAGTGCGCGCGCTGGGCATGGAAACCTGCGCCACGCTGGGCATGCTCAACGACGAACAAACCGAACAATTGCGCGTCGCCGGACTGGATTACTACAACCACAACCTGGACACCGCGCCCGAGTTCTACGGCAACATCATCAGCACGCGCGACTATCAGGATCGCCTGGACACGCTGGAGCGCGTGCGCAAGGCGGGCATGCACGTGTGCAGCGGCGGCATTGTCGGCATGGGCGAAAACCTCACTCAGCGCGCCGGACTCATCGCGCAACTGGCCAACATGAACCCTTACCCGGAAAGCGTGCCGATCAACAATCTGGTCAAGCTCGAAGGCACACCGCTGGCGGAAACGGAAGACCTCGACCCGCTGGATTTTGTGCGCACCATCGCCGTCGCGCGCCTCACCATGCCGCGCGCTTACGTGCGCCTGTCCGCCGGAAGGCAACAAATGAGCGACGCAGTGCAGGCACTGTGCTTCCTCGCCGGAGCCAACTCGATTTTCTACGGCGACCAGTTGCTGACCGCAGGCAACCCGGAAGTGGACAGAGACCGCGCGCTGATGGACAAGCTGGGGATGTATCCGCTGGCGGATAAATGTCCGGCGATGGCGTGATTGAAATCGCGTAACGAAGCTTTTGTAGGTGCGAATTCATTCGCACAACAAGGGTAACATCACGTAGATCGCCTATTGACGGGCATCTTCACGGGGTTGCCTGTTGAAAAACGGAAAAACCATTAACCACAGAGGCACAGAGACACAGAGGGGGCGCAGAGAAAACCGATTTTGACTTTCTCTGTGTCTCTGTGTCTCTGTGGTGAGATTTGCCTTTTACCCAACTACAAACCGAACTCGATATTCGTTCAGCGCAAGGACTGCTGCGCAGCCGGCGCACGCTGACCAGTCCGCAGACCACGCACGCGCTGGTGGACGGCAAACTCTATCTGGCATTTTGCAGCAACGACTACCTCGGCCTCGCCAACCACGCGCAACTCATCGCCGCCTTGCAACAAGGCGCTGCGCAATGGGGTGTGGGCGCGGGCGCGGCGCATCTGGTGAACGGCCACTTCGGCGCTCATCACCAACTCGAACAGCAGCTCGCCGCCTTCGTCGGCAAACCGGCGGCACTGCTGTTTTCCACCGGCTACATGGCCAACCTCGGCGCGGTGCAGGCGCTGGTGGGCAAGGGCGACACGGTGTTTGCGGACAAACTCAATCACGCCTCGCTCAACGATGCCATGCTGTTGTCGCGCGCTGAGACAAAACGCTACCGTCACGGCGATATGGCGCAACTGGCGCAGTTGCTGGCCCAAACAACAAACGGAAGAAAGTTGGTCATTACCGACGCAGTGTTCAGCATGGACGGCGACATCGCGCCGTTGCGCGAGCTGCTGGCGCTGTGCGAACAGCATGATGCGTGGCTGTATGTGGACGACGCGCACGGTTTCGGCGTGCTGGGCGAACATGGGCGCGGCTCACTGTTTGAAGCCCCTCTCCCCCCGGGGGAGGGGTTGGGGTGGGGGAACTCCGAACGCATCATCTACATGGCCACGCTGGGCAAAGCGGCGGGCGTATCCGGCGCATTCGTCGCGGCAGAGCAGGTAGTGATTGACACGCTCATCAACCACGCGCACAGCTACGTCTATACCACCGCCACCCCGCCCGCTTTATCCGTGGTGCTGGCGCAGAGCCTGCAACTGATAGCGCAAGGCGATGCACTGCGCGCGCATTTACAGCAACTCATCGCACAACTTCGCGCTGGCTTAGCCGATCTGCCGTGGCAACTGATGCCGTCGCACACCGCGATCCAGCCGCTGCTGGTCGGCGACAATCAGGCGGCATTGAAATTGAGCGCAGCCTTGCGCGAACGCGGCATCTGGGTCGCCGCGATCCGCCCGCCTACCGTGCCGCAGGGCACGGCGCGTCTGCGCATCACCTTGTCGGCGGCGCACAGCGCGGCAGATGTGGATCAACTCATAGTGGCGTTGCATGAGCTTGCACATTGAAAGCATAGGCAGCGGCGCGCCGCTAGTATTGCTGCACGGCTGGGGCATGCACGGCGGCGTGTGGAGCGATGTGGCGCAGAAGCTGGCCACGGATTTTCAGGTGCACAGCGTCGATCTGCCGGGGTATGGTTTTAGCGGGAAGGGGGAAGGGGAAGGGGAAAGGGAGAAGGGGGGCGAGCCGGTTTTACCCTTCCCTCTTCCCTCTTCCCCCTTCTCCTTAGAAACAGTGGTCGATGAGTTGTCTGCAAACTTCCCCGAACCCATCGCCATCTGCGGCTGGTCGCTGGGCGGGCAGGTCGCGTTGCATTGGGCGGCGCGCGAACCGGAGAAGGTGCGGCGCTTGATACTGGTGAGCAGCACGCCGTGTTTCGCGGCGCGCGACGATTGGCAGCACGGCATGGCGCGCGAAGTGCTGGAAAAATTCGCCAACGAACTGGAACTAAATCATGCCGCGACTTTGCGCCGATTCATCTCGCTGCAACTGCGCGGCAGCGAAAATGAGCGCGAATTATTGGCGCTGCTGCGCGAAAAATTATTCAGTCGCGGCGAACCGGATATGGCAACGTTGCGCGCCGGACTGGACATCCTGCGCGATGCCGATCAGCGCGGCGAATTGCCTGGCATCAAACAGCCAACCTTGGTCATCGCCGGAGAGCGCGACAAACTCACACCGCCGCAAGCCTCGCACTACATGGCGCAAGCGATGCCCGATGCGCGGCTGGCAGAAGTGAAAGGCGCGGCGCATGCGCCGTTCCTGTCGCACCCTGAACAGTTTGTAAAAGTGGTTACGGATTTCTTAAAAGCGAAAAACGATTAGCCACAGAGACCACAGAGTACACAGAGATAGATGCGCGCTGAATTGCTTTTCTCTGTGATCTCTGTGTTCTCTGTGGCAAGAAGGTTTTAAAAATGAATGAATTTGAAATAGACAAACGCCAAGTGCGCCGCGCCTTCAGCCGCGCCGCGAAGGATTACGATGCGGCGGCGGTGATGCAGCGCGAGGTGTGCACGCGCATGCTGGAGAAGCTGGACTGCATCAAGATTCAGCCGGACACGTTGCTCGATGTCGGCAGCGGCACGGGCTGGGGCACGCGCCAGTTGGGTGAGCGTTTTCCGCAGGCGCAGATCACCGCGCTGGACATCGCCATCGGCATGTTGCAGCACGCGCGCGGCACGGCCAGTTGGTGGCAAAAATTGTTCGCCGGTAAAAAAGAAAATTATCTGTGCGCCGATGTCGAGGCGTTGCCGCTGGCTTCCAACAGTGTGCAGATGGTGTGGTCGAATCTGGCGCTGCAATGGTGCAACGACCTGCCCGCCACTTTCGTCGAATTGCAGCGCGTGATCGAAGTCGATGGCCTGCTGATGTTTTCCAGTTTCGGCGTAGATACGCTACGCGAATTGTCGGTCGCGTTCCATGATGTGGACGGTTACAGCCACACCAACCGCTTCGCCGACATGCACGACATCGGCGACATGCTGGTGGCGGCGGGCTTCGCCAATCCGGTGATGGAGATGGAGAAGATCACGCTGACCTACAACGACGTGCGCGCGGTGATGCAGGATTTGAAAAGCATAGGCGCGCACAACGCCACCGCCGGTCGCGCGCCGGGCATGATGGGCAAAGCCGCGTGGCAGCGCGTGATCGCGAATTACGAAACACTGCGCCGCGACGGCAAATTGCCTGCGACATTCGAGATCATTTACGGCCATGCGTGGAAGCCTGCGCCCAAGGTGTTGGCGGATGGGCGCGCGATTGTGAGGACGGATTTCAAGATATGAAAAACCATTCACCACAGAGACAGTGCGTGTGTTGTTGGGGCTTTAGCCCCTTACAACCACGGCCTACTCCTTGCGGGTGCAGAGACACAGAGAAAGGCAAAGCCAGAGAATATTTGCTTGTGGCAGTAATAACTGATAATTCCCTTTCAGATTTCATAGTCTTGATTTTTGGTGTGGGTTTCTCTGTGTCTCTGTGTCTCTGTGGTGGATTTTTATGAGCTACTTCATCACCGGCACCGACACCGGCGTGGGCAAGACGCTGGTGAGTTGCGCGTTGCTGCATGCCTTTGCCGCCCAAGGTAAACGCGTTGTCGGTTTCAAGCCGGTGGCGGCGGGTTGCGATGATGACGGGCGCAACGACGATGCCAAGCAATTGCTCGTCGCGAGCAATGTGCAAGCAAGTTACGACCAGATCAATCCCTATTGTTTTCCGCAGGCCATCGCGCCGCATCTGGCGGCGCGCCATGCCGGAGTGCGCATCGCGTTGCCGCGCATCCTGACGGCGTATCAAGCGCTGGCAGCAAAATCGGATGAAGTTGTCGTGGAGGGCGTGGGCGGTTTCTGCGTGCCGCTGAATGAAGCGCAGGACAGCGCCGATCTCGCACAGCAATTCAAGCTGCCGGTCATTCTGGTGGTGGGCATGCGTCTGGGCTGTCTGAACCACGCGCTGCTGACCCTGCGCGTGATTGCCGAATACCAATTAGAATGCGCGGGTTGGGTGGCCAACGTGATGGATGACGACGGTACGACACGGTGTTGCGAAGCATCCGGTGCGGGAGTACCGTCCGGCCGCCTTCTCCCGCAAACGGCCAGCTGCGCCGGTAACGTGTCGAAGGCGGGCATGCCCGCGTTGCAGGAGAACATCGCAGCCTTGCAAGAGCGTATCGCAGCGCCGTTGTTGGGTATCATCCCTTTTCAAACGCAGCCGGATGCCAGTTCGTTGGCATCTCTGTTGAACGTGCAGTTGCTGGAGAAATAAGAAGCCGATGGTTGAATTCAGTCTCATTGCGGTATTGCTGGTCGGTCTGTTGAGCGGCGTGCATTGTCTGGGCATGTGCGGCAGCATCGTCGGCATTTTCACCACCCAAGTCCCCAGGGATCAAGCACGCTGGCCGTTCCATCTGGCCTACAGCGGCGGGCGCATGGCGAGTTATGCGCTGGCAGGCGCGCTGGTTGGTGCAGTGGGGCAGGCGGGTTTGCTGATGCGCGATGCCGTTCCGGTGCAGCATCTGCTGTTTGCTTTGTCCAGTTTGATGCTGATTCTGCTGGGCTTGTATCTCGCCGGGGTGTGGGGCGCAGTGCGCCGCATGGAGCAATTGGGGGGCGGCTTGTGGAAACGCCTGCAACCTTTCACCACCAAGTTATTGCCGGTAAACACCGTGCCGCGCGCCTTGGGCTTGGGCGCGCTGTGGGGCTGGTTGCCATGCGGTCTGGTGTATAGCGTGCTGATCACCGCGCTGGCGAGCGGCAGCGCAATGCAGGGTGCGCTTATCATGCTGGCGTTCGGCTTGGGCACATTGCCGAATCTGCTGGCGATCGGTTTGTTCTGGGAAAGCATCAAAGGTTGGGTGCAGTCGCCGCGCGTGCGGCTGGCGGCGGGTTCGCTGGTGGCGCTGTTCGGCGTATATGGTTTGTACAAAGTGAGCTACACATTTTATGTAAACGGTTGGACGGGAGCGTGTCATGTGGCGGCATAACAACTTTTTACTGCAAAACCTATCACCACAGAGACACAGAGACACAGAGAAAAACCAAAAAAAATCTGTCTTTGCCTTTCTCTGTGTCTCTGTGTCTCTGTGGTGGATTGTTTTAGCTTTTTCGCTATCTGCCTGCGGCGAACAAAAGCTTCCCTCTCCGTTCAAAGCCAGCGATGTGTCCGCGCAGTACGCGCAAGCCGATTTCCATCTGAATGATGCCAAAGGCAAACCAGTCTCTTTGGCGGATTTTCGCGGCAAAGTGGTGGTGCTATTCTTCGGCTATACCCAGTGTCCCGATGTGTGCCCGACGACGTTGGCGGACATGGCGCAGGTGATGCGCATGCTGGGCAAGGATGCCGATCAGGTGCAGGTGCTGTTCGTGACGCTGGACCCGGAACGTGACACGCGCGAACTTCTGGCGCAATATCCTCCCGCGTTTTATCCCACCTTCATGGGACTGTCGGGCGACGCGCAGGCCACCGCGCAGGCGGCCAAGGCATTCGGCATCGTTTATCAAAAGCAACCGACCACTAACGGAGGTTACACTTTGGATCATTCAGCGGGAACCTATCTGATTTCGCCGGGAGGCAAGACAGTGTTGCTTTCGCCGTTCGCGCAACGGCCCGAATTGCTGGTGCACGACATCCGTCTTTTGAAGGCGCTCAAATGAGCTCACTGTCCAAACTGCTGCGCTTTGAAGTCAACGAAACCAATCTGCCGGTGCGCCGCGAGCAAGTGCGCGCGCGCGTCGCCATGTATCCGGCGATGATTCTGCCCGCCGTGGCCATGGCCTGGTTGCTGGTGTGGGTGATGTGGGGCGTGGTGGCGCATGATGTTTTGATCGGCTGGCTGGTGGTGACCAACCTCACGCAAGTGTTCGAAATGTCGCAATGGTGGCGCTATCGCAAACAGACCCAGGATGCCGGGCAATGCCGCCGCTGGGATGCGCGTTTCAAGCGCAATACCACCATAGGCGCGCTGGCGTGGGGCAGCGCGTGGGTGCTGATGTTCGTGTCGGGCGATCTCGGCTATCAGGCATTGGTGATCTGCGTGGTCATGGGCTTCACCTCGGCTGCGATTTCCATCAATACCCTGCATCGCCCGTCGCTGTTGATCTATCTGGTGCTGGTGCTTGCGCCGCTGATTGGGCGCGTGGCGTGGGAGAATGACCAGCAGCATTGGTTTCTGGCCGGCATGCTGCTGATCTACGGCGGTTTTCTGCTCAACTCTGCCTTTAAGTTAATGCACACCTTCGAGCTGTCTTTGCAGCAGCGCTTCGACAAGGAAGCGTTGCTCTATACCTTGCGCGTGCGCGAGGAAGAGACCGCGCGGGCGCTGGAAGCGGCGGAGTTGGCCAATGTCACCAAATCCCGGTTTCTGGCCACGGCCAGCCACGATCTGCGCCAGCCCTTGCAGGCCTTGCGCCTGTTCACCGAGGCTTTGCAAGACACCGCCAAGGACGAACAAACCACCCATCTCGCCAAACAGATCGGCAAGTCGGTGAATGCGCTGGTGGATATGTTCGACGACTTGCTGGATGTGTCGCGGCTGGATGCGGGCATCATCCAGCCGCGCTTGCAGCATTTCGCGCTGTACGATTTGTTCGACCGGCTGTATGTGGATTTCGCCCAGCTGGCGCAAGCCAAGGGACTGCTGCTCGAACTGCCGTATAACAGCGAGAACGAACAGTGCGGCGCAAATTGCGCGACGGTGGTGTATAGCGACCCGTTCCTGCTGGAACGCATGCTGCGCAACCTGATCTCCAATGCCATACGCTATACCGATCACGGGCGGGTGCGCGTGCAATGCAACTGCACGCCCAGCCATGTCGAGATCGCGGTGAAAGATACCGGCA
The DNA here is from genome assembly GCA_028710605.1 of Sideroxydans sp. GTDB lineage: Bacteria > Pseudomonadota > Gammaproteobacteria > Burkholderiales > Gallionellaceae > Sideroxyarcus. Next base: position 24,785 of record JAQTTU010000009.1, read on the forward strand.
TCGGCATCCGCCCCGAGGTGATCAAGCAAATTTTCGAAGAGTATTACCAGGTGGATAATCCGCACCGCGACCGGCGCAAAGGCTTGGGACTGGGGCTGGCCATCGTGCGCCGCGTGGAAGAACTGCTGGGCTATCACGTCAAGGTGGAGTCCGAGCCGGGCAAGGGGTCATCCTTCAGTTTCAGCGTGAAAAAAGGCGACCCGGATGTATTGGCGCGGCCATTTGTAATCACGCAGACCCGCTACGACGTGGACGGCAAAGTGGTGGCGCTGGTCGAGGACGATCAGGACATCCGCGAATTTACCGCCGAGCTGATGCAGGGTTGGGGCTGTCGCGTGTTCGCGGAAGCGACGGGGGCGGAGGTGTTGCGCGCACTGGACATCGCCGCCGTGCGCCCGGATTTGCTGGTGTGCGATTACCGCCTGCCGAACAATCAGACGGCGTTGAGCGTGATGAAACAGATGCGCGAATTCTGGGGCGATTTGCCGATACTGGTGGTTACCGGCGATACCGGGGCGGAAACATTGCAGGCGATCCAGAAAAGCGGGGCGAGTTTGTTGCACAAGCCCATCGCGCCTATGCGCCTGCGTTCCGCGATGTTTCTGGTCATGCAGGGCACTGCGGCGACAGAGCCGTGAATGATATGATTGCGTGGGTAGGGATAAGGGGAGTTTGAATGAAAATCAAAGTATTGCTGGTGGATGACCACGCGCTTTTCCGCGATGGCATGCGCTACGTGTTGCAGCAGCTCGCCGACGAGGTCGAGATCGTCGATACCGGAAATTTTACCGAAGCGCTGAAATTGATCCAGGCGACCCCCAATTTCGATCTCGCGCTGCTCGACTTGAATATGCCCGATAGCGACGGCGTACCTTCGCTGCAATTATTGCATCAGCGTTATCCCGATATTCCGCTGGTGGTGGTTTCCGGTTCGGATCAGCGCGACGACATCGAGAACGTGATGAATCTGGGCGCGATGGGTTTTATCTCCAAAATGTCGCCGAGCAAAGTGATGTTGTCCGCTTTGCGCATGGTGCTGGACGGCGGGGTGTATGTGCCGCCGCAACTGTTGCAGCAGGCCGTATCCAAACTGGAAATGGGCATGAGTCTGACCGACAAGCGCAGCCAGCGCGCCAGCAAATACGGCCTTACGCCGCGCCAGCTGCAGGTGCTGCAATTGATCGGTGCCGGAATGACCAACAAGGATATTTCCATCAAGCTCGATCTGGCCGAGGGCACGGTCAAGATTCACGTCGCCGCCATCTATCAGGCCTTGCATGTCGGCACGCGCGTCGATGCCGTGGCGACAGCGCACCGCTTCGGTTTCATCGCCTCTGAAGAGGCTGCCGGCAACGAAAAATCAAAAGGCAACTGATGGCGTTGCACGACACTCCGCGCGCGCCACTGCCTGAACGCTTGCTCGGTCTGTTGCGCGAATCGCGCTGGCTGTTGCTGGTGGCGGTGGCGCTCTATCTGATTCTCATCCTGTTCGGTTACGACCGCGCCGATCCGTCCTGGTCGCACAGCGCCAGCGGCGCACTCACGCACAATCCCGGCGGTGTGCTCGGAGCTTGGTCGTCCGATATTCTGCTGTATCTGTTCGGCTTCTCTGCGTGGTGGTGGGTCACCCTGATGTTGCAGCAGGTGTGGGCAAGCTACCGCAATCTGCGCGCCGACAGCCTGTTCGAGCAACGCGCGCTGTGGGTCTCCTTGCTCGGCTTTCTGGTACTGCTGTTTTCCAGCAGCGCGCTTGAAGCCTTGCGCCTCTACACCTGGCAGGTTTCGTTGCCGCTCGCGCCCGGCGGCATGTTCGGCGCGGTGCTGGGGCACGCGCTGGCGCACGGACTCGGCTTCACCGGCGCGACCTTGTTGCTGCTGGTGCTGATGGCGGTGAGCTTCAGCCTTTACACCGGCTTGTCGTGGCTGCGTTTTGTAGATTGGTTGGGCGGCGCGCTGGAAACGTATTTCTGGTGGGCGCGCAATCGCTGGCAGACGTGGCAAGATAAACGTATCGGTGTGCAGGCCATGCAGCAGCGCGACGTGATCGTCGAAGAAGAAAAGAAACGTGTGGAGGATCATCAGCCCATCCACATCGAAATGCCGGTGTTCGAAGTGCCGCGTTCCACGCGCGTGGAAAAAGAAAAACAGGTCTCGCTGTTCTCCGACATGCCCGATTCGGAATTGCCGCCGCTGCATCTGCTGGATCAGGCCACACAACAAGTCGAAGTCGTCTCCACCGAAACGCTGGAATTCACCTCGCGCCTGATCGAGCGCAAGCTCAAGGATTTTGGCGTGGAAGTCAAAGTGGTCGGCGCGTACCCCGGACCGGTCATCACGCGCTACGAGATTGAACCTGCCGTCGGTGTGAAAGGCAGCCAGATCACCAATCTGGTACGCGACCTGGCGCGCGCCTTGTCGGTGGTGAGCATCCGCGTGGTCGAGACCATTCCCGGCAAAAGCTTCATGGCGCTGGAACTGCCCAACCCGAAGCGGCAGATCGTGCAATTGTCCGAGATCCTCGGTTCGCAAGTGTATGCCGACATGCATTCGCCGCTGACCATGGCCATGGGCAAGGACATTTCCGGCAAGCCGGTGGTGGCCGATCTCGGCAAGATGCCGCATGTGCTGGTGGCGGGCACGACCGGTTCCGGCAAATCGGTGGCGATCAACGCCATGATTTTGTCGTTGCTGTACAAATCCACACCGCAACAAGTGCGCCTGCTGCTGGTCGATCCCAAGATGCTGGAACTCTCGGTGTATGAAGGCATTCCGCACTTGTTGGCACCCGTGGTCACCGACATGCGCCAGGCCGCTTCCGCACTCAACTGGGGCGTGCAGGAAATGGACAGGCGCTACAAGCTGATGTCGCACTTCGGCGTGCGCAACATCGCCGGCTTCAACCAGAAATTCCATGAAGCAATCAAGGCAGGCGAACCGCTGACCAACCCGTTCACGCTCACCCCGGAAAATCCCGAGGCGCTGGAAGAGTTGCCGTTCATCGTCATTTTCATCGACGAACTCGCCGACCTGATGATGGTGGTCGGCAAGAAAGTGGAAGAACTCATCGCGCGTCTGGCGCAGAAAGCGCGCGCCGCAGGCATCCATCTGGTGCTGGCCACGCAGCGTCCGTCGGTCGATGTCATCACCGGACTGATCAAGGCCAACGTGCCGACGCGCGTCGCGTTTCAGGTGTCGAGCAAGATTGACTCGCGCACCATCCTCGATCAGATGGGTGCGGAAGCGCTGCTGGGGCAGGGCGACATGCTCTACTTGCCGCCGGGCAGCGGCCATCCGCAACGCGTGCACGGCGCGTTCGTCTCCGATCAGGAAGTGCATCGCGTCACCGAATACCTCAAGGCGCAAGGCGAGCCGAATTACATTGAGGGCATACTGAAATCGATGGATGAACCGGACGCAGAAGGAGGCGAACTGGACGGCGGCGGCAATGCCGAAGCCGACCCGTTGTACGACCAGGCCGTCGAGATCGTGGTGAAAACGCGCCGTCCTTCCATCTCACTGGTACAGCGCCATCTGCGCATCGGCTACAACCGCGCCGCGCGCCTGATCGAAGCAATGGAAAAAGCCGGGCTGGTATCGCCCATGCAAGCTAATGGCAACCGCGAAGTGCTGGCTCCGGCGCGCAGCGAGTAAATCCAAACAATCCACCACTGAGACACAGAGGCACAGAGTAAACCAGAACCGAAACGTGAATTTAACCAGCTTGGTTTTCTCCGTTTTTCCTCTGTGTCTCTGTGCCTCTGTGGTGAAAGGTTTTTGATGTTGAAATTTTTTGTATCCATGTTGTTGCTTTGCAGTGTGCCGACGGCCCACGCCGCCGCCACCGAAAAACTCAAGTCTTTCGTTTCTGCCACGCACTCCGCGCAAGCCAACTTCACCCAAGAAGTGCAGGACAAGGAAGGCCGGCGCATCCAGTCGGCCTCCGGCACCATGCAGTTCGTGCGCCCCGGAAAATTTCGCTGGCGCTATCAAAAGCCTTACGAGCAACTGATCGTCGGCGACGGCAACAAATTCTGGATGTACGACGTGGACCTGAATCAAGTCACGGTGAAAAAGCTGGATGCCGCGTTGGGCAGCAGTCCGGCGGCGTTGCTTTCCGGCAGCAATGAGATCGAACATGCTTTTGCCATCAAAGACCTTGAGGATAGCGATGGACTCGAATGGTTGCAGGCCACCCCCAAATCCGCCGAGACCACCTTCGAAAAAATCCTCATGGCGTTCAACGCCAAATCGGAACTGGTGGTGATGGAGTTGTTCGATGCATTCGGCCATCACACCGTGTTGCGCTTCACCGACTTGAAAAGCAACCCCGGTCTGTCATCCAAACTATTTCAATTTGTCCCACCCAAGGGCGCGGATGTGCTGGGGGAATAAAGCATGAAAAGCTTTTACCACAGAGGCACAGAGACACAGAGGAAAGACAAGAGTAAGTCTCCATCTGAATTTTCGGTTAACTTCGCTCCATCAGTTCAGGCATGTGGTTCGGCTTTCTCTGTGTCTCTGTGTCTCTGTGGTGGGTGTTGTCGTGTCTGACCTGTTTGCTCCCAACCAACCCGCCGCTCCTCTGGCCGAGCGCCTGCGTCCAAAGCACATTGACGAAGTCATCGGGCAGTCGCATCTGCTGGGCGAGGGCAAGCCGCTGCGTCTTGCGTTTCAATCCGGCAAGCTGCATTCGATGATCCTGTGGGGGCCGCCGGGCGTGGGCAAGACCACGCTGGCGCGGCTAATGGCGAGTGCGTTCGATGCCGAGTTCGTGCCGTTGTCGGCGGTGCTGTCCGGCGTGAAAGACATTCGCGAAGCAATCGCCCAAGCTGAGCGCACACTGCAACAGAACAGTCGCCACACCATTCTGTTCGTGGATGAAGTGCACCGTTTCAACAAATCGCAACAGGACGCTTTTCTTCCATTCGTCGAGCAGGGCCTGGTCACCTTTATCGGTGCGACCACCGAGAATCCCTCGTTCGAGTTGAACAACGCGCTGCTGTCGCGGGCGCAAGTGTATGTGCTGCAATCGCTGTCCGAAGCGGAAATGGCGCAACTGTTCGGGCGCGCGCAGCAGGAAGCTTTGCCCGGCATCGCATTCGACGCGGCGGCACAGGAACGCATCATCGGCTATGCGGATGGCGACGCGCGCCGCCTGCTCAACGTGCTGGAACAATTGCAGACCGCCGCCGAAGCTGCCCACATAAGCAACATTGACATCGCTTTTCTCGACAACACACTGGCGCAAAAACTGCGCCGTTTCGACAAAGGCGGCGAAGCGTTCTACGACCAGATCTCAGCGCTGCACAAATCGGTGCGCGGCTCCAATCCCGATGCGGCGCTGTACTGGTTCACGCGCATGCTGGACGGCGGTGCCGACCCCCGCTATCTGGCGCGGCGCATCGTGCGCATGGCGTGGGAAGACATCGGCCTCGCCGACCCGCGCGCCATCCAGTTGGTGAACGATGCCGCTGCGACCTATGAACGCCTCGGCTCGCCTGAAGGCGAACTGGCGCTGGCGCAAGCCGTGCTCTATCTCGCCGTCGCCGCCAAGTCCAACGCGGGGTACGTCGCGTATAATGCCGCCCGCGCCTTCGTCAGTCAGGACGGCTCGCGCGAAGTGCCGCTGCACTTGCGCAACGCGCCGACCAAATTGATGAAACAGTTGGACTACGGCAAAGACTACCGTTACGCGCACAACGAGGCCGACGGTTATGCCGCAGGTGAAAATTATTTCCCCGACGGCATGCCGGAAGTGAGTTTTTATCAGCCCACCGAACGCGGGCTGGAAGCGAAGATCGCCGAGAAGCTGGCGCATCTGCGCGAGCTGGATGAAAAGTCGAAAAGCAAAAACAATTAGCCACAGAGAACACAGAGGTCACAGAGAAAACCGTGGCAGATCAACTGACTGAGAAAATAATTGCGGCGGCGATTGAAGTTCACAAAACGCTCGGCCCGGGATTATTGGAGTCGATCTATGAAGAAGCGCTGTGTATTGAATTGGAGTTGATGGGGCTGGCTTTCCAAAGACAGTTGGCGGTAGATGTGATTTACAAAGGGCATGCAATCCAAGGACAACGGCTGGATTTATTGGTCGCAGATGAAGTCGTCGTGGAAATTAAATCTTTGCGAACTCTTCCTGAAGTTGCCACTGCACAGTTACTTTCCTACCTGAGAGCAACCGGGTTGAAGCGTGGACTTTTATTAAATTTTGGAGAAAAGCAGATGGTCAGTGGAGTAAAGCGAATTTCTCTGTGAACTCTGTGTTCTCTGTGGCTAGATAGTTTTTGACTTTACAATAAGAAAGCTGCCGCTGAATTTCGAGGAAAGCAAATGCTCAGTAGAGAAAAGCGAATTTCTCTGTGATCTCTGTGGCTAAATAGATTTTGACTTTGATTTTGAGGTTCTCATGTTAGACATACAAGCATTACGCAACGATCTGGCCGCAGTGGCTGCACGCCTGGCGACACGGGGCTATACGCTGGATACCGCGAAGTTCGAGCAACTGGAAGCGGAACGCAAGACCATCCAGACGCGCACGCAGGAATTGCAAGCCAAGCGCAACGCCACTTCCAAGCTGATCGGACAGGCCAAGGCCAAAGGCGAAGATACGACGGCGATCATGGCGGAAGTCGGTGCGCTGGGCGACGAGCTGAAACAGCTCGAAGCCAAGCTGCCGCAAGTGCTGCAAGAGATGGATGCGTTCCTGTCGGTCATTCCCAACACGCCGCATGCCAGCGTGCCGGTGGGCAAATCGGAAGCGGACAATCTCGAAGTGCGCAAGGTCGGCGAGGTGCCGCAGTTCGCCTTCGAGGTGAAGGACCATGTCAGCATCGGCGAAGGGCTGGGCGGGCTGGATTTCGATACCGCCACCAAGATCGCCGGATCGCGCTTCTCCCTGTTGAAGGGGCCGCTGGCACGCATGCATCGCGCGCTTGCCCAGTTCATGCTGGACACGCACACCGAGCAGCACGGCTATACCGAAACTTATGTACCCTACCTGGTGAACGCGGAATCGATGCGCGGCACCGGACAGTTGCCGAAGTTCGAGGAAGACCTGTTCCATGTGCCGCGCCTGATGGGCGACGAAGGCGTGAAGAATTTCTACCTGATCCCCACCGCCGAAGTTCCCGTGACCAACATGGTGCGCGATTCCATCGTGCCGCTGGAAAAGCTGCCGATGAAATATGTGGCGCACACGCCGTGCTTCCGCAGCGAAGCCGGTTCATATGGTCGCGACACGCGCGGCATGATCCGCCAGCATCAGTTCGACAAAGTGGAACTGGTGCAAATGGTGCATCCCGAAAAATCCTACGAAGCGCTGGAAGAATTGTTGGGCCATGCCGAAACGATTTTGAAAAAACTCGGCCTGCCGTATCGCGTGGTCAAGCTGTGCACCGGCGACATGGGCTTCTCCGCCGCTACCACTTACGACATCGAAGTGTGGCTGCCCGCGCAAAACACCTACCGCGAAATCTCCTCCTGCTCCAACTTCGAAGCCTTCCAGGCGCGCCGCATGCAAGCGCGCTTCCGCAACGCGCAAGGCAAACCGGAACTGCTGCATACGCTGAACGGCTCAGGCCTCGCCGTCGGGCGCACACTGGTGGCGATCCTGGAGAACTACCAGCAAGCCGACGGCAGCGTGCGCGTGCCCGAAGTGTTGCGTCCTTACATGGGCGGGTTGAGCTCCATCAACGCAATATAAGTGGTGGCTGGTGTAAAATTACCGCCATACCAGCAAGTTTGGAAGGAGCAACACCATGACTGCAACCGCAACTGTTAAACGACCTGCCAGCGTGCGCATTTCCGCACGTCTGAACAGCGCACTTAATGAGCAAGCCAAGCAACTGAAAGTCAGTAAAGATGTATTGGTGCGCCGCGCATTGGTCAATGTGCTGGAAGACATTGAAGACCTGAAAACAATCGAAAAGCGTCGCGACGAAAAGACTTACTCTTTATCCGAAGTCAGAGCTGAGCTTGGGATATAAAGTCAAGATCAAGGAGAGTGCCAAGAAGGAACTCGCCAAACTTGATCGGCAAGTTCAGCGCAGACTTATTGCGTTTATGTTGGAAATCGAGGCATCAGACAATCCGCGAATATCCGGCATTGCCATGCAGGGGAATATGAGGGCATGGCGTTATCGGGTTGGAGATTACCGCATGATTGCGGAAATTCAAGACAGCATCATCACCATCGAAATTATCAAAGTAGGGCATCGCCGGGACATCTATAGATAGCTTTGGTTGCATCCCGTACCCGCCTCGCACTGAGCATAGAAAAATTGCATGTGTTGCAAAAATACAACTCCAGTCTAAAAGTATTGCCCAAACAATTTCGATAAGCGCAGAATGCGCCCGAATCATCTTGCAGTGAAGGTGGTTGGTGGTGCTCCGATGCTAGGCAGAATCGAGTTGCAAGCGTTTCGCAAGGTGTCGGTAAATAGGTTGGGCGTGGGACGAAAGGGAATTGTTTCGGTCGTCTTCATCGCAGGAAAATAACTTTAATTCTTGAGGAGTTTCAATATGCAAAAGAAAATTATCGCATTGGCAATCGCAGCTGCTTTCTCCGCTCCGGCAATGGCCGAAGTAACTGTTTACGGCGTGGTTGACGCTGCTGTTGTAAGCACTTCCGTTAAAGGCATGAAGAGCGACATCCAGGCAATTTCCGGCGGCTTGTCTTCTTCTCGTCTGGGCGTGAAGAGTGTGGAAGATGTTGCTGGCGGCATGAAGGCTGTTGCCGTAGTTGAATACGCTCTGGATACACAAACTGCTGCTGGCTCGGCTAGTGCTGGTGCTTGTACTGTTACTGGTGCTGCTCCTGCTGTTGTTGGTACTCCTGCTACTTGTTCCGTTGCTGCTGGTTCGAGCGGCTCCGGCATTGGTGCAACTCGTCAAGCAATGTTGGCTTTGGCTGGCGATTTCGGTACGGTTGCTACTGGCTACCTGCAAACAACTGGCTATGATTTCGGTGTCAAGTACGACCCGACAGCCGGATCTGCCGTGTCCCCGCTGCAAGCTGTTACTAAAGCTAATGGCTTCTTGATTGGCTCCGGTACTGCCGGTGCCCGTGCTCCTCGCGCATTGGCTTACATTTCTCCTGATATGAGCGGCGTTACAGTTGCTTTCAACTACACGACTGATCTCCTCGGCGGAACAGGTAACGTTGCTAGCCCAACTGACACCAAGACAACCGCCTATCTGTTGTCTGCCAACTACACGGCTGGCCCTCTGGCTGTTGGTGGTGTGTATGCCAATGAAACTGTGGCTGGCTCCAGCGCAGCTACCGAGTTTGCCTTGGGTGCAAGCTATGACCTCGGTGCAGCCAAGCTGTTTGGTACATACCAATCGCAGACTCCGAACGGTGGCAGTGCAAGCACAGTGTTGAGCGGTGGTGTAGTTGCTCCTGTCGGTGCCGGCGCAGTTGCAGCCAGCTTCGCAAAGAGCTCCATGAAGACTGCTAACACCAATAACACCGGCTTCACAATTGCTTACCTGCAAGGTTTGTCCAAGACCACCACAGCGTATGTTGCTTACAACAGCTACAGCAATGACTCTACTGGTGCCGGTATCGGCGGCGGCAGCACTTCCGTTCCAACCAATGCTGCTGGCGGTGTCAAGGATTCCAGCCTGATCGCTATTGGTCTGAACAAGAAGTTCTAATTTGACTGCGGGAAGATCGCCGCTGTTCGGGTGATCCCACCGTAATTCAAGTTAATAAAAACGGGCATCTTCGGATGCCCGTTTTTTTTGTGTTTAGTATTCCTTCTCGCGCCATGTTTGTGTATTTACAAAGTAAATATATAGGTTAGAATGTCATGCATGGATATTCAATTTGAACTAAACGGCGACCTGTTCGTTTGGAGCGATAAAAAGGCTGATAAAAACTGGCGCAAGCATGGTGTCCGTTTTGAGGAAGCCGCGACAGTTTTTGAAGATCCATTGTTCATTCTGGTGGATGCGTCCCGCAACGATGAGACCCGTGATGCGGCCATAGGGTTTGATGCAAGCGGACGCTTGTTATATGTCGTCCATATCGAGTTTGAGGAATCGTGTATTCGAATCATTTCCGCACGGCGCGCGGAATCAGAAGAGGAGCTTAATTATGCTAACTGACCGCTTGAAAAAACGTCTGAATAAAGACCGTCCCATGACTTCCATTACGATGCGCATTCCTGCGGATGTGGTGGACTCTCTAAAGGAAATTGCTCCGCATAAAGGGTTTACCGGTTACCAGACTCTCTTGAAGTCGTATATCAGCGAAGGGCTGCGCAAAGACGAAGTGCAGTTTTCCAGCGCCCCGTCCGCTAGGTTGATCGAGGCATTAAGAAAGCGAGGAGTCGCGGATTCCGTTCTGGATGATGCTGTAAAAGAATTGGAAGCGGCTTAGTTGTCGGCCTGAACAAGAAGTTCTAATTTGACTGCGGGAAGGTCGCCGCTGTTTTGGTGATCCCACCGTAATTCAAGTTAATAAAAACGGGCATCTTCGGATGCCCGTTTTTATATTTGACGGTAAGTATAAATTTCCCTACATTGAGCGCCGTCAATATGTTTCAACGATTGGAGGTCAACATGTCTGCTGTTATGACGTTACCATTGAAGTTTTCCGGGAGGCTTGAAAAACTTGCATTTGATGCAGGTAGTACGCCGGAAAAGATGCTTGATTGTGTAATGCGCGATGGGTTTGAATACACCGAGAATTTTGTGCGTGAAGTGAACAAGGGTATAGCGGAAGCGGATGCCGGTCATTTTGTATCTCACGAAGAAGCTATGAAGCAACTGCAATCCACGATAGAGAAACATGCGCAAAAGGTCGCTTGAGTGGACGACATCAGCGCTGGACGAGCTTGAAAAAGGATTGGCTTATTATGCCGAACGGAATCCGGTAGCGGCGCGGAGAATGCAGGATGAAATTAACGCTGCGGCACAATCGTTAGTTGCTTCTACCGTGCCAACAAAAGGAAAGCCGGGGCGAGTTTCAGGAACGCGAGAATTGGTTTTGGGTGTGCGTACCCCTTACATTCTGGTATTTCGAGAAATCAACGATAAAGATGAAAGGGTTCAAATCTTGCGAGTCATGCATACTGCAAGAAAATATCCTTAAGCTTCTTTCTAATACTGTATTGCCGTGCTGGGAGTTGAATGTAATGAATCTGGACAAACTAATTATAGAATTTGACAAAGGTCTGCGCACCTTGTTCGCCAAAGCGCCGACCGCGCGCCCGTATCCCGATGCGGACATCGCCGATGCGGAAATGAGCGAGGCGGAGAAGAAACATGCGGCCGCGCTGATGCGCATCAACCATACCGGCGAGATTTGCGCGCAGGCTTTGTATCAGGGGCAGGCGCTGACCGCGAAAGACCCGCTGGTGGAAGCCAAGCTAAACCATGCGGCGTGGGAAGAGACCGAGCATCTGGCTTGGACTTCGCATCGCGTGTATGAACTGGGCGGGCGCTTGAGCCTGCTCAATCCGCTGTGGTACGGAGGTTCGCTGGCGCTGGGCGCATTGGCCGGGGTGTTGGGCGACAAATGGAATCTGGGCTTTCTGGCCGAGACCGAGCGTCAGGTCGGCGCTCACTTGCAACATCACCTCGATACCTTGCCGCCGCAGGATGCCAAGAGCCGCGCCGTGGCGCAGCAGATGTATGTGGATGAAGTGGGGCACGCCGACATGGCGGTGGAGCTGGGTGCGGCGGAGTTGCCGTTGCCGGTGAAGCTGGCGATGCGCGGGATGTCGAAGGTGATGACGAAGACGGTGTATTGGGTTTGATGTGAACCCCCTTCCCCCGCAGGCGGGGGAAGGGGCGGGGATGAGGGTTTGTGGGTATAAAACAGATTTTCGACGGAGTGACATCCCTCACCCCACCCCCTCTGATGAAACTACTAGCCATTCGACTAGGCCGCCAAAAAACGTCGGCCAAGTCGCTGGTTATCCCGCCTGCGGGAGAGGGGCTATAACTTATCCCTCCACAATCTCAAAATCATGCGTCATGTCTGCCGTCTTGCCCAGCATGATGGAGGCCGAGCAGTATTTTTCCGCAGAGAGTTTGATGGCGCGTTCGACTTGATCGGGCTTGAGATTTTTTCCGGTTACCACGAAGTGCATGTGGATGCCGGTAAACACTTTGGGGTCGGTATTGGCGCGATCCGATTGGATGTCCACCACGCAGTCGGTGATTTGCTGGCGACCTTTTTTCAGGATGGTCACCACGTCGTAGGCTGTACACGCGCCGGTGCCAATCAGCAGCATCTCCATCGGGCGCGGCCCCAGATTGCGTCCGCCGCCAGCGGGTGGGCCGTCCATCACTACCGCGTGCCCGCTCTCCGTCTCACCGACAAAAGAAACTTCTTCAACCCATTTGATGCGTGCTTTCATGTGTCACCTCGTTATTGTAAACAGTCATTCCCGCACAGGGTTCAGACAATACAAACGAACCGTCGTGCAGCGAAAAAATAGCCGCGCATTTTCATTAAAACACCGGACTCACACCATCACCCGCAAGGGGTACGCTGTCGCCGTATCGACGATCACACGCGGCTTGCGAATCGCGGGCGCTACGATTTTACCCGATACCACAGCATGCCGATCAACTCGTGAAAATAGCGGCGGCTGTCGAGCAAAGCCTTGGCGTTGGGTATGAAAGCCAGCAAATCGGTGCGGTAGCGCGTGGTGTAAGCGGTGGGCGCGGCGACAACCTGCAAACCGGCCTTCTGGAAAGCCTGCACCGAACGCGAAATATGCCAGGCATGGGTGACCAGATAGATGTGCCCGATTCCCGCCTTGTCGAGTATCTGCCGGCTCAGGCGCGCGTTCTCCTGCGTGTCGTCCGACCCGCTTTCTGCCCATCGCACAGGCACGTGGAATTCCTGTTCCAGCACTTGTTTCATTTGCGCCGCTTCGGACAAATTGTTGCCCAGCGGTTTGCCGCCCGTGACCAGAATCGGTTTGCCGGTTTCACGGTACAGCTTTGACGCGTAGCGCAGCCGCTCCAGCGTTTCCATGCTGACCGTATCGCCGCCGTATTCCGGTGCGTGAAAATACGTGCCGCCGCCCAACACCACGATGGCATCCGCCTGCGAATATTTTGTGTCAATGACCTGCGGCTCGCCCTCCAGACTATGTAGCAAAGCCTCGGCGAAATAGGGCGTTGAAAGCAGCCACAACAATACGAATGAAGTGGCGAGTAGAACGCGCGCAATCAGCGGACGTTTTTTCCACAACCACAAACCGAGTGCCGCGAGCAGCAACAGATTGAGCGGCGGCAACAGAAAAGCGCTGACGAAATTGGTGGTGAACCAGGACATGGTTTGAATCCATAAATAGATTGTGCGGCATTATCCCGGATTATTTGCGGGAGATGAGCATGCTCCTTCCCCCTTGCAGGGGGAAGGTTGGGATGGGGGTAGAGTGGCAGGATACTAGCGTTTTTACCCCCTCCCCAGCCCTCCCCCTGCAAGGGGGAGGGGGGTGTGTGCTGATGGATTGTTGTCAAAGGTGGCAAAGCGGTCGGGACTGTCACAATAAAATCATCCGCGTGTCATTAAAGCGTTGCAGGTTGCGCAGACACTGCGCGTCATGAAGAAGCTGGGCAACCCAAAATCAAATCCCTCCCAGCCTCCCCTTATCAGGGGAGGAGCCGACTCTGCTCTCCCCCTGATAAGGGGGAGTTGGAGGGGGTTTGGGTTTAATGCACTTTCCATATTCAAACATTGGCGCTGGCTGATCCCACTGTTGCTGTGGAGCGCGGATGCACATGCGTGGGGGCTTTACACCCACGTCTATTTTGCGCAGATGCTGCTGTGGGCAGTGCCGCTCACCGATACGCGCTATCGCCGCGCCATCAAGCATTTTCCGAAGCTGGTGCTGGCGGGCGCATGCCTGCCCGATCTCGCGTTGTGGAGCGAACGCAAATGGGGCGAAGCGTTTTCCACTACACACCAATGGCAACGCGCGCGCAAGCTGCTGGACGACGCGCAGAGCGACGAGGAATACGCCATCTCGCTCGGATTCGTCAGCCACTTACTGGTCGATGTGATCGCGCACCACCACTTTGTTCCTGCGCACGAAAAGCTGTGGGGCGACATGCCGGTGCTGACGCATGCGGCCTGCGAGTGGGCGATGGACATGCATGTGCGCGCGCAATTGTTCGTCGAACCACGCGAATTGATGGAAAGCCACCGTGAAGAACTGGCGCAATATGTGGCACAACATTTCAATTGTCCGAAAGCATTGGCGATGCGCGGTGTGGCTATGCTGTCGGGTGCAGAGAATTTATTGCGCGGCAGCCGTTTGTCGCACCTGTGCTACCACGGCGCAAAATTTCTCGATGCCGGGATGCAGCGCCGCTTCAATTATTACCTGAGCGAAACCGGCGCGAGATTGACGCACATCGACCGGATATTGTTGGGCGAAGAGCCGGTGTGGGATGCCGATCCGCACGCCGACGATCCGGCTTTGCGCCAGCGCATCAACCTCATCGCGCCGCTGCAATTGCGCTGCCGCATACCGTTGCCGCTGGATGTGTTTAGCGCGAGTTAACTCCCTTCCCCCGCAGGCGGGGGAAGGGCTGGGGATGAGGGTTTGTGATGAATAATCAATTCTGTGATGGAGCAGCAACCCTCACCCCAACCCCTCTGATGAAACTACTAGCCATTCGACTAGGCCGCCAAAAAACGTCGGCCAAGTCGCTGGTTATCCCGCCTGCGGGCGAGGGGCTTTAAAAGCCCAGCGAAACCACCGCAATCACCGCCCCCAACCCCGCCCCCGCCAGCACGTCGCTGGGATAGTGCAAACCGAGTATCGGGCGCGACAGCGCGACCAGAAACGCGAACGGCGCGACCAACCAAAACAGCGCAGGAAAGTAAGCTACGGCGATGATGCTGAACGAAACGGCATGCAGCGTGTGGCCGGAAGGAAAACTGAATTGGTCCAGCACTCTGCCCGCGCAGATGATGTCCGGGTAAACGTTGAACGGGCGCGGGCGCAGGGTTTTGCCTTTGATGAATTTGTAGATCAATGTGCCGACCAAACCTGCGGCCAGCATGTGCAACACGGCGTGCATCGCCGCGCTCTGATACTGCAACAACAGCGCCGCCATCAGCGCATACCAGAACGCGCCGTCGCCCAAACGGCTGACGACGCGGAACACGTTGCGCACGGTGAAGTTGCGGCTGCGCCGGTTGCAGAACGCGCACAGCTCCGCGTCCCAACGGCTAATTTGTTGCAGTTGCAAGTTCATATTGTTCTCCTTGTCCGTGCAGTCGGTTGCGCTTCACTGTTTTGCTCCCTTCCCCCGCAGGCGGGGGAAGGGCTGGGGATGAGGGCCTGTGCAAGCCGGATAGTTTTCTGCAACTCGGCGACCCTCACCCTAACCCTCTCCCGCCTGCGGGAGAGGGAACTGTGAAGCTGGGGGGCGTATCAGGTCGCCGTGTGCGAGCAGTTTCCAGCAACACCGCTTCCATCTGCCCCATGATGTGTTCCCACGTCAGCGTTGCCACTGTCTGCCGTGCGGCGAGGCGCATGCGCTGTACGCGGTTCATATCCGAGATCAGCCCTTTGGCTTGCGTGATGAACGCATCGGTGTCGGCGAACGGTGCGAGCACGCCGTTCACGTCGTGGCGGATGTGCTGTTGCGCGGCGGCGTAGTCGTAGGCCAGCGTGGCCAGGCCGCTGGCCATCGCTTCCACCGTCACGTTGCCGTAAGTTTCGGTGAGGCTGGGGTACAGAAAAATATCGCCGGAAGCGTAGTGCTGCGCCAGCGCTTCGCCGGTTTGCATGCCGGCGAAGATCACTTGCGGATGTTGTTTTTCCATTTGGGCGCGCGCCGGTCCGTCGCCGACGATCACCAGTCGCGCCAGCGGATTGATGCCGCGCATTTGCTCGAATGCCTGAATCACCACGTGCAGATTTTTCTCCGGCGCGATGCGGCTCACCAGCATCACCACCGGCGTGTAATCCTTTGCGCCCCACGCAGCGCGCAACTCGTCGCTGCGTTTGGCCGGATGAAACAACTCGGTATCCACGCCGCGCGAAACCACCAGCACATTCCGGTAGCCCTCGAACTCCAGTTGCTGTTGTAGCGACGCGGTGGGCACCATGGTGCAGGCCGCTTTGTTGTGGAAGTGACGCAGGTAAGCGGCGATGGGTTTCTTCAACAAGCCGATGCCGTAGTGCGCGGTGTAGCTGTGGAAGTTGGTGTGGAAATCCGTGCTCACCGGAATGTTCAATTTGTGCGCCGCCGACAGCGCCGACCAGCCCAGCGGCCCTTCGGTGGCGATGTGCACCACATCCGGCCGCTCGTGTTTCCACAAGCGCAGCAGCAGCCCTTTGGCGGGCATACCGGATTTCAGTTCGGGATAACCGGGGATGGGCATGCCGGACACCAGCGTCTCGCGGTAAGTGTCCAGCTCCGCCGCCACGTCGTCCCTGAATTGGCGCGGGCGGATCAAGTGGATGCGGTGCTGGCGCTGGCGCAAGCCGTGCACCATGCGCCCAATGGTGATGGCCACGCCGTTCACCTCGGGCAAGTAGGTTTCAGTGACCAGCGCGATGTTCAGCGGGCGCGAGCTTGGGGTGGGGTTTGGTGTGTTCATGCCGCGCATCGTGAAGCGCGCGCATGAATGTTTGATTACGGATTTTTGAAGAGTTGGTGAAAAGGCTTTGTTCCAATCCAACCCCAACCCCTCCCGGCCTCCCCTTGTCAGGGGAGGAGCCGATTCGTAGATCGTTTGCCGCTTTGCTCCTCCCCTGATAAGGGGAGGTTGGGAGGGGTTAATGCTTTGTAGATGCCCTATCCACGGTCATCTACATCAAGTGAATCATGTAGAACGCCTATTGACGGGCATCTTCACGCGGTTAGCACCAAGCCCCACATCACGATCACGTTGATGAGGCTGACCAGCACCGCCGAACTGCCGATGTCTTTGGCACGTTTGGCGAGGTCGTGATTTTCCAGCGAGATGCGATCGACGGTGGCTTCGATGGCGGAGTTGATGAGCTCGACGATGATGACCAGCAGCACGCTGCCTATCATCAGCGCCTTGCCCAGCAACGTGACGGGCAGCCAGCAAGCCAGCGGAATCAGAATGGCGGCGAGCCACGCTTCCTGGCGGAATGCGTCCTCGTGTTTGTAGGCGGCGCGGAATCCGGCCATGGAATAACCGAAGGCGTTCCACAATCTGACCAAACCGGTTTTGCCTTTATGGGGACTTTGCATGCTGTTGTTCCTGACGAAGTGCAAAAAAAGAACGCGCATCATAATGCATGCGCGCGAAGAGAGGAGAACGAGAAACTGGGGTGAATATCCAAAAGATTAGCTGATTAGCCACGAAGTCAGCAGGCAGCAAAGCGTCTTGCTCCCTTCTCCCGCAGGCGGGAGAAGGGCTGGGGATGAGGGGTTGTGCGACGCAACAAAATTGGCGATTGCTCAAAGACCCTCACCCTAACCCTCTCCCGCCAGCGGGAGAGGGAATGTCGGTTTTCCAAATTACGACTGCGCCGCCTGCTTCATGAAATGTTTGGTATACCGCGCGTTCATGCGCGCCACCGGCATCAAAATAAACACATCGGCGCAATTGAAATCGGGGTCCCACGCCGGTTCGCCCGCGATATATGCGCCCAAGCGTAGATAGCCTTTGATCAGCGGCGGGATGATGACATCCAGATTTTGGTTCAGCGCTTCCAGCGGCAAGCGGCAATGCGGGAACACCGTGTATTCGGCGGGTGCGGCGTGCAGCTTGCGGATTTTGTTATACACGCTGGCGGCATAGTGGCCGCCGTCGCCCATGCTGATGCTGGCGCAACCGATCAGGTATTCGTGGTTGTGTTTGCCCACGTAATCCGCCAGCCCGCTCCACAGTTGGGTGATGGTCGCGCCGTCGCGGTAGTCGGGATGCACGCAGGAGCGACCCACTTCCACCATGCGCTCGCGCAGATGCAGCAGACGCGAAATATCGAATTCGGTTTCTGAATAATAGCCTCCGGCATTGCGCGCTTGCTCGGGCGGCAGGATGCGGTAGGTGCCGACCACTTTGTCGTTGCCGTGATCGCGCACCAGCAAGTGATCGCAAAATTTATCGAAGCGGTCGATGTCCAGACCCAGCTCGGCGCTGGGCAGTTTCGCGCCCATCTCTTCGCCGAAAACCTTGAAGCGGATGCGCTGCGCCTCGGCCACTTCGGCCACGTTGCGTGCCAGATTAAACGACAGCCTGCGCTGCGTTGGGTGCGATTGTTGCTGGATCAGATCTAACATCGTTGTGCTCCTCTAGTGTTGATGGGAGCAGAATACTTTTCGAATATTGCGCGGGGGTTAAGGCAATATGAAAGTTCGGTGAAGCTGAAAACCATTTGCCACAGAGAACACAGAGGGCACAGAGAAAGTGAGGAAAACAGATGGAACATCGGGTGAAATTGGAATTCGTCAGTAGGTGTGAATCACACTCTGTTTGGGACTGCGGAAAGAAGATCACGCACTTCGTTCTCTGTGAACTCTGTGTTCTCTGTGGCTAAAGTCTTTGTTTTGTTTATGGCATGCAATGCGCCGCCGATTTGCGCCTGAGCGAGCTTGGTCAGGCTGCGCCTGTCTGTCGCGCCGGCCTCCAGCGGTGCGGTGGCGACAAGGCGCACATGCAGTTGCGGCGTACACAAAATATTCCAAAGCGATTCGCCGAAACTCATTTCGCCGATATACGCGGCGGCGCTGCTGTGCGCGCCGTGCGCATCTTGATAGCGGATGGCGATGGGATGGATGAGTGCATCGGCATCAATCGCGGGTTGCAACAATGAAGAATGAAAATGCGCGAGATGTTTGCCGTCTGTCGTCGTGCCTTCGGGGAACACGGCAAGACATTCGCCGCGCTGCAACAGCTCGACCATCTGCATATTGATGCGCGCTGCCGAGCGCGCCTTGCCGCGTTCGATAAACAAAGTTTGCGCGCGCGCGCACAACCAGCCGATCAGCGGCCAGCGCTGCACTTCGGACTTGGCCACGAAGCGCATCGGTACCACCGAGTTCAACACGAACACATCCAGCCACGAGATGTGGTTGGTGACGATCAGTCCGCGCCGCACATCGTGGTAGTTGATGGCGATGCGCACGTTGAAAATATCCAGCAACCCGCGCGACCAGTTTTGCAGGATGCGACGGCGCACGGACAAACTGAACCACGGAAAAGCCAGCGAGATGGTTAAGCCGTAGGCGAGATGCAGCGCGAAGCGGGTGGCGCGGAAGAGAGCGATTGGATGTCGAGTCATTTGATTTGGAGAGGTGTAGGTTCAGTTCCCTCTCCCGCAGGCGGGAGAGGGGTAGGGTGAGGGCTGTTGCGTAACCATAACTTGGGTTGACTCGTACAGACCCTCATCCCCGGCCCTTCTCCCGCCTGCGGGAGAAGGGAGCAGGTCAATCAGCCTACTTCACCGAGAACACCGAAAACGTGCAGAAATATTCCAGCGTTCTGCAAAAGCCTTGAGTAAAAAGCAATGCGCGAATGCTGACAAATGAATTCTCTGTGATCTCTGTGTTCTCTGTGGCAAAAGGTTTCATTTTTTTCTCCTTTATGTTTTCAAACCCGCGTTGCGTTGCTCGACAAACAAACTGTTCCCCGAAATTTTCTTCGCCATCTTTTTGGCATCGGTCATCGTGCCGTCGCGGCCTTCGCTGATATAGCCGCCCGCTTGCAAATGCGCATCCTCGAACATCAATCCGGCGGCTTGCCCGAACTGGCGTAGCGCGCGGCTTGCAGTTGCATCTGCGTCAGCTCGCGCAGCAGGTCTTGCCCGGAAGCCACGCCGATGTAGCGCCCGTTTTCGGAGATGATGAAGCCGTCGGCGAAATGGCGGCTGTCGGCCTCGGACAGAAAGTGGCTGAACTCTTCGATGGGCATGTTCTTTTCCACCAGCAGCAGCGCGCCGCGCATCGCCTCGAAATCGAACGTGGCCTGGTTCTCGGTGATCTCGATGATGACGCGCTGCGGGTCTATGCCCAGTTTGTTCAGGAACGCCAGCGTCTGGCCGTTTTTGAAACTGGGATGGGTGAGCGTTTCGGGGCTGACGTTGAGGAATAGTTTGCCGGGCAGCTTTTGTTTGGCAAACGCTTCCAGCACAATTTGCCGCGACAGCATTTCCACTTCCAGCGACAAATCTTCCTGCTCGGCAGCGCCGAACAGGTGGGCGGGCAAATGCAACGTGCTGTCTGCCGGGCCGCGTATCAATCCCTCGCAACCGAGGAACTCGCCGCTGTTCAAGTCGATGATGGGCTGGAACAGCGCGCTCAGCTTGCGTCTGGCGATAATGTGTTCGAGCGCGGTCATGGCATCTCCTTTTTCTTGCGCCAGCACAATGTTGGCCAGAAGTTGCGCGCGCGGAGCGCGGGGAAACGAACGGTAGTGTTCAGCAGGTAGAATGGAGGGCATAGCGCTCACCTCGGATGGGTATTGAGGACAAAACAGTAGCGCGGAGTTGTTACGGGGTTATGACGGGAGAAAGCAATGGATATATTGGGGTTGCGGCATAAATCGTCCGGCACGAACACGCATTTTGCCGGGGCAGGTTTGCCGTTCGCGGAATACGTGCAGCGCACGCAGGCGATGCTGATGCAGTTTCACGATGGAAAAAACGAGCAGGAACAAATTGTGGCGGGCAACGCGCCGTTCGAATTGTTGCCGGGCGGCGATTATGAAAAAGGGCGCGACAAACCCTATCGGCGCGGCATTCTGCTGGTGCACGGTTTGAGCGATTCGCCCTACCATATCCGCCACTTGGCCGCGTTTTTTCAGCGCAACGGTTTTCGCGTGATGGCCGTGCTGCTGCCGGGACACGGCACGCGCCCCGGCGATCTGCTGGATATTCATTGGCGGGAGTGGGCGAAGGCGGTGCAATACGGCGCAGACTGTCTGGCCGCCGAAGTTGATGAGTTATATCTGGGCGGCTTTTCGGCGGGCGCGGCGTTGAGCGTGCTGCAAGCGCAGCACGACGCGCGGGTGCGCGGCCTGTTCCTGTTCTCGCCCGCGTTCCAAATCGACCCGCGCGCCAAGTGGGCGAACCTGCACAAACTCTACAGCGGGCTGCTGCCGAAAGAAGCGTGGCTGGAAGTGCGGCAGGATAGAGATTGGTACAAATACGAATCGTTCTGCAAAAACGCGGCGGCGCAAATGTACGCGCTGACCAAAGCCTTGCCGCAAGGCGAAATCAATATCCCGGTGTTCGCCGCAGCCAGCGCCGACGATGCCACGGTGAATTCCGGCGCGACTTTGCGCTTCATGCAACGCGCGAAGCACGCGGCCAGCAAACTGGTGTGGTATGCCACGGAAAAAACCGGGCAGCCGAACGTCGAATGGGTCAATAGCGCCCTGCCCGAGAAGCGCATCCTGAGCAGCGCGCACACCGCCATCGTTATGCCGCCGGAAGACCCGCATTACGGCGCGGGCGGCGACTACACCAATTGCCTGCACTACTACGACAGCGACAGCGCGCAATACAAAGCCTGCATGGCGCAACCGCAAACCGCGTGGCTGGGCGAAATCACCGCGCAGAATCTCAAGCAAGGCATGCTGCGACGGTTGATGTACAACCCGCATTGGGCAGCGTTGGAAATTTCGATGGGGGAATTTATTGCGGGGTTGGGGTGAATTCAAGTAGCCGTCATTCCGGCCTGCGCAGGAATGACGAGGCACGTAGGATGGGTGGAGCGCAGCGATACCCATCAATCATTTTAAATTTGCGATGGGTATCGCTGCGCTCCACCCATCCTACCCAGGGCAGCAACAATTCATTAAGAGATTGCCATGAACAAAACCCAAATCTTCGCCCATCGCGGCGCAAACCGGGAAGCGCCGGAGAACACGCGCAGCGCATTCGACAAGGCGCTGACCTATCCGATTGACGGCATCGAAACCGACGTGCAACTGAGCCGCGACGAAGTGGCCGTGCTGTGGCACGACCGCGACTTGAAGAAGTTGCATCTGCCCGGCCAGCACATCGACGACTACGATCACGCGCAATTGCAGGCGATGAATTTCGCCGCACATTTTTCATCTTCGGTCACGCCTGAAGGCGTGATGAGCTTGCAGCAATTTCTCGCCGCCTACCGCACACGCTGTCGTCTGCTGCTGGAGATCAAACTGCGCGACTGGGAAGACAACGCGCGGCGCGAACTCAAAGTGCGGCAGACGTTGGCGCTGGCAGGCGACGTGAGCGACGGGCGCGTCATGGCTTCGTCGTTCAATCTGGACGGCCTGATCTACGCCCATTCCATCGCGCCGGAATTCCCACTGGTGTACAACCTCGAACCCGAACACCAAGCCGACTTCGCCCTGCGCGCCTTGCTTGAAAATCCCTTTCTGCATGGCGTGTGCGTGCATATAGCCACGCTGGACGAGGGTATGATGGGCGCGGTGCGCGGTTGCTGCAAATTCATCGCCGTCTATACCTGCAACAGCGATGAAGAGATCAGCCGCGCGCTGACGCTGGGCGTGGATGTGCTGATTAGCGATGTGCCGGAGAAGGCGTTGGGGATGCGGGGTAAGCTGTAGAGACTATATTTGGTTCGGGCTTGTTCGGCCCGGTTTTTTCACACGTTACTTGGGGGATGAAATGACGGTTCGTTCGGCAATATTCAAAGTGTGCGAAGCGGGATGGGCGTTGGCGATGATTGCTTTGCTGGGGCTGGCGGCCTGCGGTGGCGGAGGGGCGGGAGGTAGTTCCGGCAATAATGCGAGCAACAATCCAAGCGGGTTGATAGGCGGCAATTTGCTGGGTACATCGTTGAGTCTGTCCGGGGTGGTCAGCACGTTTGCGGGTTCATCGCTGAATCCGGGCATTCTTGATGCGAGCGGAGTATCGGCACAATTCTATTCCCCCGAAGGCGTGACAACGGACGGCACGAATCTTTTCGTGGCCGACAGCTTCAACAATTCCATCCGCCAAATTACGATTGCCTCCGGGGTGGTGTCAACGCTGGCGGGTACGGGAGGAGCAACTTCAGGCACCGGCGACGGCACTGGCGGGGTAGCCCAATTCAATTTACCCATGGGCATCACAACCGATGGCACAAATTTGTACGTTTCCGATACGCAGAACCATACCATCCGCCAGATCGTGATCGCCACCCAAGTTGTTTCGACACTGGCGGGAACGCCCGCCGCATCCGGTGTTGCCGATACGGCAAGCGGGGTGAGCGCTTCGTTCGATTTCCCGCAAGGAATCACCACGGACGGAACCAATCTGTACGTGGCCGATAGCGGCAATTGCACCATCCGCAAGATCGTGATTGCCACCAAAGTGGTGTCAACCCTGGCGGGGACGGCAGGGGCTTGTACAAAAGTCGATGGCACTGGCGCTGCCGCACGGTTCTCTGCGCCATATGGGCTGACGACAGACGGAGTTAATTTGTATGTTGCAGATACAGGCAATCAAGCCATCCGCAAAATCGTGATCGCGACGGGGGCGGTGAGCACGCTGGCCACTTCCGCGACGTTTGCAGACCCCAAGGGAATTTGTACCGATGGCATCAATTTGTACGTGACCCGCAGTTACGACCACACTATTCACAAGATCGTGCTTTCTTCGGGGGCGGAAACGACACTGGCAGGCACGGCGAATGTGAGCGGCAGCACTGATAGCGGAGTCCAGCCGCCCTTGTTTTATCAGCCGATAGGCATCGCAACCGACGGGACAAGTTTGTACGTGGCCGATTCCGGCAACAACGCCATCCGTAAGATTCAATGACCCGGAATGCCGAAGCCGCGCAAAGTGAATTTAACGCCAAGCCAATAAAGACGGCCATCTTCAGGCATCGCACAGCGTAGATCGCCTATTGGCGCGCCTCGCGGGGCATCGGTCATTTCAGGAGCAACATGCAACGCAACTTTTCCGCATTACAAAACGAGTTCGACCTGCTGGTCTGCGGCGGGGGGATTTATGGCGCGTGGACGGCTTATGACGCGGCGTTGCGCGGGTTGCGGGTGGCGCTGGTGGAGCAGGGGGATTGGGCGAGTGGGACTTCGTCGGTGTCGAGCAAGTTGATCCACGGCGGGCTGCGCTATCTGGAGACTTACGATTTCAAGCTGGTGCGCAAGGCACTGAAAGAAAGGAAGATGCTGCTGCAAATCGCGCCGCATCGCGTGTGGCCGCTGCGCTTCGGTGTGCCGGTGTATGCGGACAGCCGCAACGGCACGCTGTTGCTGGAGGCGGGGCTGACGTTGTATGACGCGATGGCGGGTTTTCCCGGCGAGACTATGCGCCATCATCATCACGGGCAGCAGGAATTTTCCGCGCACTTTCCATTTCTGGCGGGAACCGCGTCGAATCGGGATGAGCGCACGGATGTAGGAGCGAGCTTGCTCGCGAAGGTTTGGAAAGCATTCGCGAGCAAGCTCGCTCCTACATCTGATGAGTCGCCAAGATTGAAAGGCGGTTTCACCTACGGCGATGCGCAGACCGACGATGCGCGGCTGGTGTTGGAGTTGGTGGCGGGCGCGCTGGCGCGGGGTGCGGTGTGCGTGAATTACGCGCGGCTGGTGGCGTGGAACGAAGAGGGCGGCAAGGTGGGCGGCGCGACGGTGCAGGATGTGTCTGGCGGCGAGACGCTGGCGGTGCGCGCCAAGCAATGCGTGAACACCGTTGGCCAATGGACGACGGCGACCGCGCAAGGCCGCGCGTGGTGTCGCTTGAGCAAAGGCATCCATCTGGTGCTGCCCGCGCTGCCGACTAGCGAGGCGATTTTGCTCACGGCGAAGCGGGACGGGCGCGTGTTCTTCATCATCCCGTGGTACGGGCGCACGTTGCTGGGCACGACGGATACCGATTATCGCGGCGACATCGATCGCGTGGTGGTTGAGGATGATGATGTGGATTACTTGCTGGCCGCCGCCAATCGTTTCCTGAAGACGGCATGGACGAAAGCCGATGTGATCGGCAGTTATGCCGGTGTGCGCGCGATGAAGCAGAGCGACGCGGCGCATCCGTCCAAAGCCAGCCGCGATTGGGAATTGAAGACGGACGGCAGCGGCCTGCACCACGCCATCGGCGGCAAGCTCACCTCGGCGCGCGAGGATGCTGCGGTGATTGTGGATGCGGTGTGCGCGCGGCTGGGCGTGGATGTTGGGTGCGCAACGAAAGACACAAATTTTCCGTGGAAGCCTACGCAGGATTTTGCCGTGTGGTCGGATGAAGTCGTTTTGCGTGCGCAACGTCTTGGCGTTGATGGCGAGAGTGCGCAGTGGCTGTTGCGCCGTCACGGCTCGCGTGTCGAAAAAGTTTTTGAAATCGTCGAAGGATCGCCACAACTGGCCGCGCGCATCGTGGCGGAGTTGCCGTTCATTTATGCAGATATGGTGCTGTGTGCGCAGGACGAGATGGTGCTGCATCTGCCCGACCTGTTGCGCCGCCGTATGCCGTTGCTGATCTTGGCGAAGCTGAACGCGGCGGAGATTCGCCAGCTCGCCGAATTGGTTGCGCCCGCGTTGGGTTGGGATGCAGAGAGGATTGCGCAAGAGGCGGAAGCCTCTTTATGACTACCTTTGTAGGTGCGAATTCATTCGCACGAATTTCGTTTGATGTGCGAATGAATTCGCACCTACAAACCCTTCCGGGATTTGAGACATGATCGTCGCCATCGCACTCGATCTGGGCACGACGGGTATCAAGGCCGGGCTGTTGTCGCAAGATGGCACGCTGCACGGCATCGTGTCGCAACATGCGCCGCAGATTGTGGCGGAGGGTGGGTGCTATGAAAGCGATGCGCTTGCTTATGCCGAAGTGGCAGATGCGGTGTTGGCGGGCTGTCTGGCGCAGACCGATGCGCGCCCGCCTTTGGGTCTGTGCAGCCAGCGTTCTTCTTTCCTGATCTGGGAGCGCGCCAGCGGTCAGCCAATCACGCCCCTGATTTCCTGGCAGGACGATAGAGGTGCTGCAAGCTGCGCGGCATTGCGCGCTCAAGAAATTACCATCCGCGAACTCACCGGACTGCCGCTCACGCCTTATTACTTTGCTCCCAAGTTGCGTGTGTTGCTACGCGAACATCCCACTTGGCGCGAACGGTTGATCGGCGGCGAATGGCTGCTGGGCACGCTGGATACTTTTCTCATCTGGCGCTGGACTGGCGGGGCGCAGCATGTCACCGATGCCTCGATGGCGGCGCGCACGTTGTTGATGGATATTCACACGGGACAGTGGTCACCTGTGTTGTGCGATCTGTTCGACATTCCGCTGCAAGTGTTGCCGCAGATCAAACCATCTGCCGGATTGAATCTGCCATTGCAAAACGGCCTGTCCCTGCAAGCCAGCATGGGCGACCAATCGGCGGCGCTGGTTGCCAGCATCGATAGCGATCAACCGGAAGCATTGGTCAATCTGGGTACGGGCGGTTTCGTAGTCTGTTATTTGCCGGAAGGGCGGAGTGCGCCGGAGGGCTATTTGCAAACGCTGGTGTGGCAGGGTGAAAACGGGCGGGGATATATTGCCAGCGAAGGTACGCTCAATTCCATCGCCGCCGCGTTGGCGGGGTATCCGGTACAGGATTGTCGTGCAGAGGAATTGGCAGGCGACGATATTTTTTGTCTGGCGGAGCCGAGCGGGTTGGGCGCGCCGTACTTTCGCAGCGACCTAGGGCTGACGTTCTCCGATCCGGTGGAGCATCTCCCGCCGCAACGCATCGCGGTGCTGTTGCAAGAAGGCATCATTTTTCGCGTGGCGCGCATTCTGGAGGATTTTCAGCGCGAGTTCGGTATCACGCGCGTCTATCTTTCCGGCGGACGATCCAACTTGCCCTGTTTGCAGCAAGGCATCGCCCAGTGCGTCCAGATACCCACCTACCGTTTGCCGCAGGCCGATGCCGGTCTGGTCGGCGCGGCGCGGTTGGCTGCCGGGTTATCCTTGACTGCCAACGGGCATGCCGAAAAAATCGAAGTGGCTCAGTCTGTTAAGGACCTGCCGGAAAAATATGAACGTTGGAAGGTGTGGTTGGATATGATGCTGCATCCTCGGCCTGCCGGACATGATTTACAGACTCTTCGATAAGCGTTTGACAGGTGGGGAGGTCTCACATAGAATGCGCGCCCTTCGCAGTCCGTTATCCATTTTAAAGATTTAGGAAATGCCATGAAAACATTTTCCGCTAAGCCGCACGAAGTCCAGCACGACTGGTTGCTGGTTGATGCCGCCGACAAGATTCTGGGCCGTTTGGCCAGCCAGATCGCTATCCGCTTGCGCGGCAAGCATAAGGCCATCTACACACCGCACGTCGATACCGGCGATTTCGTGGTGGTGGTCAATGCCGACAAGTTGCGCGTGACCGGCAACAAGGCTCAAGACAAGATGTACTACCGCCACACCGGTTATCCCGGCGGTATCTACGAAACCAATTTCCTCAAGCTGCAACAGCGCCATCCGCAGCGCGTGCTGCAAAAGGCCGTGCGCGGCATGTTGCCGAAAGGACCGCTGGGCTATGCGATGTTGAGCAAGCTCAAGGTTTACGGCGGTGCGACTCATCCGCACAGCGCGCAGCAACCGAAACCCATTGATCTGTTAAAGGCTTAATTATGAGCGCAACTTATAACTACGGAACGGGTCGTCGCAAGAGCGCGGTGGCACGTGTGTTCATCAAGCCCGGCAAGGGCGACATCGTTGTCAACGACAAACCTATCGATGTGTTCTTCTCGCGCGAGACAGGCCGCATGGTCGTGCGTCAGCCGCTGGAACTGACGGAAATGACCGGCAAGTTTGACATCATGGTGAACGTTTCCGGTGGCGGCGAAAATGGTCAGGCTGGTGCTGTGCGCCACGGTATTACCCGCGCGCTGATCGACTACGATGCAAACCTGAAGCCGGTTCTGAGCAAAGCGGGTCTGGTTACTCGCGATGCGCGTGAAGTCGAGCGTAAGAAGGTCGGTCTGCGTAAAGCGCGTCGCAGGAAACAATTCTCCAAGCGTTAATCCTCAGGGATTACCGTTGGTCCCCTCGGGATCAACCGCTGGACGAAAAAGCCGCCTTCGGGCGGCTTTTTCATTTATCATTCGCAGCCACTTTTGAGGTGTGAACAATGCTTAAAGTCGGGATTGTTGGCGGTACAGGTTATACCGGAGTTGAATTGCTGAGGTTGTTGGCGGGGCATCCGCAGGCCGAGTTGCGCGTCATCACTTCGCGCGCCGATGCGGAGACACCGGTCAGTCAGATGTTCCCCAGTTTGCGCGGCCATGTCGATCTGAAATTCACCCATCCCGATGAAGCGCATCTCGATCAGTGCGACGTGGTGTTCTTTGCCACGCCCAACGGCATCGCCATGCAACAGACGCGCGCCCTGCTGGATGCGGGCGTGCGGGTGATCGATCTTGCAGCTGATTTTCGCATTCAGGACATCGCAGTTTGGGAAAAGTGGTATGGCATGACGCATGCCTGTCCCGATTTGGTGGCGGAAGCGGTGTACGGTTTGCCGGAAGTGAACCGGGCGCAAATCAAATCTGCGCGGTTGGTGGCAAATCCCGGTTGTTATCCGACGGCGGTGCAACTCGGTTTCATCCCTTTGCTGGAAGCAGGGCTGATCGAGGAAGGTTCGCTGATCGCCGATGCCAAATCCGGCGTGTCCGGCGCGGGTCGCAAGGCGGAAGTTCATTCGCTGTTTTCAGAGGCCTCGGATAATTTCAAGGCTTACGGTGTTGCCGGACATCGGCATCTGCCGGAGATCAAACAAGGCTTGGCGAATGTGCTGGGCAAGCCGGTCGGCCTGACTTTTGTGCCGCATTTGACACCGCTGATACGCGGCATTCATGCCACGCTGTATGGGCGGATCAAAAAAGAAGCGGACTTGCAGGCATTGTTCGAGCAGCGTTATGCCGGCGAGGCTTTCGTTGATGTGCTGCTTGCGGGCAGCATGCCAGAGACCCGTTCGGTGCGCGGTTCAAACATCTGCCGCATTGCGGTGCACAGACCTCAAGGAGGTGACACGGTGGTAGTTCTGTCAGTGATCGACAATCTGGTGAAAGGCGCTGCGGGTCAGGCCGTGCAGAACATGAATATCATGTTCGGTTTGCCCGAGGCGGACGGTATCAACTTAATTCCCTTGCTGCCCTGACTATAATGATACGAGGATTGAAACGCAGATTCAGTATCTCCGCACCGCGTCTGGCAGTGCGCCCGCATGTGCCTTGGTATGTGCGCTGGGCGATTACTTTGCCTTTTCTCTTGATCTCAGGGTTTCTGATTTGGTGGGCCTACGATGCGGGGATGGCGTTGGCCGGATTTCATCGCGGACAAGCCGAGCAGGAAATAGCGGAGCTGCGTGAGCGGGTGGCATTTCTGGAAGCGGAGAACGCCAAGCAAACCAACCAGATCGCGGTGAGTGAACGTCAGGCACAGATGCAGCAGGCTGCCGCCGATGAGGTGCAAGTGCAGGTCAAAGCGCTGCATGACGAGAATATGCAACTTCATGAAGATTTGGCGTTCTTTCAGAACCTGCCGCTCACCAGCGGACGCGATGCGGATTTGTCCATTCACAGTTTGAAGCTGGAAGCGGGTAGTTTGCCGGGTGAATACCACTGCCAGATGCTGTTAGTGCAAGGAGTGCAGCGTCGCGGCAGAGAGTTTGAGGGGGATCTCCAGATAGTGGTGAGCGGTGCCAATGGTGGTCAAAAAGTAGTGTTACAATTCCCGCAACAAAACGAAACCGAAGTAGCTCAGCACCGTTTGAATTTCAAGTATTACCAGCGTGTTGACCGAGTGTTCAGGCTGCCGGTTGATGTGCATATCGATAGCGTTGAAATCAGGGTGTTTGAAAAGGGCGTACAAGAACCCAAGGTAAAACAGACTGTATTGCTTTCATAAATGGAGAGAGTGTGATGTTCAGCAAGAATAACAAACCGCAAAATCGCATTGACTCGCTGATTGGTCTTGGAACCAAGGTTAAGGGCGATGTGTTTTTCACGGGCGGGTTGCGCGTGGATGGTGAGATCACGGGTAATGTGGTTGCGGATCAGGCCAAAGCGAGCACGCTGGTGTTGAGCGAGCATGCCAGAGTGGATGGCGAAATCAAGGTGACCCATCTGGTGGTGAACGGTGTGGTGAACGGGCCGATTCTCGCTTCGGAATATATGGAACTGCAAAGCAAAGCCAAGGTCACAGGAGATGTGAAGTACAAAACGATGGAAATTCAATTGGGCGCGATGGTCGAAGGCAAATTGATGCACATCAGTGAAGTATCGGAAAAAGTGGTATCGCTCAAGTTGAGCGGCACCGAATCAAAATAACATAGTTAGGAGAAGAGCATGAATGCAGTGACCGAAACGCAAGATCCGCTGTTGTTTACCGACAGCGCGGCAAACAAGGTAAAACAGTTGATCGAAGAAGAAGGCAACAGCGAACTCAAGCTGCGCGTATTCGTTAGCGGCGGCGGTTGTTCCGGTTTTCAATACGGTTTCACCTTTGACGAAGTGGCCAACGAAGACGACACCGTGATGAGCAAAAACGGCGTGCAATTGTTGATCGATCCGATGAGCTTTCAGTATCTGGTGGGCGCGGAAATCGACTACACGGAAGGTCTGGAAGGTTCGCAGTTTGTCATCAAGAATCCGAATGCAACGACTACCTGCGGTTGCGGTTCCTCGTTCGCGGTGTAAGCGTTCTGGAGGTTGTTTTAGGAACGGGGCGCATTGCGCCCCGTTTTGTTTTAAGCCGGATAAATTGCGCCTAGCACGCAGGGATGTCTTGCCCCGGTGACGGCGGGCAGGTTGGCGGGGTGAAGAAGCAAAGTTTGCTGTGCTAACCAGGCGAAAGCGATCGCCTCCATCCAGTCGGCATCAATGCCCAATACCTCTGTTTTCTGAATGCTGCATTGCGGCATTGCGTTACGCAAATGGGATAGCAGCGCACGGTTATGTGCGCCTCCGCCGCATACGTAGATTTCCTGTGCTCCAGTACAGAAGCGTTGTACGGCGGTGGCGATGCTGTCGCCGGTAAGTGCGAGCAGGGTTGCTTGTACATCCGCAGAGGCTTCGTTTCCAGTCAGATGTTTTTCCAGCCAGACAAGATTGAACAAGTCGCGCCCGGTACTCTTGGGAGGAGCGGTCGCGAAATAAGGCTCAGCCAATAATGTTTGTAGCAATGCTGGGATGATTTTCCCGCTGGCTGCCCACGCGCCGTCTTTGTCATAGGACTTGACTTGGTGTTTTGCGATCCACGCATCCATCAGCAAATTGCCGGGGCCGGTATCGAAACCCCGGGTCATTTTTTTGGGGGGCAAATCGGTCAGGTTGGCGATGCCGCCGATATTGAGAATGGCGCGGTGAGTATTGGTATGGCGCAATACTTTGTCGTGGAATGCCGGAACCAGTGGTGCGCCCTGCCCGCCTGCTGCGATATCGCGTGAGCGGAAGTCGCTCACCACGTGAATGCCGGTCAGTTCGGTCAGCAATGCCGCGTTGTTGAGTTGAACGGTGTAGCCGTATTCCGGTCGATGACGTATGGTCTGGCCGTGACAGCCGATCGCTTGAATCTGTTTGGTTGATACGCCCGCTTTTTTCAGTAAGACATGTGTCGCAGCAGCGTATTCGCGCGCCAGTTGATTTGCGGCGAGTTGCGCCTGATGCAATTCGTTATGAGCGGGTTGATGCAGCGCCAGCAGTACCTGTTTCAGCGGTTGCGGGTAGGGTTGAAAGTAACTGCATACAAGGTGTGGGGCGGCTTGCGAGAAATCGACCAGTGCGGCATCGACACCGTCCAGACTGGTTCCGGACATGATGCCGATGTACAAGTCAGATGTGTTTTTCACTAGTCCTGTTTGGCTACACGAGTGTTGCGCAGCAGCGACAATCGCGTATGCAAGTCGCGGGTCGCTTCTTCAAATGCTGCCTTTTGCGCTTCGCTGATCGGTTTGCCGTCCGGCAATGCTACTTTCAAAGGATCCCGCTGGACACCGTTCATCTTGAATTCATAATGTAGGTGCGGACCGCTGGCCAGTCCTGTCATTCCGACATAGCCGATGGATTGGCCTTGGCTGACGCGTTGTCCGTTGCGGAGGCCGCTGGCAAAGCGCGACAAATGTCCGTAAACCGTCTGATAACGTCCTTGGTGATTTAACATCACCACGTTGCCGTAACCCCCTTGTTTGCCGACGAAAGACACCACGCCATCGGCGGTAGCCCGGACGTTTGTTCCGATGGGGGCGGCATAGTCAACGCCCTTGTGCGCGCGCCATTTGTTCAACACCGGATGAAAGCGCGAATTGCTGAATCCTGAACTGACCCGCGAGAATTCGATTGGAGAGCGCAGGAAGGCTTTTTGCATACTTCTTCCGTCCGGCGAGAAATAATCTCCCTGATCGTCGCTGGTCTTGAAGTAGAAAGCGCGGAAAATGCGCGTGTTATTTACGAATTCAGCAGCGAGTATGCGCCCGGTGCGAGCCGCTTCGCCGTTGCTGTAAGTCATCTCGTAGATCACGCTGAATTTGTCGCCTTTGCGCAGATCGCGGTGGAAGTCGATATCGCCGCCGAAAATTTCAGATAGTTGGTTGGCGGCCGCGTCGGGAAGTCCGGCTTCATCCGTCGCCGCGAACAAGGTGCTTGTGATTTCTCCAGTGCGCACAAAAGTCCTTTGTTCTACCTGCGCGGGTTTGATGTCGGTTTTGAAGCG
Source organism: Sideroxydans sp. (assembly GCA_028710605.1). Taxonomy (GTDB): domain Bacteria; phylum Pseudomonadota; class Gammaproteobacteria; order Burkholderiales; family Gallionellaceae; genus Sideroxyarcus. Next base: position 57,397 of record JAQTTU010000009.1, read on the forward strand.
ATTTTCATTCTTGGAGATGATGACTTGATTGCCCTCATTGTCCAGATAGCGCAAGGCGAGCAAGTCGCCACCCATAGACGTTTCGGCCTGCACCTCTTTGTTTACCCCAAGCTTGCGGAAAGAGGCGGTCGCGCTGTTCTGGCGCAGGTATTCGCTGGCGGCGGCATCTTCCACATTCAGGCGGCGTAGCAGTTCGACCACTGTGTCGCCGCGCTGGATGCGCTCGTTACGCCAGAAAGTGGTTGCGGGGTAAACGGGCTGCGTTTCCGCAGGCAAGGCGATGTCCTGAACGATAGTGGTTTGCACATTGGTCAGCACGTCGTTTTGCGGCATGATGCCGAAAGCGGTTACAACGCCCAGCAAAGGCAATGTGGAAAGGGTGACGAACCAGCGCAGCTTCATTTTGTGCGCGTGTGATAAAGTGTTTTGCGGTAACATTCGCGCCTCCCAAGGCGGCAGTGTTTGGGGATGCCGGTAGATAACTTTGGCGGCAGGCACAAGCACTTATTGAAGAATTGCGCGCACTTTACCAGAAAGCGGCAGCCCCTCAAAACCCGTTCAGACATTGTGCAAGAAATAGACAAACGGTCTTTCGACATGAGTCAACAAGAAATCCTTAATCAAATTAAACGCGGCAGCGATGAATTGTTGCTCGAATCCGAACTAATCAAGAAGCTGGAGCAGGGTCGTCCGCTGCGTATCAAGGCAGGTTTTGATCCCACCGCGCCGGACTTGCATCTAGGCCACACCGTACTGCTTAACAAAATGCGCCAGTTGCAGGATATGGGGCATCACGCCCTGTTTTTGATCGGCGACTTCACCGGCATGATCGGCGACCCCACTGGTAAAAACGCCACCCGTCCGCCCTTGACGCGAGAGCAGGTGCTTGCCAATGCGCAGAGTTACCGCGACCAAGTGTTTAAAGTGCTTGATCCGAATAAAACCGAAGTTGTGTTCAACTCTGCCTGGATGGATAAGTTCAGCGCGGTCGATCTGATCCGCCTCGCTGCCACTCACACTGTGGCGCAGATGCTGGAGCGTGATGACTTTTCCAAACGTTATAAAGGCAACCAGCCCATCGCCATCCACGAATTCATTTATCCGTTGGTGCAGGGGTACGATTCGGTAGCACTCAAAGCCGACATTGAGCTGGGCGGCACCGACCAGAAATTCAATCTGCTGATGGGGCGCGAATTACAAAAGCATTTCGGGCAGCCAGCGCAGTGCGTGCTCACCATGCCATTACTGGAAGGCTTGGATGGTTTCAACAAGATGTCCAAGTCGCTCGGCAACTATGTTGGAATTACAGATACACCGTCCGACATGTTTGGCAAATTGATGTCCGTTTCAGATGACCTGATGTGGCGTTATTACGAATTGCTTTCTTTTCGCAGTTTGGCGCAAATCTCCAATTTCAAGGAGGAAGCGGCACAGGGACGCAATCCGCGCGACATCAAGGTGTTGTTGGCGCAGGAGATTGTCACACGCTTCCACTCGCAAAAAGCCGCCGAAGATGCGCTGGGAGAGTTTGAAGCGCGTTTCCAGAAAGGTGTGTTGCCGGATGACATGCCCGAGATTAGCGTGCAGTCTGCCAACGGCGTGATCGTCATTGCCAACCTGCTCAAACAAGCGGGGCTGGTTCCCAGCACCTCCGAAGCGATGCGCATGATTGATGCGGGCGCGGTAAAACTTGACGGTGAAAAAATCAGCGACAGAACATTGCAGCTTAAGGCGGGCGCGAGCGTAGTGGCTCAGGTCGGCAAACGTAAATTCGGCAGGGTCAGCATCGCCTGATAGCGAGATTTCAAAGGCCAACCTCGCGGAGAAGCTCATGAATAGGCGATCTACGCCATTCGATTGATGTGGATGCCCTATCCATGCGCTTCTTCGGGCAGTTGGCTGGTTATTTCCCTTCCAGCAACACTTCCCCGACCCCGTTGTTGTTGATCACTTCCGTGTTGAGCGCTGCCGACAGTGTGCGCACGTTGTCGATCACCGCGTCAGCCGCCGCGCCGCTCAGGGGTTGTGGCTGGAATTGCACTTCGAAGTTGTTGACGTTGATCGGGATCAGCCGCACTTTATATAACGCCGCATTGCGGAAATATAGTTGAGCGATGGCGCTGCGTGCGGAGTTCGCGCTGTATGTGCCGAAGGTGAAGTTGCCCAAGCTGTAAAGGATTATCCCGTTCTTGTATTTTTCGATGCCCTGCAAAATATGCGGATGGTGGCCGATAACGGCATCCGCGCCCGCGTCGATAGCGGCATGTCCGATGCTCACCTGATATTCACGCAACTTGGTGCTGCGTTCCTGTCCCCAATGAAAGGCCACCAGCACAATGTCGGCTTTTTCGCGCGCCAGTTTAATGTCTTCGCGCACTTGATCTTCGTGGGCGAACGCGGTGCCGGGACGGTTTTTCCAAGCGTAGAAATTTTCCGGCAGGGTCATGGAATAGCCAAGTATGGCGATACGCAGCCCGTTGACCAGCATCTGCGCGGGTTGGCGGGCGGTAGCGAGATTGTTTCCGGCTCCTACATGGCGGATTCCGAGTTCGTCCAGCGTTGCTACGGTTTCTGTCAGTCCGTCCGCCCCGAAATCCAGTGTGTGGTTGTTGGCGAGCGTTACCACATTGAATCCGGCCGCCTTGAGCGCGTTGCCGACTTTGTCTGGCGGCGAGCGAAAAACATAAGTCTTGTCCTGCTCCGGCGCACCGCGAGTGGTTAAAGGCCCCTCCAGATTGCCGAAGACAATTTGCGAGCCCGAAAAATATTGGCGCACTCGCGCGAACGGGTAATCGTAGCCTTGCTCAGACAAAACGCTCCGGGATGAGCCATCAAGCATCATGTCGCCCACCGCGCTGACAACCACCTCGCTATTGGAAGAATTTATGGTTTCTTCTGCCAGTGCCGGGCCGTGCGCGACGAAAAAAATTACGCTGTGAACGAGAAAACTGGCAGCAACAGCGCGGGCAAAAAATAACTTTTGAAGTAGATTCATTTTTGGGGAAAAATGGGTGAAAGCGGGCAGGGCGCGAATAATACAGGCATGTCCCGCGCAATATCAATATACGAAAATATACGAAGCACCCGTGTTTTCGCATGAAAAGCTCGGAAAATATCGGTTGTGAAATAAACCGTTGTTTTGTAGAATCGCGCCCTCGAATTTTTGGTAGAAGGTAGTTTGTTCATGACAACAGTACGTGTTAAAGAGAATGAGCCGTTTGAAGTTGCGATGCGTCGCTTCAAGCGTTCTGTGGAAAAGACCGGTCTGCTGACCGAATTGCGCGCTCGCGAGTTTTACGAGAAGCCCACCGCAGAGCGCAAGCGCAAGCTGGCCGCTGCCGTGAAGCGCCATTACAAGCGCCTGCGCAGCCAGACTCTCCCGCCCAAGCTGTATTGATCTGCCTCGCCACTCTGGCGAAAGGTAGTTTGATATGAGTCTCAAGCAGCAAATCACCGAAGATATGAAGTCCGCGATGCGCGCCAAGGAAACGGCGCGTCTCGGGGCGATTCGTCTTTTACTCGCGGCCATGAAACAGCGCGAGGTGGACGAGCGCATCGAACTGTCGGATGCGGATGTGGTTGCCATCATCGAAAAGATGTTGAAGCAGCGCCGCGATTCCATCAGTCAGTACAAGGCGGCCAACCGTCAAGACTTGGTTGATGTCGAAGAATTCGAAGTAAGCGTGTTGCAGACTTATATGCCGCAGCAACTGGGCGAGGCCGATGTCATCGCCGCCATTGCCGAGGCTATCGCCGCAACAGGTGCGGCCGGACCGCAAGATATGGGCAAAGTGATGGGCGTGGTCAAGCCCAAGTTGGCAGGACGTGCCGATATGGGCAAAGTCTCCGGTCTGATTAAAGCGCAACTGTCCAAGTAAACGTTTTTCCAGCAGTATTTCCATTGGTTGATGCGGCATTCTTGGCCGCGAATGCGCGAGGGCAGAGTGATTCCAAAAAGTTTCATTCAGGATTTGCTCAATCGCCTCGACATCGTGGACGTGATCGAGCGTTATCTGCCGCTCAAAAAAGCCGGTGCCAACTTCGTCGCCTGTTGTCCTTTCCATAACGAGAAATCCCCGTCTTTTACCGTCAGCCAGTCCAAACAGTTCTATCACTGTTTCGGTTGTGGTGCGCATGGTACGGCCATCGGCTTTGTCATGGAACACACCGGCATGGGCTTCGTGGAAGCGGTGGAAGATCTCGCCAAGAGTATTGGCGTGACCGTGCCGCAGGAAGCTTCCAATGTGCTGCAACACAAGGTCGCGCCCGATCTGTACGACTTGATGCAGTCCGCCACGCGCTACTACCGCGAACAACTGAAAAAAAATCAACGCGCCATCGATTATTTAAAAGGGCGCGGACTTTCCGGGGAAGTGGCGGCGCGTTTCGGTATCGGTTATGCGCCGGATGATTGGCAAAATCTGAAAGCGGCGGTGCCCAATTATCAAGATGTCTCGCTCGTTGAGACCGGTCTCGTGATTGCAGGCGAAGAGGGTAAACGCTATGACCGTTTCCGCGACCGCATCATGTTTCCCATCGTCAACGTGCGCGGACAAGTCATCGGTTTCGGTGGACGCGTGCTGGACAAGGGCGAACCGAAATATCTGAATTCGCCGGAAACGCCGTTGTTCGAAAAAGGCCACGAACTCTACGGTTTGTATCAGGCGCAAAAATCCATTCGCGCGCAGCAACGCGTGATCGTGGTCGAAGGCTACATGGATGTGGTGGCGCTGGCGCAGCACGGCGTGGAATATGCCGTGGCGACTTTGGGCACAGCCACCACGCCCTATCACGTGCAAAAGTTGCTGCGCCTGTGCGATCAAGTGGTGTTCTGCTTCGATGGTGACAAGCCCGGGCAAAAAGCCGCATGGCGCGCGTTGGAAAATGCATTGCCGCAACTGGTGGATGGCAAGCGCTTGGGATTTTTGTTTCTGCCGGAAGAGCACGACCCCGACACCTACATCCGCGAATACGGCACGGAAGCCTTCGAGCATGAGGTGGAAAATTCGCTGCCGCTTTCCGGCTATCTGTTGCGCGAACTTACCGCGCAAGTCGATCTGCACACGCAGGAAGGCCGCAGCGCCTTGCTGAAGAATGCGCAGCCGCTGCTCACCGCCATCACCGCGCCGACCACCGCGCTGCTGCTGCGCAAGGAAGTGGCGGCGCTGGCGGGCGTGACGCAGGCTGAACTGGAAGCGCTGTATGTCATCAAGCCCATCGCAGCGCCGCAACGTGCTGCGCCGCAAAAAGCCAAGCGTTCCACGCCGACCGGCTTGCGCACGCTGTTGCGCTGTCTGGTGATGCGACCGGAACTTGCGCGCCAGTTGCCGCACGACTGGCACGGGGATAATGCGGAAGCGGCGGCTATTGCCGCTTTGGCCGACTGGTTGCGCGAATCGGCGGACGAAACCAGCACGGCGGCGATGATCCAGCATTTCCAGGGCACGGTACACGAAGCGGTATTTGCTTCGGTGCAGGGCGAGGTGATGCAGTGGGGCGAGGAGTTCGATGTCGAGGCGGAATTCGCCGGATCAATGGAAAAACTGCGCGAGGAATCGCGCCGGGCGGAGCTGGAATCCTTGCACGCAAAAATGCAGGGCAAAGATTCAAAAGTCCTGAATGAACAAGAACGGGCACGTTATTTGCAGTTGCTGCAAAGAGGTCAAGTGTAGCTAACCTTCGGAAAAGTTTTGGAAATCGGGTATAATCCGCGACCTTTTCGAAAGCGCTTTTGATTTGAAGCGCCCGCAGTACTCGAGTAAAAATCAACTTTGGGAACCCTCAAAATGGCGACTCCGCAACAAAAGAAACCCGCAGCACCTGCCAAGCCGGCTGCAGCCATCGTCAAGCAAACATCCAAAGAAAAAGCGGCCGCAGCCGCTGCCATGGTTGATCCGGCGCAGGATATCGAAGAGCGCCGCACGCGCCTGAAAGCGCTGATCCTGCTGGGCAAGGAACGCGGCTATTTGACCTACGCCGAAATCAACGACCACTTGCCGGATATGCTCGAAGTCGAGCAGGTCGAAGGCGTGGTCAGCATGATTAACGACATGGGCATCACTGTGTGCGATGTGGCACCGGATTCCGAAACGCTGGCGATGGCCGAAACCACCCCGGCAGTGGCCGACGAAGATGCCGCCGCCGAAGCCGAAGCTGCGATCTCCACTGTGGATTCTGAATTCGGTCGCACCACCGACCCGGTGCGCATGTACATGCGCGAAATGGGCGTGGTCAATCTGCTCACCCGTCAGGACGAAATCGAGATCGCCAAGCGTATCGAAGACGGCTTGAAACACATGATTCAGGCCATCTCGGCCTGTCCGGCAACCATCGCCGAAATTCTGGTGCTGGCCGACAAAATCGCCAAGGATGAACTGCGCATTGACGAGCTGATCGACGGTTTTGTCGATGGCGAGGACGAAACCAATATCAGCGCGGATGAGGGTGAAGAAGACGAAGAAATCGAAGAAGAGGAAGTCGAAGAAGAGGAAGAGGAAAGCGAAGAAGCCACCGCTGCCGCTGCCGCCGCCAATCTGGCGCAACTCAAAGCCGACGCGCTGGAACGTTTCGCGGTCATCAGCGACAACTTCACCAAGCTGGGCAAGGCCTACGAAAAATACGGCTATCGCAGCAAGCAATACGACAAGCTGCAACAGCAAATTTCCGACGATCTGATGCAGTTCCGTTTCTCCGCCAAGCAAGTGGATGCGCTGTGCGACACCATGCGCAGACTGGTGGAAGAAGTGCGCGCCTGCGAACGCGCCATTCAGGATCTGTGCGTGACCAAAGCGCACATGCCGCGTCCCCACTTCATCAAAGTATTCCCGCCCAACGAAGGCAATCTGGATTGGGTGAAGCAAGAAATCGCCGCCAAGAAGCCCTACAGTGAAACCTTGTTGCGCCACCAGCCCGCCATCATCGATCAGCAGAAGAAAATGATCGCGCTTCAACAACGCGTCGGCATTCCAATTCTTGATCTGAAAGAGATCAACAAGCAGATGACTAACGGTGAAGCCAAAGCGCGCCGCGCCAAGCGCGACATGATCGAGGCAAACCTGCGTCTGGTGATTTCCATCGCCAAGAAATACACCAACCGTGGCTTGCAATTCCTCGACCTGATTCAGGAAGGCAACATCGGTTTGATGAAGGCTGTGGATAAATTCGAATACCGTCGCGGCTACAAATTCTCGACCTACGCCACCTGGTGGATTCGTCAGGCGATCACCCGCTCCATCGCCGACCAGGCGCGCACCATCCGCATCCCGGTGCACATGATCGAGACTATCAACAAAATGAATCGTATCTCGCGCCAGATTCTGCAAGAGACCGGACTGGATGCCGATGCGGCTACCCTGGCCATCAAGATGGAAATGCCGGAAGACAAAATCCGCAAAATCCTCAAGATTGCCAAAGAGCCCATCTCCATGGAAACCCCGGTGGGCGACGACGACGACTCGCATTTGGGCGACTTCATCGAAGACGGCAACAGCCTTGCCCCGGTCGAGGCGGCGGTGTACGACAGCCTGCGCAACGTCACCAAGGATATTCTGGACAGCCTTACGCCGCGCGAAGCCAAAGTGCTGCGCATGCGCTTCGGCATCGAAATGAACACCGACCACACGCTGGAAGAAGTCGGCAAACAGTTCGATGTCACCCGCGAACGCATACGCCAGATCGAAGCCAAAGCGCTGCGCAAACTGCGTCACCCGTCGCGTTCGGAAAAACTCAAGAGCTTCCTCGACGGCGAAAGTTAAGTTAACGGGCCCTTAGCTCAGTTGGTTAGAGCAGAGGACTCATAATCCTTTGGTCCCCGGTTCAAGTCCGGGAGGGCCCACCAACAAAGCGAAAGCCTCGTATCTCCGCGAGGCTTTTGTTTTCCCACAATGAATTTTCAGATGTGCGCGCTAGTAATGCGGCGGTCTTTCGTTGGCGGCAGGTTTTTCGTTCCCTTCTTCGGCCAGTGATTGGATGTGTTTTGCGAGCGATGCGCAAATCGCTTCCAGTCGATCCAGTTTTTGTTGTAGCTGATAAACCGTTTTGTTCAGTTCTTCGATCAGGTCTTCCTGGTAGGTGATTTTTGTTTCGATGTTGACTAAACGTTCTTCAAGCATGGGGTGGTCCTGAAAGTTCGGCGACTGGCCGGGAGCGGGCGCTCATTCTAAAATAATCGGACTGCGAATGCTGCGCTAACGGAATCTGTCAAAGGGGCTCTCATGAAAAACCATCACATCGCTTCACCCGCCACCCCGTTCGATTTCGATGCCGCCCTCAAACGCGCCACCGCAGTTGCCGACGAGCAGCTCGGCGAAAATATGCTGCTCTCATGGTATGACCGCGAGCGCGACATCGAATCGCCCGCGCATGTCAGCGAGTGTCACGAGGGCTGTGCCATCAAGGGTTTCTGGGATTACGCGCTGAACCGGGGCGGGGCGCTGGCGGTGAATTTTGACGAAGGGCGTTTCGTGTTTTGCTTTATGCCGCTGGGGGATTTTGCGCGGCTAGTGTAGGTGCGAATTCATTCGCACTTACAAATACCCCGGCTACATTTTTCGCTTCATGCCAAGCCCGCAGCGCTGCGGGACCCGGTTATTTTTTCTTTTGCGCATCGAAGATTTCGCGGTATTGCTTGAGTTCGGTCTCTATGGTGGAGAGCTGGTAGTAGTCGGTTCCCGCGCGTTTGGCGAGTTCGAGCTGTGCGATGGCTTCGCGCAGATTGCCGTGCAATATTTGGTAATAGGACAGCACGTGGTGATATTCCTGCAGGCGGTTTAGCGGCAGATAGGCGCGGGCTTGCAGTTCGTACAGTTTGGCATCGTTGCCGTCGCGCAGCACCTGCTCGTCCAGCAGCTTGAGCGCGTCGAGATATTGTTGGTCTTGCAGCAGCGCTTCGGCGTAGTCGTAAATCAGCGCGTGGTGTCCGGGAAATTGTTTGAGCGCTTTGCTGTAGAAGGCCAGCACGTCTTTGTCTTTGTTGTTCAGGCGTTTGATTTGTCCGGCCAGCGTTTCGATGCTGGCGTTGCCCGGAGCTTGTTTGTAGAGCGTGGCGAATTCGGCGGTGGCGAGCGCGTCCTGTTTGTCGCGCAACAGCGCCAGCACCAGGCCGTAGCGCTGCGCGACGGGGTTGCCGAAGCGCTGTTCGCCCACCAATGCGGCTTTGAAAAACGCCACGCCTTCCGACGGCGGTTTTTGCAGGGCGTACAGCCGGGCGCGCATCAGTTGGAAATCGAGGCTGTCTGGCACCAGATGAAACGGGATTTGCTGCACGCGGTTATCCACATCGGCGATACGTTCGGCGGTGAGCGGGTGGGTGCGCAAATAGGAGGGCGTGTCGCCGTCCAGTATCTGCGTGGCTTTTTGCATGTGCTCGAAGAAGGTGGGCATGCCCCGCGTGTCGAAGCCGGATTTGTCGAGGATGCCCAGGCCGATGCGGTCGGCTTCTTTTTCGTATTCGCGGGTGAAATTCAATTGCCGTTGCGCCATGCCGCCCTGCGCGCCGACGATGGCGGCAGTGGCCGCATCCGGGTTGCTGCGCGCGGCGAGTATGGCTACCGCCATGGTGGCCATGGCGGCGAGCGAATCGTATTTTTGCCCGGATACCATGCGCGCCAGATGGTGTTGCGTGACGTGCGAGATTTCGTGGCTCAGCACCGAAGCCAACTCGGATTCGGTTTGCGTCAGCTGGATCAATCCGGTGTTCACGCCGATGAAGCCGCCGGGCAGAGCGAAGGCGTTGATGGCGTTGTCGTTGATCAGGAAGAATTCAAACGGCTGGCTGGGTTCGCTGCTGTTGGACACCAGCAGCGAACCCAGACGATTCAGGTAATCGACCACTTCCGGGTCGTCCATGTAATTGGCCTGCGCGCGGATCTGGAACATGCTTTGTTCGCCGATCTGGCGTTCCATTTGCGGCGAGACCATTTCCTGCGAGACATCGCCCAGGTCGGGCAGGCCGTCGGCGTGCGCCAGCAGCGGTAAGGCGCACAGCGCGGAGAGTAGAAGTTTTTTCATGGGCAATATGATAGCACTGCCCCCGCAGAGTTCCCCGTGTCGGACAGGTAATTCCGTATGCATGGAATGGTTTACTGTTATTTCAGAACTTGTATTTTGAATGCCTGTCACAAGGGCTGCGAACGCTGGACAGTCGGCTACCTAGCACTCAGAATGTCGCCCTTCAAGAATAAGGCAAGCACATGGATTACATCGGCAAGTATCAGATCGTCAAGGAAATCGGGCGCGGCGCGACCAGCACGGTATATCTCGCACTCGATCCGTTCAACAACCAGCAGGTGGCACTCAAACTTTTCGACCCGGAAGCGTTGAAGCACGTGACCAACGGCAAGGCGTTCCGCAAGCAACTGGCGATCGAGGCATCGCTCGCGGGCAAGCTGTCGCATCCGCACATCGCGAAGATTCACGACGCGGTGCTGGAAGGTGAAATGAGTTACATGGTGATGGAATTCGTCGAGGGCGAGACGCTGGAAAAATACGGCGAAGTGGATAACTTGCTCGACTTCGGGCGCATCGCCGAGATCATCTACAAATGCTGCAAAGCGCTGGAATACGCGCAGTATCAGGGGGTCATCCACCGCGACATCAAGCCCGCCAACATTCTCATCAGCGGCGAGAGCAACATCAAGATTTCCGATTTCGGCGCGGCCATGATAGAGAACCAGCAGACCACGCAAGTGAACGGTCTGGGTTCGCCGGCGTACATGTCGCCCGAACAAATCCGCGAACAGCCGCTGACGCACCAGACCGACATCTATTCGCTGGGTGTCACCATGTACCGCCTGCTGACCGGCAAAGTGCCGTTCCTGGCGGCCAACAGCTACAGCATGATCTACCAGATCATGAACATCGAACCCGCGCCGCCCAGCATCTACCGCCCCGATCTGCCGCCCGCGCTGGATGCCATCGTGATGCGCGCGATGCACAAGGACGTGGCGCAGCGCTATCAAACCTGGGAAGAGTTTTCCAACGAACTGGTGACGTTCATCAGCGACAGCCTGCCGCAACAGGAGGCGATATTCGATACCGAAAAATTCGACACCGTGCGCTCGCTGCCGTTCTTCAAGGACTTCAACGATGTCGAGTTGTGGGAAGTGTTGCGCATCAGCGAGTGGTACAAAGTGGCCAAGGATGAACAGATTCTGCGCGAAGGCGAGACCGGGCAGAAGATATACATCATCGCCGACGGCTCGGTGCGCGTGCTCAAGCAGGGGCGCTTGTTGAGCCTGCTGCATCAGGGCGATTGCTTCGGCGAAATGGCGCACTTGTTCGGCAAGGATTCGCTGCGCTCCACCGACGTGCAGAGCAAAACCGACGTGAAGCTGATCGAAATCGACCCCGATGTGATGGCGCTGGCCTCGGCCAATTGCCGCTTTCATTTCGGCGAAGCCTTTTCGCGCATTCTGGCAAAACGGCTGGCGCTGTCCAACACGCGCATCTCGCGCTTGTTGAGCGACGGCACGGAAGAACAATGAGCGCCGAAATCGCTTTCGACGCGGAGCTGGATGTGCGGCAACTGGCGTGCCCGCTGCCCATCCTGCGCGCCAAGAAATCGCTGTCCGCGATGAGTGCCGGACAAGTGTTGAAAATCGCGGCGACCGACAAAGGCTCGCCCAAAGACTTCGCCGATTTTTGCAGCAAGACCGGCAACGAGCTGTTGTCTTCAACCGAGGCGGATGGCGAATATATTTTTCTGATTCGCCGCCGCTGAAACACCGATTCAAAACACCAACTTAACGGGAACGCCCGTCAATAGGCGATCTGCGTCTTGCACTTGATGGAGATGCCCGTGAATAGGGGCTTGCGGGCAAGGCGGGTTTTCAAAAACTACTCCGCCGCTTTCTTTTCGATTTCCTGCGCCAGAAAATACGCCATCACCGTGCGTATCACCACGATGCCGCCCAGAACCAGCAGCGTGTCTTTGCTCGGAACGACAATCGTGCCGATGATGTCGCCCGCCAGAAAGAAGTCCAGACCCAGTGCCATCTTCTCGCCGATGGCGATGCGCACGTCGCGCAACGTTTCTTCCATCGGCAGATGCTGCGCGTAGCGCCAGCCCCGGCGCACCAGCATCAGCAAGCCGTGCAAACTGCCCCAGGTAACCACCGCCGCACCCAGCATCTCGGTGAGCGGCACGATGTAAGCGATAACCTCGACCAGAAATTCGTGCAGCATGATGTCTCCTTGACGGGTGGGTGTAGGGGCGAATTCATTCGCCCAACCCAGCGTAAAACGGGCGAATGAATTCGCCCCTACAAAAGCGGCACAACGCCATTAGGCAAGCGCGTAGGATGGGTTGAGCGCAGCGATACCCATCGTTCAAACTTGTGAGGACATCTTGATGGGTATCGCTGCGCTCAACCCATCCTACGAAAGCTTTTTGCGCTGCGCCTGCAACTGCACCAGCGTTGAACCAAACTCTTCCAGACGTTTCTTTTCCTGCTCTACCACCGCCGCCGGAGCGCGTGCCACGAAACTATCGTTGCCCAGCTTGGCATTCGCTTTGGTGATCTCGTTGCTGAGGCGCGCGATCTCTTTGTCCAGACGCTCGCGCTCTGCCGCCACGTCGATCTCCACTTTCAGCATCAGCTTGAAATTGCCGACGATGGACACCGGCGCATCGCCTTCCGGCAAGTCGGCGACCACTTGCACTTCGCTCAGTTTGCCGAGGCTGCTGATGTACGGCGCGAGTGCGTTCAGCACCGTCGCATCGCCTGCCGCGATCAGCGGCACGCGTGCGGCAGGCGACAAGTTCATTTCGCTGCGCAAGCTGCGGGTGGCGGTGATGAGTTCCTGCAGCAGCGTGATCTGCGCGATGGATGCTTCGTCGATCTTGCTTGTATCGGCCTTGGGATAGGCTTGCAGCATGATGCTCGCGCCCGCTTTGTTCGCCATCGGCGCCACCGATTGCCACAACTCTTCGGTGATGAACGGAATGATCGGATGCGCTAGGCGCAGGATGGTTTCCAGCACGCGCACCAAGGTGCGGCGGGTGGCGCGTTGTGCCGCGTCGCTGCCGTTCGCCATCTGCACCTTGGCCAACTCCACATACCAGTCGCAGTAAGTGTTCCACACCAGTTCGTACACCGCGCGTGCCGCCATGTCGAAACGGTAGTCGGCGAAATGCGTCGCCATCTCGGCTTCGGTTTGCTGCAACAAGCTCATCATCCATTTGTCGGCAGCCGAATATTCGAGCGTATCGCCAGAGGGTTCCCTCACCCCACCCCTCCCCCGGTGGGAGAGGGAGCTATCGGCGTTTTCGCCTTCGGCGAAAGCGGAGTCAAAGGCATTCAAGCCGACATCCTTGCCTTCGCAATTCATCAGCACGAAGCGCGTGGCGTTCCACAGTTTGTTGCAGAAGTTGCGATAGCCTTCGCAGCGTTGCATGTCGAACTTGATGTCGCGTCCGGGCGAAGCGAGCGAGGCGAAGGTGAAGCGCAGCGCGTCGGTGCCGAAGGCGGTGATGCCCTCGGGGAATTCCTTGCGTGTGCGTTTTTCGATCTGTTCGGCTTGCTTGGGATTCATCAGGCCGGTGGTGCGTTTCTTCACCAGCTCGTCGAGCGCGATACCGTCGATCAAGTCGATCGGGTCGAGCACGTTGCCCTTGGACTTGGACATCTTCTGTCCTTCCGCATCGCGGATCAGGCCATGCACGTACACATCCTTGAACGGAATCTTGCCGGTGATGTGCTTGGTCATCATCACCATGCGCGCCACCCAGAAGAAGATGATGTCGAAGCCGGTGACCAGCACCGACGACGGCAGGTATTGTTTGACGAACTGGTTCTGCTGCGCGAACGGTTTGCCTTCTTCCCAGTCCAGCGTGGAGAACGGCCACAGCGCGGAAGAGAACCAGGTGTCGAGCACGTCGTTGTCGCGGTCGAGTTGTCCGGCATAGCCCGCCTTGTCCGCCAGATGGCGCGCCTCGGCTTCGTCGCGCGCGACGAATACTTCGCCGTTCACGCCGTACCATGCCGGAATCTGATGTCCCCACCACAGTTGGCGCGAGATGCACCAGTCCTGAATGTTGTTCAGCCACTGGTTGTAAGTGTTGACCCAATTCTCCGGGTGAAATTTGATCTCGCCCGAAGCCACACATTCCAGCGCCTGCTCGGTGATGCTCTTGCCTTCAGGGCCGGGCTTGCTCATCGCCACGAACCACTGGTCGGTCAGCATCGGCTCGATCACCACGCCAGTGCGGTCGCCGCGCGGCACTTTGAGTTTGTGCTTCTCAATTTTTTCAAGCGATCCTAAAGCTTCTAGATCGGCCACGATCTGTTTGCGTGCATCAAAGCGGTCGAGGCCGTGATATTTTTTCGGGATAGTCTCAGCTACGGCTTTACCCATGATTGGAGATGGCATAGAGATACGAAATCCATCTTCATTTCGTGCGCTCTGATAAGTACGGTCAACGTCATCAAAGACATTGCTTTTTATTTTTCCATCAAGCGTCAAAACGCTAATTGGTTTGAGATTGTGCCGTTGCCCCACCGCATAGTCGTTGAAGTCATGCGCGGGCGTGACCTTGACCACGCCGGTGCCGAATTCCTTGTCCACATAATCATCGGCGATGATGGGGATGGTGCGGTCGCACAGCGGCAGTTGTACTTGCTTGCCGATCAGGTGTTTGTAACGCTCGTCCTCGGGATGTACCATCACCGCCACGTCGCCCAGCATGGTCTCGGGGCGGGTGGTCGCCACGGTCAGATGGCCGCTGCCGTCCGCCAGCGGATAGCGGATGTGGTACATGAAACCGTCTTCTTCTTCCTGCACCACTTCCAGATCGGAGACGGCGGTGTGCAGCTTCGGGTCCCAGTTCACCAGACGCTTGCCGCGATAGATCAGGCCTTCGTTGAACAGGCGCACGAAGGTTTCGGTAACCGAGCGCGACAGCCCTTCGTCCATGGTGAAGCGCTCGCGCGACCAGTCGGGCGACGTGCCGAGGCGGCGCATTTGTTTGGTGATGGTGTTGCCGGAATATTCCTTCCACTCCCACACTTTTTCGATGAACTTTTCGCGTCCCAAATCGTGGCGCGAAATCTTTTGCGCATCAAGCTGGCGCTCCACCACGATCTGCGTGGCGATGCCCGCATGGTCGGTGCCCGGTTGCCACAGCGTGTTGTCGCCCTTCATGCGGTGATAGCGCGTGAGCGCATCCATCAAGGTCTGGTTGAAGCCGTGCCCCATGTGCAGCGTGCCGGTGACGTTGGGCGGCGGCAACTGGATGCAGAACGATTCGGTCTTGTGCGGATCGAGTCCGGCCTTGAAATAGCCGGCGTTTTCCCAGGTGGGATACCAGCGGGCTTCGATGTCTTTCGGGTCAAAACTTTTGGCGAGTTCCATTGCGGTGTGTGCGAAAAATGCGTGGATTTATGAAGGGCGCGATTATACAGGCGCGGAAGTCGTAGGGTGCGCCTGCTACATATTCCCTCTCCCGCTGGCGGGAGAGGGTTAGGGTGAGGGTCGTTGAGCTGTTACCAAGTGGATTGCAACGCACAGACCCTCATCCCCAACCCTTCTCCCGCCTGCGGGAGAAGGAAGCAAAAGTTCAAGCTCTCTGAAGATGCCCGTCAATAGGCGGTCTGCATGATGCTCTTGATGGAGATGCCCGTATTTACTGGTCTGCGGGCAGGGAGGGGGTGTCCAGTGCGTCGTGGATCAGTTGCGGCAGTTCGCTTTTCAGTTCGGCGATGGTTTGGGCGATGGCGATCTGCTGGGCTTCAGCCAGTTTTTCGGCGAGCTTTTGCGCGAAGGCGTTTTCCAGATGGCTTTCCAGATAGTGCAGCAGTTGCGGCGTAATGTCGGTTGGCGCGGGCGGTTCGGCGCTCATCATTTCGATGAAATCGGTTTGTGCGGAAAAATCTGCGGTTGTTTCTTCGGCAGCTTCTTCGATTGGCGCGGAGAAATTCCCGGTGGCTTCGCCCACCACTTCGGTGAGCATAGGAAATCCACCCGTGGCTTCGCCTACCACTTCGGTGAGCATCGGTAGATCGTCGGCGGGTATTTTTTTGCGGCTCATGTGCGTAGTTTGGCTAAGTCGGTGTGGCCGGGATCAAAACCCCGGTCGCGGTAAAACTTGAAGCGCGCGCGTCCCAGTTTGGCATCTTCGTCGCTGTTGCCGACGATTTCGATGACGCGCTCGAAGCGGCTGAAAAATGTGGTGCATTCGTCGTGCAGGCTGATGAGCAGTTCGGAATGCGGAAAATTTTCGTCGCTGCCGATGACCACGGGCAGCGTGGCGGCATCCGCGTCGGTGCTGCGGCAATGCGGCATGAAAGCCGTGGCGGGAAAGTGCCACAGCAATTGATCCAGCTTGTGCGCCGTCGCCTCGTCCGCCACATGCAGCAGCACGCGCAGGCCGTTCTGCATCGCCTTGTGGCTCAGCTGGCAAGCGGTGCGCAGCTTGTCTTCGCTGCCGGTGTAGAAATCGACTTTGGTCATATATGTAAAACCAATTTGCCACGGAGAACACAGAGATCACAGAGCGAGTGGCTGCGGGTTTTCTCTGTGTACTCTGTGGTCTCTGTGGCAAAAATCACTTGCCGTTTGTGCGGTTGATTAAATATTGCATCAGCATCGGCACTGGTCGTCCCGTCGCGCCTTTGTGTTTGCCGGATTTGTTGGCCGTGCCCGCGATGTCCAGATGCGCCCAGCGGTAGTCCTTGGTGAAGCGCGCGAGGAAGCAGGCGGCAGTAATCGTGCCGCCCGCGCGTCCGCCGATGTTTTGCATGTCGGCGAAGTTGCTGTCCAGCAGGTGTTGGTAATCGTCCCACAGCGGCAGTTGCCAGGCGCGGTCGTGCGCTTGTTCGCCTGCGGCCAGCAGTTCCTGCGCGAGTTTGTCTTCATTGCTGAACAGGCCGTGCGCGACATGTCCCAAGGCGATGACGCAAGCGCCGGTGAGTGTGGCGATGTCGATCACGGTGTCCGGTTTGAACTTGGCGGAGTAGGTCAGCGCGTCGCACAAAATCAGACGGCCTTCGGCATCGGTATTCAAAATTTCGATGGTCTGGCCGGACATGGAGGTGACGATGTCGCCGGGCTTGGTGGCGCGGCCTGACGGCAGATTTTCGCAAGTGGGAATCACGCCGACCACGTTGAGCTTCAGCCCCAGTTCGGCGATGGTTTGCATCACGCCGAGCACGCTGGCCGCGCCGCACATGTCGTATTTCATTTCGTCCATATCGGCACCCGGCTTGAGCGAAATGCCGCCGCTGTCGAAGGTGATGCCTTTGCCCACCAGCACGGTGGGCTTTTGCGTTTTGGCCGCGCCGGTGTATTCCATCGTGATGAGCTTGGCCGGTTGTTCGCTGCCGCGCGTGACGGAGAGGAAAGAACCCATGCCCAGTTTCTGCATGTCTTTTTCTTCGAGCACGGTGGTCTTGATGCTGGCGTGCGCTTTGCCCAGTGCCAGCGCCTGTGCGGCGAGGTAGGTCGGGGTGCAGATGTTGCCGGGCAGATTGGCCAGTGTCTTGGTCAGTTCCATGCCGCGTGTGGTGGCGGCGGTTTGTTCCAGCACGTTTTTCAGCGCGGCTGTCGGTTTGTTCAGCGAAGCGAAGATGATGTGTTTGAGTGTGGCGGGTTTGCCGGGCTTGCTCTTCAGGCCGTCGGCGCGGAACGCCTGCCCGGCGGCGGTGAACACCGCTTGCTTGATGACCCAGCTCGCATCGCTGCCCACGCCTTCGTCGCTGAGGTACAGCGCGGCATCCTTGGCGGGTGTGGTGTTCAGTGCGTGGAAAGTTGCCCCCAGAATTTCCAGGCTGACTTTGTTGTTCAGTTCTTCCGGCTTGCCCAGTCCGACCAGCAACACGCGCTCGGCGGCAACGCCGGGCAGCTTGTGCAACAGCAGGGTGCTGGCGGCCTTGCCGCTCATGTCGCCGCGCTTAACGAGGTCGCTTAATACTTGCTGTGATGCTTTGTCTATGGCTTGCGCCGCTGCGGACAATTTGCCGCCCTCGAACACGCCGACTACCACACAGCCACTCTTCAACGAGTCCGGGTTGCTTTGTTTTATGCTAAATTCCACGCGTTGCTCCTAAATAAAAATTAATTGAATTTCAATGCCCGATTATCCGCAATCAACAGAGCAAAAGTCAAAGAAGCCGCGCAAACGCAAAGCGCACGGCATCTTCTATTGGTCATTGGTGCGCGAATTTGCGGTCATGGGCTTGCTGGTTTTTTCCGTGTTGCTGGGCATTGTGGTGTTCACCCAGTTGATCCGTTTCCTCGGCGAATCGGTGAGCGGCCTGCTGGCGGTGGACGGTATTCTGGTGATGCTGGGGTTCAGCGCGCTCAACTATTTGCCGGTGCTGCTTTCCATCAGTTTGTTCCTGTCCGTGCTGATTTCCCTGAGCCGATGTTACCGCGATAGCGAGATGGTGGTGTGGTTCTCTTCCGGTGTCGGGCTGACGCGCTGGATACGTCCGGTGCTGGGTTATGCGGTTCCGGTGGCGCTGCTGATCGCGTCGTTGAGCCTGATAATTTCCCCTTGGGCGTTGTCCAAGGCCGACGAATTCAAGCGCAGGCTGGACAGCCGCGACGATGTTTCCGCCGCCACGCCCGGTGCATTCCGCGAGTCCAAGCAGGCCGACCGCGTGTTCTTTCTGGAAGATGTGGATGCCGAGAAAAAACGCGTCGGCAATATTTTTGTGCAGTCGGTGCAGAACGGCAAAGAAGGCACGATGTTGGCCAAGGAGGGCTATCAGGAAACGGCGGTGAACGGCGACCGCTTTCTGGTGCTGATTAACGGCACACGCTATGAAGGCATTCCGGGGCAAGCCAATTTCAAGATCGCCGAGTTCGAGCGTTACGCCATGCGCATCGAGCCGGTGGAGCTGCGCCAGGAAGCGCCCAATCTGAAAGCCCGTTCAACCCTGTACCTGCTGCAAAATCCGACGGCATGGAATATGTCCGAGCTGGAGTGGCGCGTCGGCTTGCCGCTCAGCGCCTTGATTCTGGCACTGCTGGCGATCCCGCTCAGCTTTGTCGATCCGCGCGCGGGACGGTCGCTCAATCTCATCACCGCCGTGATTGTTTATATGATTTACAACAACATGATCAGCGTCACCAATTCCTGGGTGGCGCATGAAAAGATCAGCGTGATGGCCGGGTTGTGGGGCATTCATTTGGTGATGTTCGCCATACTGTTGGCGATGTTCTACCACCGCATTTCGATGCGTCCGTGGCAATGGTGGAAACGATGAAGATTCTTACCAAATATCTGGCGCGGGAAATCTATTTCAGCGTGGCGCTGGTGTTTGCCGCGTTGCTCATGCTGTTCGCGCTGCTCGATCTGATTAACGAGCTGAGTGCGATGGGGCGCGGCGATTACAAGCTGGGCTACGTGCTGCTGTTCGTGGTGCTGACGTTGCCGGGGCACATCTACGAATTGTTTCCGGTGGCGGTGCTGATCGGCACCATATTCGCGCTGGTGCAGATGGCGGCCAACTCCGAACTTACCGTGTATCGCGCATCCGGCGTGTCGCTGCTGCAAATGATCGCGGCGCTGCTGAAAATCGGCGCGCCGCTGCTCGTGCTGTGTTTTGTGTTCAGCGAATTCATCGCGCCGCCCAGCGAACGTCTGGCGCAACAGACCAAACTCAAGGCGCAGAACGCGCAGATCAGCCTGCGCGAATTTCGCTCCGGCGTGTGGGTGAAGGACGAAGGCAGTTTCGTCAACGTGAAAAGCGTGATGCCCGACACTTCACTGCTGGATGTGAGCATTTTTCAGATGGATGCCAACAACCGTTTGCGCAGCATCACCGCCGCCGACCGCGCCTCGTTTGTGCACGACGAACTGTGGGCGCTGGAAGGGGTCAGGCAGACGCTGTTCGGCGCGCAGGGCGCGAGCGTCAACCAACAGGCGCGGATGGAATGGCATTCGTCGCTGAACCCGGACATCCTCAGCGTGCTGATGGTGGTGCCGGAGCAGATGTCAGCCTGGAACCTCTACCAATACACGCAGCATCTGGCCGACAACCACCAGAAGACCGCGCGCTACGAGATCGCCATGTGGAATAAACTGGCCTATCCGTTTGCGGTGCTGGTGATGATGCTGCTGGCGCTGCCGTTCTCTTCCTATCAGCGGCGCGAGGGTGGAGTCAGCGGCAAGATATTTGTCGGTGTCGTGCTCGGTTTGAGTTTTCACTTTGCGGGCAGATTGTTCGCCAATCTGGGCGCGCTCAACGAGTGGCCTGCGGTGTTGAGCGCGACGGCGATGAGCTGGATATTTCTCGGGTTGGCGCTGACTATGCTGTGGCGCACCGAGCGCAGGTGATTTAGCGGGGTTGGTTCTGTTCCGTTGCCGGAACACTGCTGGCGCTGGCGGAAACGGCTTGCTGCTCGCGCACCATCCGTTTTACTTCTTCGCGTTTTTCCTTGGGTACTTTGCTGAATGCCTTGTATTTTTCGCGGGCGCGTTCGCGTTGTTCCGGCGTGAGCTTGCTCCAGGTTTTCATGCGCGCGTGCAGGCGCTGGCGTTGCAGTTCATTGAGCTTGGGATAGCGCTTGGTGATGGCCAGAAAATTCGTCTGCTGTTTTTCCGACAAGGAATTCCACGTTTCGGACAACGGGGACAGCGCATCCTTTTGTTGCGGGTTCAAATTTTCCCATGTCTGGGCGAGTGCCGATAGCGGCAGGCCAACCAAGGTTAACAGCAGAAAGCAATTTCTGATCAGGGCAGACATAGTGCGGTCCGGGTTGGTTTAATCGACGTACATATCGACCGGCAGATCGTCGGTCAGGATGGCAATATCAATCTCGGCGTGGTCGTGTTCGTTGAGGCTCTGCCAATACAGGGAGCCGCCGAACAGAACTGCAACGAGCAATACCGCCAAGCCCCAATTGCCCGCGCGGCTATATGGCAGATGCAGGTGGCTATGCGCCAGCACGTTGCCCCCCAGCCAGTTGGGGATGTAGAAATGCGACGCGGCGCGCTGGTGTTGCAGCGCGTTCTGGCGCGCTGCCTGCAATTTGTTCAGGATATTGTTGTCGAGTTGCGTGGCGGAGCGTTCGATCAGTTGCCCGACATCACGTGTGTTCAGTTTGATATTCATGATAGGTCGATTCCCTTCTCTTTTAGCATCAACGCCAGCGCATGCGTTGCGCGTGAGCAGTGGGTTTTGACGCTGCCTTCGGAGCAGCCCATCGCGGCGGCGGTTTCCGCTGTATCCAATTGGTCCCAGTAACGCAGCAGGAAGGCTTCCCGTTGACGGGCGGGAAGATGTTGCAACGCTTCCTCTATTGCCGTCAATACCTGATCCTGTTGCAGAGCCGCATCCGGGAGTTGCGGTTGGCTGGCATTTTCCTTGTCTTCCAGCACATCGAGCGGATCAAATTCTTCTTCCGCATTCTTCTGGGAAAACGACGAAAACAGGGTTAACCAGAACGAGCGTACTTTCTGGCGGCGAAAATTGTCAAGAATGGTGTTTTGCAGGATGCGGTGGAACAGCATCGGAAATTCTTCCGCAGGCTTGTCGCCGTAGCGTTCGGCCAGTTTAAGCATGGCATCCTGCACGATGTCCAGCGCCACATGTTCGTCGCGCACGGCAAACATCGCCTGCTTGAAAGCGCGGCGCTCAATTTGGGCGAGGAAATCGGATAGTTGTTCTCTGGTGGACAAGGCTGGCCTCTCTGAAGGCGGCGCATGATAGCAAATTCCCGTGGTTGCAAGGGTTTTCGGGGGCATCCGGCTTGATTGGGGTTGACCAAAATGCCGCCAGCCTTTATCTTGCGCGGTCTTAAATTAAAGCTAATTGGGTAGTTTTGTCATGGAACTGACGGGCGCAGAAATAACCATCCGCTGTTTGCAGGAAGAAGGGGTCGAATACATATTCGGCTATCCCGGCGGCGCGGTGTTGTTCATTTACGACGAGTTATTCAAACAGGATAAGGTCAAGCACGTGCTGGTGCGCCACGAGCAGGCCGCCGTGCATGCCGCCGACGGCTATGCGCGTTCCACCGACAAGGTCGGTGTGGCACTGGTCACTTCCGGCCCCGGCGTAACCAATGCCGTCACCGGTATCGCCACTGCGTATCTGGATTCCATTCCGCTGGTGGTCATCAGCGGCCAGGTGCCGACCAGTTTCATCGGCGAAGATGCTTTTCAAGAGGTCGATGCGGTCGGCATCACGCGTCCCTGCGTCAAGCACAACTTTTTGGTGAAAGATGCCAAGGACATCGCTAGCACGCTGAAGAAGGCATTTTATCTGGCCAAGAGCGGTCGCCCCGGCCCGGTATTGGTGGACATTCCCAAAGACGTGTCGAACCAGAAGACGGAGTTCTCCTATCCCGAGACGGTGCATATCCGCTCCTACAACCCGCAAGTCCAAGGCGACATCGGGCAGATCAAGCGCGCGGCGCAGATGTTGCTGGAAGCCAAGCGTCCCATGGTGTATGCGGGCGGCGGCGTGGTGCTGTCGGATGCCTCCAAACAATTGACCGAACTGGTGCGCCTGCTGGGTTCGCCCTGCACCAACACGCTGATGGGGCTGGGCGGCTATCCGGCCAGCGACAAACAGTTCGTCGGCATGCTCGGCATGCACGGCACTTATGAAGCCAATATGGGCATGCAGAACTGCGACGTGCTGCTGGCCGTGGGCGCGCGCTTCGACGATCGCGTGATCGGCAACGTGGCGCATTTCAATTCCGTGCCGCGCAAGATCATCCATATCGACATCGACCCGGCTTCCATCTCCAAGCGGGTGAAGGTGGATGTGTCCATTGTGGGCGACGTGGCGAATGTGCTGACGGATCTGCTGGCGGTGCTGAACAGCAGCAAGCAGAAGCCGGATGCGGCCGCGCTGAAAAACTGGTGGAAGCAAATCGACGAATGGCGCGGCAGCAATTCGCTGTCGTACAAGAATTCGAGCGAACTCATCAAGCCGCAATACGTGATCGAGACGCTGCACAAGATCACTCAGGGCGATGCTTACGTGGTGTCCGATGTGGGGCAGCACCAGATGTGGGCGGCGCAGTATTACAAGTTCGACCAGCCGCGTCGCTGGATCAATTCCGGCGGTCTGGGCACGATGGGTTTCGGCTTGCCTGCGGCGATGGGCGTGCAACTGGCGCATCCGGGCGCGACCGTGGCCTGCGTGACGGGCGAGGGCAGCATCCAGATGAACATCCAGGAGCTTTCGACCTGCAAGCAATACAACGTGCCGATCAAGATCATCGCGCTGAACAACCGTTATCTGGGCATGGTGCGCCAGTGGCAGGAATTCTTCCACGGCAACCGCTACTCGCATTCTTACATGGATGCGTTGCCGGACTTCGTCAAGCTGGCCGAAGCCTACGGGCACGTGGGCATTCTGGTGGAGAAACCTTCCGATGTGGAAGGCGCGCTGAAAGAGGCCTTCGCGCGCAAGGATGAACTGGTGTTTCTCGACTTCCGCACCGATTCCACCGAGAACGTGTACCCCATGGTTCCCGGCGGCAAGGGCTTGTCCGAAGTGATTCTGGCGGAGGATTTGTAATATGCGACATATCATTTCTTTGCTGATGGAAAACGAAGCGGGTGCGCTGTCGCGCGTGGCCGGGCTGTTCTCGGCGCGCGGTTACAACATCGAATCGCTGACTGTCGCGCCGACCGAAGACCCGACCATGTCGCGCATGACCATCGTCACCAGCGGTTCGGACGAGGTGATCGAGCAGATCAACAAGCAGCTGAACAAGCTGGTGGATGTGGTTACCGTGATGGATCTGACCGACGGCGACCATATCGAGCGCGAACTGATGCTGGTCAAAGTGCTGGCGCAGGGCGATGCGCGTGAGGAGCTGAAACGCATCGCGGACATATTCCGTGGGCGCATCATCGACGTGTCCGACAAGACTTACACCATCGAGCTGACCGGCGCGGGTTCCAAGCTGGACAGTTTTTTGCAGGCTATTGATCGCGGCCTGATTCTGGAAACCGTGCGCACCGGTGCATCCGGTATCGGGCGCGGCGACCGCATTTTGAAACTTTGATTTTTTACTGATTTTTACGACGAGGCCAACATGAAAGTTTATTACGACAAAGACGCAGACCTGTCCCTGATCAAGGGCAAACAAGTCACCATCATCGGCTACGGCTCGCAAGGCCATGCCCACGCACAGAACCTGAAGGAATCCGGCGTGAACGTGACCGTCGGTCTGCGCAAGGGCG
The DNA here is from genome assembly GCA_028710605.1 of Sideroxydans sp. Lineage (GTDB taxonomy): Bacteria > Pseudomonadota > Gammaproteobacteria > Burkholderiales > Gallionellaceae > Sideroxyarcus. Next base: position 81,548 of record JAQTTU010000009.1, read on the forward strand.
GCGCATCGTGGAAGAAGGTTGAAGCTGCCGGGATCAAGGTCGCCGAAGTGGCCGACGCAGTTAAGAATGCCGACGTGGTGATGATGTTGTTGCCCGACGAAAACATTCCCGACGTTTACAACAAGGAAGTTGCGCCCAACATCAAGCCCGGCGCGGCGCTGGCATTCGCCCACGGCTTCAACGTGCATTACAACCAGGTCGTGCCGCGCGCCGACGTGGATGTCATCATGATCGCCCCCAAAGGCCCCGGCCATACCGTGCGTTCCGAATACCTCAAGGGCGGCGGCGTGCCGACACTGATCGCCGTGTATCAGGACAAGAGCGGTAAAGCGAAAGACATCGCTCTGTCTTATGCTGCTGCCAACGGCGGCACCAAGGGCGGCGTGATCGAAACCAACTTCCGCGAAGAGACCGAGACCGACCTGTTCGGCGAGCAAGCGGTGTTGTGCGGCGGCGCGGTGGAACTGGTGAAAGCCGGTTTCGAGACCTTGACCGAAGCGGGCTACGCTCCCGAGATGGCTTACTTCGAATGCCTGCACGAACTGAAACTGATCGTTGACCTGATGTACGAAGGCGGCATCGCCAACATGAACTACTCCATCTCCAACAACGCGGAATACGGCGAATACGTCACCGGCCAACGCGTGATTGCCGACCAGTCTCGTGCCGCGATGAAGGAATGCCTGAAGAACATCCAGAACGGTTCCTACGCCAAACAGTTCATCCTGGAAGGCCGCACCAACTACCCCGAAATGACCGCGCGCCGCCGTTTGAACGCCGAGCATCCGATCGAAGTGGTGGGTGGACAACTGCGTTCCATGATGCCTTGGATCGGCAAGAACAAGCTGGTCGATCAATCGAAGAACTAAAAAAACGGGAAGGGGGAAGAGTTAAGGGGGAAGGGTAAAACCTTTGCGCTCTGAACGCTTTCCCCTTCTCCCTTCCCTCTTTACCCTTCTCAATAAATGAACAACTATCCCCACCCCATCATCGCCCGCGAGGGTTGGCCGTTTCTGGCGATCACTTTGGCGTTGGCCGTTGCTGCCAGCGTCTGGTGCGCCTCTTGGTCGATTCCGTTGTGGATCATTTTTGTGTTCGTGTTGCAGTTCTTCCGCGATCCGGCACGTGTGATACCGCAGCAAGCCGGTGCGGTGCTGTCGGCCTGCGACGGGCGCGTCATCAAGGTGGAACGCGCGCAAGACCCTTACGTGCAACGCGAAGCGATTCTGGTCAGCGTGTTCATGAACGTGTTCAACGTGCATTCCAACCGCAGCCCGGTGGACGGCATGGTGCAGCACATCTGGTACAAACCGGGCAAGTTCGTGAACGCCGATCTGGACAAGGCTTCCACCGAGAACGAACGCAACGCGGTGTGGCTGAAGACCGCCGACGGACAGGACGTGACCAGCGTGCAAGTGGCCGGACTCATCGCGCGCCGCATCCTGTGCTACGTCAACGCGGGCGACGTGCTGACGCGCGGCCAGCGTTACGGCTTCATCCGTTTCGGTTCGCGCGTGGATGTCTATCTGCCGTTGACCGCTAACGTCAAGGTCGCCATCGGTGATAAAGTACGCGCCACCGAAACCATCCTGGCGCAACTCTGAACACACCATGACCGAACCGATACAGCGCAAGAACATGGATTTACGCAGGCGCAGCATCTATCTGTTGCCCAACCTGTTCACCACGGCAGCGCTGTTCGCCGGTTTTTACGCCATCGTGCAGGCGATGAACAGCAAGTTCGAATATGCCGCCGTGGCCATTTTTATCGCCATGGTGCTGGATGGACTGGATGGGCGCGTGGCGCGCATGACGCACACGCAGAGCGAATTCGGTGCCGAATACGACAGTCTGTCCGACATGGTGTCGTTCGGCGTTGCCCCTTCCATCCTGATGTACGAATGGGCGTTCCGCGACTTGGGCAAATGGGGCTGGTTCGCCGCCTTCATCTACTGCGCGGGCGCGGCGCTGCGTCTGGCGCGTTTCAACACCAACATCGACGTGGTCGATAAACATTACTTTCAGGGCTTGCCCAGTCCGGCGGCGGCGGCGCTGGTGGCGGGATTTGTGTGGGTGATGCTGGACAACCGTTTCAGCGGTTTCGAGCTGCGCTGGTATGCTGTGGCGCTGACCGTGTTCGCGGGCTTGAGCATGGTGAGCAACCTCAAGTACTACAGCTTCAAATCGATCAACATGCGCAAGAGCGTGCCGTTCATTGTCATCTTCCTGTTCGCATTGTTCTTCATGTTCGTGGCGCAAGACCCGCCGCTGCATTTATTCCTGCTGTTCCTCGCGTATTGCCTGTCCGGCTACGTGATGCTGCTGCTCAAATTGCGCAAGCCGAAAACGCCACCGCCGTTGCCGTAATTTTTCATCGCTGCCACAGCGTCTCTGCCTGTCCCGCCGCCCGATTCAACACGCGGCATAGCACGAACAATAAATCCGAAAGCCGATTGAGATATTTCAGCCCCTCCGCCGGGGCTGTTTCTTTTTGTATGAGCTGAAAATAATCGCGTTCCGCGCGCCGTGCCACACTGCGCGCCACGTGGCATAGCGCCGCTGCGCGCGTACCGCCGGGCAGGATGAATTCCTTGAGCGGCGGCAGAGCGGCGTTGTAATGTTCAATGGCGCTATCAAGGCGAACGAGTTTTCCTGCGTCGAACGGTGCGCCCGGCGTGGCGAGTGCGCCGCCCAGATCGAACAGATCGTGCTGGATACGCAACAACTCATCGCGAACATTTTGCGGCAACGTCTCGGCGAGCAATACGCCGAGCTGGCTGTTCAGTTCATCCACGCTGCCGATAGCGCTGATGCGCGCGCTGTCCTTGGCGACGCGCGAACCGTCCGCCAACCCGGTGCTGCCATCGTCGCCGGTGCGTGTGGTGATTTTGCCGAGCCGCATCATTGTTTTCCCAGACAAGCCAGATAAACCGCCGCATCCGGCGCGGTCTTGTTGCGCTGCGCCTGCCAGATCATTTCACCCAGACAATCCATCATCGCGTGCTGCGCCTCGTGTTCAGATTGGTATTTGTGCGTGAGCCGCGCGAATTGTTCGCGTATGCCCTGCGGTTGGCCGATGGAAATCTGCTCCTCGATGGTGAGGTGCATCATCAGGTGCAGAAAGGGATTGAGCACATTGCCGTCCGCCGCGTAATCCTTGTCCCGATTGCGTTCCGGGTCGTTGAACAGTGCGTGAAATTCGGGGTGCTTGTCTATGAGTTGAGCGGTCAGGTCTTCCAGCGGCGCGAGCAATTCCTTCGCGCAACGTTTACGCCAGGATTCAAACAGAAACAGCCTTGCTTCGTCGCGGGTCGGATTGAACATTTTGCATTCCTGAAAAGAGCGCTGGATTGTCCTTGCAACCGCCGCAGCCGTCAACGAACAGGGGGCGAGTTGGGATTGAAGCAAAGACCTCGCGGTTAATATGTCCTCTTCGGGGGAATTGCGGTAACATGAATTCCGCATAAAAAATCGGCTTCAGACCGGTTCATTATCTAAAAAACAATAATGATTGTCGTCAAATATCGCCGTAGGAGGGTATCGCTGTGAAAACAATGAATAGCCGAATCTTGCGCAAAATTTCCTGTATTTTTTTTGGCATATTCTGGGTTGGCGCGGTTGGTGCACAGTCCAGCGAAGAAGAAAATCTGGCGCTGGTGTACGGCGACCAATTCACCACCAGCCTTGCCACCGGCAGCCGCCAGTCCGTCTCCAAAGCCCCCGCAGCAGCCACCGTTATCACTGCCCAGGACATTCAGGCCATGGGCGCAACCGATCTGGATCAGGTGATGGAAAGCGTGCCCGGTGTGCATGTTTCCATGCAGCACGTCGCCATGAACCCGATCTACAGCTTTCGGGGCATTCACACCAAGGAAAATCCGCAAGTCCTGATGCTGGTGAACGGACTCCCGATCACCAATGTATTTGTGGGCGACCGCAGCCAGCTCTGGGGCGGTATGCCGCTGGAAAACGTGGAGCGCATCGAAGTGATACGCGGGCCGGGATCGGCGCTGTACGGAGCAGATGCCTTCTCCGGGGTCGTCAATATCATTACCAAGACTTCGGCAAACATTCAGGGAACCGAAGCCGGTTTGCGCAAAGGCAGTTTTAATGCAACCGATGCGTGGGCGCAATACGGCGGTACGCTGGGAGAACTGGACAGCGCTTTCTATCTGCGTGCCGGAAATACCGACGGCTCTCAAGCCAATATTCACGATGTCCTTGGCGCATCCGGCCCGCTCAGCACGTCGCGCAAGGCAATAGATGCGCGCGCCGATTTGTCCAAAGAAGCGTGGCGTTTGCGCGCGGGCTACCAGCAGCGCGAATTGGGTGTGGGTGCGGGGCTGGCCGGTGCGCTGGATGCCAATTCTCGCGGAAATGTGAAAAAATTTAATCTGGATATGAGTTACGACCAAACAAACTGGGCTCCGAATTGGGATGTGTCCGGGGTGGCCGGTTATTACAATATCAGGGAGCATGGCGAGCCGTACTACACTCTTTTTCCAGGAATGCTCGGCAACCCGGCTCATTCCGAGCAACACACTCACGCCAGTGCTTCCGCTTTCTATACCGGCTTTGACAAGCATCGGATACGCATAGGCTCTGGAGTCCAGGTGGATGACTTGTATTCGGTTCGGGAAAGCAAGAACTATAAGTTTGTGCTTGTGGCAGGTGTACCGACTCTGCAACCTATTGCGTGGCAGGATGTGAGCGGCACTTCTCTAGCCTATCTGCTGCCGCACAAACGCAACGTGATTTATGCCTACGCTCAGGATGAATGGAGCATTGCCAACGACTGGGCGCTGACCGCCGGCGTGCGGCACGACCGCTATTCCGACTTCGGCAGCACCACCAATCCGCGTCTGGCGCTGGTATGGGATGCCGCCTACAACGTCGTGGTCAAGGCCATGCATGGCACGGCTTTTCGCGCTCCAGCCTTCACCGAAATGTACAACACCACCAACCCGGTTGGAACGGGCAATTCCAGCATCAAGCCGGAGACCATTACCACGGACGAACTTGCTTTCTCATGGCAGCAAACAAGCAAATTACGCAGCAACCTGAATCTTTTCCGTTACCACATGAGCAACATCATCATCCCCGATCTCACCCCAACGCATGTGTATCAGAATGAGGGCGACCAGACCGGGCGCGGGCTGGAATTGGAAGCAACTTACGATGCGACCAGCAATCTGCGATATTCCGGCAATTATTCCTTGCAGCATTCCATTGATAGTAAAACAGGAAAAGATGCGGGGTTGGCTCCGCGCAGGCACTTGTTTGCTCGAGTTGACTGGCGTTTTGCGCCGCAATGGCAATTCGGTACCACGCTCAACCATGTGGCAGACCGCATGCGCGAGCCTAACGATACGCTTCACCCCAACAAGATTCCCGATTACACCACCGTGGATATGAATCTGCGGTGCGAAAATTTTGTCGAGGGATGGGATGCGCGCGTCATGATAACGAACCTGTTCAACCGCAACGCGCTGGAGCCGACATTCTTATCGTCGGGTATTACCTCCGATTTGCCGCTGCCCGGACGCGCTTTGTATGTGCAGCTGCAGTACTGGCTTTAAGGCGTAAGGAACCGGTTCAACCCGCCGGATGCCAGCGCCGCTTGGCTGGCCCTTCGTACAGGATATGCGCGCAAGTCAACGGGAATAAACTTCCCTCCTCTCGTTGTTCCGCTTCGATATAGCAGGGCGGCATGCCAGCGAGGAATGCGGGAAACAGGTACAGGTAGTATTCCTGCGGCGTAAGCCCCAAATCTGCCGCCAGCGCGGCGGACAAACCGCCGTAATTCATGCGCTGCCGCCAGCGTCCACCGATCAATATCTCTTCGATTGAAAACGCGAGCCGGACATACGCGCCGTCGGCCAAGCCGAGCTTCTCTGCCAACGCCATGGTCGGTTTGATGCGCTCGTCTGCGGCGGCGATGGGGCGACCGTAACCGGCGATGCTGCGCTTCTGCTTGAGTTCTGTCGCCACCAGTTCGGCCAGATTGCCGCCGTCCTCCACCTGTTTTTTTGCGCGGATAAAAAATTCGATGGCGCGAATATCGATGCCGCGTCCGTAGATGGTTGCTTCGGACACCGCCAGCGCGGCGGCGATGCCCAGGTTGCCGGTGCTGCGCGCCGTGCCGGCCAGCGCCGCCACGCGGTTGTTCCAGATGCGCGCATCGGGGTAGCTGGTGTGCGCCCAGATAGCCTGCATCAGCCGCAATTGCTCAGGCGAAAAACGGCGACCGGTAATGCCGAATACATACAACTCAACCCATTCCATATCCTTCAGATCGGCGTGCAAATCGTGTCCCCGGAACACCGCCCGACTGCCGACAAAGCACGCGCCCATCTGCGTCTTCAAATGCCCCACGTGTTCCAGCAGTGTCTGCGGATTCATGCTTGGTCTCCTATCTTGTCGTGTTGCAGTTCGATGGTGAAGAACGGGAATTTCTTGTGCCCGAGTTGGCGTTGTTCCAGCGCGTGCGCGGCGGCTCCCGGCAGGCGCAGCAAGAGGTGGAGCATTTCCCCTTGTTCCGGGGTGAAGCCCAAATCGGCAAGCGCGGCGGCGGCGACGGCGGACAGCGCCAGCGGCAGGCCGCTTATTGCCTCCAGTTCGGCGCGCTGCTGTTCCAGCCAGGCCAGACGTGCGCTCGAATTCAGGCTGACAAAACATGCGAGCGCCTGCTTGACCGGAGTTGCCGTGCTCACACCGTGCGGATCGAAGCCCGGCGGGTGTTGCGGCGCAGGCCAGATGGAAACTTCATCTGGCGCTGGCGCAGTCAGCCACTGCCGCCACGCGTCGAGGTTAGTGCCGCAAACCTCCCATGCCTGCATCACCAGAAATACTTCGCGTCCGCCTGCGTTCTGGCCTGCGCCCACCGCCAACGCCGCGATCAGGCTGGCGGCGGAAGTGGAGCCGCCCACGCCGCCGCACATCGCGGCATGCACCGCCGCATCGCGCGGGCCGGGGTTGGCCAAGGCGACGGCCAGCGCTTCCAGCAAATCGGCTTCGGCCTTGCTCAGCGCCTCATCGCGGAACAGCAGGGCGAGCATTTCCACCCAGCGGATTTGTCCCAGCAATTCGCCATATACGTCGTAGCCCCGGCAGTAGGCGGCGCGCGCGGCGAAAGGATTGTCGGCTTCCGGCTCTTCCTGCCAGATGCGGGTATGGATGCCCATGGTCATCGCAGTGCTCCCAGAGATTTCATGCGCACGCCGATGGGCGGCACTTCTTCCGCGTCAACGCGGATGTCGAGCAAGGTCGGCCCTTTGCGGCGCAGCATCGCATCGAAATCGAGCTTGTCCAACTCTTGCGGCGAACGGATCACGTGCGCGGGAATATTCATCGCTTCGGCAAGTTTGCCGTAATCGACGGGCGAAATTTCGCAGCCTATGGATTCGGCCTTGGCGATGCGCTGCCCGTGCCTGACCATGCCCAAGGCGCTGTCGTTGAGTACCACAAACACCACCGTAAGCTGCTCCATCACCGCCACGGTGATCTCCTGCCCGCTCATCAGGTAAGCGCCGTCGCCCGTGATGCACACCACCGGATCTTTCGGGTTACCGCGCGCCGTGCCGATTGCCGCGCCTATGGACCAACCCATAGGGCAAAAATCCATCAGCACGCGCAGCCAACTGGCCAGCCCCGAGCGCTGTTCCGGCTTTTGCACATCGGCATTCTGCTGTCCCCGATTGAGCCGCCGGTTGCGCGGCTGGAGATAATGCACCGTCCACACCATGCTGTTGCCGATGTCGGCGAGAAAGCGCGTGGTGGGCGGGCAGCGCTCGGACAGGGTTTTCATCAGGCGCTGCGGTTTGATCGGCGCGACTTCGGAATGGTAACTATCGGGCGAATCGAACATGACTCCGGCCTGATAGCTGTCCGCGCGTTGGATGTTGGGTCGGTAAGCATCGGCTTTCAACAGTTCGATCAGATGGTCGCAGGTCGAGCGGATATGGCCGCGCACATGCAGCTTGGCCATGGGCGAACGCATCAGGTTGTCCTCCGAATTGTCGATGTGCACCAAGCGGTTGTTGAGCAGGGAATCGCACCAGCCGCGACTGATGAGTTCGCTGAATCCTGTGCCGAATGCCAGTACGATGTCCGGCGCGCTGGCTAAAAGTTCGGTGGCACTGAGATGCCCGCCGAAACCGAAAACGCCGCAATACGCCGGATGCAGCGGATTGATAAAGCCTTTTGCATCGGGCGTGGTGACGAACAATGCGCGGGTCAGCTCGGCCAGTTCCATGATCGCCTCGATGGCATCGCCGCACGCCGCGCCGATCAGGAACACCACGCGCGGGCTATGCTCTAGCTCGTCCTTGAGACGGAGTACCGCATGCTCGTCAATCAGCACGGGCTCGTGTTTGAACAAGGCGGCCAGATCGTAGGCGGGAGTCACGCTTGGCACAGCGCCGCGCAAAATATCCAGCGGAATCGCCAGATGCACCGCGCCGCCGGGAGCCTGGTGCGCCGTCATCAGCGCGTTGGCCAGCTTGCGCTCGAACTGGCTGGGATGGGACACCATGGCGTTGTAGCGGGTGCAGTGTTGAAACATGGCAAAGGCGTTGACCCCGGTGCTGGAGGATTCCTGCAATGCGCCCTTGCCGAAGGAAGACAGCACCGGCAAACCGCTGATCGCCAGCAGCGGAATGTTGTTGTCGTGGGCGCAGGCCACGCCGGTGAGCATATTGGTCGAGCCGGGGCCGGAAGTGGCGCAGCACACGCCCAAGCGCCCGGTCTCGCGCGCATAACCGTCGGCCATGAAGGCCGCCCCCGCTTCATGCCGCGCCACGATTGGCCGCAAACCGCCGCGCCGCTGGCTGCGCGCCATCGCGTTGTACAACGGTTCGATCGCGCCGCCCGGCACGCCGAACACATACTCAACACCGATTTGTTCCAGATAAGCCACCAGCAAATCCGCTACTTCCAGCGTGTGCGGCGGCACGGTTTTGTGATGTTTATGGGCAAGCGAAATTTCAGCATCCATGTCAGAACTCCTCCTGAAGAAGTTTAAGAACTCATTGTTGTTAGCCTGTGATGAAAACCGGCTGGACGGTCTGGAGCCGCTTAATCTTGCTGTGAATCATGCTACCGCAATTTTGCAATAAACCTCAAATGAAAAGTGGGTACTATGATGCCGTGAAGATGCCCGTCAATAGGCGATCCGCATGATGCGCATGCTGGAGAGTGGCGTATTTATTGGTCTGCGGGCGAGGCAGGGGTGTCTGACGGCATCAGGCGAGGTTCTTTTCCTTGAATTCGCACAAATCCTGAATCACGCACTCGCGGCATTTTGGCTTCCTCGCCGTGCACACATAGCGACCGTGCAGGATCAGCCAGTGGTGCGCATCGAGTTTGAATTCGTCGGGCACGACTTTCATTAGTTTCTTTTCGACTTCAAATACATCTTTGCCGGGTGCCAAGCCGATGCGGTTGCTGATGCGGAAAATGTGGGTATCGACGGCGATGGCGGGCTGGCCGAAGGCGGTGTTGAGCATCACGTTGGCGGTCTTGCGGCCCACGCCGGGCAAGGCTTCCAGCGCCTCGCGCGTATGCGGCACCTGGCCGTGGTGCAGTTCGACCAGCATGCGGCACATCTGCATGATGTGTTTGCTTTTGGTTTGATACAAGCCGATGCGCTGCACGTATTCGCGCAGCGCGTCTTCACCCAGATCGAGGATGGTTTGTGGCGTGTTGGCGACGGGAAACAGTTCGCGCGTGGCGAGGTTGACGCTCTTGTCGGTGGCCTGCGCCGACAGGATTACCGCCACCAATAACTCGAACGGCGAAGTGTGTTTCAGTTCGGTAGTCGGGTGCGGATTGGCTGCTTGCAGCCGTAAAAAAATCTCGCGGCGTTTAGCGGGGTTCACGAAGCGTGTTTGTCCAATTTGAATTTGGACTGGCAGTAGCTGCCAGCATCTGCTTGCCATTGCAGCAAAGCGGGGATGCTGCCCACCATTTTCTTGATAATCTCGGCCAGCGCTTCGGGATCGTCTTCGTACTCGTGGTTGATCTGGTTGCGTACCTCGCGGATTTCTTTCCAAGCGGATTCGCTGCCGATAATCCCGGCCTTTTCGGCGAAAGCCAGCACATCGGAGAATCCGCTGTACGCGACTTCCTCCTCGCGGGCAATGGAGGCCAGCAGCTTGCCGAGATGTTCCTGAAACTCCGACACGCGCATGCGGAATGCGGCGAGATGATTGGAATCATCCAGCGAATATTGCGCGGGATTTTTTTTCAGTATCCCGCATTCTTCGATCTTGCCGGTGGCGTGAATCAAATAAGCGCGCAACTTGTCCAGTTGCGCGAGGCGCGATGCGATCAATTGCAGATGGGTTTTCATGCCAGCCGAATCCCTTCTTCACGTGCGATTTGATAGATGGGGCGGGACTTGCGGTGATTGTTGACGACCAGATCCACCGAGCGCCCGAACAAATCGTTCAGCGCGATTTTCGCGTGAACTGTTTCGTCCAGCAACACGCCGGGCAAGGAGGTCTCCGCGTACAAATCCACATCGCCGCCGCGCTTGGCATCGTCTGTGCGCGAACCGAACAGCCACACAGCCGCTTCCGCGCCAAGCGTGCTGCGGATAATGGCGACTGCTTGTTCGGCTTGAGTGCTGGAGATGCGCATGTATTGCTCCTGTGAAACTGGCAGGCATTTTACTGCACGATACCAGCCCTGCGGTTAATGCGTCGCGGGTGAGCAGCCGCCGTCAATCGGTGCGGGAGCGATCACGTCTTTGCGCTTTTTCGCGGCGCGCAAGCTGAGCCAGTTCTTCCACGCGATGATGCAGCCCAGCCCGATGAACGCGCCGGGCGGCAGGATGGCGATGAGGAAGCCGTGGTAGTTGGGGATGACGTGCAAAACCAGGTCTTTGGCCGAGTCGCCCAGCGCGAGGTCGATACCGGAGAACAGCGTGCCTTTGCCGATCAGTTCGCGCATCGCGCCCAGCACGCCGAGCACGGCGGTCAGCCCCAGCCCCATGGCGAAGCCGTCCAGCGCGGAAGACAGCGCATCGTTCTTGGAGGCGAACGCTTCCACGCGCGCCAGCACGATGCAGTTGGTGACGATCAGCGGGATGAAAATGCCCAGCACCACGAACAGGCCGTACATATAGGCATTCATCAGGTATTGCACCACGGTGACCAGCACCGCGATGATGAGGATGAATACCGGAATGCGGATTTCGTTCGGCACATAGCTGCGGATGGGGGCGATGGAACCGCTGCTGAGCGTCATCACCAGCGTGGTCGCCAGACCGAGGCTCACACCGTTCACCACCGTGCTGCTCACTGCCAGCAACGGGCACAGGCCGAGCAGTTGCACGATACCGGCATTCTGTTTCCACAGGCCGTTCAAGAAAATGTCTTTGTATTGTTGAAGGTTCATTTCGTTTCCTCCGTCTTCGCCGCATTTTCAGCAAACAGTTTGTCGCGGTTCGCGTCGAAATACATCAATGCCTTGTGCGCCGCTTTGACCACGGCGCGCGGCGTGATGGTGGCACCGGCCATGTAGTCGAACTTGCCGCCGTCCTTCTTCACTTTCCAGTCGTCGTCTTTGTAAAGCGCGCGCGATTTGCCGTCGAAATTTTTGATCCACGGACTTTTCTGGATGTCGATGTAATCGCCCAGCCCCGGCGTTTCCTTGTGCGTCACCACGCGCACCCCGGCCAGTTCGCCGTTGGCGTGCACCGCCAGAATCAAAAATATCTTGCCGCTGTAACCGTCCGGCGCGATGGCTTCCAGCACCACCGCCGACGGCTCACCTTTGAGGCGCGCGCGGTAGGCGAGCGTGGTGTCGTCATTGTTCAGCAGCGGGTCGGCGGGAATGCTTATCGTGTCGTGAATGATGTCGTTGTCGAACATCGTCGGCGGCACGATCTGGGTGATGAGCTTCATCTTTTCCGCCTGCTCGCTTTTCACGATCGCGTCGTGCGTCATGAAATAAGTCGAAGCCAGAATGGCCGTGCCGATCACGGCGAAGAACACCAGATTGACGGCGGTCTGCAAAGTGGAACGGGCGATGCGCTTCATTTGCCGTCTCCTTTTTTGCCGAACACTTTGGGTTGCGAGTAAGCGTCGATCAGCGGCACGCAGATGTTCATCAGCACGGCGGCGAACGCCACGCCGTCGGGGAAGCCGCCGAAGGTGCGGATCAGATAGGTGAGCAGCGCTGCACCGGCGGCGTAGATCACTTGGCCTCTATGCGTGGTGGGGCTGCCGATGGGGTCGGTGTAGATAAAGAACGCGCCTAGCATCGCAGCGCCGGAGAACCAGTGGAACAGCGGCGCGACATAGTGCGCGGGATCGGCCAGATGGAAGATGGCGGCGATGGCGAACAGCGTGCCGAGGTAAGTGGCCGGGATCACCCAACTGATGACGCGCGTCAGCAGCAGATACGCACCGCCGACCGCGAAACCGATGGCGACCATCTCGCCGCCCTTGCCGCCGAGATAACCGAAGATAGGCATGTCGCGGATGACATCGACCGACAGCCCGAGATGCAGCTGCGTCTTCAGCGTGTCCAGCGGCGTGGCCATGGTCACCGCGTCCAGCTTCAACCCGCCGGGCAGCACACCGTTGAACGTGTAATTCAATTGCTCGACAAACGATAAACCGATACCGCCCAGCGTGTTCGGCGAAATCCAGTGGGTCATGTGCGCCGGGAAGGAAATGATGAGCACCGCATAACCGATCATCGCCGGATTGAACACGTTGTTGCCCAGCCCTCCATACAGATGCTTGGCGATCACGATGCCGAACGCGGTGCCGACCACGATCAGCCACCACGGCGCGAGCGCGGGAATGGACAGCGCCAGCAGCCAGCCGGTGATCAGCGCGCTGTTGTCGGACAGGAACGGCTTGAGCGGACGGTTGCGCAGCTTGAGCATGATCGCTTCGGTCGCCAGCGCGGTGATCGAAGCCAGTGTGAGAGACACCAGAATCGCCGGCCCGAAATACCACACGTACAGCGCGATGCCGGGAATCAGCGCCAGCAGTACGCGCAGCATGATCTGGCTGACGCTGGTGGGGGTAGTGATGAAGGGCGATGACCACATGGCTATTTTGTCCGTTGGATTGGTGCAGATTCCCTCTCCCGCAGGCGGGAGAGGGTTAGGGGTGCCGGGTAACAATCACTTTTACTGTAACTCATAGACCCTCATCCCCAACCCTTCTCCCGCCTGCGGGAGAAGGGAGTAGTGCGTGCAGTTCAGTGACAATGATTTCATCCGTGGCTCACTTGGCATTTAACTATTGTTTCGGCGACTCGTCGTCCGCGCCGGGATGTGAGGCGATCTCGTGGAACTTGGCGCGGCGCGCTTCAATTTCGGCGATTTCCGCCTGCTGTTGCGGTGTCAGCGCATCGGTGTTTTTCGGTTGCTCGGTGGCGACTTGTTCTTTGGCGCGCGCCGCTGCGGCATCAATGCGCATTTGCATGTTGGAGTGGGCGACGGCGGAATCAATGCGCATTTGCAGGGTGTTTTCCGGGTCGGCATTCGGATCGGCGGCAACAGGCAACGGCGTTGGTGCGGCGGGTTTCGCGGCCAGCGCGGCTTTTTCTTTTTGCGCCAGACGTTCGGCCTTTTCCTGTTTCTCGCGCTCGATGCGCAGCATGTGAAACTCGTGGCGTTCGCGCGCGACTTCGGCGGCTTGCTGCTCCTGCTCGCGCTGCCAGATTTCGCTCTTGGCAAAACGGTAATACTGCACCAGCGGAATGTGGCTGGGGCACACGTAGGCGCACGCGCCGCACTCGATGCAATCGAACAGATGGAATTCCTGCGTCTTGCCGAAATCCTTGCCCTTGGCGAACCAGTACATATCCTGCGGCTGCAATTCCGCCGGGCACACGGCGGCGCAACGCGCGCAGCGGATGCAGGGCATGGCCGCTTGCGGCGGCGGGAACATGGCTTGCGAAGCTTCGATGATGCAGTTGGTGGCCTTGGTCACGCCCACCGCACCGGACGGCAAATCCACACCCATCATCGGCCCGCCCATGATGTGTTTGTAGGTGTCCGCTTTGCTGCCTGCCTGCGCCACCAGTTCATCGACTGGTGTGCCGAGCAATACCTCGAAATTTTGTGCGCGTTCGACGTTGCCGGTGACGGTGACGATGCGCGACAGCAGCGGTTCGCCGAAAGTGATCGCGCGCCAGGCACAATAGGCGGTGGCCACGTTGAAACATTGCACGCCTTTTTCGGTGGAGCGCACGCCCGCCGCGACTTCGATGCCGGTGAGCACGCGGATCAACTGCTTCGCGCCGCCGCCCGGATACAGCGTGGGCACGGCGATCACTTCCATGCGCGCGTGGCCGTCGTCCGCCACCGCTTGTCGCATGGCGGCGATGGCTTCCGGCTTGTTGTCCTCGATGCCGATCAGCACTTCTTCCGCGTACAGCAATTCGCGCAACACTTCCGCGCCGCGCAGGATTTCGTTGGCGCGTTCGCGCATCAGCAAATCGTCGCAGGTGATGTACGGCTCGCACTCCGCGCCGTTGAGCACCAGTGTCTTGATTTTGTGTTTGTGCGAATACGATTTCATGTCGCTGGGGAACACCGCGCCGCCCAGACCGACGATGCCCGCCTCGCGCAAACGCTGGCGCAATTCGCTGTGCGGCGTTTGCTTGTAATCCATGCCGCTGTGCGCGATCCATTCGTCCTTGCCGTCGGGGATGATGGTCACGCACAAATCGGGCAAGCCAGAAAAATGCGCCACGACTTGCATATCCACTGCGCTTACCGTGCCCGAAGTGGAAGCATGCACCGCGCTGGACAGGCGGCCTTCCGGGCGGCCTATGATTTGCCCTTTGAGCACGCGCTCGCCGACTTGCACCGTTGGCACGGCGCGGTTGCCCACGTGCTGATGCAGCGGAATCACCAGTTTGCTTGGCATCGCGGCTTGCACGATCGGCGTGCGCGACGATTCGGTTTTATGCGTGGGCGGATGTACGCCGCCGTGGAATTTGAAAAGTTTTCTCATCGTGCGGCCACCTGAACGATGGAATGGGTGGGGTACTGCCATTTCCAGTTGCCGATGTGTTGGGGAATCGTTTGCATGCTGATGCAATCCACCGGACAGGGCGCGAGGCACAACTCGCAGCCCGTGCATTCGGAAGCAATGATGGTGTGCATTTGTTTCGCCGCGCCGACGATGGCATCCACCGGGCAGGCTTGCAAACACAGGGTGCAACCGATGCAGGTGTTCTCGTCGATGAACGCCACGGCCTTGGCGCGCGGTCCCGCCCCTTCGCCGAAAGGCTTGAAATCCACGCCCAGCAATTCGGCCAGTTTGCGGATGCCTTCCTCGCCGCCGGGCGGACACAGGTTGATGTCGGCTTCGCCTTTGGCGATGGCTTCGGCGTAGGGCATGCAGCCGGGGTAGCCGCACTGGCCGCATTGCGTCTGCGGCAATACCGCGTCGATTTTTTCCACCAGCGGATTGCCTTCGACCTTGAACTTGATCGCGGAATAACCCAGCACTGCGCCCAGCAACAAAGAGATGCCGATCATCACCAACAGCGCAGAAATCATTTAGAAAATCTCGATTGGGGTGTTTGTAGGTGCGAATTTATTCGCACATCGCACGTTATTTGTGCGAATAAATTCGCACCTACAAAAAAAGCACAATGCCGTGAAATATTGGAGTCGCCAGCGCCGAATAAATTTTTTGAAATCATTTCACCAGCCCCGAGAATCCCATGAACGACAAACTCATCAAACCGGCGGTAACCATGGCGATGGCCGAACCTTTGAAGATACCCGGCACGTCCGCGCCTTCCAACCGTTCGCGGATACCGGCGAACAACACCATCACCAATGTAAAGCCCAGCGCACCGCCGAAGCCGAACAGCAGCGACTCGATGAAATCATGCTTGGCCTGCACGTTGAGCAGCGGGATGCCCAGCACCGCGCAGTTGGTGGTAATCAGCGGCAGATAAATGCCGAGAATCTGATACAGATCGGGACTGGTTTTTTTGATCGCCATCTCGGTGAACTGCACGATCCCGGCGATGATCACGATGAACGACAGCGTGGTGAGATAAGCCAGTTCCGGGCCCAGCACATAATGCTGGATCAGATAACTCGCCCCCGAACCCAGCGTCAACACGAACGTCGTCGCCAAGCCCATGCCCACGGCGGCTTCCAGCTTTTTGGACACGCCCATGAACGGGCACAACCCGAGAATCTTCACCATCACGATGTTGTTCACAAACACCGTGCTGACGAGGATGAGTAAGTATTCAGTCATTTGAAATGGCCACTTCCAGAGAGGCGCGGATTATCCGCCGAAACAGAGGCAGCTTCAACCGCAGACGGGCTATAAGCATATAACCTGTGTTGCGGCGGGGATGTGGATTTAATAACTTTTCTTGCACTAGTTGCTTGTCAATTGGCAAATTGCAGTGTGCCTGAATATCGGTGACTTCATTTGATTGTAGGCTTCAGATAAGTCGTATTAAAAAATATTCAATATGCATAATCAATGATTTATTTGCGCAGGTGTGGCATTTGTATAGAATGCCATTTGCGCAGGTGTGGTCTTTTGGGCCGATTTTTCGCAGAAACAGTGCTTCGCAAGTCTCATGGTCATCATTTCAAATGGAAAAAAATAGGGAGATTTTAGAAATGAAAAAAACGAATCGAATAATTATGGTTAGCGCGATTTTGTTGGGATGCGTTGCTCAGGTGCAAGCCGCCATCACGAATGTGACAGTCTCTGCAAATGTGTTGACCGGGATTCCGGCTGCGCCTGCGGCTCCGGCAATAATTTCTGCCCCGTCGGATGTGCTGGATGGATGCGCAACAGCAGGAGGGCAGGTTGGATTTGATGAAGCGCAGGGGGTGTTGTTGAGTGCACCGCTCTATGCAGATGATGGCGTGGTTATTCCGGCAGGCACCGTGGTAGATAGCCATATGATCTTTCTTAACCTACCTGTTTCGATCAGCTCAGCTCAACAAGAAGCTATCTGGATATTCAAGAAACCGATTGTCGCAGTGATGTCCGATTCGGGCGGAATATATGAAGCGGCTTCTTCCTCATTATTGGGTGCGCCTTCGACTAACTACCTCGTCAGCCCTTCGCCCTCCACCCCCGGTTGTATGAATGCAGCGCCATTCAATGCTCGCGGTTTGGAAACATCAACCCAGTATTTGCATAGAAAATGCGTTTCAGCTAATCCTGACGATTGTTATACGGTTTCCGGCAATTCAATTGACTTGCTTATGGCAGCTTCCCAGCCTGGGGATTGGATACGTGTCATCACCCAAGGCGCACTTAAAGTGGCTATCGACATCAAGAACGAAGGTGAACACAAACGCAAATGCATTGAAAACCATAAGCACGAGCAGTTGCACGTGACAATATTGGGCAACGCTAATGTGGATGTGAAACAAATCAACACTGCCAGTCTTAGTCTTGCGGATATGACCGTTCAGGTGCATGGGGACGAAGGTAAACAAGGAAAAGACCGGCGTGAAGAAGGGCGCGGCAGAGATAAGGGCGAAAGCAACAAATCCTGCAAGGTGCATGACACGAACCATGACGGGTTCTATGACTTAGTGTGCGAGTTCCGAGGGGATGCAACCGGGATCAGTGAGGGCAGCACATTGCTGGAACTGAGCGGACAATTGAAGAATGGGGTTCCGATCGAAGGTTCCGATACAGTCTGCGTTCGTTAATTTACTGTTGAATTTCAAGGTCGCGTGTATCTACGGCATTTAGCGCCGTAGATACAGTGCGGTTTCGCAATATGCCTTTGCGCATACGTCGATTTTACTAGCCCGACTTTATGTATATGCCCGTCAATAGGGGATCTACATCAATCGCTAAATGGAGATGACCGTGTTTATTGGCTTGCGGGCAAGTTGATTTTATTTTTCGGCTCAACTACAGCATCACCTTCGTCCCCAACTCCACCACCTGATTCGCAGGCAAATTGAAGAAGCTGGCCGCGCCTTCCGATTGGCGGGTCATCCAGCCGAACAGGGCGCTGCGCCAGGCGGGCATGCCGCCGGGGCCGTCGGCCACGTTGGAGCGGGCGATGAAGTAGGTGGTGTTCATCGCTTCGAGTTTTACGCCGCGCGTGGCCAGGCCTTTCAGCGCGTGCGGGATGTCCACTTCCTGGCGGAAGCCGTAATGCAGCGCGACGTTGTACATGCCCGGTGCGATCCGTTGCACTTCCATGCGATCTGCGGCGGCAATGTGGGGCACGTCGGCGGTGATCACGTGCAGGAACAGCGTTTGTTCGTGCAGCACTTTGAAGTGTTTGAGGTTGTGGAACAGGGCGCTGGGGACGAAGTTGGGATCGGCGGTCAGATAGATGGCCGTGCCTTCGACGCGCGGAATTTCGGAATGCGTGCTGGAGGTGAATATCGCCATCGGAATGTCCAGTTTGCGCCGCTGCTTGGCGATCAGCGAGCTGCCTTTTTTCCAGGTGGAAAGCAGCAGGAACAGGAACAGTCCGAACAGCAGCGGCATCCAGCCGCCGTGGAACAGCTTGGACAGGTTGGAGCCGAAGAACATCAGTTCCAGCAGCGCGAATACCAGCAACGCGGGCAACAGGAAAGTGCGTATCCGGCCCGGCAGCGTCAGCGCCACGAAGAAGGTGAGCAGGGTGGTGATAATCATGGTGCCGGACACGGCGATGCCGTAAGCGGCGGCCAGCGCGCCCGATGAACGGAATTCAAATACCAGAATAATCACGCCGGCCAGCATCATCCAGTTCACCGCCGGAATATAGATTTGTCCGCGTTCCGAATCGGAGGTGTGCTGGATGAACAGGCGCGGCAGGTAGCCCATGCGCATGGCTTGCAGCGTCATCGAATACGCGCCGGAGATGGTGGCCTGCGAGGCGATCACCGTGGCGGCGGTGGCCAGCGCCACCAGCGGTAACGTGAACCATTCGGGCGACATCAGGTAGAACGGATTCTGGATCGCGTCCGCAGAACGCAGCACCAGCGCGCCCTGGCCGAAATAGTTGATGAGCAGCGCCGGACACACCAGGCCGAACCACGCCAGCCGCACCGGCTTCGCGCCGAAGTGTCCCATGTCCGCATACAGCGCTTCGCCGCCGGTGAGCGCGAGGAATACGGCGGACAACAGCAGGAACATGCCCGCCGGATGTTCGACCGCGAAATTGATGGCGTACAGCGGATTGATGGCGTTCAACACCACGGGATTTTGCGCGATGCTGATCGCGCCCAGCACGGCCAGCGCGGCGAACCACAGCAGGGTAACGGGGCCGAACAATTTACCCATGCTGCCCGTGCCGTGGCGCTGGATAAAGAACAGTCCGACCAGCACGCCGACGGTGACCGGGATAATGAGCTGTTCCAGCGCGGGCGCGGCCACACTCAATCCTTCTACCGCCGACAGCACCGAGATCGCCGGAGTAATCAGCGCGTCGCCGTAAAACAAGGCCGCCGCAAAAATGCCCGCCGTGGCGATCAGTTTTTTCCATCTGGACGCGTCTTCGACCGAGCGGTTCGCCAAGGCGGCCAACGCCAGCACGCCGCCCTCGCCTTCGTTGTCGAAACGCAGCATCACCCACACGTATTTGACCGAGATGATGAGCATCATCGCCCACAACATCGCCGACAACGTCGCCAGCACATTCGGTTCGGTCGGCGCTAATCCGTGCGCTCCGGCGAAGGCTTCCTTGAAGGCGTACAGCGGGCTGGTGCCGATGTCGCCATAGACTACGCCGAGCGCGGCGAGGGCCAAAACGCCGGTTGAGGCTTTGCTTGGTTGAGACATGTTGAAACTCCTTGTTAAGGTGTTTGTCGGTGCGAATAAATTCGCACCGACAAAACTGAGCCAATCGGCAAATAATTCCGTTTCAAATTTGGAACCGGTAACCCACTCCGGTCTCCGTCAAAAAATGTTTCGGTTGCGCCGCGTCGTCTTCCAGCTTTTGCCGCAGGTGGCTGACGTAGATGCGCAGGTAATGGTTGCTCTCGCTGTGCGCGTTGCCCCACACCGCGCGCAGCAGGTGGCGGTAGGTCAGCACTTTGCCCGCGTCGGATAACATGGCGCACAGCAGCCGGTATTCGATGGGCGTGAGATGCACGAGGTTGCCCCGGCGCGCGACCTGGCGGCGCACCAGATCGACTTGGACTTCGCCGAAACTGAATGCCGATTCGGGCGCGCTATTTTCTGCTTTGTTGCGCCGCAACAAAGCGCGCACGCGCGCCAGCAGTTCGCCGATGGAAAACGGTTTGGTCAGATAGTCGTCCGCACCCGCGTCCAGCGCGCGGATTTTTTCGCCCTCCGCCGAGCGCGCGGAAAGCACCAGCACCGGCAGCGCCGACTGCGTGCGCAGCTCGCGGATAAAACTGATGCCGTCGCCGTCCGGCAGGCCGAGGTCGAGAACGGCGAGTTGCGGTTTCGACTCATGCACGTGCGCCATGCTGTGCGCCAGCGTGGCGCATTCCAGCACCTGATGGCCTTCATCTTCGAGCGCCTTGCGCACGAAGCGGCGGATTTGCGCTTCGTCTTCGATTAACAAGATGACGGCTGAATCAGACATAGTGCAAAAAACTATTTGCCACAGAGAACACAGAGGCCACAGAGAAAACCATTGCATTTGATTCGTGTGTGCGAATGACTCTTCTGGTAAACCCGCAACAGGTAGTCGAGCCACTTCTTTCTCTGTGATCTCTGTGTTCTCTGTGGCTAGTTTTTTTGTTTTTAGTCATCGCTCTCTTCTGTTTCGATAACGGGCGGCTCGCCCAGCGGCAGGGTGAAGGTCACGCATGCGCCGCCGCAATTTTCGGCGCGGATTTCGCCGCCGTGCGCGGCTACGATGCTGCGGCAGATCGCCAGCCCAAGCCCCACGCCGGGCACGAGGGATTCCGTTTCGCCGCGCTCGAACAGGTCGAACACTTTGCCCAGTTTGTGCGGCGGAAAACCGGGGCCAGTGTCGCGCACGCTGATGTGCGCGAAGCCGTCGGCGACTCGCGCGCCGATGCCGATGGACGAAGCGGGCGGCGCATATTTGGCGGCGTTCTCCAGCAGGTTGCACAGCACGCGCTCCAGCAGCACGGCATCGAATTTCAGCAGCGGCATATCTGCGGGCAGGCTGACTTTTACCGGATGTTGCGCCAGCGCATCGCCCAGCAGTTTGATGCTGGCTCCTATCACTTCTTCCAGCGGCTGCCATTCCATGTTCGGGCGAATATTTCCGGCGCGCAACTTGGCCATGTCCAGCAGATTGGATACCATGCTGTTCAGGCGCAATGCCTGCTCGCGCATCGCCGCCACGGTTTCTCTCGCGGCGGCGGGCAATTGCGCCAGCGCCAGCGCGTCAGCCATGCCGTAGAGCACGGTGAGCGGGGTGCGGATGTCGTGCGACAGCGCGGCGAGGATGGCGCTGCGCAGGCGTTCGTCGGTCATCTGCAACTGTGTGCGCTGCGCCACCTCGACGAAATGCAGGCGTTCGGCGGCGATGGCGACCAGCGCAGCGATGGCTTCGTACAGCGCCTGCTGCGCGCAGACAGTGGCGGGAACCGCATCGCCGAAATCAATGGCGAGCACGCCCCGGACGTAGGTCGAGCCGTGCAGCGGCAGGAACAGCCAGTAATCATTTCCCTCCTGCGCATGCCGCGTTTGTTGCAGGCGCAACGCGGCGATTGCGGCGGCGGATTGCAGTTCGCTTTGCAGATGATGCGACGGTTCGAGCGGAAGCAGCTTGTCGTCGCCGCGCATCAGCAGCACGCTGCGACCGTTGTGAGACTGATGCAGAAAATCGCGCGTGGCATTGTTCACCTGTTCCAGCGTCGTCGCTCCGGCAAGCTGGCTGGCGAACTGGTACAAGGCGTGAGCCTGGCGCTCGCGCTCGACGGCGGCGACGGTCTGGCGTTGCAGCACGATGGTGAGATTGCCGACGATGAGCGCCACCACCAGCATCACCGCCAGCGTGACGACATGTTGCACATCGCCCACGGTGAACGTAAACCGGGGAAACATGAAAAAGAAATCGAGCAGCGCGGTGCTGAGGAATGCCGCCATGATTGCCGCAATTTTTCCGGCGCGCAGCGCGACCAGCGCCACGGCAAGCACATACAGCATGGCGACGTTGGCGGGATCAATCACTTTATGCAGCGGCCAGGCCAGCAGCGTGACCAGGCCGCATATCGCCACCATCCAGGCCATGCGCGCGATGGCGTTGCGCGGATGCCCGAGCGAATTAAGGATCTCGGCAAAATGCGGGGGCGGCGTGGGCGAAGCGGGATTCATGCGGCGGCATTATTCCAGCCCGAACATAAAAATGCTGTAAAAACTCGCGCACGGTGTGCGGCATGCCCGCGAGCCAGCACCCACAGGGTGCAAGAACCTCTTCGAGGTAAATACGGGCATCTACAGCGTATTCAATCTGCGGTAAACTAAAATCACAGCATGCGATTCGCTCCGGCAGGCCGCGCCTTGAGGTATCCTGCGGCTTCCGCGCAAGCGAATACCCTGTTTCAAGAAATGAACTTTTACTTCCCATGATTCTTTCCAGCAGAGTCAATACTTTCGGTCAGGATCTGCTGCGCCGCCACGGCGAGCGGGTGCACAAGATCGCGCTCGATGCCGGTTTCACCTGCCCCAACCGCGACGGCAGCAAAGGGCGCGGCGGCTGCTCTTTCTGCAACAACGTTTCGTTCAGCCCGGATGCCGATGCGCGTCTCGACCTCGCCGCGCAGATCGCCAAGGCGCGGCGCGCCATTGCCAGGCGCACCCGCGCCCAAAAATTCATCGCCTATTTTCAGGCCTACACCAACACCTACGCCAAGATCGAAGCCTTGGAAGCGCTGTACCGCGCAGCGCTGCAAGAGCCGGACATGGTGGGCATCGCCGTGGGCACTCGCCCCGATTGCGTGTCGGCCGAGGTGCTGGATTTGCTCGACCGCTTCCGCGATCAAGGGTTGGAAGTGTGGCTGGAATTGGGGTTGCAGTCCGCCTTCGACAACACGCTGGCGCGGGTCAATCGCGGCCATACCTTCGCCGAATATGAAGCCACCGCGTTGGCGGCGCGGCGGCGCGGCATTCCCTTGTGCACCCACCTGATCGTCGGCCTGCCCGGAGAAACCGAAGCGCACTGTCATGCCACGCTGGACAGCGTGCTGCAAATCGGGGTGGACGGACTCAAGCTGCATCCTTTGCATGTGGTGAAGCACACGCTGTTGGCGCATCAATGGCGGCAGGGCGAATACCTTCCGCTGTCGCGCGCGGACTACATCGGCATGGCGGCCAACCTGATCGAGCGCACCCCGGAACATATCGTTTACCACCGCGTGACCGCTACCGCGTCGCGCGACGTGTTGCTGGCTCCCGCTTGGTGCGCGGAAAAATGGAATGTGCTGAACGGTATCGAATTCGAACTGCGCCAGCGCGGCACGCAACAGGGTTGCCGCGCCGGGATTCCGTTCGAGATGGACGGGCTGAAACGAGCCGCCTGATTTGACTAACAACCGGATTAAACCGCCATGCTAATCAACTGCGTTGCCTACCAGAACGGCGTGAAACTCGCCGACATCACCGTCGAAGAAATCAGCGATTACCTCGAACGCAAAGAGTGTTTCGTGTGGGTGGCGTTGCGCGACACCACCGATGTCGAACTGGAAAAAATGCAGGAAGAATTCGCGCTGCACGATCTGGCGATCGAGGATGCGAGCCACGGCCACCAGCGCCCCAAGATAGAGGAATACGGCGACACGCTGTTCGTGGTGATGCATCTGGTGGAAATCGGCCATCCCGATCTGACGCTGGGCGAAATCAGCATCTTCGTCGGACGCAATTTCATTCTTTCCATCCGCAACCGCAGCGCGCGCGATTTGCACGGCGTGCGCGAGCGTTGCGAACGCGAACCGGAGCTGCTGCAACTGGGATCGGGCTTCGTGTTGTACGCGCTGATGGACGCGGTGGTGGACAGTTATTTTCCGGTGATAGACGAGTTCGAGTCGCAACTGGAATCCATCGAAGAACATCTGTTCGACAAGGATGCCGCGCTCACCAATATCGAACAACTGTACCAACTCAAACGCAAAGTGGTGGTGCTCAAACATGCGGTGATGCCGCTGATGGAAGCGTCCGGCAGATTGCACGGCGGGCGCGTGCCGCCGGTGTGCGCCACCACGCAGGAATATTTCCGCGACGTGTTCGACCACCTGACGCGCATCAACGCCACCATAGACGCGATACGCGACACCATTACCACCGCCATCCTGGTGTGCCAGTCCACCGTCTCCATCGAACAGAACGAAGTGAACAAACGCCTCGCCGCCTGGGCCGGCATCTTCGCCGTCGCCACCGCCTTCGCCGGCATCTGGGGCATGAACTTCCAGCACATGCCGGAATTGTCGCTGGTCTATGGCTACCCGATGGCGCTGTTTTTGATTCTGGCGATTTGCGGAGTTTTGTACTACCGGTTCAAGAAGTCGGGGTGGTTGTAAATTTTCTTTGGAGTTGAATCGTCATTCCCGCTTTCGCGGGAATGACGGGTAAATGGAAATTTTTGGATTATTTGGCTTTAACCGCCGACGCACACTCCGCGATCAAATCCCACCCCCGATACACCATGCCGCTGTACATCTGCACCAGAGCCGCACCGGCCTGCATTTTCTCCAGCGCATGTTCGCCTTTGAGGATGCCGCCCACGCCGATGATGGGCAGCGCGCCGTGCAGTTCGGCGGCGAGTTGGCGGATGACGGCAGTGGATTTTTCGCGCACGGGTGCGCCGCTTAAGCCGCCTGCCTCGTTGCCGTGCGGCAGACCTTGCACGCCTTCGCGCGACAGCGTGGTGTTGGTGGCGATCACGCCGTCGATGCGGTGTTTGATGAGCAGGGCGGCGATTTGTTTGATCTGGTCGCTGTCGAGGTCGGGCGCGATCTTCACTGCCAGCGGCACGTACTTGCCGTGTTGCTGCGCGAGTTTTTCCTGCTCCGCTTTCAGTTGTCCCAGCAGCGCATCCAGTTCGTCGCCGCCCTGCAACTGGCGCAGGTTCTTGGTGTTGGGCGAGGAGATGTTGATGGCGACGTAGCTGGCGTGCGCATAAACCTTGCGCAGACCGATCAGGTAATCGTCCGCCGCTTTCTCGATGGGGGTGTCGGCGTTCTTGCCGATGTTGATGCCGAGGATGCCTTTGAAGTTGGCGCGCTTCACGTTTTCGACCAGCGCGTCCACGCCGTCGTTGTTGAAGCCCATGCGGTTGATGATGGCCTGCGCTTGCGGCAGGCGGAACATGCGCGGCTTGGGATTGCCCGGTTGCGGGCGCGGGGTGACCGTGCCGATTTCGATGAAGCCGAAACCGAGCGCGGCCAGTGCGTTGATGTAGCCGCCGTTCTTGTCCAGGCCTGCGGCCAGTCCTACCGGGTTGGGGAAGGTCAGTCCCATCACCGTGCGCGGATCATTTTGCGGACGTTTCACCACCAGAGGCAGCGTGCCCAGGCAATGCGCGGCTTTCAGCGCATCGAGAGTGGCGTGGTGGGCGGTCTCGGGGTTGAGGGCGAACAGGGCGGGGCGGAGTAATTGGAACATCTATAAATCTCTCTTGGTGACGACGGGAATGGGAAACGGTTTTTTCTTGAACACTTGGCCGCGCGGCTTGCCGCGCCAATGTTCGGCGACGACATCGCCGAGTTGCAAACAGAGCAGGCCGAATACGGCGAGATAGGCGGATAGTTGCCACACCGTCGCGGAAAATAACAGCGCGCCTCCGCTCGCATCATAAACCGCCAGCGCGAGGCCGCCGACCACGATGCCGGAGAGTGCACCCAGCAAAATGCGACTCCAGTCGCCTTGCGGCAAGCCAGTAAATACGGTGCTCTCCAGCCATAGCAGTTGCAGCGCGACGAGCAGCAGCAACGGCGCTAGCCAGAATAGCCAGCCCAAATATTCCGGCCAAACCGTGCCGCAAAACAACCCGCCCAGTGCCGCCAGCAGCAGCATGTAGGCGGCGGTTTCGGCGGGCAAGGCGGGGAGCGCGAATCTGCGCGTGTTCAAGTGCAACAGACCGGCCAGCCACAAACGGGTGAGCAACACGGTGGGCAACAGCGCCGCGCCGCACAGCGCGGCCAGCAGCAACGAGGCGACCGGACTGACGGGAATGAACCACGCGCTTGCGAACAGATTCAGATAAGCGAGCAGCAAGCAAATGATTGCCCCGGCCACGCCGCTCCACAGCAGAAAACCGCGTTGCTCGCGCAACAGGCTGTGGCCGCTGCGGCGCAAGTTGAGCGTGTCGAGCAGCAGACCGAAAGCGAGCAGAGCGAGGGTGCCGAACAAGGCGGGCAACCAGGCTGCGCCCGCGATGGGCGCGGGTGCAACCCAATCAAGACCGGCGAGCGAGAGCGCCAGCGGCGGCAACAGCAGCAGCGCGGCGACGTAGGCGGTGAGGCGAATAATCATTTTAACTCCCGAGGTTAGGGTGTTTGTAGGTGCGAATTCATTCGCACGCAACACAATATTCGTGCGAATGAATTCGCACCCACACACCAGCAGAATCCGCCGTAGATATTCATGCGCAGTTTTTACTCAAGATGGTTTGCCACACATCATCCCGCAAACCTTGCAGCGGCTGGAAGTGAGCCTTGTACGCCATCTTGCGGCTGCCCTCTATCCAGTAACCGAGATACAGATAAGGCAGTTGCAACTTGCGGCACAGTTCGATCTGCCACAGCACGTTGTAAGTGCCGTAGCTGCTGTGCGGCACTACGGGGTCGTAGAAAGTATAGACCGCCGACAAGCCGTCCTGCAGCACATCGATCACGCTCACCATGCGCAGGATGTCGCCCTCGCGGAATTCCACCAGCAGCGTATCGACCTGGCTTTGTAGCAGGAAGCTGCGGTATTGCTCCGGGTCATCATCGTCCATGCCGCCGTCGCGGTGGCGCGCTTGCTGGTAGCGGCAATACAACTCGAAATACTCCGGCTTGTCTTGCAGGGTATGCAGCGTGGCCTTTAGCTCGTAATGCTGCTTGCAGCTGCGGCGCTGCGAGCGCGTGCTCTGAAAATCCTTGACCACCACGCGCGCCGGAACGCACTGCTGGCAGTTGTCGCAATGCGGGCGATACGTGAACGTGCCGCTGCGGCGAAAGCCGTGGCGCACCAGTTCGGAATAGACCGGCGTGGTGATGAACTGGCTGGGCGTGGCGACTTGCGAGCGCGCTTCCCTGCCTTCCAGATAACTGCACGGGTAGGGCGCAGTCAGATAGAAGTGCAATGTGACGGGTGGGATGTCGTTGAGCAGGCTCATTTGAAAAGGTCGCGGTCGAATCGCCAGTCAGCGATTGGCACGTAGTTTATCAAGTCTTCCAGTCGCGCGATGAATTCGCTGCGCGGAATTTCGCGCGCGCCCAGTGAGGCCAAGTGCGGTGTGTGCATCTGGCAGTCGATCATGCCGAAATCCCATCGTTTGAGTTGCGCGGCGAGATGCGCCAACGCGATCTTGGAGGCATCGGTGCGGCGGCTGAACATGGATTCGCCGTAAAACATTCTGCCTAGCGCCATGCCGTACAGTCCGCCCACCAGTTCGCCGTCCAGCCAGGTTTCCACCGAATGCGCAAAGCCCATACGGTGCAGTTCGCAATAGGCGGCGACCATATCATCCAAAATCCATGTGCCGCTCGCCCCTTCGCGAGGGGCGGCACAGGCGCGCATCACCCGCTCAAAGGCGGTATCAAAGCGCACTTCGTGGCGACCGTTGCGCAGCGTTTTGCGCAACGAGTGCGAGATTTTGAATTCGTGCGGGAACAGCACCATGCGCGGATCGGGGCTCCACCACAGGATGGGATCGCCTTCGCTGAACCAGGGGAAGATGCCGTGGCGATAGGCATCCAGCAAACGCGCCGGAGAAAGATCGCCGCCCGCCGCCAGTAATCCGTTGGGATATTCAAGCGCGTGGTGTACGGGCGGGAAGGGGACGGAGTTTTGCAGCAGCGGGATCATCGTTGGAGGCGAAAAATTATATATAGGTCGTCGTAATTGTAGGCATGCACGGCGAATTATGTTTATATTACGCCTGTTAACGGGCATGACGCTCTTGGAGGTTTTCGTGGTACTGGGTTTGTTTGGGAAAAAATCGGATCATCCGCTGGCTGACATGAAGTCGGCGCAGCTGATATTGGATGATGTTCCCAGGAACGATCCGTTCAAGGCGTTGCAGGAACTGGGCGATTGGGTAGAGGCGATCCGCGAGGAAGCGAAGAATTTCCGGCTGGATCACCAGTGGGCTGTTTTGCGCCTGTTCGATCAGGCCGCGCAACCCTATCTGCGCAAGTTGTTGTGCGATTATTTTTCCGTGCAGTCCCTGTCCCAGTTTCAGGAAAACCGGCTGTGGACCTTGCTGGAAAGGTATTTGACCCAGAGCGAGTTGTGCCACTTCGATGTGTTGACCCGTTATCGCAAGGGCGAAAAAGGGGCTTCTTCGGTCAAGCCGGATTTGACGCTGTTGTGCGCGCGCGGCATCTCGGCAAACACCGGCAGGCTCAAGCTGGCGGCGGCGCGCTATACCCTGGTCGAACCGTGGCTCTGGGAACATCTGGCCGGGTATTACGGCCTTGCTGAAGCGCAAAATTTTCAGGATGAACTGGTGTCCCTGTATCCCGGGGTGAACTCTACGGTGGCGCAGGAATTTGCGGTGCTGATGGTCTGGTACGGCAGCAGTGCCGGGACGCTGAGCCCGTTGCAGGAACACATCACCGAACGTCTTTTTGCGCATCTGGGCAAAGGGCTGCAAATCAGCAAGGCGTACAACGCTTCCGGCCTGTTCATCTTCGATCTGGCGCAACCCACACCGCCCATGCGCGCTTCGCTGGAGATCACGCTGCATCCCTCGTTGCGCTATTTCGATGCCGAAGCGATGAAGCCGCAATTGGACAGCCTGATTAAAACCCTGGACAAGGGCATCCTGCCGGAAAACTTCAATCTGTACGGCGCAAAATACGAATCGGAAATGCTGCGCGATTTCGCCCAGCGTTTGTTGCAAAGTCTGGTTCTGCCCGCCCCGATGCGCCGCAGTCCGCGCCGCAAGATCAATGTCAATCTGAAAGTGGCCAGCGGCTTTTTCAGAATGCTGGAGAAAACCGATGTCGGTCCCAACTTCGACGAGCACAACGGCGAGATTTGGGACGTGGAAGACATCAGCGCGTCCGGCTTCCGCAGCGTGATCCCGATGTCGCGCGCAGATGGAATCAAGATCGGTACGCTACTGGGCAGCAGGCCGGAGAGCGTTTCGCATTGGGGTGCGGGCGTGGTGCGCCGCTTGAGCCGCGACAAGGAAGGCAACCTGCACGTCGGGGTCGAGATATTGAGCCACCGCTTTGTCGGCGTACCGCTGAAGGATCAAGCCCAACCGGGTGCGGAAAGCGATATGGCGGGCATTTATTTGAACCGCCCCTCCGATACCAGCGGCGAAGCGTGGCTACTCATGAAGCCGGAAATATTTTCCGCCAGCCGCAGTATGACCATGCAGATGGACGGCAAGGAATACTTGTTGTTGCCGTTGGCGCTGGTCGAACACGGGCACGATTACGACCTCGCGCGCTACCGCATGATGGAGCAGGACGGCATACACGAGGAAGAGTAGTTTTCTACATCCGCTGTTTCAGCCACTGCGCGATCGCATCGACTTCTTCCATACACACTGTGTGCTGCATTGCGTATTCGTGCCACTCCAGCGCATAGCCGCGTTTTAGCAATTCTTCCGCCGAAGCTCTCCCCAGCATATAAGGAACCACCGGGTCATTGCGCCCGTGTGCCATGAAGATGGCCGTGGATAGGGCATCTTCAGAGGTTGCTTGGGGCAGGCTGTGCGCCAGCGGCAGGTAAGCGGACAGCGCGAGAATGCCGCCCAGCTTGTGTTTGCTACGCAAACCGCTATGCAAAGCGATTGCGCCGCCCTGCGAAAATCCCGCCAGAAAAATATGATTCGCAGCGATGCCGCGCGCGATTTCCTGTGCGATCAACTTCTCCACTTCCTGCTGCGAAGCGTTGATGCCCGCTTCATCCTGTTCTCCGCCTATATCGGCGCTACGGATGTCGTACCAGGCGGGCATGATGAAACCGCCGTTGATGGTGACCGGGCGCTTGGGCGCATGCGGAAAAATGTAGCGCACGGCTTGCGGCAGATGGATCTCGTCAACGATAGGCACAAAGTCGTCGCCGGAAGCGCCCAGGCCGTGCAGCCAGATGACGCTGTATTGCGGATTGCGTCCGCTGAGCAGCATGATGTGGGGGAGTAGATCGCTCATTCAAAAACCTTTGTTAGTCACGGACTGAAACGGAAAAGCCAAAAACTATTTGCCACAGAGGACAGTGCGTGTGTTGTTGGGGCTTTAGCCCCTTACAACCACGGCCTACCCCTTGCGGGTACAGAGATCACAGAGAAAGTTCATCACAGGCAATAAGCGTGCGAATTACCTTTCAGTTGGAACAGCGAACGATTGATAACCGCTGTTTTCTCTGTGCCCTCTGTGTCCTCTGTGGCTGAATTGAGGTTTTCTGGTTACGGCTCAGGAATCACATCGCGCAGCACTTGAAACAACTCGCGATAGCTCTTCGGCGGTTTCGCCAATTCTTTTTCCTTGAGCGCGTTGCGGATCAGTGTGCGCAGATGTTGCGCGTCGGCTTCGGGATGCTCGGCCAGCAATTCGGTGAGCGCATCCGGCTGTTCCAGCAAACGGTCGCGCAAGCTTTCCACTTGGTGCAGCCACGCCGTGTGCTGGCGCGACGTGCCGTTCCAGGCATCCAGCTTGGCCTGGATGGGCGCGGGATCGACCTCGCGCATCAGTCTGCCGATGTATTGCAGTTGGCGGTTGAGCGCGCCGAACTTGGTCATGCGCTTGTATTCCAGAATCGCTTCCAGCAAATTTTCATCCAGATTCAAATCGCGCAGTTTTTCTTTGGACAGCTCGGTCAGCGTTTTGCCGAGGTCTTGCAGCTCAAGCATTTGCTTTTTGATTTTGGTCTTGCTGGGCGGAAGTTCTTCGGGGTCAGAAGGGTCGCGCAGCGATTCGTTTGTCCCCTCTCCCTTCGGGAGAGGGTTAGGGTGAGGGAAACGGGCATGGCGTTTTTTCCCCGTAGGGGCGGTATCGGCTTCATGCCCGTTCAGCTCGTCGTCGTGATGTCTTTGGCGCGTGTTCATGGGTTCGGTAAGGTTCAACAGATGTTGCTATGATAGCGCCTCCCGACGAACCAGCCTCCCGAATTTTATGAACGCCAACGTTTCAAAAGCCGCGCACAGCGCCGATTCCCTGCAACAACTCGCCGCCGATATCGTGCGCTACGCCCGCCAACAGGGCGCTTCCGCCAGTGCGGCGGAAGTCTCGGAAGGCTTCGGCCAGACCGTCAGCGTGCGTCAGGGCGTGGTCGAAACCATCGAATACAACCGCGACAAAGGCTTGAGCGTCAGCGTTTACATGGGCCAGCGGCGCGGCAACGCCAGCACCTCTGATTTTTCGCAGCAAGCCGTGCGCGACACCGTGGATGCCGCGCTCAACATCGCGCGCTACACCGCCGAAGATGATTGCGCCGGGCTGCCCGATGCCGACCAGCTCGCCACCGAATTCCCCGACCTCGACCTGTATCACCCGTGGAAATTGAATGTGGAGCAGGCCATCGCATTGGCCAGCGAATGCGAAGAAGCCGCGTTCAGCGCCGACAAACGCATCAACAATTCCGAAGGCTGCACCATCAACGTCAACGAAGGCCGCTTCGTGCAAGCCAACAGTTTGGGCTTTGTCGGCGGCTATCCCAGCTCGCGCCACAGCATCAGCTGCTCGGTGATCGCCGGTAAAGGCGACGGCATGCAGCGCGACTACTGGTACAGCGTGGCGCGCAACGCCAGCGAGATTCTGAAAGTGGAAGAGATCGGACGCATCGCCGCCGAACGCACCGTGCGCCGCCTCAAAGCGCGCAAAATGCCGACCACGCAATGTCCGGTGCTGTTTGAAGCGCCGGTCGCGGGCGGCCTGTTCGGCCACTTCGTCGGCGCGGTGAGCGGCGGCAGCCTGTATCGCAAATCCTCCTTCCTGCTTGACCAACTCGACCAAAAAGTATTCTCCGACATCGTGCGCCTTGACGACGTGCCCAACATCCCGCGCGGTCTGGGCAGCAGCGCGTTCGACGACGAAGGCGTGCGCACCCGGCAACGCGCCATCGTCGAAGCGGGCGTGCTGCGCGGCTACTTCCTCGGCAGCTACAGCGCGCGCAAACTCGGCATGCAAACCACCGGCAATGCGGGCGGCACGCACAACCTCATCGTGCAACATGGCGACCTGGATTTCGCCGGACTGCTGCGCAAAATGGGGCGCGGCTTGGTTGTCACCGAACTGCTGGGTCACGGTGTCAATCCCGTCACCGGCGACTACTCGCGCGGCGCGGCGGGCTTCTGGGTCGAACACGGCGAGATCCAATATCCCGTGGAAGAAATCACCATCGCCGGTAACCTCAAAGACATGTACAAAAACATCATCGCCATCGGCAACGACGTACTGGCGCAAGGCGCGCGCCAGTGCGGCTCGGTGCTGGTGGAGCGGATGGCGGTGGCGGGGAGTTGAACATCCGACATTGCGAAGATGCCCGTCAATAGGCGATCTGCAATATGTGGTGCATGGAGAATGGCGTATTTATTGGTTCACGGGCGTGTTGTGTTTAGTGATTTCGGGTTCATGGGCAACCATGACACCCCGCAAGCCATCAGGTAAGATGCCTCACCTTACCAACGCAGGAGATCGCCGTGGAAACCATCACTCTTTCTACCAAGGGGCAGCTCGTCATCCCCAAGGAAATCCGCAAAGCCCACCATCTGGCCGTCGGCACCAAATTTTCCGTTTCCTTCGTGGGCGATGAAATACGCCTGACTCCGTTGCCGATGTTTCCGCGCACCACCGTCGCCGATGCCGCAGGCATGTTGGCAAAGCGCGGACAGAAAACCACGAGCGAAGCCAAAACCCGCGCCAGCATCAGCAAAACTTTGAAGGCGCGCGACCTCGCCACCCGCTCATGATTTCGCTCGACACCAACATTCTTGCGCGCTTCCTGCTGAACGACGATCCCGTCCAGTTCAAGCAAGCTCGCGACCTGCTGGCGCGACCCGACGAATATACCGCGCCACCCACCGTATTGCTCGAACTGGTGTGGGTGCTGGAATCCTACGACTGCACCCGCGCCGAAGTCATCCAGGCTTTGCGCGTGTTGCTGGGGCTGTCCAACTTCAAACCCAAATCGTTCGAGGCAGTTTGCTACGCGGTGAATTGGTATGAAACAGGCATGGACTTCGGCGACGCGCTGCACCTCGCACTGAGCGCCGGAGATGATGCCTTTGCCACTTTCGACAAGGCGTTGGGAAAGTGGCGACACAGAATGGGATTGCGCCGTTGGTTAAAGTGTTGGGACGCTAATACGCATGACTGCAACATTATCCCGGATTGTCTATTAGCCGTTTGTTCACTGTAGGAGCGAGCTTGCTCGCGAAAGCACTTCGCGAGCAAGCTCGCTCCTACAAGTGCTTTCGGCCTAATGAACTACCCGGGTTTATGTTTGAACCCGGAATATCTTTACACCCAAACCCCTCCCAGCCTCCCCTTATCAAGGGAAGAATGAGGCAGTTCATGTTCGAGGTGCGAGCGTGCCTAATATATTATCTTGGATAATTCACAGCGCGGAATCCCCAACCAATTTCCCCGCGCCTCCGTGATAAAATGCGCGCCTTTCCGTTTCCGCATCTATTTTGAAAGGCTGCCATGTTCTCCAGAAAAAACACCATCGCCGTTACCGACCCCGAACTCTGGAGCGCTATCCAGAATGAAACCCGCCGTCAGGAAGATCACATCGAGTTGATCGCTTCGGAGAATTACACCAGCCCGGCGGTGATGGAAGCGCAGGGCAGCCAGCTCACCAACAAGTATGCGGAAGGCTATCCGGGCAAGCGTTATTACGGCGGTTGCGAGTATGTGGACGTGGCGGAGCAACTGGCGATCGATCGCGCGAAAGCCCTGTTCGGCGCGGAATACGCCAACGTGCAGCCGCACTCCGGTTCGCAGGCCAACCAGGCGGTGTATGTGTCGGTGCTGAAACCCGGCGACACCATCCTTGGCATGTCGCTGGCGCATGGCGGTCACCTGACCCACGGCGCAACGGTGAACATCAGCGGCAAGCTGTACAACGCCATCCAGTACGGGCTGAACGACAAGGAAGAAATCGACTACGACCAGGTGCAAGCGCTGGCAACTCAGCACAAGCCGAAGATGATCGTGGCCGGTGCTTCAGCGTATTCGCTGGTGATCGACTGGAAGCGTTTCCGCGCGATTGCCGACAGCGTCGGCGCATACCTGTTCGTGGATATGGCGCACTACGCCGGTCTGGTCGCG
Organism: Sideroxydans sp.; assembly: GCA_028710605.1. GTDB lineage: Bacteria > Pseudomonadota > Gammaproteobacteria > Burkholderiales > Gallionellaceae > Sideroxyarcus. The sequence continues at coordinate 115,905 of JAQTTU010000009.1, forward strand.
GCGGGTTATTACCCCAGCCCGGTCGGCATCGCCGACTTCGTCACCACGACAACGCACAAGACCTTGCGCGGCCCGCGCGGCGGTTTGATTTTGGCCAAGGCCGAACACGAGAAGGCGCTCAACTCTGCCATCTTCCCGCAACTGCAAGGCGGCCCGCTGATGCACGTGATCGCGGCCAAGGCCGTGGCGTTCAAGGAAGCATCGAGCAAAGAGTTCAAGGAATACCAAAAGCAAGTGATCGACAACGCGCGCGTGATGGCCAAAGTGTTGACCGAGCGCGGCGTGCGCATCGTCTCTGGCCGCACCGACAGCCACGTGTTTCTCGTCGATCTGCAAGCCAAGAACCTCACCGGTAAAGATGCCGAGGCTGCACTGGGCAAGGCGCACATCACGGTGAACAAGAACGCCATCCCCAACGACCCGCAAAAACCATTCGTCACCAGCGGCATCCGCGTCGGCTCCCCCGCCATGACCACGCGCGGCTTCAAGGAACTGGAGGCCGAGCAACTGGCACACCTGATCGCCGACGTGCTGGATGCGCCGAACGACGAGGCGGTGATCGCACGCGTGGTGGGCGAAGTGAAGAAGCTGACCGCGAAGTTTCCGGTGTACGGCGCTTAAAACATGAGAAGGGGGAAGAGAGAAGGGAGAAGGGAAACAGCGGTGTATTACCCTTCCCCCTTCTCCCTTTACCCTTCCCCAATTCCCCCCTTCCCAAATGAAATGCCCCTTCTGTAAACACCCCGACACCCAAGTCGTCGATACCCGCGAGAGCGAGGAGGGCGACAGCGTGCGCCGTCGGCGGCGTTGCCTGTCATGCGAAAAACGGTTCACCACTTACGAAACGGTGGAGATGCGCATGCCGCAAGTGGTCAAGCAGAACGGCATGCGCAGCGAGTTCGATGCGGAAAAATTGCGCACCAGTTTTTCCCGCGCGCTGCACAAGCGTCCGGTTTCCACCGAACTGGTGGATGCGGCCATCGACCATGTCACGCAAAAAGTATTTGCCTTCGGCGAACGCGAAATCGGTTCGCGCCAGATCGGCGAGTTGGTGATGAAAGAGCTGCTCAAGCTGGACAAAGTGGCCTACATCCGTTTCGCCTCCGTGTATAAAAGTTTTCAGGATGTCGGCGATTTCTCCGATGCCATCGACGCGGTGAGCAGGCCGCGTGCGCGCCGCAGCAAGACGGATTAACCATGCTCGATTCGACCGACAGCCAATGGATGGCGCGCGCGCTGCAACTGGCGGAGCGCGGGCTATACACCACCTCGCCCAACCCTCGCGTCGGCTGCGTGCTGGTGAAAGACGGCGCGGTGGTCGGCGAAGGCTGGCATGTGCGCGCGGGCGAGCCGCATGCCGAAGTGCACGCTTTGCGCGCGGCAGGCGATGCGGCGCGCGGTGCGACGGCGTATGTCACGCTGGAACCGTGCAGCCATTACGGGCGCACGCCGCCCTGCGCCGATGCGCTGATCGCGGCGGGTGTGGCGCGGGTAGTGATCGCCGCGCAAGACACCAATCCTCTGGTTGGCGGGCAAGGCATCGCCAAATTGCGCGCCGCAGGAATCGAAGTGGAATGCGGCTTGATGGAAGCCGCAGCGCGCGAACTCAATGTAGGATTTTTTTCGCGCATGACGCGCGGCACGCCCTGGGTGCGCAGCAAAATCGCGGCCAGTCTGGATGGTCGTACTGCGCTGGAAAACGGCACGAGCAAATGGATTACCGGCGAAGCGGCGCGACGCGACGTGCAACATTGGCGCGCGCGCTCCTGCGCGGTGTTGACCGGCATCGGCACGGTACTGGCGGATGATCCGCAACTCAATGTGCGCGGGAAAGAAACAGAACGCCAACCATTGCGCGTGGTGCTGGATAGAAAACTGCGTATGTCGCCAGAGGCCAAAATTTTGCAAGGCGGCAACACGCTGATCTACACCGCATCGAGCGATGCGAAAAAACACGCCGCATTGCAAGCGCGCGGTGCGGAGGTGGTGGCACTTCCTGTAGGAGCGAGCTTGCTCGCGAAAGCACTTCGCGAGCAAGCTCGCTCCTACAACAGCGAAGCATCGCTCGATCTGGCCGCAGTCATGCGCGACCTGGCGCAACGCGGCATCAACGAGGTGCTGGTGGAAGCCGGGCGCACGCTGAACGGCGCGCTGTTCAGGGCGGGTTTGGTGGATGAACTGGTGCTGTATCTGGCACCGCAACTGTTGGGCGATGCCGCGCGCGGCATGGCGGATTTGGGTGCGCTGACGCAACTGGAGCAGCGCGTGGAACTGGCGTGGCAGGATGTGCGCCAGGTGGGAAACGATTTACGGATAACAGCGAGGATCAAAAATGTTTAGCGGAATTATTGCCGATGTGGGATTGATTAAAACTGCGCAAGATCGCGATGGCGGTTTGCGCCTGACCGTGGCCACCAGCAAGCTCGGCATGGACGATGTGCAACTCGGAGACAGCATCGCGGTGAACGGGGTATGCCTCACCGTGATCGAAAAGCAGGGCAACGATTTTACGGTGGAAGTCTCGCGCGAAACCCTGAACTGCACCGCCGGGCTGGACAAGCAAGGCAATCACGTCAATCTGGAAAAAGCCTTGCGTTTGTCCGACCGTTTGGGCGGGCATCTGGTCAGCGGTCACGTCGATGGCGTGGGCGAAGTGGCGAGCTTCACCAACCTGGGTGAAAGCTGGCGCTTGGTTGTGCGCGCCCCGCAAACACTGGCGAAATACATCGCGTTCAAAGGTTCCATCACCATCAACGGCGTGAGCCTCACCGTGAACCGGGTGGCGGGCAGCGAGTTTGAGGTCAACCTGATCCCGCATACCTTGCAGGAAACCACGCTGAAGGAATTGCAGGCCGGCACGCGCGTCAATCTGGAAATCGACCTGATCGCGCGTTACGTCGAGCGCATGCAAACAGCGGATAATGTGTAAACGCACCGCGTGAAGATGCCCGCTTTTGTCCGACAAGACAGCTGCAATATTTTCAAGGAGAAAACATGCAAGTCGAACGTTTTGATCTAAACGATATTCAGCATGAACCTAGCGACAAGCAACTTGAATCATTGATGGATTCGGTGGCGGATGCGGCGCGAATCCGGGCGGCGCAAGCAAAGGAAAAAATGCTGCTGCGCCTGCGCGCCGAAATCGTGTCGGCCAAATCGCTTACGAGACAAAATGAACGGGCTTGAAAAGCCGCGTCTTATTGTGGTCGCCGGCCCGAACGGTGCTGGCAAAACTTCTATCACCGAGCAACTGCTCCGCCATGAATGGATGGAAGGGTGCGCTTATGTCAATCCCGATTTTGTCGCGCGCGACGAATTTGGGGATTGGAATGCGCCCGATGCGGTTATCAAAGCAGCCGTGCGATCCGCAGAAATCCGTGAGGCATGTTTGAAAGAGTCGCGCAGCCTGGCTTTTGAAACCGTGCTCTCCATGCCGGACAAGTTGGAATTTATTCGCAGGGCCAAAGAAGCCGGTTTTTTTGTCCGCCTGTTTTTTGTGGGTACGGATGACCCTTCCATCAATGCCAAGCGCGTTGCACTGCGGGTGATGGAAGGTGGACATGACGTGCCTATAGCCAAGATCATCGCCCGATATACGCGCTCCATCGCCAATTGCACCGTCGCGGCGCGCATTGCCGACCGCTCATATATTTACGATAACTCGGTCGATGATGTGTCTGCCCGTCTCTTGTTCCGTGCGAGCGAGGGGCGATTGGTCAAGTGCTACGGCAATACAAATAGCTGGGCGCAAAATATTTTGGAGAATCTGAGTGGCAGTTCTCATTCTTGAATTTGGGGTGTATTACATTTCAATTTGATACCCCATCGCGTGAAGACTCCCGCCAATAGGCGACCTACATGATGTCCATGCGGCAAATCGCCTATTGGCGGGCATCTTCACGTTGTGTCGTGATTGAAAAACTCCCGGAATGAATCCTTAAAACGCCATCCCCGCCTGAATCTGAATGCTAAAGTTGCCGCTGGATTCTTCCGAGCTGATGGCGGTTTGGGTGGTCAGGTTGGCGTTGGGGGCGATGAACATGCCCAGATTGTAGTAAATGTTTTTGCCTAACAACCCGGTGAAGCCGCCGCCGAAATACAGATCGGCCCGGGATTGGGTGTCCGACGCGGCGGCCACCAACAGCGGCGTTTCGGTGCGCGTCCATTTCAGCAGCGAAGCGCCCGCGTAAAACGAACTATCCGCTGCGGGGTGAAACAGGTAAACCAGTTGCGGGCCGGCCAGCGTGTTGGTGGTTGAAGAGTGCGCGTTGCCGCTAAAGGGGTCGTGGAATACGTCGGTCCAGCGTATGTATTGGAAGCCGAACTGGTAATGGCTTTGCGGCGCGCGGTAGTTGATCTGGAAGTCCGCACCGTCCTGTGCCAGCGCAAACACGCCGACCCCGACTTGCAATCCTTCGGCTTGCGCCAATGAGTTATGCAATAGCAGCATTGTCGCAATCAACCAAAACTTTCGCATTTAAAACTCCCTCGCGTTGTTCTATGTGCCAAGCATAGTCCCTCGCTGCTGGCATTTCAAAAGGAACGCGCGGTGTCGGGATGGTAGAATTGCCAACCTCACGGCGGATGCGCCGCAATATTTGAAAGTGTTACAAATGACTGACATCGCACCAATCACCGAAATCATCGAAGAAATACGTGCCGGACGCATGGTCGTGCTGGTGGACGAAGAAGACCGCGAGAACGAAGGCGATCTGGTATTTGCCGCCGAATTCACCACGCCGGAAAAGATCAACTTCATGGCCAAACACGGGCGCGGACTGATTTGCCTGACGCTGACGCAAGAACATTGCCAGCAACTCAACCTGCCGCTGATGGTGCGCGATAACGGGCTGTCTCTGGCGACCAATTTCACCGTTTCCATCGAAGCCGCTACCGGCGTGACCACCGGCATTTCCGCCGCTGACCGTTCGCGTACTATCAAGGTCGCAGCGGACAAGAATGCCAAACCCGCCGACATCGTCCAGCCCGGCCACATCTTCCCGTTGCGCGCGCAACCCGGCGGCGTGCTGGTGCGCGCCGGACACACCGAAGCGGGCTGCGATCTGGCGCAACTGGCGGGCGTGATGCCAGCCTCGGTGATCTGCGAAATTTTGAAAGAGGACGGCGAAATGGCGCGCCTGCCCGACCTGATCCCGTTCGCCAAGGAACACGGTTTGAAGATAGGCACCATCGCCGATCTGATCGAGTATCGCAGCCACAACGAAACGCTGATCCAGCGCGTGGCGCGGCGCACGGTGCAGACCGCCTACGGCGAGCTCGATCTGGTGACCTACACCGACAAGACTTCGCAGCGCACGCATCTGGCGCTGGTCAAGGGCGACATCCAGCCGGAAACGGAAACGCTGGTGCGCGTGCACGAGCCGCTGTCGGCGCTGGATTTTCTGGAACAAGTCAGCCTGCCCAACACCACCAGCGTGCATGACGCGCTGAAGCGCATCAGCCAGTCCGATGCGGGCGTGCTGGTGCTGATGCATCACACCGAAACCTCGGCGGACATTCTGGCGCGCGCCGCCGCCATGCCCGAGCCGCAACACGCGAAATGGGATCCGCGCAACTACGGCATAGGCGCGCAGATATTGCGCGACCTCAACGTCGGCAAGATGTGCCTGATCGCCACCCCGCGCAAACTGCCGAGCATGACTGGCTTCGGTTTGGAAATTGTGGGGTATTGCTGTGCTAATAAGGACAAGAAAGCGTAACGCTTTTGTAGGTCGGGATTTATCCCGACGTTTTTTTAACCCGTTAACACCGTCGGGATAAATCCCGACCTACGAAAATCAGCACGGTTCACGGAATTTAATTCGGGCGAACGTTGATCGCCTAGGCCAACAACTAAGGAAATGAAATGAAAGAGATCGAACAAAACCTGAACGGAAAAGGCTTGCGTATCGGCATCGTGCAAAGCCGTTTCAACACGCCGGTATGCGAAGGTTTGCTGGGCGCGTGCCGCGCGCAACTGGTGCAAAGCGGCGTGGGCGAGAACGACATCACGCTGGCCACCGTGCCCGGCGCGCTGGAAATCCCGCTGGTGTTGCAGGCGATGGCGCAGAGCAAAAAATTCGACGCGCTGATCGCGCTGGGCGCGGTGATTCGCGGCGACACGTATCACTTTGAAGTGGTGTCCAACGAATCCGCGCGCTGCGTGGGCGATGTGCAACTGCAATGCGGCGTGCCGATTGCCAACGCGATCCTCACCACCGATACCGACGAGCAAGCCGAAGTGCGCATGAACGTGAAGGGCGCGGAAGCCGCGCTGGTCGCCATCGAAATGGTGCATCTGCTGAAGGCGCTCGCATGAGCGAGAACAAGGCGGCGACACCTGCCAAAAGTGCGCGCCACCGTGCGCGCGAACTGGCGATGCAGGGCATTTACGAATGGCGGGTTTCCGGCACGACGGCCAGACTGATCGAAAAAGCCACGCGCGATGAAAAAAGTCTGGGGCGCTACGACCACGAATTTTTCAGCCAGTTGCTGAACGGCGCAATCGCACAAAGCGAGGGGCTGTCAGAACAACTCGCCCCGCTGCTGGACCGCCCGCTGAGCGAACTGAGTCCGGTCGAATTTTCCGTGCTGCTGCTGGGCGCGTATGAATTGATCCAGCATCCCGAAGTGCCGTACCGTGTGGTCATCAACGAAGCGGTGGAACTCGCCAAAACCTTCGGCGGCAGCGACGGTCACAAATTCGTCAACGGCGTGCTGGACAAGCTGGCGGCCAAGGTAAGAGCGGTAGAAGTTTCCGCTAAATAGAAAACGTCTTTTCCCGCAGATTACGCAGATTAAACAGATTAATTCAACAGCAAACCCATTTGATTGAATGCTTTTAAATCTGAGTAATCTGCGTAATCTGCGGGAAAAAGTTTTTCAGGATTCTTTCAATCAACATGTCTTCTGAATTCGATCTCATTCAACGCTATTTCACCCGCCCCGCGCCGAGCGCGGTGTTGGGCGTGGGCGACGATGCGGCGTTGTTGCGCGTGGGCGAGGGCATGGAGCTGGCGGTTTCCACCGACATGCTGGTGAGCGGTACGCATTTTTTCCCCGATGCCGATCCTTTTCTGCTGGGCTACAAAACGCTGGCGGTGAATCTTTCCGACATGGCCGCGATGGGCGCTGCGCCGCGCTGGGCCACGCTGTCGCTGGCGTTGCCGGAAGCGAATGAAACTTGGCTGAAAAAATTCAGCGCGGGATTTTTTGCGCTGGCCGACGAGCACAAAATCGAACTTGTCGGCGGCGACACCACGCGCGGCCCGCTCAACCTGTGCGTCACCATCATGGGCGAAGTGCCTAGCGGCAAAGCGCTGCGCCGCAGCGGCGCGCAAATCGGCGACGACATCTGGGTGTCCGGCGAATTGGGCGAAGCCGCGCTGGGGCTGGCGCATCTGCAAAAAGAAATCGAACTGCCCGAAGATGCCCGTGTTTCCTGCCTTACCGCGCTGCATCAACCGCAGCCGCGCGTGGCATTGGGACTGAAATTGCGCGACATCGCCAACAGCGCGGTCGATATATCGGACGGGCTGCTGGCCGATCTCGGGCACATTCTCGACTGTTCCAATGTGGCTGCCGAAGTGCGCTACGACAAGATGCCGCTGTCGCCGCTGTTCGCTTCCGGCCATCTCGTGGCGCAGGAAATGATGCGGCGCTGCGTGCTGTCCGGCGGCGACGACTACGAATTGTGTTTCACCGCCCCGGTGGCGCGACGCGACGAGATCGAAGCGCTGGAGCACCTGTTTCATTTGCCGCTGACCCGTATCGGTAAAATCGTTTCCGGGCAAGGATGCAAGGTGCGCGCGCATGACGGCAATGCGCTGCATATCGAGAAAGGCGGCTATGACCACTTCGCGTGACGACCAATTGCGCTTTAAGCCGGGCTGGCGTTTTCTGTTCAGCCATCCGGCGCATTTTCTTTCGTTCGGTTTCGGCGCGGGACTGGTGCCGAAATCGCCGGGCACGGCGGGCACGCTGGTCGCCTTTCCCTTGTACTGGTATCTCGCGCCGCGCCTGACCGATGCCATGTTTTTGCTGGTGCTCATCTGGGCGTTCGCTTTCGGCGTATGGGTGTGCGACATCACCGGCAAAGCGCTGGGCGTGGCCGATTACGGCGGCATCGTGTGGGACGAGATCGTGGCGTTTCTGCTGGTGCTGTTCTTCACGCCGGAAGGGCTGGTGTGGCAGTTGCTGGCGTTCTCGCTGTTCCGTTTTTTCGACATCGTCAAACCGCAGCCCATACGCCATTTCGACCAGACATGGCACGGCGGTCTGGGCGTGATGTTCGACGATATTCTCGCGGCGGGCTACACCTTGTTTTGTCTGGCCGTCATCAAAAGCGTTTTGGTATGAACCTGCCATGCCCGTTGGAAGATTCTCCCGGTGTAGGAGCTAGCTTGCTAGCGAAAATGCCGGTGAAATTCGCGAGCAAGCTCGCTCCTACAATATTGTTGTGCTGCCTTGCGTTGAGCGCCCAGGCCGAAACCTTCAGCGCCAAAGTCATCATGGTGATGGACGGCGACACCATGCTGGTGTTGCGCGGAAACCAAAAAATCAAAGTGCGCATGGCGAACATCGACGCGCCGGAAAAAGACCAGGCCTTCGGCCAGCAGTCGCGCGACTCGTTGCAGGAAATGATAGGCAAGAAACAGGTGCAGATCGACAGCCGGGCCGCAGATCAATACGGGCGCATCGTCGGCACGATTTCGCTGGACGGGCGCAACATCAACCGCGAACAAGTGCGGCGCGGCATGGCGTGGGAGTACTCGAATTTTCACAGCGACAAAGCCTATGTCGGCCTGCAAAAAGAAGCCCGGCAATTGCAGCGCGGACTGTGGTCGCAAGCCGGGCCGCAAGCGCCGTGGGTGTGGCGCAAGGAACATCCGTCAACGCAAAGCAGTGCCGCGCCGAAAACGCTTTCCGATGCGGCCTGCGAAAAAAAACACCACTGTGCGCAAATGGCTTCATGCGAAGAAGCGCAGTTCTACCTCGCCCATTGCGGTGTGAAGTCGCTGGATGGCAACAGGGACGGCATACCGTGCGAGAGTTTGTGCGCGGGCAACAACAAGTAAATTTTTCGTGAACAAAGGAAACAACATGAACAGGGAACAAGTCACCCGCATCATCGAATCCGCGCTCAAGAGCGGCGACAAAACGCCGGGTCTTTTTGATTTGCCAAAGATCATGGGCATCCGTTCCGAGCTGCAATCGTGCAGTTCGATCGACGATGTGCTGGGCATCATAGACAACCACAAAGACCTCATCTGCAAGGCGTTTGGCCTGAGCGAAGACGTGATCGCGGAAGCGGTGGAGAAGATCAAGGCGCTGGAAAGTTAATTTTCAGAACCGCATTGACACAACGCAATTCATCACCAGATAATCCGGCCATGAACATTTCTCTGACCATTCGCCGCAACCACGTCATGCCTCGCGCCAATCTGCGCAAGGTATGGCATCGCGCGTCAGGTGGTCTGGAGAGTTAGCGTTTAGATTTTTGCAGCAGCAACTTTCGACAGGCCACAGAATTTTCTGTGGCCTGTTTGTTTTTGGGCTGTTCACCCTTCGACAAGCTCAGGGCGAACGGAGCGGTAAATGTTGAGCTTAGGAGAAAATCATGTCGCTTCCGGCAGCATTCGTTTCGGTCATTCTGATCTGGTCAACCACGCCTTTGGCGATCAAGTGGAGCTCGCTGGGCATCGGCTTCAGCTTCGCGGTGCTGGCGCGTATGACCATCGGTGTGCTGCTGAGCGCGGTGCTGCTGGCGGCGTTCCGCATCCGCTTTCCGCTGCACCGCAAAGCCTTGCAGGCCTATCTGGCGGGCGGCTTGAGCATGTTCGCGGCGATGGCGCTCACCTATTGGTCGTCGCAATTCGTCAGCTCCGGCACCATCGCCGTGCTGTTCGGTTTGTCGCCGCTCATCACCAGTCTGGGGGCGATGCTGTGGCTGAAAGAAGAAGCGCTCACGCCGGGCAAACTGGCGGGCATGCTGCTGGGCGTGCTCGGTTTGTTGCTGGTATTCCACGGCGGCTTGGGTGCGGGTTCGGCGGGCGGTTTGCTCGCCTTGTTCATGGCCGTGGTCGCGCAATCGCTGGGGCTGGTCTGGCTCAAGCGCATTGACGACGACAGCCCGCCGCTGGCCACCACGCTGGGCATCCTGAGCGTGTCGCTGCCGCTGTTTCTGGGGGCATGGTGGTTGCAAGACGGACGCATGCCGAATGCCATCCCCGATCGCGCCATCGAAGCCACGGTGTATCTCGGCACGTTCGGTTCGGTGCTCGGCTTCGCGCTTTACTACTACCTCATCAAACACATGGAGGCGGGACGCATCGCGCTCATCACGCTGATTACACCGGTCGCGGCGTTGCTGCTCGGCCACGCGCTGAACAACGAACAAGTGTTGCCGCAAGTGTGGCTGGGCGCGGCCTGCATCCTATCCGGCCTGTGCCTGCATCGCTGGGGTGCGCAGTGGTACGGATATGTGATGGTGCGCGCAGGTCGCTGAAGCGCATGTGGAAAAAATCCGGGTCGCCTGCGCGCACAGCCGCATCCACGGGCGATCCGCGCCAGGCGGTGCGTGAAGATGCCCGTATTTACTGGCTTGCGGGCCAGGGGGTAAGCGAAAAATACAGCTTGGGGGCTGGCGGTGCATTCCTGTATCCTTTCAAATATGCGCGTTGCATTTTTGGTTTGGCCTGACATTTGCGACGCGTTCTAAATTTAAATATTTTTCAGAAAAAAATAATGGGGGTGAAGAAATGACACGAATAATTGGCACTTTTATTTCGCTGATGGCGATGACATGGATGGCTGCGGCATCGGCTGCCGGTGGCTGGGTGTATGAATCGAAGGGGGAAGTTACCGTTGCAGTGGGCAAAGCTCCCGCGCACAGTGCCGTCACGAACGAGGCTGTTACCTCCGATACCGTTATCAGCACGGGAGACAACAGCACGGCTGTGCTGAAATTTGAAGACGGTCAAGTGGTGAGCATGCAAGCCAACTCGACGCTCCAGGTGCGTAAATATGTTTACCAACCCCAAAACGCCGGAAAGAGCAGCGTGTTTTTTGCGGCGGTGAAAGGCGGTATGCGTTTCGTTACCGGACTCATCGGAAAAAACAGGAAATCCGCATTCAGACTGGCAACACCGAATGCAACCATCGGTATTCGCGGCACCGATTTCATGACGGTGATGGATGGCGGCAAGGTTTATACCCAAGTTGTCAGCGGCAGAGTCGGACTGACCAACAAAGCCGGCACGCTGGCGCTGGGCGCGGGGCAAACCGCGATGGTGTCGTCGGCTACAGCGCTCGCCACGAAGGTGTCGGCGGCCGCATTGCCCGCCGGGCTGTTCGGCGCGATTTCTTCCATTCCTGTTCCTCCGGCGCTTCCGGCCATTGCGCCCCCCGTTGTTCCTGTCATACCTGCCGTTCCCGCTGTGCCTGCCCTTCCGACAGCGCCCGCACCGGTAGCCACCCCCGTGGCGGCACCCGCACCTGTTGCTGCCCCAGCCGCATCCTCTGCGGTTACGGCGGGTCAGTTGTATGACGTGGTCGGCGATGTGAAAGTGGCGATGGACGGCGAGGTTGCACAACCGGCAGTCAAGGGCGCGCCGATAAAAAGCGGAATGAGTTTTACCACCGGCAACAAGAGTTCGGCCAAGTTGAAGTTTGAGGACGGCGAGGTGGTGGCGCTGGATCAGAATACGTCATTCAAGATCGAGAATTACCGCTATCACCCGCAGCAAATGGAGAAGAGCGCCATATTTCTATCCCTGTTGAAGGGCGGCCTGCGCGCGGTTACCGGCTTGATAGGCAGCCACAACCACGATGCGTTCAAATTGAAATATCAGGGAGCCACCATAGGTATTCGCGGCACGGAACTGATGGTGTCGATAGTGGGCGACCAATCGTTTGCCCAGTGTCTGACCGGGGGAGTTCAAGTGACCACCACCACCGGGCAGATAGTCACCTTGGCGGCCGGAGAGGTCGTTCAGTTGACAACGGCGGGCGTGGTATTGGCAACCGGTGCGGCCGCCGCATCGGCTGCGGCACAGGCAGGCGCATTCACCAGTTTGAACACCATGTCCGTGACGATAGGCTCAACAACGGGCGCGGGAGCAACCGCTGGCGGAACCGCTACCACCACCGGATCAGCAGCAACAGCCGCCACCACCGGCACAGCGGCAACAGCCGCCACCGGCGCGATCTCGGTGACAGCAATATCTGCTGGCGTGGCCGCAGTGGCGGTGGTTGCCGCAGCGAGTGGCGGCGGATCATCCGGCACAACAGGCACCGTTTCCGCACGACCCAAATAATCTTTCAGGCCGGGACACTCCGAGTTAAAAATCCCCGGCACAGGCCGGGGATTTTTTTTCGTCTGAAAAAAACAATATCAGAAAAATTGACGCGAAAGCATCAACCCGGCAACGGAGGGTAGAAGCAAATTATTTGTCCCGCGATTATTTGAAATTCAATACCGCACACCCCTGCGCGTCGCAGCGCAGGATGCTTGCCTTGCCTTCATCCCAATCGCCCAGCACAAATCGTTTGCAGGTGCGACCATCGACGTGATGCAGATGCGTTGCCGGACGGTGGGTGTGGCCGTGGATCAGGCGCGGGTAGCGGTGTTGGCGCAGCAGGTCGTTCACCGCGTCAACGTTCACGTCCATCAGCGACATTTGTTTGCTGCGTTTTTGCGCTTCGCTTTGCGCGCGCAGTTGTTCGATTTGCGCCTTGCGCTGCGCCAGCGGTTGCGCGAGAAATTGTTCGCGCCAGTCGGCGCTGCGCACGGTGTTGCGGAATTGCTGGTAGGCGGCATCGTCGGTACACAGCGCGTCGCCGTGGGTGAGCAGGGTGGGCGTGCCGTATAAATCCAGCAGCGTGGGGTCGGGCAATAACGTGGCATGACAGGCAGCCGCGAGTTGCTCGTCCATCAGGAAATCGCGGTTGCCGTGCATGATGATGATGGCCGTATTTCGGACATCCAGCGCATGCAAGGTAGCGCAGATGGTTTGGTGAAACGGGTCGGTCAGGTCGTCGTCGCCCGCCCAGTATTCAAACAGGTCGCCGAGAATGTAGAGCGCTTCGGCTTGAGGTGCGAGCTTGCTGGCGAAATCGAGGAACATCTCCGCGCTGCGCGGGTGAGCGGCGCTCAGGTGCAGGTCGGAGATGAAGAGAGAATGCGGCATTTAGGCGGTGAGTACATATCCTCTTGCAGGCGGGATAACCAGCGACTTGGCTGCGGGTTTTTGCAGCTTAGTCGAATGGCTAGTAGTTTTATCAGAGGGCAGGGTGAGGGGCGGTAGGCGATAAATCAATTTGTTGCATCGCATAGCCCCTCATCCCCAACCCTTCTCCCGCCTGCGGGAGAAGGGAGTTATTACTTCACTACTTCCGCTTTGGTGATGATGACATCTTCCACCGGCACGTCCTGATAGAAGCCGCTGTTGCCGGTTCTCACTTTGCCGATGGCATCGACCACTTCTTTGCCTTCGGTCACGATGCCGAACACGCAGTAGCCCCAGCCGTCCTGTCCGGGATAGTCGAGGAAGCCGTTGTTCTTGGTGTTGATGAAGAACTGGGCGGTGGCGGAATGCGGGTCGCCGGTGCGCGCCATGGCGATGGTGTAGATGTTGTTCTTGAGGCCGTTGGCGGCTTCATTCTTGATCGGTGCGCTGGTGGGTTTTTGTTTCAAGCCCGGTTCGAAGCCGCCGCCCTGGATCATGAAATTGGGGATCACACGATGGAAAATGGTGCCGTTGTAAAAGCCGCTGTTCACGTAGTCGAGAAAGTTCTTGACCGAGAGCGGCGCTTTTTCGGCATCGAGTTGAATGGTGATGTTGCCGAGGGTGGTGGTGAGTTTGACCATTTTCATTTTTCCTTGGGTTGCTGTTGTAGATTTTGTTTTTGCTGCTGCTTGCGCTGGCAGGACGCACAGTCCGACCAGCAAAAATGCGAGAACGATACGGATGAATTTCATTTGTTATGCAGCTCCTTCATAAACGATTTGCCAGCGCCCGTCCCGTTTTAGCCAGTATTGGCGCTTGTGCATGCGGTTGGATAAATTGTTGCTCTGGTAATCCTGCTCGAAATTGACCACTACCAGTTCCGGCTGGCTGGGATAGGGGAAAATGCTGAGGTTGGACATTTGCACTTTGATCCAGGTCTTGCCGGAATTGACCAGCCGCTTCTGTTGCGCGAAGGCGGGCAGGTTCATGTTGCCGCTGGAAAAATCCGGCGAGTAATGCGTGAGATAGTTTTCGGTGTCGCGGCTTTCCCAATCTGAGCGCCACTGTTCGATGGACAACAGCAGTTCGGCGCGCTCGTTGCGGTCGGCTTCATCGCTCCATTCCATCTGGTTGGTGATGATGACAGGGGTGATGCCGATTTGCAGATTCTTTTCCAGTTGCAGCAGGTCGTCGTTGCTCAATACCACACAGCCGTTGCTGGCGCGCGGCGGGCGGCTGTAGGTGTCGCCCGGCGTGCCGTGCAGCCAGATGCCGTGGCCGTCGCGTCCCTCGCGCTTGTCCCACTCGTTGGGGTAACTCAACGGAAAAGCGCCGATGCCGTAAAAATCCGAAAGCTTGCTGCGCGGGATGTGGCTGTTGACGAAATACACGCCCAGCGGCGTTTTCTGGTCGCCCTCGGACAGCTTGTCCGAACCTTTTTTGCCCACGCTGATGTAGTAGTCGGCCACGTAGCGCGCTTCGCCGTTCACGTTTTTAAACAGGTAAAGCGTGGATTTGCCGGTATCGACCACGATGGCGTAGCGCTGTTGCGCGTCCAGTTGCCACAAATATTTCGGCGTGGCGATAGGCTGCTGTTGCTGCACGCGCTGCAAACGGGCGTTCGCTTCGTCGCGCAGATCTTGCAATTTGTCGCGCGGGGCATTGGGCGCATTGCCGAAATCGGTGAGCGGTTTGGCGCGAGCCAGCAACAGATCGCCGCGCACCAGTTGCGCCAGTTTGAAATTGGGATTGATCTTGAGCAGCGAATCGACTTCGTTCAGCGCCAGATCGAGATGGTTGTTGCCCACCGCTTGCATGCTCTTGGTCAGCGCCTGTTCCATGCTGCGCGAAACCGGTTCCGCTATCGCCAGCGGAGCGAAGCAGACAGAAATCAGCAGGGCGGTGAGGGCACGCAATCGCATCGCTTATCTGCCGGAACGCTCTTCCGCGATCAGCCAGCGTTCGCCTTCCTTCACCCAAAGCAAGGTCTTGCGCGAAGTTGATTTGAAATTGGTTGCCCGGTAGCTCTGTACAAAACTGATGCTGATATGCTGTTCATCCAGCATTTTGGTTTTTGTATCGCGCAATTCGATTTGAATGGACTTCGGCGCGGAGATGCGCTCATTGCGTTGAGCTTCCCATTCGCTGCGGCTTTCCCCGTTCGGCGTGCTGAAATTCTTGGCATAGAAGGAGAGGTAGTTGCTGACGTTTTTGGCTGCCCATGCGGCAGCCCAATTGTGGGTTGCCATGGTCACTTCTGTTTGCGCATCGGCGGCAGGTGCGGCGGGCGTTTTGGCGGGCGCGGCGGGCGTTGCCGGGGTTGCTGCGGCAGTGGCCGGAGCGGCGGCGATTGCGGGTGCTGCGACCGGTGCGGCAGCGGGTTTGGCGGCGGGTGTTGTTGGTGCCGCAGCCGCTACAACGGTTGGCGCTTCGGCCTTGCCGCGCGGGGTTTTGCCGAACAAATCGCGGATCAGCGCCAGCTTGGTTTGGGTGGCGGTGTTGCTCTTGTCCAGTTGCAGCGCGCGGTCATAAGCCTGGCTGGCCATCTTGGCGTAGATGTCGCCCAGATTTTCGTGCGCGGTGGCGTAGCTGGGATGAGTGCGGATCGCCATTTCCAGTTCGCTCTTGGCTTTTTCGTATTGGCCTTGTCCGGCATAGAGCACGGCCAGATTGTTGTACGGCTCGGGCAGCTCCGGGTAATCGTCGGTCAGTTCGGTGAATATCTTGATCGCCCCTGCGGTATCGCCCTGATCGTTGACGATCAAGCCCTTGAGAAAGCGCGCTTGCGCGTCTTTGGGTTTTGCGGCGAGCACGGCGTTGACCTTTTCCAGCGCCTGCGCATTTTGTCCTTGCTTGAACAGCTTGTTGGCATCCTGAATTTCATCCGCCGCCGCAGGCAGGCTGAACGAGAACAAAGCAAACAGTGCGACACCCAGACTGAATTTATTTAGCATATCCATAGTGTTTGTTTTTCTTGAATTAGTTTTGATGGCGGCAGGCTACCGACGGGCAGTGATTCTACCAAAGAAGGCGTTCCGTTACACAGCTTAGTCCGTTCGCACATGCAGCCATCAGCCGCGCAGGGTTTCGGGTAAAATCGCGCATCCCGATTCCGTCATCATTTTCAAACCGACATGAGCAGCAACGCACCCACCTCCGCCGCACCCGTATCCAACTTTATCCGCACCATCATTGATGCCGATCTGGCCAGTGGCCGGCACAGCAGCATCGTTACCCGTTTTCCGCCCGAGCCGAACGGTTATCTGCACGTCGGTCACGCCAAGTCCATTTGTTTGAATTTCGGTCTGGCGCAGGACTACCACGGCAAATGCAACCTGCGCTTCGATGACACCAATCCTGAAAAGGAAAGCAATGAATACGCGCAGTCCATTCAGGACGATGTGCGCTGGCTGGGTTTTCAGTGGAACGGCGACGTGCGCTGGGCTTCGGATTATTTCGATGCGCTGTACGATTTTGCAGTCGAACTCATCAACAAAGGTCTGGCTTATGTGGACGACCTTACGCCGGAACAGATGCGCGAATATCGCGGCACATTGACCCAGCCCGGCAAGAACAGCCCGAATCGCGACCGTTCTGCAAAAGAAAACCTCGACCTGTTCACGCGCATGAGAAACGGCGAATTCGCCGACGGTGCCATGGTGCTGCGCGCCAAGATCGACATGGCTTCGCCCAACATCAACCTGCGCGATCCCGCCATCTACCGCATCCGCCGCGCGCACCACATCCGCACCGGAGACAAGTGGTGCATCTACCCGATGTACGACTACACGCACTGCATCTCCGACGCGCTGGAAGGCATTACGCATTCCATCTGCACGCTGGAATTCGAAGACCACCGCCCGCTGTACGACTGGGTGCTGGACAACATCACCATTCCCTGCCATCCGCGCCAATACGAATTCTCGCGGCTGGAGCTGCACTACACCATCACCAGCAAACGCAAGCTGCTGCAACTGGTGAATGAGAAACACGTGAGCGGCTGGGACGACCCGCGCATGCCCACCATCAGCGGCATGAGAAGGCGCGGTTACACCCCCGAAGGCATACGCGAATTCGCCAAGCGCATCGGCGTGTCCAAAAGCGAGAACAGCGTGGATATGGCGGTGATGGAAGGCGCGATCCGCGAAGATTTGGAACTGCGCGCACCGCGCGTGATGGCGATCATCAACCCGCTCAAAGTCACCATCACCAACGCCGATGGCGCACTCACGCGCGAAGCGGATTTTCATCCGAACATGCCGGAACTGGGCAAGCGCGTCGTGCCGTTCGGCAAGGAATTATTTATCGAAGCCGACGACTTCGCCGAAGTGCCGCCCGCAGGCTGGAAGCGACTCACGCTGGGCGGCGAGATCCGCCTGCGCCACAGCTATGTGATGCGCTGCGACGAGGCGGTGAAAGATGCGGCGGGCAAAGTGATCGAACTCAAGTGCAGCATCGACCACGCCACGCTGGGCAAGAACCCGGAAGGGCGCAAAGTCAAAGGCGTGATCCACTTCCTGTCGTGCGAACATGCGTTGCCTGCGGAGATTCGGCTGTACGACCGCTTGTTCACCGTGCCCGAACCGGACGCGGACAAGGATGTCGATTTCTGTGCGCACCTCAATCCCGCTTCGCTGACCGTGGTGCAAGGCTGGGTGGAAAGCAGCGTGCAAGAGGCCGCACCGGAAACGCGCTACCAGTTCGAGCGTCTAGGCTATTTCGTCACCGACCGCCGCGAGCATCGACCCGGCGGCAAACTGGTATTCAACCGCACCGTGACGTTGCGCGACTCATGGGCTAAGGAACAAGGCTAAGGGAGGTTCAAATGTACAAACGTATTGCCGTAGCGGTGGATGGCAGCGCAGTTTCGATGGCCGCCTTGAACGAGGCAGTCAAACTCGCCAAGGCGATGGATTCGACCTTGCTCTTGCTCTATGTTTGCGAAGACTTGCCCGTGATGTGGAGTGCGGACGGCATGGCTCCCTTTCCGATGGAAGATGTGACGAAGGCCTTTATCAAAGCGGGCGAACAGTTGCTGCAAAAAGACAAAGCGCGCGTGGCGGAAGCGGGAATCAGCGTCGAGACCAAATTGGTGGAGGATTACAGCGGACGTATCGGAGCAGTTATCAGCCAGGAAGCCGCACAGTGGCAGGCCGATTTGCTGGTCGTGGGAACGCACGGACGCAAAGGGCTGGATCACCTGCTGCTGGGCAGCGTCGCGGAAAACGTGACGCGCAGCGCCACCGTGCCGGTGTTGCTGGTGCGCGGTTCGTAGTGGCCGTCATACCGGCGCAGGCCGGTATCCAGTGCATTTATCAAATATGCCGTTGGTTTTGTCCGTGCCTTGCACGGGATATTAAATTAACTGGATACCGGCCTGCGCCGGTATGACGGGAAATCAAAGAGGCGACTCGATGAGCAAACAGCCGTGCGTTTATCTTCTCGCCAGCAAACGCAACGGCACTCTGTATATCGGGGTAACTTCAGACTTGGTTAAGCGCGTGTGGGAACACAAGAATCACGTTGTTGACGGTTTCACCAAACAGTATGAAGTGGCGCAGTTGGTTTGGTATGAAGTGCATGAAACAATGGAATCTGCCATTCAGCGCGAGAAGGCACTCAAGGAATGGCAACGAAAATGGAAATTGAAGCTGATTGAAGAGTTCAATCCAGACTGGAAAGATTTGTACGACTCGGTGTGCTAGGCCGTCATGCCGGCAGCGAGTCGTCATACCGGCGAAGGCCGGTATCCAGTTATAAAAAACAGCCCGTGCAACGCACGGACAAAACCAAGTGCATATTAATAAAACCGCTGGATTCCGGCCTGCGCCGGAATGACGGCTCAGGTAACGAAGAAATAAAAATGCTAAAAATCTACAACACCCTCGCCCGCGACAAGCAGGATTTCAAACCCATCGAAGCGAACCATGTGCGCATGTACGTGTGCGGCATGACGGTGTACGACTTCTGCCACCTCGGCCATGCGCGGGTGATGGTGGTGTTCGATATGGTGTATCGCTGGTTGAAGGCCAGCGGATATGACGTGACCTACGTGCGCAACATCACCGACATCGACGACAAGATCATCAAGCGCGCGGCGGAGAATAAGGAATCCATCCACACGCTGACGCAGCGCTTCATCGACGCGATGCATCAGGATGCCGACGCGCTGGGCGTGCAGCGCCCCGACCGCGAGCCGCGCGCCACGCAGTACATCCCGCAGATGCTGGAGATGGTCGCGCAACTGGAGAAGAACGGCCTGGCCTATCAGGCTGCCGACGGCGATGTGAATTACGCGGTGCGCAAGTTCGACGGTTACGGAAAGTTGTCCGGCAAATCGCTGGAAGATTTGCGCGCGGGCGAGCGCGTGGAAGTGGACTCGAACAAGCACGACCCGCTGGACTTCGTGCTGTGGAAACACGCCAAGGACGGCGAAGCGGACGAAGTGAAGTGGGATTCCAAATGGGGCAAAGGCCGTCCCGGCTGGCATCTGGAATGTTCGGCGATGGGCTCGGATTTGCTGGGTAAACATTTCGACATCCACGGCGGCGGCGCGGACTTGCAGTTCCCGCATCACGAAAACGAGATCGCGCAAAGCGAAGGTGCGCACCAGTGCCAGTACGTGAACTACTGGATGCACAACGGCTTCGTGCGCGTGGACAACGAAAAAATGTCGAAGAGCCTCGGCAACTTCTTCACCATCCGCGAAGTGCTAAAAAAATACGATGCCGAAGTGGTGCGCTTTTTCATTTTGCGCGCGCATTACCGCAGTCCGCTGAATTATTCCGACCAACATCTTGACGATGCCAAGGGTGCGTTGACTAGGCTTTATACGGCGTTGAAGAGTGTTCCCTCACCCTCAGTCCCTCTCCCGGCGGGAGAGGGAAGCCAATTCCCCTCGCCCTCCGGGAGAGGGGCTAGGGGAGAGGGGGCAGTTGACTGGAGCGAGTCCTACGCGCAACGTTTCCAATCCGCCATGGACGACGACTTCAACACCCCCGAAGCGGTAGCCGTGCTGTTCGATCTCGCCAACGAGGTGAACCGCACTCAATCCGCACAATCCGCCGCGCAACTCAAAACCTTGGCCGGAATACTCGGTTTGCTGCAACGCGACCCGCAACATTTCCTGCAAGGCGAAACGGTCGCAGGCGGACTGGACGATGCCGCGATCAGCGCGCAGATCGAAGCGCGCATCGCCGCAAAAAAAGCCAAAAACTTCGCCGAGGCAGACCGCATTCGCAAGGAATTGTTGGAGGCGGGTATTGTGCTGGAAGATACGGCGCAGGGGACGACTTGGCGCAGGGCTTAGCGCGCTAGCCGGGCTTTAATCTGAAAAGTGAACATGCTTGAAGATGCCCGTCAATAGGCGATCTGCAAGGCATGCATCATGGAGATTGCCGTGTTTGCTAATGGAATGCGTTGGCTGGTTTGCCATGTTGCCGCGCTTTGTTTGTGCTAATGCTACGAAGCTGTAGCTGGAAATAAAAACGCACCCGAGGGTGCGTTTTTATTGAAGCGGTTTGATGCTTTTACATTACGTGGTCACTGATTAAGCTTGACCACGCTTTGTTTTTGACTGGTTACAGCGTGCTGCAAATTGTGTAAATGTTGTCATCATTGTAGCCAACAGCCGCCAATTCGGCTGCGCCAGGCGCTGTGTTAGTACCAGCCGAACCAAGGGTGGCGCGGATGGAGCCAGAATCGGTCACGCCATCATCCATCTGGGAATCGATGGCACGCGCTGCTTTGCCGGGTACTTGCGACAAGCAGATGGAAATACCTTTCGCGCCTGTTACAGTGCCAGCGGCATTGTATGCAGCTAACCCAATCAGACCATTAAACGCATTGCGCGGTGCGGCGGCGGCACCCACATCATTCGCGTTGCCGGAAATCAGGCCAGATGCTTTCAGGTGCTGCCAGAAAGAAGTACTTTCTGCTCCCGGTGTAAATACCTGTGCGGCAGTATCCAACAGCACGCCGTCGTTGTTGCCGGCGGTAAGCGCTGGAGTTGTTGCTGCAGCCCATGTTCCACCACGAAGTCGCAATGTTGCAAGGTTACCATCGTCACCGGGCAGGCGCTTAAAGCGGTCAACGTAAGCGTAGTAAGCCGAACTGATGCCCTGAATATCCTTGACGGAATTTTTTACCTTGGCATTTTCGATCAACTCCTGACCTTTCAGCACGCCGCCCAGCAGCAGGCCGATGATGACCAGCACGATGGCGATTTCAACCAGCGTGAAGCCGGATTGACGGGATAATTTACGGTTCTTCATGATTTCTCCTTGGGGAATAAGGGTAACTTCTACCACTGCGTGAATTGTAGCGTTGTTGCACTGGGCGGGAAGTAAAAAATATCCACTCATTACGCATAATCGTCGGGCACGGGCAGGGTCAAGGTGTATTCGATGCCTTGTGCGCAGGGGGCGGCGGTAAGGTCGCCCTCTGCTTCGTGCAGGCTTTTTCGTGCCTGATACAGCCCCAAACCAAGCCCGCCCACGCGCCCGCTGCTGAACGGTTCGAACAGTTTTTCAGGAAGAAGGATGGGCGTTTCGGCAAGTTGCGGCATCACAATCCGTGCGATGGCGCAGTGTTGTTCTTGCGTTATGGAGATGGGCAACGATACATCCGGCTGCGCGCGCAACAGGGGGGCGACGTTGGTAAACAAGTTGTCCAGTGCCCGTTCGAGCAGGTCGAGACGCAAGTAAACGCAGGCATCTCCAGACAGTTGAATGGGGATGCCTGCCAGCTCGGCGGTTTGGCGCATGACATTTGCCAGCCCGATCATTTGCTGGAGATGCTTGGGTTTGACGCGGCGGGTGGCGGCAAGAATGCGTTTGGCTCGGGCGGAGGCATGCGGCACGCTGACGGCGATGCGCTTGGCCGCATTGAGCAGCTTGGCATCGTTTTGATTGGACGGAAAATCGTCGGCCAGCCAGGTAACCCATTGCGCCAGGTTGCGCAGGTCGTGTTGCAGATACAAGGTGAGTCGCGCTTGTTCGGACATGGCGGCGGCAAGCGCGGACATTTTGACCTGAACCGCCGCTTCCATTTGCAGTTGAAACACATCGCACAGATGTTCGGCAAACAACTTCGCCTCACCTCTGGACGATTTGGTATAGAGGCGAAATTCGAGATGAATGTCATCCTCCACTTCGATCAGAAAATTTAAGGTGTGCGGCTTGTGTTGTGTTGGCGAACCCAAAACCACATTGATTGGTTGGCCGAACCATTTGCCCGTGCAGGTGAGTTGCGCGATGCCGCCCTGCGACAACGCGGGCCATGCTGCAGCCGGAAGCTGCAAAGGGTCGAGGCGGGGGTTGATGGATTTAAGCAGCGCGGCAAGTGTGGTGCGATACTGGTTTGACAGGCGCGACAGATACCCAGCCGCACCTATCAGCGTGATACCGGCGGCAAGAAAAGTGAAAGCCAGATTGTCGAAGTAGGTCATGATTTTGAATTTTGAAGATGGGTTCAGCCGTGGTTATGTAGCTAGTGTGTGTGGCAAGTTTGGAGCTTATACCAACGCGCAGATCGGTGGTTTTACCCAAGGGTGCAAGAACCCCTGCGGGGCAACCCGACATGTCGGGCTAAAGCCCGACCTACTCTTGCATCGCTACTGCGTCTCCTGGGCACGCCCAATCTGGATGCCGTATTTTTTGATGTAGTAGTACAAATGCTCGCGCGCGAGACCCAGTTGGCGCGCGGCTTCGGCGACATTGCCGTTGCTGTTGGCAAGCGCGCCGCGCACCAGCTGCTCTTCCACCGCCGACGAAGCTTCTTTCGGGCCGTCGGACAATCTTGCCGTGATCTGGATGCGCGTTTCGCCGACCGCTTCCAACTTTCGTTCCTGGTTCAGAAACAGTTCCGCGCGATCGAGCGAAGCTTTTATTTTGCTCAGCGCGGCGGGCTTGGTGATGAAGTCGAATGCGCCACGGCGCACCGCCTCAAAGGCGGACGATTCCTCGTCCTGCCCGGTGAGCACGATAATTTTAGTTTTGGGCGCGCGCGCCAGCAGCGCATCGATCAGCATCAGCCCTTCCGTGGTGCGGCTGGCAGCGGGCGGTAAGCCCAGATCGACGATGGCGCGCGTCGGCTGCGGAGTGACGGCCAGCGCCGACGCGCGCGAGTCGGCGCTGGTGACTTTGAAACCCTCTTGTTGCAGGGCGGAGGCAAGATAGCTGGAAAGTGCGGGATCGTCTTCTACAAGCAGCAAGGTATTCATACTCAGTCGTTGGTTCCAAAAAGGCTGCCAAGCAGCGGTACGACAGCCATTACAAAACCGACGAGAATGAAGATGAAACCCAGCACCACGCGCACCAACACCCACTCCTGCGAAGTGTCGGGCGGTACGGCGAGTAGGCTGTAACCGAGCGCAATGGCGATGATACCGACGATGGTTGAAACGCGACGGCTGCGTATATGGGCAAGATAGCGCTCATGCATCGGGTCGGTTCTTTGTTTCATGGCAACCTCCCTGCGGCAAGCATGCGACTGAACAAAATGTTGGGGGAAATCCACGTGACGATGTCGTCGAACTCACCGCCTGTGCCGCCTGTGCCGACAAGTGGGTTGCTGACGAATGTGGTGTTGGTGTTGGTGTTTTCCAGTTCGTTGGCACCGGGCGGCGCAAGGTTAGTGCCACCGCTGGAATTTTGCGCGCCGAAACCATTTTTGCCGTGGGACAGGATGATTGCCGGAATTCCGGTGGCTAGTGCGATGCCGGCGGCATTGTTGATGGTAATGTCACCTGTAGATGCAAGCGTCATTCCGGTTGCACTGTTGGAAAACGCTGCGGTGACACGATATCTAAAGCGGTTGCCCCAACTATCGCTATCAGTAAGTCCCAGTGTGACCCACGGTAAGTTGCCCTCCTGACCTGTTGAGCAAGCGCTTCCCGTTCGATTTTCCTGACCGTTACCTGTCGTGTCAGGGCAGGGCAAGTAGGGAGGATTATGAGTCGCCGCAAAGCCAATCAAAGCTTCTTTAGCCGAATCCATCAGGGTTTGTGTGTCCTGCACGCGCCGCATGTCCTGTTGGGAAGCAAGAATAGCCAGCCCGCCAGTGGCCAGCAGGCCGACAATCACCAGCACAATGGCCATTTCAACCAGACTGAAACCACACTGTTTGGTGGAGGGTGGTTGGCCTGTTAACTGCAAAGGAGTAGATGAGTTTTTGAGATATGTGGACATGGTGTTCTCCTGCTATTCGCTGCGCAAAATGAAATTGCTCAAGGTCACGCCCTGCGCGGCAGCGCCGGAGCGGAAGCCGCCTGTGAGCGCGATGTAGGGCGAGTTCAGGGCAGGATCGAGAATGATGCAGCGCTTGATGGTGGGCGTTGTTACGTTGTCGGCGGAGACATCGTTGCAGTTGGTGCAATCCACCCATGTGCTGATCTTGACATAGGTATTGGGCGCGACGTGACTTGCCGGATTGCATGTGGCGCAGGTGGAATTGCACCCGCTGCGGATTTCCACGCGCTGGTTGTGCAGTAACGGCGTTGGAAATTCTTCAAATTGGTTGGCAGCCCAGGTAGGGTGGCTGGGGCTGTTGGTGAAGCGGCAACCGGCGGCAGTGCCGTCGCATGCAGTGGTGAGGTAGCCATTTGAGCCGGGGGCGACTCCGTGTGCCAGATTGCCGTAAGCCATAATCGCTGTGTGATTTTCTACCGGGTCGGTATCGTCTGGATTGGCAAGGGTGTTCAAGGGATTGATGTCGCGATGTACGTCTGTTTCAATGGTGAGCGATTTACCCGCCCATACTCCGCCAATGCTAGTGGGAAAGCTTTCGATAAAGGCTCCCATATTGGATGCCAAGCCGCAGATTGAAGATGGCGAACCTTGTGTTCCGTCCACAATATCCAGAGTAATGCCGTTTCCCCTGTCTGTGCCGACACCACCATTCGTGGCGTAATTGTCTGAATTGGAAAACTGGTATTCGTAATAGGCGCGCACTGTTTTGCCAGCAAACGCGACAGTGTTGGGCAGCCAGAAACAGCCGCCGGAGGTGCCTGGCGCGTTGGCGATGGTGACGGTCTTGGCTGTCGAATCTGTGGTGACTCCAGATCCGGCAGTAATGAAGTCACTGAAGTTTCCGGCAAAAGTAGTTTGCGACGACCCGAGTGGTGGTGGGGTAATGCAGGCAATTACATCCAATGAACGTTGTGTTCTGGCATAAGTTGTAGGAACAAGTGGTGGAGAAGTAAAAGTGGTGTTGCTGGACTGGAAATCGGCAAGCACGGTTCCTTCCAGATAATTACCCCAGGTGTTTCTGTTGGCATTGGTGATTCTTGTTTGACCGGCAAGGCGCTCGCCTGAAAATATCACTGCCCCTTTGCAGCTTGCTCCATTCACGATAAGGCAATTGCCGCCTGATGTGCAGTATTTATATAGCAGGTTATCTTGCCATGCTTTCAGGTCTTTGGAAGCCAATGCAGCACTTGGTACTCGCCCATACTCCACGCTAACCGCGACGGTGCCTGCCGATTCGGTCGGTGGTGTAGTGGAGAAATCATAGATGACCGGATGCGACTGCGCCGAGGTCAGGAAGCTCAAGTTGTTCCTTGCGGCGTTCAGAAGGTTGTTCGCTACATACGCGGGGTTTGTTGCGCGATCAAAAATTTCACTGCTGGTTATCCATTGCCCTTGATCATTGTTGGAGTTGTTGCGGATGCTGTTGGCGGTGGACAGAGTGATTATTGAATTGGCTTTGGCGGCAGGAGTGCCTGTGTAGATGAGATCGCCACCATCAAGGTAGTTGGATGCGGTGATGTTGCCGCCGCATTCTGTGTTGCCTAGCGGTGCATGAGTTTGTGCGGCAATCACAGAGCCGGGGGCAAAGATTACAGCTAATGGTGTGTTGTGCGTGCCCGCAGCAACAAGTGAAGCCCCGTCAGCGTCGCTGATCGGGAATTGGCCAATGGCATCCCAGTTGAAGTTGTATGGTGTTGTTTTTGGAAGATCCTTAGCTCGTCCCGAAACTGCATACCACAAGCACTCACCTGTGCTGTCGCGCAATGGTGGCAGACCTAGCGTTTTCCATGGCAGGCGACCAATTACAGAAACGTCTTGGTTTCCACAAGGTGGATCGGCAATGCCGTCGTTAGTGACATCAGGGCAAGGGAGATAGCCATAGGCTTCGTCACTTTGATGATTTGGATTTTCTTTATAAGTGGCAGCAAACCCGATCAATGCCTGTTTCGCCTGCGCCAACACTGCGGCATTAGCTTCATTGCGTCCCGCCTCCGTGCTGCTGTTGAGCGCCTTGATAATGACGAAAGCCATTGCTGCGAGGATGAGGGCGAGCAGTACCAGCAGCGCCGAGCCTTGTTGATTATTTTTCTTCACGGAATACATGACGGTCACTTGATGACGGTGACTGCGTCCGGCGGCAGTGCCGAGGAGCGTGCGCCAGAAGTCGCGTCCAGCGTTTCGCCAACTTTTGCAGGTTTGCCGTCAATCAGCACGCCGTCGCGGAAGACGCGAATCGGGGGCGCGCCTTCTTGTTGCGGTTTTTCGCTAACGGGGTGGCCGTTGATCCACGCCACGCTTTTATCGCCTTCGCGTTTGATGAAGCCGGAGATGAAATAAAAGGAAGATTTTTCGCCCATTCTTGTTTCCAGGCCGCTGCGCGCTGCAACCAGTTCGGCACGTTCGGCTGGTGAATAGAACACGGTGCCGAGCGGTTTACTTTCCGCCAACGCGGCGCTGCACGCGGACAGCGTCAAGGCGACGAAGCCGATGCGAAACATTCCGAGTTTTATTGCAGTTTTCATCAATCCGCCCAAAGCTACCAGCCCACTAGTGGCGGTGAGTTTACTCCGCGTGGTTGTGGTGTTCCAGTGAAAATGTTTTAGTTATAGCGCGCTCGTTTCCAGTATTCCAGCCGGCAAAATTGGGGGCGAGAGGATGCTGTAGATCGCCTAAATACGGGCTTCTTCAGGCCATGCTATGCAGATCGCCTATTGGCGCGGCTTGCGGAGGCGGTGTGCGAGCAATATTTTGCTGCGCACCAAATCAATTCGGCGCAGGTTCGGAGTTCGTCGGCAGCGGCAAAGAAAACAGGCGCAGGGTGCAGGAGATAGCCAGCCCTTCTTCATCCGCGCGCTTCATGTCGCAGTTTTCGATGCGATACGGGGTCAGCCATTCGGCGGCAAGTTTGTCGGCGAACGCCAGAAATTCGCCTTCATGGATGCCGGTTAATTCGATCTGCAAATCGTGACGCAGTGCTTGGGGCGGCGCATCGGTCGGGGCGGGTGAAGGGTCGTCGGTAAAAGGGGCGGGTGGGGCGAGCGCGTAACGCAGGGTGGGCGGTAGCCCGGATGCCTGATGTATCGCGTTGAACCGCTCCATCCAGGCTTCACGATCCGGCTCGCCTATCAGTCCGAGGCGGGTGAGGTGTTTGAAGTCGGCCAGGTTGGTCTCGATGGATTGGAGGTCGTTGGTAAGCACTTCAATTTCACTGCGGGTGCTTTGCAGCGCTGCCTGCTTTTGCGCCAACTCTTTTGTGGCAGCGGTGTTGAAATACGACACGGCGGCAATGCTGGAAAGCAGGAGCAACAACGAAAGCGCGAAGACTATCAGCGCGGTTCGGGCGTGCTTGAAGATGGGCAAGTAATCTTTCATGGTTTCTCCGTGGGGGCGGAGGGCGGGGTTTTCCACGGGATGCTGAGACACCATTGATCCGGCGTTTCATCGGTTGTCCCGGTTCCGCCTTTGATTACGGCGTTGCGCGAAATGCTCAACGGGTCTTGCTGCACGTTTACGCCTTTTATGGATTTCAGCGAGGCCAATATTCGTTTGCGCGCATCGGTTTTTTCGCGTGATGTAAGCTCAGCGGGCAACACGATCTTGAATTGGATTTCCGCATGGCGCAGTGCGGCATCGGCGGCAGGCTCGTTACCGGATGGCACGCCTTGTGTGATCGTGCCGTTGCCGCAAGCGCCAGTGGGATCTTGCAATAGCTGGAAAGTGAGGTCGCTGATGCGCGCGGTCGGGGAACTGGCAATGGCGGAAGCGGCGACTTGCAGGAAGTCATCGGCTCCGGGAGCGCTGCTGATTTCCGTTGTTTCGAATTGCGTGGCGCGCCGCACCAGTTCGGGGTCAGCTCCCGATGCCTTGATGAGTTCCGCGAGATGATCGCGTTGCGCCGTTACGCGCTGGATGTCGGTTGCGATGGTGTTGTCCCGCTCATGCAAGTCGTACAGCCCGCGTATTTCCCCTTCATTGATAAGCAGGGCTGTTGCAATGCTGGCCACAGTCCCGAGGTAGGCGAGCACGCGCAGGTTGTCGGCAAAGTGGCGCGCGCGCGATGCCAGCGGTGCGAGCTGGCAGGGCGGTGAGGTGATGAGGAATTCAAAAAGAGCGTGCCGCCAGCCGGACTCACCTTTGGGGGCGAACGCTTTCGGCGGGGACTGCAAGGGGATTCCGGCATTGGTCAGGCGTTCTCCCAATGCCGAACTGTCGCCCAGATACAGCAGGGGCAGCGGCCTGCCGCGTTCGAGGACGCGCTGGTTTTCAAGATATTGCCGGGTGAGCAGGATTTCGTTGGTGTCGCTTGCGGCATCGTGCTGCACGCAGCGGGTCAACACCGGAATACGGTTTTTCATCACCACGATGCGTAACTGGTACTCGCTGGGCAGCGCCAGCATGACATCGGTCTGTACGTGTTTTCTGGACATCAGGGTGAGCAATGCGGCACTGCCCCAGATGCCGACCAGGGTGGTGTCCAGATTTTCGAGCGCGGACTCCAGATCTTTTGTGGTGACGATGCCGTTCAGCATCATCTTTCCGGGCTTGAGCAAGTTACCCGATAGCGGGAGCGAAGTTCGATACTGGCTTCCCTGAAAGGCGGCGAGCAGTTTGCGCTCGACATAGCTGCTGCGATCACTGCCGAACAGGTGCGGCATGTCGAACACTTCCAGCGTTTCTTCCGGCAGATCGAACAGCACCCACAGTTCGTCTTTCGCCGTTGGCGCAGCGGAAAGTTTCCATTGCCCTTTGTCGCGTTGGAAAAAACGCGAACCGGAGGAGTCGATGAGCAGGACGGTTTTCATTTGGTATTTTTCTGAAATAAATCCAAACCAAATCCATTAGATGCAACACTCCCTCCCCCTTGCAGGGGGAGGGGAGGGGTGGGGGTGGAAATGTTGCCGTTCCTCGACTCTACCCCCATCCTAGCCTTCCCCCTGCAAGGGAGAAGGAACGGGTTCGGTGCTAATGATATTTTTGGACTCAAGTTCATCACATTTTAATCTTGCTGATGGTGTCGTAGATCGGCCCCAGTACCGCCAGCATCACCCAGCCGATAATCAGGCCGAGTACCACGGTCAACGCGGGTTCGATCAGCGCTTGTACGCGCTGGATCGATTCGTCGATGTCGCGATTATAAAAGTAGGAAATATTTTTCAGTGCCCCGTCCAGATCGCCGGTTTCTTCGCCCACCTTGAGCATGCGTATTACCAGTGAAGGAAACATCATCTGGCTGGCGAAACCTTGGCTGATCGGTGCGCCGTTGGCGATGCGGTCGCGCGCGCTTTCGATGGCTTCCTTGATCACCAGATTGCCGGATATGTTGCGGCAATAATCGAGACCTTCCAGTACCGGAATGCCGGTGCGGTAGGTGAGCGCCAAGGTGTCGCTGACGCGGGCGAGGATGATTTTTTTGATGACCTGACCGATGAACGGGGCAGCCAGAATAGCGGCATGCAGCTTGTGTTGAATACGCGGATCAAGTTTGCCGACGGTCATTAGCAGAATAATGATAACTGCCGGAGAAGGCAGGATCAGCCACCAGTAATTGACGAAGGCATCGGATACCCAAATCAGAATTTTCGTTTGCAAGGGGACGGTCTGCCCCATATTGACGATGAACTTGACGATTTGCGGGACGATGAACACCATCAGGAAAACCACGACCGAGGTGATGACCACCAGCACGAAAGCCGGATACATCATGAGTTGTTTGGTTTTCGACGCGAGTTCGTCCTGCCATTTCAGCGAGCGTCCGATTTCCTGGATTACTTCCGGCAATTGCCCGGTTGCTTCGCCGGCGCGCACCAGATTGATGAGCAGTTCCGGGAATACGCCGGGATTGGCGGCGAATGCTTCGGATATGCTGGAACCGGAATCGATCTTTTCGTAAATGCCGCCGCACAGGTTGCGCATGCCCGGGGTTTCCGCCGAATCGCGCAGGTCGGCCAGCACGGCCAGAATGGGCACACCGGCGCGCAGCAGCATTTCGAGTTGAAACAGGAAATTGATGAGTTCGCGCCGTGGCATTTTGCGCGCGGGGCGCACCACGGTTTTAATGACGGTGGCCTTGATCAGTTCCAGACCGCTGTTTTTCAGTTGCGACTCAAGATCGAAATCGTTAAGCGCATCCATTTCCCCTTTGATGACTTTGCCTTCGTCGGAAATGGCGCGGTAACGGTAGATCGCCATTAGACGGAAATCCGATCTGTGAGGTCAACCACGCGGCGAATTTCGTCCAGCGAAGTGCTGCCTTCGCGCACGCGCCGGATGCCGTCTTCGGCGATTTCGACAAAGCCTTTGGACACGGCATAGTCGTTCATTTCCTGAATCAAGGCACCGCGTGCCACCAGTTCATCCAGCCCACGGTCGAAGCGCAAAATTTCAATGATCGCCAGCCGCCCCTTGTAGCCTTCACCTTCGCAGGCCGGGCAGCCGTTGGCGCGGTAAATCGTGGACGCTTCGTTGTAATGCACTCCCAGAATAGCTTTCTCCGCTTCGTCCGGCGTGTAGGCTGCTTTGCAATGCGGACATAACCTGCGCACCAGTCGCTGGGCGACGATGCCGATGATATTGCCGGACAGGATTTCAGCATGCACGCCCAGATCGACCAGGCGCGGAATCGAGCGTATGGCCGAATTGGTATGCAGCGTGGAGAACACCTGGTGGCCGGTCATGGCGGAACGTACCGCCATTTCGGCGGTGTCTTTGTCGCGGATTTCGCCCACGAAAATAATGTCCGGGTCTTGCCGCATCAGCGAGCGGATACCTTCGGCAAAATCCAGTTTCACCGCTTCGGCCACCGAGGTTTGGCGGATCATCGCCAGCGGGTATTCGACCGGGTCTTCCAGCGTCATGATATTTACGCCCACGGTGTTCAGGTGATTCAGCACCGAATACAGTGTGGTGGTTTTGCCGGAACCGGTGGGGCCGGTGACCAGAAGAATTCCTTCCGGTCTTTCCAGCATCAGCTTGAGCAAATTCAATTGGAACTCGGTCAGTCCCAATCCGTCCAGCGCGACCACGCTGCGTTTTCTATCCAGCACGCGCAGCACGAAATTTTCGCCGTGTATGGTCGGTTGTGCGGCAGCTCTGAAATCGATCTGACGGCCGAACAGAGAGAGCGAAATACGCCCGTCCTGCGGCGCGCGGGTTTCGGCGATATTCATGTTGGACATAACTTTCAGGCGCACCAGCATGGCCGTCCAGTTTGGTTTTGCCAGCGAACGTATCGGTCTCAACACGCCGTCGATGCGGTAACGGATACGCAGGAAAGATTCTTCCGGCTCGAAGTGAATGTCCGATGCGCCGTGGCTCACGGCATCCGCAAACAGCGCGTCCATCAAACGCACGATGGGGTGGCTGTAGGCCACCCCCGCTTGCGAGAGTGCAAGCAGATCCAGTTGCCCGCTTTCCAGTTCGACCAGAATGCCATCGATGGAAAGTTCGCGGTCGTAGAAGCGGTCTATGGTGGCCAGCACTTCCGAGCTGGAAGCGATGCGCCACAGCGGCTTGATGCGCTTGGCCATGCCCTGGCTGGCGCGGACAAGCAATGAGACGACGGTATCGCGCGCCACGATGTCATCCGGGTTGGCGGCGGCGACGATCAGCTCGCCTCGTTCGCTGTCGTAGCTCACCGGGAACAGTGCGTGTTTGAGGGCGATATGTTTCGGCACGAAAGCCAATGCGGAGGCATCGGCGATGATGGAAGAAAGTTCGATAGACTCGTGTCCGACCGACTCGGACACCGCATCCAGCATGGCTTCTTCGGTAATGAAGCCCAGGTCGAGCAAGGCTTCGCCCAACGCCTTGCCGGTTAATTTCTGCTGTTGCAGGGCGATGTGCAACTGGTCGGCGTTGATGAATCCGCGATCCAGCAGAACATCGCCAATACGCTTGTGTTTTACTGCGGGATTGTCCGTACTCATGGAGCGGCGTTGTTCAGTTCCAGCACGCGCTGTTGAATGGCGGGGAGGTTGATCGTGCTGTCTCCCGGCTTGGCGAGTTGGATGGTTTTCTCGTAGTAGGACAGCGCGGATACCGGCTTGCGCAAATGATCCAGCGCCACGGCCAAATTGTAGGCGTAGAGCGCGTTATCCGGCTTGAGCGAATAGGCGCGGGAAAACGATTGCTGCGCTTCGCCCCAGCGCTTCTGGCGCGCCAGCACGTTGCCCAGCGCGTAATGCGGTTCGGGCGACGAGGGTTTGATTTCCAGCAACTGTTTCAGACGACCTTCGGCGGCCACGGGATCGGCCTGCTCTGACAGCACAAACAAGGAGGTAGCCGCCAGGACGTTGTTCGGGTCTTCGCTCAATACCTGCTGGTAATAGTCCAGCGCGCGTTCGGTTTGCTTCTGGCGTTGGGCGATGATAGCCAAGCCTAGCAGTACATCTTTTTCATGCGGATGTTGCGCGAGCGCGCCAAGATATTTCGCCTCGGCATCGGCCAAGCGGCCTTCGGTCAGCGCAACGTAGCCTTCCTTGAGAGGATCAGCACTGGCCTGCATTTGTATTTTGGGCGCTTGTTTGGCTACACGGGTAGCAGGCGTTTTTCTGGCAACAGAAGTTGCTGGAGTTTTCTCGACAACAGCAAGTGCAGGCGATTTTCTCGGAGCAGGCGCGGCAGGGATTTTTTTCGCAACATGAACCGGCGGGGGCGCGACGACCGTTTTAGCGGGACTTGGTTGAACGGCCGGTTCGTTTTGCTTGGCATTTTTTGAATTGCGAAACGCTTTGCCTTTGATGTTGATGGTTATCGGCTGATACGCGGGCGGGGCTGTCTCTGGCTGCGTTTCTTGGTCAATCTGCGCCACCGCGAGGGGGATGGGTTTCGCTACGGGTGTTGACGGGGTGAGCTGGATTTGCAGGTAGTACCATCCTCCCAGTCCGGCCACCAGCAGCGAAAGCAGGCCTCCAATCAACAACTGCGAGCTTCGGCGTTGCGGGCGCGCGGTGGCCGACATGATGGACTTGGCCGCAGCGACTCCTCCCGGATTTGCCCGCTTGATGATGGGACGTTCGGGCGGAACAGAAGCTGCGGGGCGACTGGCGGGCGCAGCATTTTGCGGCTCAGCCTGAGTTGCGCCGGCTCCGTTCTGCTGGGCTTGTTTCAGAGCATCGAACAGTAAGCTCACGGCGCGGCCTTTTCCTGATTGATTTGTTGCTGTTGCCATTCGGCCTGAGAGGCGGAGTTTTTGTACAGGCGCAGCATGTCATGCTGGTTTTCCTGGTTCAGGATGATGGGGCGCAGGAAAATGACCAGTTCCGATTTCGAGTTTTTGTCGTTGCGCGACTTGAACGCGTTGCCGATCGCAAAAACGCTGCCCAAGCCGGGTATCTGGTTGGTTTCTCCCGCCCGCGAGTCCTGCATCAGTCCGCCCAGAATCGCGATCTCGCCATTGCGCACGCGCAGGATGGATTCCATTTCGCGCGTTTGAATTTGCGGGATGAGATTGGTCAGATTGTTTTGCGCCAGCACCGGGTTCGGGTCGTTGGCATAGCCGATGATGCGGGTGATGGTCGGCCGCAGATTGAGGGTGACATCGTCATTGCCGCCGATTTGCGGGGTGACATACATCAGGAAGCCGACCGGCACCGTGAAAACCTTGGTCGAGTAGGTGGCTGCGGTGACCTGGACTCCGTTCGAAAAAGTGCCGGGAGTGACATCAACGGTGAAATACACCGCCTCATCCACCACTTTCAATAAGCTGGTCTGGTTGTTGAGCACCGACAGTTTTGGGCTGGACAGCACGTGGAGTTTGCCGAAAGACTCCAGCAATTTGATGGAAGCACTCAGATCGGCTGCGCCGCCGAATGCGTTTTTGAATATGTAATTGATCGTGCCCATGCTGCCGGTCAACGCGCCGGTGGGGGTGACTTGGGTGATGCTGAGCCCCTTGGTGGCGGAGGTGGAGAGCGACGACCAGTCTATGCCTTGCTGGTATTGGTCGGACAGTGCGACTTCGACCACGGTGGCTTCGATCAGCACTTGGCGGTGGGCGCTGGCCGTCACCTTGTCGATGAAATCCCGCACGCTGGCGTGTTGGCGCGAGGTGGCGCGCACGCTGATGATGCCGCTTTCGGGGTTGGCGATGACCGAGGCGGCTTCGCGGTAAGTGACTTTGCGCGTTACGCTGGATCCCTGATTTTGCATTTGCGCGGGCAGCGCAGCCAACGCTTTACTTGATGAGTTTGCTTTGGGTGTGGCGGCAGTGCTGCCGGGCTGTGGTACGACTTGTTGTTGGTTGTTTTGTTCGACGACAGTTTCGCTGGAGCCTTCCGGTAGGGTCTTGTCGGTTTCGCGTAACAAGTCTTTGATGTTTTCCACCAGCGTTTTCCAGAACTGGTTGTTGGATTCATTCACAATGCTTGAACCGGAGGCATTGCTGCCGGAGGAGCTTGATCCGCTGGTTTGGCCGCTGCCGATGGTGGCAACGCTGGTGGCGATGCTGATGTTGTTTTTTGCTTCGCGCGAAATATTCGGATAGTCGATCTGATAATTTTTCAGGTAGGGGATGTCGGGCATGATCGTCAGGTTGTGCCCGTTCAACTCGTAACGCATATCGACCTGGCGACCGATGGCATCAAGGATTTCGGTGAGCGTTTGGTCGATGAGGTTCATCGTCACCGCGCCCGAAATATCTGGGTGTATCTCGATGTTGAGCTTGGCATCGCGCGCCAGCGCAAACAAAATTTCCTGTACCGGAATGTGGTTGACCACGATGCTGTAACGCTCCGCCGACTTGGTTTTAACGGGCGGCGGCGGCAAAGGAGCACTTTCGGCGAGCGGCGGAATATTGGGTGGCGTTGCGGTGTCAGGCAGGGCGATGTGTTGCGGGGAGGGTTTGGTGGCTTCGGGGAAGGTGGCGCAGGCTACTGTGCCGATGCACAACGAGGCGATAACGAACCGTTTCAACACCCGGCGGGACCAGCCTGAACTAATGAATCCACGGCGCATCAATAATATCCTTCAAGGTGCGAATAATCGGTTGGGCTTGGCGATAGTCATCCGGCAATTGGGCAAGGGCGTGGCTTGCAGCAGCATAACTAGCATAACTTCCCAAGTATATTACATACCTAGATTGCTGATAATCGGATTGTTTTCCGAATGGAGAGCGTCTTGCAAAAACTCGTCCCTGAGTTAAAGCGCGGTCGGCAAGAGACAGAAAGTTTATCGCAGCATCAGATGTCTGGATGGTGGCAAGCTGGATGGCATAGCTGTCAGTGGCGGCTTGCTGTTGCGCATAGTTGTAATCGAGGCGGAGATGTTCCGCAAAACTGGCGGGGAGTGACGCATTGTTCGCTGCGACGATATTATTGTCGGGCGCTACCGAAATTGCAGCTGCCTGAACCGTTTGCGGCGAATTCCTCCGTGCGGGAGCTTCGGCGAAATCCGGCAGCGCGCTGGCGATTTGTCGATTCGGGCTGGAGGCTCGTTTGCGCGACAAGGGCGGCTTGTTCGTTGCGGCTAACGCCAATCCTTGCGAAGAAGCCGTGCTGTCGCTGTCGGGAATTGTGCGGCTGCCGGTAAGCCAGACAGTGAAAGCGACGGTCGTTGCGATGCTCACCAGCCACAATGCCAATACCCTGCCGTTGATGCTCAACGCAAAATTGCGGGCGGTAAAATTTCTGCCGACATCGCGTATGGCCAGGCGCACATGATTGGCTTTGACCAGGTGGCTTTGGTCGGCATATGCCGCGAGCAGCGATTTGTCGGCAATCAGATTGATGCGGCGCGCGCGACCGGTTGCGTCGGCGAGCAGCATGCGCTCCGCCAGCCAACTGAACATGCGCCCGCCGCGCCATCCGGCGACGCGCAGGCGGTGATCGAGGTAAGCGCGGGCATCGTCGTGCGACAGGCTGCGCAAAGTCAGCCGGTAAACCACGCGGTCGTTTACCTGGCGCAATTGCGGCGCTTCCAGCAATGTGTTCAGTTCCGGCTGGCCGAACAGGATGATTTGCACCAGCTTGTGATTGTCGGTTTCCAGATTGGACAAGCGGCGGATTTCTTCCAGCGAGTCGGGGGGCATGGTGTGCGCTTCATCCACCAGCACCACGACACGCCGGTTTTGGGAGTGCCTGCGGATGAGTTCCTGTTGCAGGCTTTCCAGACGACCGCCCTTGCTTGATGCGGTGTCGGTCAACCCCAGATCGCGCGCGATCACATCAATGATTTCGTCGCGGGAAAATGCGGGGTTGGGCAGATAAACCGTGTCAACGTATTCGGGCAGGCGCGCCAGCAGCATGCGGCTCATCAGCGTTTTGCCGCTGCCCACTTCGCCGATGACGATGACGATGCCTTCGGCGTTCAGTGTCGCGTGCAACAGGCCGGACATGAAAAGCCCGCGATCTTTTCCCTCGAAGAAGAAACCCGGATCCGGCGTGATGGAGAAAGGCGGGGAGATAAGGCCGAAATGATCGAGGTAGAGCGAATTCAAGGCAGTTATCCTGTGGCTGTCAGCTGGCGTATTGTCGGCTATCCCACAGTGATTGTCACCACTTATGCTAGGGGCGGATATGCCAAGCCTGCTGCAAGCTCGCCATGCAGTGATGGTAGAATGCGCGCTCCGCAATCGAGCAAAAGGTTATTTGTGCCCACACAATCGCTGGTTGAAATTCGCGATGTCAACTTTTCGTATGACCAACGCCCCATTTTGAACGGGATCAATATGTCCTTCGGCAAGGGCAAGCTGATCGCGGTGATGGGCGGCAGCGGCTGCGGCAAGACGACTTTGCTGCGCCTGATCGGCGGTGCACTCAAACCGACCAAGGGCGAAGTCAGAATTGACGGGCAAGTCATCCATGAGCTGGATATGGCCGGTCTGTACGCGATGCGGCGCAAGATGGGCATGCTGTTCCAGTTTGGCGCGCTGTTCACCGATATGTCGGTGTACGACAACGTGGCTTTTCAGATGCGCGAGCACACCGATCTGCCGGATGAAATTATTCACGATCTGGTGATGATGAAGTTGCATGCGGTGGGGTTGCGCGGCACGCACCATTTGATGCCGACCGAGCTGTCCGGCGGCATGGCGCGGCGCGTGGCGCTGGCGCGCACGGTGGCGCTGGATCCGATGCTGATTATGTACGATGAGCCGTTTGCCGGTCTCGATCCGATTTCGTTGAGCGTGGTGGGGCAATTGATCCGCAAATTGAACGATGCGTTGGGCGCAACCTCGGTGATTGTGACGCACGATGTGCAGGAGTCGCTGAAGATCGTGGATTACGTTTATTTCATCGCCGAAGGCGTGATTGTGGCGGAAGGAACGCCCGCCGAGATCATCGCTTCCGACAAACCTTATGTGCACCAGTTCGTGCACGGCGAAATGGACGGGCCTATCCCGTTCCACTATGCGGCGGCGAACAGTTACGCGCAGGATTTGGGAGTCAACGTCTGATGCCAATCGCAAAAAGTCTCAGAGCCATCGGTCGGCGCAGCATCAATTCGGTGTGGCGGCTGGGTTTCGCCACGCGCTTTCTGGCATTGACGCTGTTTTATTCTGGCACCAGTTTCCGCCGCTTCCATTTGACCGTTAAGGAAATATTTTCCAGCGGCGTGATGTCGCTCATCATCATTCTGGTGTCCGGCATGTTCGTCGGCATGGTGCTCGGATTGCAGGGCTACGAGACGCTCAAGCGTTACGGTTCGGAGTCGGCGCTGGGGTCGCTGGTGGCGTTGAGTCTGGTGCGCGAACTGGGGCCGGTGCTGGCCGCGTTGCTGTTCGCCAGCCGCGCCGGATCGGCGATGACCGCCGAGATCGGTTTGATGAAAGCCACCGAGCAAATCTCCGCGATGGAAATGATGGCGGTGAATCCCATCGCGCGCGTGGTAGCGCCGCGCTTCTGGGCGGGAGTGATCTCCATGCCGTTACTGGCCGCGCTGTTTTCGGCCATGGGCGTGTTCGGCGGCTATGTGGTCGGCGTGGTGGTAATCGGCGTGG
This sequence comes from Sideroxydans sp., assembly GCA_028710605.1. GTDB lineage: Bacteria > Pseudomonadota > Gammaproteobacteria > Burkholderiales > Gallionellaceae > Sideroxyarcus. Next base: position 154,319 of record JAQTTU010000009.1, read on the forward strand.
ATGAAGGATCGTTCTGGTCGCAGATGCAAGGTGCTGTGGATTTTCAGCATGATGTGATGAACGGCGTATTGAAGAGTTTTGTGTTTGGCGTGGCGGTCACGGCCATCGCGCTGTTCGAGGGTTTCGATGCGCCGCCCACGGCGGAAGGCGTGTCGGGCGCGACCACGCGCACGGTGGTGCAATCGTCGCTGGCGATATTGATGCTGGATTTTATTTTGACCGCGTTCATGTTTCGGGGAGCTTGAGTAATGGAACGGACTACATTGGATTTGTGGGTGGGTGTGTTTGTGGTGGCAGGTTTCGCCGCGCTGGTGGTGCTGGCGCTGAAAGTGGGGAACCTGAGTACCTACAACGTGTCGGAGACGTATCAGTTGCAGGCGCATTTCCAGAATATCGGCGGCTTGAAGTCGAACGCTTCGGTCAGAAGCGCGGGCGTGCTGGTGGGGCGGGTGACCAGCATCTCGCTGGATACGGAACGCTATGAGGCCAAGGTCACGATGAGCATAGACAAGCGCTACCAGTTTCCCAAGGATACGTTCGCCAACATTCTGACTTCGGGCTTGTTGGGCGAGCAATATATCGGCCTGATGGCGGGCGGTGATGACAAGATGTTGCAAGGGGGCGAAGAGTTCAAAAAGACGCAATCGGCCGTGGTGTTGGAGGAGTTGATCGGTAAATTCCTTTTCAACAAGGCGGACAGTGCGCAGTAACTCATTTTTGGAAAATTGCAGTTTATGAAAAAAATCTATTTATCGCTTTTATGTATGTTGATGTTGTCGGTGTCTGCCGTGGCGAGGGCGGAGATTCCTCCGCCCGATGTGTTGATCCGGGACACGGTGCACGATGTGATGGAGCTGGTGAATACCGACCGGGGGATCGTTGCCAACCAGAAGCGTTTGCTGGGGTTGGTCGAGGCGAAAATCCTGCCGCATTTTGATTTTGATCGCATGACCAAGCTGGCGGTCGGGCGCGCATGGCGCGACGCATCGGACGAGCAGAAGAAGGCGCTTACCACGGAGTTTCGGACCATGTTGGTGCGTACCTACACCAACGTGTTCGTCACCTATCCCGACCCCAAGATCGAGGTGAAGCCGGTCAAGCTGGACGACAGCATGACCGAGGTTACGGTGCGCAATCTGATCAGGATCAGCAACGGGCAAACGGTGACCGTGGATTACGAGATGGAAAAGACCCCGGCCGGATGGAAGGCGTTTGATGTGACGGTGGACGGGGTGAGCCTGGTGATCAGCTACCGTGGCTCGTTCGCCGACCAGATCAAGCAAGCGGGGGTAGACGGGCTGATCAAGACACTGTCCGACAAGAATTTGGCCGCAAGCCGTCCGGCAGCTCAACAAAAGGCGCAATCCAATTGATGCAGCGCGACGGAAATCGCATCACGGTGTCCGGTCGCTTGACGCTGGATACGGCCAGCAAAGCGGCAAACGCGCTGTTTGACGGCGGCGCGCTGGCGGGCGACGACTTGCTGGTGGTTGATCTGTCCAAGGTCGAAGCGGTGGATTCGTCTGCCGTTAGCGTGCTGTTGCAGTGGTCGCGCCAGGCGCTGGAGAAGGGTGTGCAACTCTCATTTGTCAATCTCCCTCCCAACCTGTGCAGTTTGGCAAAACTCTACGATGTGGCAGCCGTGCTGCCCATTTCTTCCTAAGCAATTATTCGAACCAATAGAAATTTTTCATGCAAAAACTAGCAATCCAGGGTGGTATTCCTTTACGCGGCGAAGTGCGTATCTCCGGCGCGAAAAATGCCGCACTGCCCATCATGTGCGCCAGCCTGCTCACCGCCGACACTTTGCGTTTGACCAATCTTCCCGACCTGCACGATGTCGGCACCATGCGCAAGTTGTTGCAGCAAATGGGTGTGGCGGCGGAATCGGCGACGAGCGAAATTACTTTTAGCGGCGACAAAATCGACAAATGGGAAGCACCGTATGACATGGTGAAGACCATGCGCGCGGCGATTCTGGTGCTGGGCCCATTGGTAGCACGCTTTGGAGAAGCCCGTGTTTCCTTGCCCGGCGGCTGTGCCATTGGCTCGCGCCCGGTTGATCTGCACATCAAAGGTTTGCAAGCGATGGGCGCGGAAATCACCATCGAACACGGCTATATCCACGCCAAAGCCAAGCGCCTGCACGGCGCGCGCATCTTCTTCGATATTGTCAGCGTGACCGGCACCGAGAACCTGATGATGGCGGCGGCCTTGGCCGACGGTATCACCGTGCTGGAGAACGCGGCACGCGAACCGGAAGTGGTGGACTTGGCCAATTGTCTGCGCGCCATGGGAGCGCAAGTCGTCGGCGACGGCACGGATACCGTCACCATCACCGGCGTGGAAAAATTGCACGGCGCGACGCATTGCATCATGCCGGATCGTATCGAGAGCGGCACATTTCTGGTGGCGGCAGCGGCCACCGGCGGCAGCATCACCTTGCGCGAAACGCGCGCCGACATTCTGGAAACCGTGCTGGAAAAACTCACCGAAGCTGGCGCGCAAATCAAGGTCGAGGGCGATACCATTCATCTTGAAATGAACGGTCGCCCCAAAGCGGTGAACGTGCGCACCGCCCCGCACCCGGGCTTCCCCACCGACATGCAGGCGCAATTCATGGCGCTGAACTGCATCGCGGAAGGCAGCGCGATGGTGGTGGAAACCATTTTTGAAAACCGCTTCATGCACGTGCAGGAACTGCGCCGCCTCGGCGCGCAAATTGACGTGGAAGGCAACACTTCCGTGGTGCGCGGCATGGAATATTTGCAAGGCGCAACGGTGATGGCCACCGACCTGCGCGCTTCCGCCTGTCTGGTCATCGCCGGGCTGGTGGCGCAAGGTGAAACCGTGATCGACCGTATCTACCATCTCGATCGCGGCTACGAGCACATCGAAAGCAAACTGTCGCAGCTCGGTGCTAACATTCGTCGGCTGAAATAACCCCCACCACAGAGACACAGAGTCACAGAGAAAAACAGCACAGAGGAAACTCCGTTGGTAAAAGATTGAGGTGTTAGCTTTTGACTTTCTCTGTGCCTCTGTGTCTCTGTGGTGAAAGTTTTTGAATTGAATTTGGACAAAATCATGATAACCATTGCCTTATCCAAAGGCCGCATCTTTGAAGAAACCCTGCCGCTGCTCGCCGCCGCAGGCATCACCGCGCTGGAAGACCCGGAGTCTTCGCGCAAACTGATTCTGCCGACCAACCGCGACGATGTTCGCCTCATCATCGTGCGCGCTTCCGACGTGCCGACTTACGTGCAATACGGCGCGGCGGACATGGGCGTGGCGGGCAAGGATGTGTTGAACGAACACGGCGGCGAAGGGCTGTATCAGCCGCTCGATCTCAATATCGCCAAGTGCAAAATGATGGTCGCGGTGCGCAACGATTTCGATTACGAGTCGGCGGTGAAGCAGGGGGCGCGTCTGCGTGTGGCGACCAAATATGTAAAGACCGCGCGCGAACATTTTGCCGCCAAAGGCGTGCACGTCGATCTCATCAAGCTGTACGGCTCGATGGAACTCGCGCCGCTGGTCGGCTTGTCCGATGCCATCGTGGATCTGGTGAGCAGCGGCGCAACCTTGAAGGCCAACAATCTCGTGGCGGTGGAAGAGATCGTGCAGATTTCCTCGCGCTTGGTGGTGAACCAAGCCTCGCTAAAACTTAAACGATCTGTTATTCAACCGATGCTGGATGCATTTGCCGGAGCAATACAATGAACATCACCCGCCTCTCAACCCAACAAGCCGATTTCGATGCAACATTGACCAAGCTGCTGGCCTTCGAAGAAACCGCCGACGAAAAATTGGAAGCGACCGTTGCCGCCATTCTCGCCGACGTAAAAAAACGCGGCGACGAGGCCGTGCTGGAATACACGCGCAAATTCGACCGCCTGCCGCTGGCGAATGCCGCCGCAATGGAACTGCCGCAAAGCGAATTGAAGGCCGCGTTTGAAGGTTTGCCTGCCGATCAAAAAAATGCCTTGGAGCAGGCCGCCCAGCGCGTTACCTCTTATCACAAAAAACAACTGCAAGCCTCGTGGAGCTATCTCGATGAAGACGGCACCATGCTCGGCCAGCAAGTCACCCCGCTGGACAGAGTCGGCCTGTATGTGCCCGGCGGCAAAGCGGCTTATCCGTCTTCCGTATTGATGAATGCGCTGCCCGCGAAAGTGGCGGGCGTGGCCGAGCTCATCATGGTCGTGCCCACGCCGGACGGCGTGAAAAATCAACTGGTGCTGGCGGCGGCGTATCTGTCCGGCGTGGATCGCGTATTCACTATCGGCGGCGCGCAAGCCGTGGCGGCGCTGGCCTACGGCACGGCGACCATCCCCAAAGTGGATAAGGTCGTCGGCCCCGGCAACGCCTACGTCGCTTCCGCCAAGCGCCGCGTGTTCGGCATCTGCGGCATCGACATGATCGCTGGACCTTCCGAAATTCTGGTGATTTGCGACGGGCAAACCAATCCCGAGTGGGTGGCGATGGACTTGTTCTCGCAAGCCGAGCACGACGAACTGGCGCAAGCCATCCTGCTGTCGCCGGATGCCGCGTTCATTGAAGCCGTGGCCGCGAGTGCCGACAAATTGCTGCAACAAATGCCGCGCAAAGAAATTATCCAGACCGCATTGGAAAATCGCGGCGCGCTGATCCACGTGGCCGACATGGACGAAGCCTGCCGCATCAGCAACCGCATCGCACCCGAACACCTAGAACTCTCCGTGGCCGACCCGCAAGCCTGGCTGCCCAAACTCAAACACGCCGGCGCGATCTTCATGGGGCGCTACACCTCCGAATCGCTGGGCGACTACTGCGCCGGCCCCAACCACGTGCTACCCACCTCCGGCACCGCGCGTTTCTCTTCCCCGCTGGGCGTTTACGACTTTCAGAAACGCAGCAGCTTGATCCAGGTTTCCGCCAAAGGCGCACAGACGCTGGGCGCAATCGCCTCGACACTGGCTTTCGGCGAAGGCTTGCAAGCGCACGCGCAGTCGGCGCTGTATCGCAAGAACGGCTGAACTGCGCTTCCCAAATAATTTCCAGGCTTGTGGCTTGAAAATATGCCCCAACCTCTTGGAGAAGCGCATGGATAGGCGATCTACAACATGCGTTTGATGGAGATTGGCGTATTTATTGGCTTGCGGGCGATGTGGCAGAATATATAGGCCGTTTTTCGCGTTGACCAAGACCTGAGCGCAAGCTAGGGTACGGGCATGAACCGACTGGACAATACCAACGCACACCCCTCAGCGCGCATTCATCGCGCCAGCACCGGCTATCCCAGCAAACTCGCCGCCACCGACAAAGAACGCGAACATACCGAAAAAGAGCAAGACCTCAAAACCCAGAACTACATCATCGCCAGCGCACAAGCTACCCTAACCGCATCGGGCAGCAAACTCGAACAAATCACCGCCGACTACCGCCAGAAACTCCAGTCCGAACGCGCCGATAACAGCGACAAACTCGATAAGACCCAAGCTGAAGTCACCAAACAACAATACCGCAACGGCCTGCTCGAACTCAAAGCCCAGCAGGACGGAATCATCAAAGACCTCGCCACCCACACCATCGGCACCGTCATCAGCCCCGGCACCATCCTCATGACCCTAGTCCCCAAAGACGAAATCCTCAAAGCCGAAGTGTGGGTGAGCAACGAAGATGTCGGCTTCATCCATCTGGGCGAACCCGCCAAGATCAAATTCGCCTCTTACCAGTTCCAGAAATACGGCATGGTTGCCGGACAAGTCGCCAACCTCAGTGCCGATGCCAGCGACAACAGCCAACAAGGCGCGGGACAAACATCGCCGCCCAACAACAAATCCCCCAACGGACAACCCTTCGCCTACCGCGCCCTGATCGACCTCAAAGCGCAAGAGCTGGTCGTCAACGGCGTGCGCCACGCCTTGAGTCCGGGGATGCAGGTGACAGCGGAGATACACCTTGGCACGAGAACCATTCTCGAATACTTGCTGTCGCCGGTGATGGGGGCGTTTCAGGAGGCGGGGAGGGAACGGTGAGACTAACTCCCTTCCCCCGCAGGCGGGGGAAGGGCTGGGGATGAGGGTTGCGGAAATTGTAGTGCTCGCACAGGCAACATGACGCATCGGAAACACGCAAGATTGATTCAACTTGAAAGCAACAGAAATACCGAACAACCAATCGAGACAAAGATGCAGCACAGAAAACGGGCGGGAGGGTGGCGGCATGAACATGCAAACGTTAAAACGAAAAATTCAAAAGGTACTTGATGGGAAGGCAGTAGATACGGGCATCTACGAGGTATTGGATTGTAGGTCGCCAATTGACGGGTGTTGCGGGGCGGTTTGCTTTGACCAAAACGAACTCATAGTTAATGCGGCGAACGATACGCGATATGAATCTGAAAGGCAGGTGGCGTAAATGTTCGGGCTGGCATATTTGGCTGTGTTCGGGGTTTACCTGCTGGCTTCGGTTGGCGCGGTGATGTGGGCGGTCGGCTATGCGCGGAAGAACGGCAAGAGCGCGCTGGGATGGGGATTGGGGGTGGCGTTCGTGATGTACAACATCGTGTTTTGGGACTGGATACCGACGGTGATGGCGCATAAATATTACTGCGAGAAGGAGGCAGGGTTCTGGGTCTATAAGACGTTGGATCAGTGGAAGGTGGAGAATCCGGGAGTAATGGAGGGGTTGCATCAAATATTAAAACCAATTCAGCGGATGCCATATGGGTACATGGATATATTGGATGAGCGATTTTCAATTGAAATTCACAGAAAAACTCCTATCCCGCTATTAACAACAACTGTTGATGAAGAATTGCTGGTAGATAGAAATACCGGAGAAATTTTGGCGAAGGGGATAAAAGTTAGTTCTGGAAATCGAGCAGTTGGTGGCGAATTGCAATTCTGGCTCAACCAAGAACCGTGCGGTACTCATGGTATTGGGCAACTTTCAACTGAACTTCAAAACAAGAGGGGAACGAAATGAATACGATTCAAGAGCTGTTTCAACAAGCGCAATTGGCTGAGGCTACCTATGCCAATTTAACTAGCGCTATCGGAAATCAGAGCGAGCTTAAAAAAGCATTGGACATGGCAACTGGCGACGGTAAATTCTCCGCCACCCAAGCCGCCTCCTTCGCCACCCGCTACCAAGTCATCAGCCAATACACCGCCCCCAGCGGCATGCTCGGCTTGACCGACGGCACGGGATTCTCTGCCACCTTGTTTCTGGACACCACAACCGGCCAGTACACGCTTGCCACGCGCGGCACAGAACCGGGAT
>JAQTTU010000018.1 GCA_028710605.1 Sideroxydans sp.
ATTGGCTCGCTCATGCGTCCCAGTGTACCGGCAACTTGTTCGGGGGATAAGCCTTGTTGCAGGCCACTGCTGACTTTGTTCCAGAGCGGATTGCCATACACCAGCTTGCGTTTGACGCGCGGCATGATAGATAAACGCCGGGCTCGCTTGTTGGCCCGGCTGGAAGAATAGCCGCCCGCCACAGCAGGGCGACCGACGGGGTGCTCGACAGGAGCCTTCCATCCGTTGCGGGCCAGTTCGCGCGTGATACAGGAACGTGGCCGATCCAAACTCGCAGCAATTTCGGCAGGACTGAACCCTTGCTGAAGTTGAGTTTGAATCAAGGTACGATCTTCCAATGTGATGTGTTTGTATTTTTTTGTCATGCAACATTCTTTCATGAAAGAGTGTTGCACTTGGATTTCGCGCGCGCCAATGAAAAAGCAGCGCCACCGCATGAAGATGCCCGTATTTACTGCCTTGCGGGGCAGGGGGCGTGTTGGAATCTAAAAAAATTCAACCTCGACGCAGCGGGCAAAGCGGCAGGCCTATATATTCTTGAGCGTGGAAAGATGGGGAGTTTGCTGTTAGATTGCGCAAGAGAAAGCGGCGGGGAATGGGCAAAGAAGTATTGCGACGCCCCCCCTTCAATTACCTTCGGGTTATACTTTGCCAACGATTCAAATCAAGCGGGGTGTGTGATGGGCTACGCAGAACTAATCAGCAAGCTGGAAGCGCTGCCGCGCGCGAAGCAGGCAGAGGTTTTTGAATTCGTCGAATTTCTTTCAGCACGCTGCGGCACATCAACTGGCAAACCGCTTGCCCATACCGAATGTACGGATGCCGAGTTCTCGGAATTTTCCATGTCCCAAGCGATGCGCGGCATGGAACAAGAAACCGTCACCTACACCCGTGAAGATTTGCGGGAACGCTGGCAATGAAACGTGCAGGACAGATCGTCCTCACACCCTTCCCATACACCGATCTCACCGGAACCAAACTGCGCCCCGTACTCATGTTGCGGCAAGCATCGAGGTTTGATGACTGGCTGGTCTGCATGGTGTCTTCGCAAGTGCAACAGGCCGAAGTCGGCCTCGATGAAATTCTCTCTCCAGCCGATCCCGATTTCGCCAACTCCGGCTTGAAAGTTCCGAGCGTGCTACGTCTTTCGCGGTTGGCCGTGCTGGATGGTTCATTACTGCTAGGCAGTATCGGCTCGATCAGCGGAGAGCGACTGGTGAATGTGCGACAACGACTCGCAAAGTGGGTTGTATCAGAGTGAAGTGCGACCACGAAAAAGTATTGCGAACCCGACCCCATTAATTTGTTGATCGGGATTTAGAAGTGGATTTGAAAATGCTGGCGGCTGATGCCGCCATAGAATCGTTTACTCGCTTGACGCAGGTCGGCTAATGGTCGACCCCTTTAATTCTTATTGCAGATAATTTTGTGAGGTTTTCGTGGGACAACAAATCAATATGACTTTCTCAGACTATCTCAGTATTGCCGGAATATTAGTCAGTGTCTTGTTTGGCATTTGGGGTATTTACTTAGCAGTACGTCGCGCTAAATATCCAGCGGGCATTTCATTTGTCCGAGAACAATCGGTCGCACTCTTGGAGGATTTTGCAAAGAAAATTCCAAATTTGGCTGTACGTTATAAAGATACGCCAATCGAGAAAAATATAGTTCTCCTTAGTGGATATCTAGTAAATGATGGTTCTGTAGATATTACGAAGCAGATGACTGAACTACCACTAACATGTGTGTTACCAAGTGGATGCTCATGGCTCGAATTCAAAGTTACAACAGTTGCACCCGCGCTTAAAGTAGAAAGCTTGATTGTCGAAAGTAGGAAAGTAGAACTATCGTTTGGCTTGTTTAGGCGAAACGAATCATTCTCCTTTCAAGCGCTTGTTCTATTAGACAACGAGTTTCCCAATAGTAAGGCTGGTGATTTCGCCAGTGAAATTCTGTGGACACATAGAATTGCAAGTCTTGGTGAAATCAAGACAATATTGATGCCTGAGCAAGAGAAGAGAGGTAAAACGAAGCAATGGGTTAGAAGGATAATCTATACGCTTCTGCCCCTGTTTTATGCTGTCACTGGATTTTCAATGTTAGCTGGTATTGGACCATTGGCTGTGGTGCCGTCAATAATTTACGAACTTCAGTCCCAAGATAAAACGACCATAGTAAAACTCGAACCAAACAGAGATGGCACGACGGCCATTATTAATATCGAAACTAAGGAGATAGAGAAGGTAGATTTAGCTGAATTTGTTAAAACGGCTAAATTTGTACCAATTTATACCGAGAAGAGAGAGAAGACTTGGATCACGTCATTAACTGGATTATTTATCATTTTGGGTTCATTTTTTATCGCTTATATGGCTTTTATTAAGGACTATAAACGCCACCAACTTTGTAAGTTGGTGGCTGCCTCAGCCAAAGAAACCTAAGCGATTTTTCCGCAATTTTGTGAAGAATTAGAAAAAATGTTTCGCGGTGCTCGAATATACTCGGTCAACACTTTAATTGATCTTGATATTCTACTGCGTTGAGCTTTTCCTTCCAGACGCTCGTCTATCTTGGCATAATCCGCCCCCCACAAAAACCACCCAAAGTCCTCTCTCCGCAGAGGACTTTTTAATCCAGTAAATCACTCTATGCTCCCTTCCATCGAACAACGCCTCGCCGCCGAGATCGCGGCCAAACCTGCTCAAATCGCTGCTGCCATTGCCTTGCTGGACGAGGGCGCAACCGTGCCGTTTATCTCGCGCTATCGCAAAGAGGCGACGGGTGGCTTGGACGATACGCAGTTGCGCATGCTGGAAGACCGGCTGCGTTATTTGCGCGAGTTGGAAGAGCGGCGCGCGGCGATCATTGCGTCGATCACCGAGCAGGGCAAGATGACTGCGGAGTTGTTGAAGTCGGTGTCGCTGGCGACCGACAAGACGCATCTGGAAGATTTGTATCTGCCGTATAAGCCGAAGCGCCGCACCAAGGCGCAGATCGCGCTGGAGGCGGGTTTGGAGCCGCTGGCGGATGCGTTGCTGGCGAATCCGTTGTTGAACCCGGAAGAGGAGGCGGCGAAGTATTTGCGCGAGCCTTTCACCAGCGCGGCGGGCGACAACAATCCCGGCGTGGCGGATGCGAAGGCGGCGCTGGATGGCGCGCGTCAGATTTTGATGGAGCGTTTTGCCGAGGAGGCGAACCTGCTGCAATCGCTGCGCGAATATGTGCAGGAGCACGGCGTGGTGCAGTCCAAGGTGATCGAAGGCAAGAACGATGCGGCGGAAAAGTATGCCGATTATTTTGACTACTCCGAATCCATCAACACCATTCCTTCGCACCGCGCGCTGGCGGTGTTTCGCGGTCGGCGCGAGGAGATGCTGGATGTGCAACTGCGTCTGGATAGCGAGGAAGAAAAGCCGACCTGGAGCGCGCCGCACAACCCGTGCGAGATGCGCATCGCCAGCCGCTTCGGCATCAAGGATATGGACCGGCCAGCCGACCGCTGGTTGAACGACACAGTGCGCTGGACGTGGCGCGTGAAGTGTTTCATGCATCTGGAATCGGAGCTGATGGGCGCGCTGCGCGCCCGTGCCGACACCGAGGCCATCAACGTGTTCGCGCGCAACCTGAAAGCGCTGTTGCTGGCCGCACCCGCCGGGCCGCGCGTGACGATGGGGCTGGACCCCGGCATCCGCACCGGCGTGAAAGTGGCAGTGGTGGACGAGACTGGCAAGGTGGTGGATACCGCTACCATCTATCCGCACCAGCCGCGCAACGATTGGGATGGGTCGCTGCACACGTTGGCGCAGTTGGCGAAGAAGCATAGGGTGACGTTGATTGCGATTGGGAATGGCACGGCATCGCGGGAGACGGATAAGCTGGCACATGAGTTGATTAAGATTTGTGGGAGCGCCGACGCTCTATCAGGTCGTCATTCCGGCGAAGGCCGGAATCCAGCAATCAAGACAGGCTGCGAAGCAGACAAAACCAAAGATGTTGTCCCACCTGCGGTGGGATTTGTTAATCAACTGGATTCCGGCCTTCGCCGGAATGACGGGCTTCCTAATCCCGGTTTGAAGATGACCAGCATCGTGGTTTCGGAAGCGGGTGCGTCGGTGTATTCCGCCTCGGAATTCGCCTCGAAAGAATTGCCGGAACTGGATGTCAGCTTGCGCGGTGCAGTGTCCATCGCGCGCCGCCTGCAAGACCCGCTGGCCGAACTGGTGAAGATCGATCCCAAGTCCATCGGTGTTGGCCAATACCAGCACGACGTGAGCCAGTTCCAGTTGGCGCGTTCGCTGGATGCGGTGGTGGAAGATTGCGTCAACGCCGTGGGCGTGGATGTGAACACCGCGTCGGTGCCTTTGCTGGCGCGGGTTTCCGGTTTGAGCAGCAGCGTGGCGCAGGCCATCGTGAATCAGCGCGACCTCAAAGGCCGCTTCAGCACCCGTGCCGAATTGCGCGAAGTGCCGCGTCTGGGCGACAAGACGTTCGAGCAGGCGGCGGGCTTCCTGCGCATTATGGGCGGCAACGATCCGCTGGATGCGTCAGCGGTTCACCCCGAATCGTATCCGCTGGTGCAGAGCATCCTCGCCGACATCAAGCAGGACATCAAAGCCGTGATTGGCAACAGCGGCTTGCTGAAGTCGCTCAATCCGGCGAAGTACGCGAACGAAAAATTCGGCGTACCCACCATCAGCGACATCCTCAAGGAACTGGAAAAACCGGGCCGCGATCCGCGCCCCGAATTCACCACCGCGACATTCAAGGAAGGCGTGGAAGAAATCAGAGACCTTAAGCCGGACATGATCCTCGAAGGCGTGGTTACCAATGTGGCGGCGTTCGGCGCGTTCGTGGACATCGGCGTGCATCAGGATGGGCTGGTGCACATCTCGGCGCTGTCCAACAATTTTGTGAAAGACCCGCACACGGTAGTGAAGGCGGGGCAGGTGGTGAAGGTGAAAGTGCTGGATGTGGACGAGAAGCGCAAACGCATCGCGCTCACCATGCGCCTGACCGACAGCGCGCCGCAAGCGGGAAGCAGGCCGGACGTGGCACAGCGCGACAATCGTCCGCAGGGCAGGGGTGCGGGCAGCAAACCCGGTCGCGCGCCCGCCAATGAGCCTGTAAGCGCGATGGCGGCGGCGTTCTTGAAGTTGAAGGGCTGAGACCTTTTTATTTTCGTAATACTTTTCTGGTATTTTTTGCGCAGAATCGGGTGGGTTCGCAACCGCCCGACCGCGCTTTTTTTGATTATTAAAAACACCCACTCACAGTATTGGTGATTTTTTGGCTTACCAAGGGCACAATGCGTCCTTGTTCATAATGTGCTGATTATGTTATCCATACGTTCAAGCGGCATTCTGCTTCATCCCACTTCCTTGCCCGGTCAGTTTGGCTCCGGCGATTTCGGTTCGGGCTCATATCAATTCGTTGATTGGCTGGTCAGCGCCGGGCAAAGCTATTGGCAAATTCTTCCGCTGGGCGAAATCGGTCCGGGCAATTCGCCCTATATGAGTTGTTCCGCATTTGCCGGAAACATGTTGCTGATTGATCTGGAAGAGTTGTCAAAGCAGGGCTGGCTTGAAGCAAGCGATCTGGTTCCGCATCCTGAATTTAAATCCGAGCGCGTCGATTTCGAGTTGATTAAGCCATATCGTATGCAGCGTTTGCGGCTTGCGGCGCAGCGTTTCTTTGCGCAGCAGGACAAGCGCAGTCGCGCTGCTTATGCAGAATTTTGCGAGCAGGAAAAATACTGGTTGGATGATTACGCTCTGTTCAAAGCGATTGGCGAGAACGAGCAGGGGCGGGAGTGGAGCGAATGGCCGGCGGAGCTGGTCAGGCGCGATCCTCAAGCGCTTGCTGCGGCCAGCGGGCAGCATGCCGGTGAGATCGAGTTCTGGAAATTTTGTCAGTGGTGTTTCTCGCGGCAGTGGTTTGCGTTAAAGCAATATGCGAGCGACAGGGGCGTGCGCTTTATCGGTGATGTGCCGATTTTCGTGGCTTACCACAGCGACGATGTGTGGGCGCATCAGGATTTGTTCGAGCTGGATGCGAACGGTCGGCCGACCATCGTTGCGGGAGTGCCGCCGGATTATTTCAGCGAGACCGGTCAATTGTGGGGCAATCCGCTGTATCGCTGGGATGCGCATGAGCAGTCTGGATACGACTGGTGGATAGCCCGTTTGAAGCATGCATTGCATTTATTCGATCTGGTTCGTATCGACCATTTCCGGGGTTTTGTGAATTATTGGGCAATTCCGGCTGGCGAACTCACTGCGATCAACGGGCAATGGCTGCCCGGGCCGGGCGAGAAGCTGTTTGAAGCGTTCCAGCATGCTTTGGGAAAGCTACCTATCATCGCCGAGGATTTGGGGCTGATAACGCACGATGTGATCGAGCTGCGCGACAAATTCAAACTGCCCGGCATGCGCGTGCTGCAATTCGCTTTCGGCGAAGATGAGCGCAATCTTTTTTTACCGCATCACTATGTGGACAATTCGGTGGCCTACACCGGGACGCACGACAATGACACCAGCGTGGGTTGGTGGCACTCGGCCAAAGAGCACGAGAGTAACTTTGCCCAGCATTATCTGAGTAGCGACGGTCACGAGATCAACTGGAAGATGATTGATGCGATCTCGGGTTCCGCCTCGAATACGGTGATCTATCCGCTACAGGATGTGATCGGGCTGAACGGCGAGCATCGAATGAATTTGCCCGGAACATCTATGGGTAACTGGGAATGGCGCTTTTCCTGGGATCAATTAACCAGCGGCGATACGGCGAGATTGGCTGAATTGACTGCGGCGAACATGCGCAATACACGAGCGGACTGATTGTTGTTGCGATGAGCTAGCGTCTGAAAAACAAAAGGGGGTTGGATTTTTCAATCCAACCCCCTTCTAAAATTTCCTCCAAGAGCAAGTGCGAGTCTGAAACGCTACAACTGCACTACACCTTTTTCGGGGGATTTTTTATTTTTTAACGCCGTTTACAGCTGCCTTCAGTGTTGCACCAGCCTTGAATGCGGGAGCTTTGGATGCTTTGATCTTCAGCTCTGCGCCGGTGGCAGGGTTGCGGCCTGTGCGGGCTGCGCGTTTACGAACTTCGAAAGTACCGAAGCCAACCAAGGCAACGTTGTCACCCTTTTTCAGAGTGGCGGTAATGATTTCGATCAGAGCTGCGATATTGCGGTCTGCGTCAGCCTTGCTGCTACCTGTTTTGCTGGAAAGTGCGTCAATCAGTTCTTTACGGTTCATACGTTTCTCCTGTTAGTTTGGGGTTGAATCAACTCCGACGCGGATTGTTGTAGATATTCTTTGGTTTTGCAACAGGAAAAAATATCTATGTCTCCTCAATGAGCCATATTCCGACTTGAGAATACGGCTGGTGCCCGGAACCGGAATCGAACCGGTACGCTGGTTTCATCCAAGCGACGGATTTTAAGTCCGTTGTGTCTACCAATTTCACCACCCGGGCAGGCTGTGCAATGATGTGCAATCCATTTGCTTTTTCGGAGTCGCGCATTATACAGATGTGCTCGTAATGAATGAGTGCGATGATGAAGCAGATAAGTGAAATATTTATCGGTACTTTCTTGACACGTTTCGCTTAATCCATATAATGCGAACCTCGTTTTTACGCGGGAATAGCTCAGTTGGTAGAGCGATACCTTGCCAAGGTATAGGTCGCGAGTTCGAGTCTCGTTTCCCGCTCCAAATTATGGGGAAAGCTTATGGCTTTCCCTTATTTATTAGCAGTGCAGTTCTGCTACATGGCGCGATAGCAAAGCGGTTATGCACCGGATTGCAAATCCGATTAGCCCAGTTCGACTCTGGGTCGCGCCTCCATCACCTGTTGTTTTTACGCACCTGTTTTGCGTCTGCGGGAATAGCTCAGTTGGTAGAGCGATACCTTGCCAAGGTATAGGTCGAGAGTTCGAGTCTCTTTTCCCGCTCCATTCAAAATGGTGAAGCCGATCGGCTTCACCATTTTTTATTAATAAATGCGCAATGGCGCGGTTATTTTGCGCCGATGTTTAGGTTCGTCACAATAAACGGCAATAAAAAATCCCTGCGCCAAGGCAGGGATTTTTTATCTGGCTTTTTGTCCCGGTTATAGCAAGAAATCTGATTTTTTGATGCGAGCCTGAATCTGGAGCGGGTTTCGTAAACTACTTTGCAACCTGTTTTTCTCTGATTTCGTCCAGCGTCTTGCAATCAATACAAAGTGTGGCGGTGGGGCGAGCTTCCAAGCGATTTAAGCCGATCTCTACGCCGCATTTATCGCAAAAACCATAATCACCCGCTTCGATTCTGCCCAACATTTTGTCGATATTCTTGATGAGCTTGCGTTCGCGATCACGATTGCGCAATTCAAGGCTCATGTCTGATTCCTGGCTGGCGCGATCATTCGGATCGGCGAAAACCGTGGCTTCGTCTTGCATGGTATGCACGGTTCGATCAATGTCCTGACTCAAACCAAGTTTGATCTCATTCAGGATGTTGCGAAAATGATCGAGCTGCTTGGAATTCATATAATCCTCCCCTTTTTTTGCTTTATATGGGGCGGAAGTTTTATTCGCTTGTGCTGACATTGTAACGTTCTCCAAGGAGGGCTGAATTTTTCAAGCGGGCTTTAATACCAGAAACGATTTTGAGTCGCAACAAAAAAATATGTAGGATTTGGCTATAAAATTCTAACTCCTTGTTTTTTTAACATATCAATCAATTTGATTAGCGGCAGGCCGATTAAGGCGTTGGGGTCATCGCCTTCAATACGCTGAATCAGTGCAATTCCCAGCCCCTCGGACTTGGCACTCCCGGCACAATGGTATGGTTGTTCTTTTAAGAGATAGCATTCAATCTCGTCATCGCTTAGGTTGCGGAAGCTGACCTTTGTCTCTACCAGTGCAGTCTGGATGTCGCTTGTGCGAGCATTTAACAAACTTACGGCGGTGTAAAAGCTAACGGTTTTTCCGCGCATGGCGCGGAGTTGGCGCACAGCTTTGTCGTGGGTGAGCGGTTTTCCCAATTGCTGACCACCCAGCAGTGCTACCTGGTCTGAGCCAATAATGAGTGCGTTAGGGTGTTGTTGCGCCACAGCGTGTGCTTTTAGCTGTGACAGGCGTTGAGCGGTGTGTTGGGGGCCTTCTCCCGCCAAGGGAGTTTCATCGACATCGGGTGAAGCAGTTTGAAATGCCAGTTGTAGCGTGGAAAGCAACTGACTCCTATATATCGAGGTTGAAGCCAGTACAATCGGTTGAGAATTCAAGATATTCCTTTTGCGCGTCTTTGACAGAGGGGGGCGGAATATATATCATGCGCGCCTCATGTTTGCACAGCCTTTAATTGACGGGATGGACTTTGCCCGCATCGGCAGGGAATTGCACGGTGAAATACCGGTCAAGTCGCTATCCAGGTTGGGCGATATGCTGGCGAAATCCGATGGATCGTTGACCTATGTAGTGCGCGGTTTTCGCGAAGGTGATCGATACATGCTGGAAGTTGCACTTGGCGGCATGTGTTATTTGCGCTGTCATCGTTGTTTGGGTGAAATCGAGTACCCAGTTGGAATAACGACGCGCTTGCAACTGGTTTCTGCCGAGCAGTTGGATGAAGTTGATGCAAATGACGATGAGATGGAATGCATCGAAGCGTCGTCGCAGATTGATGTGCTTGCATTGGTTGAAGATGAGTTGATATTGGGTCTTCCTTTTGCACCCAAGCATCCTGAAGGGACTTGCAGTCCGGATATCGAGGGTTTGCAGCAATCCGTCAATGCTTTTTCAGTATTGGCGAATTTAAAAAAGAAGCATTAGAGTTGTTTTTTGTGAGGAGTTAACATGGCAGTTCAGCAGAATAAAAAATCCCCGTCCAAGCGTGGGATGCATCGCGCGCACGATTTCTTGACCGCACCAGCACTGGCCGTTGAGCCAACTACCGGCGAACCTCATCTGCGTCACCACATCAGCCCCAGCGGCTACTATCGTGGCAAAAAGGTAGTCAACACCAAGAGCGAATAAGCTCCTTGCACGATTTCAGTATGCATCCCTTTCTTTGGGGTGCTCCGTGCTTGACCATTTTCTCGAAATTGAGGATCGCCTAGTGGATGTGACAATTGCCATTGATGCCATGGGAGGCGACCATGGGGTGTCTGTAACTGTCCCTTCTGCAATCACCTATCTTAATAAACATCCTGGCGACACCATTGTTATGGTCGGCTTGCCGGATGCGATTGAGGCGGAATTGCTGGATTTGGGGATTTCAGGCATACACCCGCGCCTGCGTGTTCATGCGGCTACCGAAGTGGTCGGCATGGATGAACAGCCGCAATCCGCGTTACGCGGAAAAAAAGACTCCTCCATGCGTGTCTCGATCAATCTCGTCAAGAGCGGAGAGGCTGTTGCCTGCGTTAGTGCCGGAAATACCGGCGCGCTGATGGCAACCGCCCGATATGTTCTCAAGACTCTTCCTGGTATTGATCGCCCGGCGATAGCCTCATTTCTGCCCACTAATACAGGGCAGGTTTGTATGTTGGACTTGGGGGCTAACGTTGATTGCACAGCCGAGCATTTGCTGCAATTTGCGCTAATGGGCAGTACTTTGGTCTCGGCTTTGGAGCATAAGGAAAACCCAACGGTCGGTCTGCTGAATATAGGTAGCGAAGATATCAAGGGCGGAGAAATGGTGAAGCAGGCTGCCGAATTATTGAGAAATAGCGACCTGAATTTCTATGGAAACGTTGAAGGCGATGACATCTTTAAGGGCATAACCGACGTGGTGGTGTGCGATGGTTTTGTGGGCAATGTCGCACTAAAAACTGCCGAGGGTGTCGCTAAAATGATGGGTGGATTCCTCAAAGAGGGGTTTAGTCGCAATCCGTTGACCAAGTTTGCCGCACTGGTGTCCATGCCGGTGCTGAAAGCTTTCAAGCATCGGCTGGATCATCGTCGATATAACGGAGCCAGCTTCCTTGGTTTAAAAGGTATTGTGGTTAAAAGTCACGGCTCTGCCGACTCTTTTGCTTTTCTTTGTGCCATAGAGCGCGCCGCCGAAGAAGCGCGAGGCGGAATGTTGAGCCATATCAGCGAGCATGTAGAAAAATGGCATCATGCACGCCAAACAAATACGGGGGAGGCGCTTTGACCTATTCAAAAATCATCGGCACGGGCAGTTATCTGCCAGCCAAGGTACTGACCAATTACGATCTTGAAAAAATTGTCGAGACTACCCACGACTGGATTTTTTCGCGAAGCGGCATCGTGGAACGCCATATTGCGGCGGAAAATGAACTGACCAGTGATCTAGCTCTACAAGCCAGTCTTAAGGCGATTGAGGCATCCGGGATTGATGCCAATGAGATCGATCTCATCATTGTGGCAACCACCTCCCCGGATATGTCATTTCCCAGCACTGCCTGTATCTTGCAGGACAAGTTGGGTATCAAAAATGGCAGCCCTGCTTTCGACATTCAGGCTGTGTGTGGTGGTTTCGTTTACGGCCTAAACACAGCGGATTTGTACATTCGTGCCGGACAAGCCAAGACCGTGCTGGTGGTTGGAGCCGAAGTTCTGTCGCGCATGCTGGACTGGAATGATCGCACGACTTGCGTGTTGTTCGGCGACGGAGCGGGTGCTGTGGTTGTGCGCGCTTCTGACCAGCCGGGTATCGTCGCGGCAAAATTACATGCCGATGGTCGTCATCGCAAAATGCTAACCGCCGACCCCATGATTGCAATGGATGGTCAGGCTGTATTTAAGTTTGCAGTCAAAGTATTAAGCGATGTTGTTGAAGAATTGCTGGAAGAGCAGAAGCTCGCCGGATCGGACATAAATTGGCTGGTTCCACATCAAGCCAACATCCGCATCATCGAAGCGACGGCCAAAAAACTTGGTTTGAAAATGGAAAATGTCGTGCTGACGGTCGCCAATCATGGCAATACTTCGGCTGCTTCAATCCCTCTCGCGTTGGATACGGCCGTTCGAGATGGACGTATCAAGGCCGGGCAAAATATTTTGATCGAGGCCGTGGGTGGAGGGTTCACCTGGGGCGCAGCTCTTATCAAATGGTAGGTTCAAATGACTAAGTTCGCTTTCGTATTTCCCGGGCAGGGCTCCCAATCGCGCGGCATGATGAACGGCTATGCCGATTTCGCCGCAGTGCGCGACACGTTTACCGAGGCATCGGACGTGTTGAAGCAGGATTTGTGGCAGCTGGTCGCCGAAGGCAGCGATGCCGACTTGAATGCCACAGTGAATACCCAGCCCATCATGCTGACTGCCGGTGTGGCGGTGTACCGCGCATGGCAATCGCAAAACGGCGCGAAGCCAGCCATCATGGCCGGACATAGTCTGGGCGAATATACGGCATTGGTTGCCGCAGGCGCTTTGAGTTTTGCCGATGCGTTGCCGCTGGTACGTTACCGTGCGCAATGTATGCAACAAGCCGTGCCGGAAGGTGTGGGCGGCATTGCCGCGATCCTCGGTCTGGACGACGATGCAGTGCGTGCCGTATGTGCCGAAGGCGCGCAGGGCGAAGTGCTGGAAGCTGTTAATTATAACTCTGCCGGGCAAGTGGTTATTGCCGGCAATCGTGGCGCGGTTGAGCGCGGCATGGAATTGGCCAAAGCCAAAGGCGCAAAACGCGCCATCATGCTGCCGATGAGCGTGCCGTCGCATTGCAGCTTACTGAAGGGCGCGGCGGAACAATTACGAGCCTATCTGGAAAATATTGCCGTGCAAACCCCGTTTATTCCGGTGCTGCACAACGCCGATGTGGTCGCTTATAGCGATGCTGCCAAGATTAAGGACGCACTAGTGCGCCAGTTGTATTCGCCGGTGCGTTGGGTAGAAACCGTGCTGGAATTTGGTAAGCAGGGCATTACGCACAATGTGGAATGTGCACCGGGCAAGGTGCTGGCAGGCTTGAATAAACGCATCGATACCAATCAACAAGCGATGGCAATCAACGATGGCGAAGCGTTGAAATCGGCTTTGAGCCTGCTTGTATAAATTATTTTCGTTGGCTGTGTTAAGGAGAATGTGATGAGTTTAAAAGGAAAAACAGCTCTTGTTACAGGTGGCGCTCGCGGAATCGGCAAAGCGATTGCTCTGAAATTGGCCAAGCGAGGTGCAAATGTCGCCGTTCTTGATATGGGATTGGCTCCAGATACAGTTAAAGAGATCGAGGCGCTTGGGGTAAAAGCCATCAGTCTCGAAGCCAATGTTACAAAACTGGAATCGGTAGAGAAAGCCGTCGAACAAGTGATTGCCACGTTCGGCAGTCTCGATATGGTCGTGAACAATGCCGGGATCACCAAAGACAACCTTTTTTTGCGCATGAAGCCTGAAGAATGGGATATGGTTCTTTCCGTCAATTTGACCGGCGCATTTAATGTGTGCAAAGCTGTTAATAAACAGATGTTTAAACAACGTTCCGGCAAGATTGTAAATATCGCATCGGTGGTTGGGCAAATGGGTAATGCGGGACAAGCCAACTATGCTGCCTCCAAAGCCGGTCTTATTGGCCTGACCAAGACTCTGGCCAGGGAATTCGCAGCGCGCAATATTCAAGTCAATGCGGTTGCGCCCGGGTTTATCAATACAGAAATGACCGAAAAGCTTCCGGCTGAGGTGAAGCAACATTTTGTTAATAATATCCCGGCTGGCACTTTCGGAAGTGCCGACAATGTCGCTGATGCGGTCGCTTTTCTATGCAGCGCCGATGCGGATTATGTAACCGGCCAAGTCATCAATGTTGATGGCGGAATGGTCATGTCTTAGTAGTGGTGCGGGTAGTTTGGAAATCGGCGCGAGTTTGGTAGAATGCTCGGGCTTTTTTGTACTTTAATTAAAACGGGAGTAATGCAATGTCCAATAACGAACAACGTGTAAAGAAAATCGTCGCAGAGCAGCTGGGCGTAAATGAATCTGAAGTCAAGAACGAGTCCTCTTTTGTGAATGACTTGGGTGCCGACTCTCTGGATACAGTCGAACTGGTCATGGCTTTGGAAGAAGAATTCGGCGTTGAAATTCCCGATGAAGATGCAGAAAAGATCACTACCGTACAACAAGCACTTGATTACGTGAATACGCATTCCAAGTAATTTTGTTTCAAGGTTTAATTCCTTCATACATCGGAGTCCAGCTTGGCTAAGCGTAGAGTCGTAGTAACCGGCTTGGGTGCAGTTACACCCGTCGGTAATGGGGTCGCTGCAACATGGCAAAATATTGTGGCAGGAAAATCCGGCATTGGTCGCATCACTCGTTTCGACCCTTCTGCATTTGCCAGCCAAATCGCTGGAGAAGTTAAGGACTTCGATGTCACACAATTCATTCCTGCCAAGGACGCTCGCCGCATGGATCGCTTCGTGCATCTCGGCTTGGCTGCCGGGATAGAAGCGTTCAAGGACTCCGGCTTGGAAGTGACCGAGCAAAACGCTGACCGTATCGGCGTGTGTATCAGTTCGGGCATCGGCGGCCTGCCGATGATTGAAGATACACACAATGAATATCTGGCTGGCGGACCGCGCAAGATTTCCCCGTTCTTTATCGCCGGAACGATCATTAATATGATTTCCGGCAATCTCTCCATTTTGTTTGACTTGCGTGGTCCCAATTTTGCAGTCGTTTCGGCCTGCACCACGGGAACTCACAGCATTGGCGAGGCAATGCGCATGATTCAGTATGGAGATGCAGATGTGATGGTTGCCGGAGGATCGGAGTCATCCGTTTCGGCTCTGGCCATCGGCGGTTTCGCCGCATCCCGCGCACTTTCAACACGAAATGATGATCCTGCTACTGCGAGCCGTCCTTGGGACAAAGATCGTGATGGTTTCGTGCTTGGCGAGGGGGCGGGCGTATTGGTACTGGAAGAATACGAGCATGCCAAAGCGCGCGGTGCGAGAATTTATGCCGAGTTAAGCGGTTACGGAATGAGTGCGGATGCATATCACATCACCGCACCAAACATGGATGGCCCAAAGCGTAGCATGCTCAATGCCATGCGGGATGCCGGTATCACACCCGACCAGGTGCAATACGTCAATGCGCACGGAACCTCGACTCCGTTGGGCGACAAGAATGAAACCGAGGCGATCAAGGCGGCTTTTGGAAGTCACGCCAATAAATTGGTGGTCAATTCCACCAAGTCCATGACCGGGCATTTGCTGGGTGGAGCGGGAGGATTGGAGTCTCTGGTCTGCGTGCTGGCATTGCATCACCAGATTTCTCCTCCAACCATCAATATCTTCGAACAGGATCCAGAATGCGATTTGGATTTCTGCGCGAATACTGCACGAAACATGAAGATCGACGTGGCCATCAATAACAACTTTGGCTTTGGCGGAACCAACGGAACGCTGGTATTCCGTAAAGTCTGATTTTTATCAGAGATGCTGGTCAACGGCTTGCCAAGCGGTTTAGTCAACGCCGAAGACCGTGGTCTGTTTTATGGAGACGGGGTATTTCGCACCTTGCGAGTTCGTCAAGGTGCGCCAGTATCCTGGCTTCATCACTACTCCAGACTTTACCGAGACTGCGACGCGCTTAGAATCGCTTGTCCTGCCGCAGATTTGTTGTTCGCTGAACTCCAATCCCTCTGCGCTTCCCAGCAGGATTGCGTCGCAAAAATCATCATCACACGAGGCGTAGGTTCGCGGGGATATGCGCCTGCCGCTGGCGGGAATGCCACTCGAATTATCAGCATCAGTGCAACACCTCAATACGATCCACTGTATTTTTCATCTGGCATTGCGCTACATGTTTGCCAACTGAAACTGGGACATCAGCCATTGTTGGCTGGAATCAAGCATCTCAACCGCCTGGAAAACGTACTCGCCGCCCGCGAATGCCAAGAGGCCGGATTGCCTGAAGGGCTGCTGGAAGATGAGCGCGGGTTTGTTATCTCCGGTACTCGATCCAATCTATTCTTCTTGCGTGGTGGAACACTTTACACTCCTGATCTGAGCCAATGCGGGGTGGCAGGTGTGCAACGCGAACGCGTGATTGCTTGGGCAGATAAACACGGCCTCCCTTGTATAATCAAGAAAATCAGCATGGATGAATTGCTAAATGCGGATGAAATTTTTATGGTGAATAGCGTGTTCGGGTTGTGGCCAGTTCGCGAACTTGCCAGTTACCAACGCAACTCACATTCTGTCGCATGGAAAGTTCAAGAGTGGCTGAACGATGAAAATTAATACTAAATTGGCAAGCGAGTTCGTTTTTTTACTCCTAATCTTGGCTGGAGCGATTGTCTTTTTGGTATTTAGGCCTATCCCGTTGTCCCATAAACCGCTTGAATTCACGCTCAATCCAGGCAGTAGCCTGAAGAGTGCCGCAACTCAAATGAAACAAGCCGGTGTTTTGGAAAGTGAATGGTCGTTTGTTTGGCTTGCGCGAGGAATGGGCAAAGCCGGCCAGATAAAGTATGGAAACTATCAACTTGAAAAAGAGGTTTCACTGTTTGAATTATTGGACAAAATTAGTTCAGGCAGAACAGAGCTAAGTCGGGCAATCATCATTGAAGGAATTTCATTCAAAGACTTGCGCGCCTTGTTGAATGCTCATCCGGGACTGCGTCACGACAGTTTATCTTTATCGGACGCTGAAATATTGCAGCGTATTGGAGCGGTTGAGCCGGATGCTGAAGGACTTTTCTTTCCAGATACCTACAATTTCTCCAGCGGAAGTAGCGACCTTGCAGTGCTAAAGCGAGCTTACCAAACGATGCAACGGCATTTGCAGGAAAGTTGGAATAAGCGTGAACCGGACCTGCCGTTTGAAACTCCCTACCAGGCCCTGATACTGGCCTCCATCGTAGAAAAAGAGACTGGGCAGCCCAGCGACCGTACCATGGTTGCCTCCGTATTTGTTAACCGCTTGCGTAAACACATGCGTTTGCAGACCGATCCCACGGTAATTTACGGCATGGGTGAAAAGTTTGACGGAAATCTGCGCAAGCGCGATTTAACTGCCGACACTGCATATAATACCTACACCCGCAACGGACTGACACCAACACCTATTGCATTACCCGGCTTGGCCTCAATTGAAGCGGTATTGCATCCAGCCCGTAGCAAAGCGCTCTACTTTGTGGCTCGCGGTGATGGCAGTTCGTATTTTTCAGAATCATTGATTGAACATAACAATGCGGTCAACCGCTACCAACTAAAATGAACACGGCAAAATTCATCACCTTTGAAGGCGTAGATGGGGCAGGGAAGAGCACCCACTTGGAATGGTTCGCCAATGCCCTGCGCCAGCGCGGCATTGACTTGCTGCTAACGCGAGAACCGGGCGGTACGCCGTTAGGCGAACGTCTGCGCGAGATACTGTTGAACCAGCCCATGCATGCCGAGACAGAAGCCATGTTGATGTTCGCAGCACGACGTGAGCATGTGGAGCAAGTCATCCGCCCGGCTTTACAACGCGGCACATGGGTCATCTCAGACCGTTTCAGTGATGCCAGCTTTGCTTATCAAGGCGGGGGCAGGGGTGTGCCGCTGGCCAAACTTGAACAACTGGAACAGTGGGTGCATGGCGACTTGCAACCCGACCTGACCCTGCTGTTCGACATTCCGATTGAAATCGCACGCCAGCGTCTTGCCAACAATGTCAGCCTGGATCGTTTCGAGCAGGAACGTGGAGATTTCTTCGAGCGAGTGCGACAAGCTTATCTCGCCCGAGCAGCAAAATCACCGCAGCGTTTTGCCGTCATTCATGCCGAACAAACCATGCTGGAAGTTCAGCAGGCACTGGCAAAGATCGTCGCATCGCTTTGAAATGAAAACACTCTACCCATGGCAAACCGAGTCTTGGAGAGCCCTGCAAGGACTGCGTAGCAGACTGCCGCACGCGCTGCTGCTGAAAGGCGCACAAGGGATAGGCAAGCTAGACTTAGCGCTCAATTTTGCCCAATCGCTGTTGTGCGAGAAGCCGAATGCAGATGGATTAGCCTGTCAAAAATGCAATTCATGTCATTGGTTTGGGCAAAACAGCCATCCCGATTTCCGTCTCATCCAGCCCGACGCATTGACTGCTGTCGAAGATGGTGAGGAAAAGCCCGGCAGTAAAAAACCTTCTCGCGAAATTTCGGTAGATCAGATTCGCGACCTGTCGAATTTCGCCAACATTTCGGCACATTGCGGCGGCTATCGCATAGTAGTTATTCATCCGACAGAGGCGATGAATACCAATGCCGCCAATTCCCTGCTCAAAACGCTGGAAGAACCTAGCGCCAATCTACTGTTCCTGCTGGTTACCCACAAGCCGCAACAACTGTTGCCGACTATCCTCAGTCGTTGCCTCAGTGTTGCCGTGCCTACTCCAACCCGCGAAAATGGCGCAGCCTGGCTGGCGCAGCAAGGAGTCAAACATCCAGAGCAGGCTCTCGCGCAAACTGGTTTTGCTCCTTTGCAGGCGTTGAACTGGGCGGAGTCGGGCGAGGGGGCAGAAGAACGTAGCATCTTGCTTGCCGCTATCCGCCAACCCGCAAAAATGGATGCACTGTCGCTGGCCGACAGTTTGCAGCGTAGCGCACCGGGTTATGTTATTCATTGCCTGCAACAATGGTGTCACGACCTGACCAGCGCCAAGTTGACCGGCAAAGTACGCTATTTCCCCGAACAAACTGAGGAAATCATCAAACTGGCGAGTGGTGTTACCGCAGTGGCGCTGATGCGCTTTCAGAAAGAATTGTTCGAGGCGCGCCGTGCTGCTTTCCATCCGCTCAATCCCAAGCTCTTTTTGGAATCACTATTATTGTCGTACCGCCACCTGTTCCCAGCCTGAATATGTTCATCGACTCACACTGTCACCTCAATTTCCCTGGTTTGGCGGACGACCTTGATGCCGTTTTCGCCAATATGCGCGCCAATGCTGTCTCGCATGCGCTGTGTGTATCTGTTGATCTTGCGACTTTGCCACAAGTGATTGAATTGGCTGAACAACACGACAACCTATACGCATCAGTGGGCGTGCATCCTGATTACGAACTGGAGTGCGAACCGACACAGGGTGATTTGGTTCGCTTGGCGCAGCATCCCAAAATAATTGCCATCGGCGAAACCGGGCTTGATTACTTCCGCCTGACTGGCGATCTGGAGTGGCAGCGCGAACGCTTCCGCACCCATATCAGAGCCGCCAAGCTTTGCTGCAAACCGCTCATCATTCATACCCGATCGGCAGCTACGGATACCTTACGCATCATGTCTGAAGAAGACGCGGCAAGCGTCGGCGGGGTGATGCACTGTTTTACCGAGAATTTGGAAATTGCCCAAGCTGCTATCGAACTTGGGTTCTATATCTCTTTTTCCGGGATTCTGACTTTCAAAAACGCAACCATCATTAAAGAAGTCGCGCAAAGCATTCCGCTTGAAAAGATTTTAATAGAAACTGATTCTCCATACCTTGCGCCGACTCCGCATCGGGGAAAGACCAATCAACCGGCCTATGTGAAACACGTTGCACAAGAGATCGCAAAGCTGCGTAATATCTCGCTGGAGGAAGTGGGTGAAACGACAAGCCTGAATTTCAGAAGATTGTTTCTGAAGCAGTTGTAATTCATTGATACAAGACAAAATTGATTGATTTTACTAGATGCGAAACCATCCATCCGAACATTCACAATGTGCGCATAATGTATATTATGTCAAATAATCATTATTGTGCTATATGAGTAAAGCAAAAGAATTAGTCATGAACTTGTTTTAACCACTCCCCGGCATAAGTCTCAACAGTTTCAATTTCCAGATTTGATTCTGCGCTGAGTGGACGATCAATGACTCTCTTGCCGTCAAAGCTTGCCATACGATTCGCCCCAAGACTGAACTCGTGCTTGTACTCGACGAATTCGCGTTCTGTTTTGGTTTTGAATTCTTCAAACTCTTGCTTTTCCTTCGCTACTGCTTCCGCAGATTCCTGCTTGAAAGCATCAAATTCTTCCTGCTCGGTCTTTCGGCGTATCTCGAATTCCCCGTCGTCAGGACTGGCAACACTGAGAAGTCCTTTGCGCATGCCAATTTCATTGCGATCAGCCAAATTGGTTACGAGAAACCGCGTGCCGCGTATCCCCAGCGTTGCGACACAGGTTCTGATTTCAACGGGGTGTTGTTTTTCCTTGATGAAATTTAACGCATAGTAAATCATCCCGGTGATCTGTCTAAAGAAACGTGCATTATCCTGCTTCCTGCCGAGTTCAATTTTGCTGTTCTTTTCAATTACGATATAACCGGTATCGCCAACGCGCACGATGGCGCGCCCGTTCGCCCCAGTCGTCATGATATTTTTTGTGGGCAGAATATTTTGGGCGGCAACTGTTCGCTCCTGTTTGCCGTAAGGATCACTCGTTACAACAATCCCTTCCGCTTTGACAACCTCAATTTTGTCATCAGCGGCATTGCCGTCAAATGCAATCACCAAACAAACCGCGCAAAGAAATACTTTAATTGGCCGCATCAGTTTTAGCCCATTCGTTGTACTGCCCCATCCGCCCGCTCACTTTTGCGACGTAAGTGCGAGTCTCTTCAAACGGCAAATTCTGTTTGAGATATTCAAAAACCTGATCCGAGCTCATTGAATTGATCTTTGGTACGGCTTCTTTTACGTTGCGCTTGCCAGTAAAAGCCTTGGCCACATTCCCTGCTCCCGTGTTGTACGCAGAAATGGCACAGTACACTCTGCTCTTTGGATCGTTCACCTTGCGGAATTCCACAGTCAACAACTTTGTCAGCAATGCCGTGCCCAGTTCGATGTTATTTTCTGGAATATACAAATATTCACCGGTGACCAACACATCCTCTTTCTTTGCGAACATATAGGCATCGCGTCCCCCGGATTTTGGAACAAGTTGCATCAAACCGTAAGCAGGCACAGCGGATCTCGCCATAGGATTGAAATAGCTTTCCGTATGCATGATGGCAAAAACCAATGTGCGATCAATTCCAAATCTGTCCGCCTCTTTGAAAACCTGATCGCGATAATCCAGCGCCCGCTTCTTGTCATGGTTTGGCACCAGCTTGAGTTGCACACCGACCATGACGCGCTTAATACCGTCTTTGCCATTGATAACTTCTTTGCTCACCTCGGCAGCTTGGACTGATTGCTCGGCAAATTTTTTAGCATTCTTTTCAGTCACCGGCTGGCCGTCTTTTGTGGCCAATTGCCCGGACAGAATTGGCTTCTTGGTCGGGCGAACTGCATTCTTCTTTTCCAAAGGATCGTTGCCGCCTTTGGTTACGACAACCTGAGCCACCTGCTCTTTCAGCTTTTGTTCGACTACCTGCGGATTCTTGGCTTCTTCCTCGGTGACCAATACTTGCACTTTCGCAGTGCCATTTTCGAAATCTACTGAACTCCGCGAAGAATAATTTGGCTCGTAGGAGACGTACTCCTTGATCGTACTGGTCGCAACATTGTTTGCGCCCCACTTCTGTTCGATCTGTCCTTTGTATTCCTTGAATAACCGCTCCTGCTCGGCAACGTAATTGTCGTATTCTTGCGTCACCTCCTGCTTGTATTGCAGGAAATCAGCTTGCTCCTGATCCATTCCCGCTTGCTGCTCCTGCATATATTTTTCAAAATCGTCCGGCGCAGCCAGAACTGGTGTGAAATATGCAATAGAGCTGACAACAAACGCGGCACTTAGATACTTGGCAATTCTCATCTTGATCCCTTTCATTAAACAGCCCGCTTGGGGGCTATTCATTTGGCTTTCGTGGTGAACATCAACGAGGCTTCAGATGTTTCAGCTGTTTTTGAAAACTTTTTGATAATGGCGCGGGTTTTAACAATGCCCTCGGTATGGTTGGCGGCTGCAACAAGATATAGACCGCTGGCTGAATCAAACTTTACCGACGGCAAGGAATCGGCCAAATTTTTATTGGACGCAAACACCTGCAATCCTTCAACACCATACGGAGGGGCTACCTGAAACTTGCCGATGTTGATCC
Source organism: Sideroxydans sp. (assembly GCA_028710605.1). Classification (GTDB taxonomy): domain Bacteria; phylum Pseudomonadota; class Gammaproteobacteria; order Burkholderiales; family Gallionellaceae; genus Sideroxyarcus. The sequence continues at coordinate 21,952 of JAQTTU010000018.1, forward strand.
ATTTATTCGCATCAACCGCATTGACAAAATATACGAACTTTTGAGGCGCTTCGACATCCCGCAATTCCACCAGATACGAGTTTTTTTCACTATCTTTTACGGTGTGCCCGACCACATAAAAATAGCCCTGCTCGCTCAGTTTGACCATCAGTTCGATTTCATCGCCCTCTTCAAACAGCAAATCGTGGCTGCCCTGATTCGTTGAAACCTCTGCCCGTAAATTGCCGGAAACAGCAACCCCGGCTTTTAACAACTGGTCGAAATCGGTGGTTTTTGGAGTGGTAACGATTCCTGCGTAAGCGGCTTTTGCCAAATGCACCGAATTGGTTTTTTGCGCGAGCGCACTGCTATCCAACAGACGATAAGTAATATCTATGCCCTCGCCTGTTTCCTCATACTGCCCCAACAACATGTATGTCGCCTCGCGCGGGGTCAGCGCCGTCTTAATATATTTTGAAAGCTTGTCGCGCATGATCGCGGAAAACTGGGTAACCTCATTTGAGTTACTTGCCCGCGCCGGAAAAATGTACACCGCCGATTCGTCGATTCCCTCGGCCATAAATTGCGCGGCCAAATCCAGACTATCCACGGCTTTTCTGGTGGCGCGCAATTGGCTTTGCAGCGCATCTTCATCCACGCCGGAGGATTGCGGCTTGCCGCCCAGATAAGTGTTCACCGTATTGAGTTTCTTGAACTCATCCAGCATGGTGAAAATATCCATGATGGCGGCGTATTGAGTCGCGCCGGCTTTTTCCTTGGATACGCGAGAATTCAGCGCTGCCATACGAGAATGCAACTCGTTCAAGCGCGCTTCGTACAAGGGCAAACTTTTTGAAGTTTCCAAGACAGCCTTGACTGAAATCTGCGAACCTTCGTTGTTGGTGACAAAATCGGCTCCCAATATGGGTAACTCGGAATTTGTTTCCATCGTGTTGTTTGCAGACTGAAGAACAACCTCGGTCTTGGTTTTTTCTACTGTGAGCGAATTCACCGTTTGGGTTGACTTGAAGCTGCTCCGCACCGTTACGCTGATCCGCGATGAAAGATCGGACAAAGCCTCTCTGCGTGCAGCCGCTTCTGTGTCGCCCCAGCCTTCCCCCACAACTTGTTGCCGTGCGGCGCGCAATTGGCTTCGCAGCACATCTTCATCCACACCGGAAGTTTGCGGTTTGCCGCTCAGATAAGTGTTAACCGTATTGAATTTTTTGAACTCCTCCAGCAAAGCCAGAATGTCCATGATGGTGACAGATTGCGTCGTAAGCGATTTATCCTTTGAAGCGCGGTCATTCAGCGCGGCCATGCGGGTGTGCAACTCTTCCAATCTGGCCTGATACAACGGCAGGCTTTTTGAGGTTTCCAAAACTGCTTTGACTAAAATCTGGTTGCCTTCGTTACTGCTGGTAAATTTGGCTCCCAGTATGGGCAACTCGGAATTTGTTTCCAGCATATTCTGTGCGGCTTGGAGAACAACCTCCGCTTTCTTGTTTTGCCCTGTTTGCGCGTTTACGGTTTGAATTGACTTGAAATTACTCCGCACCGTCACGCTGATGCGTGATGAGAGATCGGACAATGCTTCCCTGCGCGCTACGGCTTCCGTTTCGCCCCGCCCTTCCCCGACGACCTCAGATGCAAAAGCGACCTGCGCTGGAAGCAACAATAGCAAAGCAACAAGTTGAGAAATAAGCTTCATAAGACACCTAAAGATGTGGGTTACCGGATTTGTGGAAGCGCATTACTGCTGACTGACAGCCAACTCTGCCCATCAAAACGCCTCACCGGAGTGAGGCGTTTTGTATTTGTGTCCAGGCAAGACTTCAGCGCAATCCAAATGCACATCCCGGCAAAAAACCGGGTTGTGCGCCCGGATTACTTGGACGGAGTGTCAATAACCTTCTGCTTGGCAATCTCGGCAGCCATTTCATCCTGACCTTTCTTGGACTGGAATTGTTGCCACAGCGCCTGATCATTTTTCATGCTGGACTTGACGGCAGTCTGGGTCAATTCTTCCACCGACCTGGAATCAATCCCCATCAACACCCAAAGCTTGCCGTCCGGGCCTTGCACGCTCTTGAGCACCTTCGAACCGCTAAGAGTTTGCTCGGTGATTTGCATGGTTACCGAAGCATTTACTTTATCGACAGTTTCATTTTGTGCCGCGCCAGTTGTTTGCGCGAATTGCTTGATCATATTGGCCACATGCACCTTGAACTGTTGCGCCAATGCAACGCGACCAGAAGTCATCGCCATTTGCTTCTGGAAATCATGTCCTGCTGCGGTGCTTTCAGCAGACCCCGGTGCTGTCACATCCCAACCCGGATATGGCTCATCGCAAACCCAACCCGGAGCCAATTCCTGAGTGCCGGGGAATTTGCAACGGTCGTCATAAGCCTGCTGCGCCGGAGCAGCATTGGCACTGCTGCCGGCAGCAGGCCCTTCAGCGGTGACACATCCGGTAAGAATTGTGATTAATGCCACTCCCGTACCAATTACCAATCCCTTTTTCATTTGATCGCTCCGTAAAAGTTGAAGTTATAAAAACCACTGCCTGACCTACGGCAGAAATCTAACCCACCTGAACTGACAAGGCAACATAGAAATTTGCAACTACCCCCCGCGTTCACGGGATAGACAAACTATCGTGTATCGTTTAGAAAACACTAGGTGTGTCGCTGGCTTTGTGAGCTCCAAGTTCTATGAGCGAGGAAAGGCAATGCGCCACTCGGTCGCCGACGTGACTGACAGCAATCACGACAAAGAAGGGGCGGGCGAGCGGATTGAATCAGCATCTCGCTAAACGTTCTTAGAAAGGAATGACGATGTTCAAGTGGATGATAAAGGCGCTGATTGCGGCGATGTGTTTTGTTGGCATGGTGGGTGGGGCGACAGCCGGGTTGCAAATCAAACCAGCGGATGAAGAGAAGGCGCAAATATTTGTACAGCTGGGGCATACATCGTTTGTAAAGACAGCCTCCTTCTCTCCCAATGAGCGCACGATAGTTTCAGGAGGTGCGGACAATACCCTCAAACTGTGGGATATCGCCAGCGGACGAGAACTACGAACACTGCGCGGCCATAGAGATCAAGTAGCTTCAGCCGCCTTCTCACCCGATGGACGTACACTAGTTTCAGGTAGTTTTGATAAAACCCTCAAATTATGGGATGTCGCCAGTGGTAGTGAACTGCGTACATTGAGTGGACATAGCCATAAGGTAAATTCAGTTTCCTTTTCCCCCGATGGGCGCACCCTGGCTTCGGGCAGCTGGGACAACACCATCAAGCTGTGGGATGTTGCCAGCGGACGCGAGCTACGCACATTGAGCGGGCATGGTTTATTTGTCCTTTCAGTTGCCTTTTCACCCGACGGGCGCACCCTCGTTTCGGGCAGTAGTGACAACACCCTCAAGTTGTGGGATGTCGCCAGTGGACGCGAGCTGCACACTTTCAGCGGGCATAGCAATGAGGTGGAATCAGTTGCCTTTTCCCCCGATGGAAGCACCCTTGTTTCGGGTAGTGACGACCACACCCTCAAGCTGTGGGATGTTGCCAGTGGGCGCGAACTGCACACACTGAGCGGGCATGGCGGTGCTGTGCTAAAAGTTGCCTTTTCCCCCGATGGAAGCACCCTTGTTTCGGGTAGTGACGACCACACCCTCAAGCTGTGGGATGTTGCCAGTGGGCAGGAATTGCGCACACTGCGCGGACATAGTGGTTGGGTGGAATCAGTTGCCTTTTCCCCCAGCGGGCGCATTCTCGTTTCGGGCAGTAGGGACAAGACCCTTAAGCTGTGGGATGTCGCAAGTGGGCAATATCTGAGTAGTCTGAGTGGATATGACAACGCGGTGAATTCAGTCGCATTTTCTCCCGACGCACGCACGCTGGTTTCAGGATGTGATGACAAGACCCTTAAACTGTGGGATATCGCAAGTGGGCAAGAACTACGCACATTTAGCGGGCATAGCGAGTTGGTGCAATCAGTCGCATTTTCCCCCGATGGGCGCACGCTAGTTTCAAGCGGCTGGGACCAAACCATCATGCTTTGGGATGTCTCCAGCGGACGAGTGTTAAGCACATTGAGAGGGCATAGCAACTCAGTGAGTTCCGTCGCCTTTTCGCCTGACGGTCGCACCCTTGTTTCGGGTAGTGACGACAAGACCATCAAGCTGTGGGATATCGCCAGTGGACAAGTTCTGCGCACGTTGATCGGGCATAGAAATTTGGTAACTAAAGTCGCTTTTTCCCAAGATGGGCACACCGTCGTTTCAAGCAGTTATGACAACACTCTCAAGTTATGGGATGTAGAAAATGGTCAAGAACTACACACATTGAGCGGGCATAGCAAGGGAGTTCATTCATTCGCTTTTTCACCCGACGGAAGAACCCTTGCTTCGGGTAGTTGGGATAAAACCATTAAGCTGTGGAATGTCGCCAGTGGACAAGAGTTACGCACGTTCAGCGGGCATAACTCAGATGTGTACGCGGTTGCCTTTTCTCCTGACGGACGCACTCTTGCTTCGGGAAGTAGTGACAATACCCTCAAGTTGTGGGATGTTGCCAGTGGGCGTGAATTTAAAACTATGAGTGGGCATGAAAACAGGATCAATCAAGTCATTTTTTCTCAAAATGGCCAAGAGGTTGTTTCAGGCAGTTCAGACGGCACTGTCCGACTATGGGATGTCGCAACGGGGGGGCTCAAGCTTACTGTAGTGAGCTTCAGTGGCGGCGAATGGATCGCGATCACCCCCGAAGGCTACTACAACGCCTCCGCCAAAGGCGGCGACTGGCTGAACGTCCGCCTCGGCAACAAAGTACAAGGCATCAATCAGTTCTACGACGTGTTCTACCGTCCCGACATCGTCGAAGCCAAGCTGCGCGGCGAAGACATCTCCGGCATGATTAACCTGACGATTGACGATGCGATGAAGTCTCCACCGCCCGAAGTGGCCTTCACCACCGTGCCCGGAGCCTCCTCCGCCAGCAAAGAAAAAGTCTGCTACAAGATCACCAGCACCGGCGGCGGCATCGGCGAGGTGCGCTTGTTCCAGAACGGCAAGCTGGTGAAGTCGGATGGTTTCTACCGCGAAGCCGTGGCCAAGCGCGAAGACAAGATGATGCTGGCGAGTGCCAATGGCGAAGGCGTTTATCGCTCGATGCGCTCGCTCAAAATGGTCAAGGGCGAAAGCCCCATCCAGACTGCCAAGAGCAAGGGCGACGTGGTGGAAGAATGCCAAGAGATTGAAGCCATTCCCGGTGAGAACGAACTCGGCGTGACGGCCTTCAATGCACCCAACACCATACAAAGCAGCATGGGGCAAGCCAGCTTCAACTCCAGCCGCCCAGCGCAAGCACCGCACCTCTACATCCTGAGCATAGGCATCAACCAGTTTGCCGATTCCGGCAACAACCTGCACTACGCCGCCAAGGATGCGCTGGATTTCCAGAAACTGATGCAGGAGAAATCCGGCACGCTGTTCTCGCCGGAGAACATCCACGTCACTTCGCTGACCGACCAGCAGGCCAGCAAACAAGGCATCATCGGCAAGCTGGACGAACTCTCGGGGCAGATCAAACCTTGGGATAGCTTCGTCCTGTTCGTCGCCTCGCACGGCGTGTTGATTGGCACGCAGTATTACCTCGTCTCAGCCAATTTCGATGGCACGGGCAGCTTCGACCAACTGATAGGCTCGAACGAGATCGTCGAACTCTCCAAGAAAATCCGCGCGCTCAACCAGCTCTTCATCTTCGACACCTGCCATGCCGGTGGCGTGGACAACATCGTGGGCGGCCTGTACGACGCGCGCATGAGCGTGCTGGCGAAAAAAATGGGATTGCACATCTACGCCTCGGCGGGCGGCTTGCAGGAAGCGCTCGATGGCTATCAAGGCAACGGCCTGTTCACGCATGCGCTGCTCGACAGCATGAACACCAGCGGCACCACCGACAGCAACGGCGACAAGCAAGTGAGCGTGATGGAACTGGGGGCGCGGGCGAAGCAGGAGACGACGGAAATCTCCACCAAGCTGGGTGCGCCGCAGTCGCCGAACATCATCAACTTCGGGAAAGATAATGCGTTGTTTGGGGTGCGGTGAGAGAAGTAGCTCCCTCCCCTTCAAGGGGAGGGTTGGGGTTTGATATGACTCAAGAACCCATCCCCATCCTAGCCTTCCCCTTGAAGGGGAAGGGACGGAATCCCGCAGTTTTAATTGAAATGCGCTTAATGTCAGTGCGTTGCACTGTCTGTATTATTAACTGGACACCGGCCTTCGCCGGTGTGACGAATTTTTAGAGATGCCATAAAACATGGTATGGCAATTTAAATTTAAACCCGCGAACCATAACTATTGGAGATAAAAAATGACATTTTCAAAATTCCGCATCGCCGCTCTATTTCTTCTTGCCTTTCTTTTTGTTCCGTTATCGGGTTTTGCGCAGGAGCAGGCCAAGGTCGTGGGGCATTGGAAACAGTATGCGTGGGACGGTCAGCGCTGGAAAAATCTGGGGATTTTTGTTGTTTATTCTCAGGCCGGAAATTATTTGATGGCTCCGGCATCCCAAAAAAGAGACACAAATGTGATCAATACCAAAGGATTGTTTGACGTTAAATTTTCCGAAACTGCATGGCAATTCAAGTCGGACTGGGGCAATGGAGACATTGCCGAGTTTGAACTCGAAAGAATCGGCTCGGGGGCATACCACGGCTGGGCATATCTTGAAGGCAAGAAAGTAAACGAAAATTTGTGGGTGCTTATCAAATAGAAGGCCTTCCCAATCTCTGATAGCGCCGACTCCTTACCCCCACGTTCACGGGATAGACAGGCGGATTTCGCCCGGCATAATGCCGTCTGGCATTGGCGTAGTTATTCACAATAAAACCGCAGCAAAAAATAATCAGGGGCTCTGCAAATGATGCGCGTAAAAAATTCACTGGCCTTGATGCTGCGGGTCGCTTTTTTGTTGGTGTGCAGCCTGAATGTTGCATACGCGGGCGAACCGCCGACCGAGCCGATGTTGCGCATTGATCCGGGCGAGCACATCGTGCAGATTAACCGCATCGCCACCGACCGGGATGGACGCTGGCTGGTGACGGCCTCCAACGACAAGACCGCGCGGGTGTGGAGTCTGGAGGATGGCCGCTTGCTCGCGACGTTGCGCGTGCCGATTGCGGGCGGACATGAAGGCAAACTCTATACCGTGGCAATGTCCCCTGATGGACAAACGGTGGCGTTAGGGGGATGGACTCAGGCGGGAGAAGAAGCCTCGGTTTCAATTTATTTATTCGACCGCGCGAGCGGACGGATGCTGCGCCGCCTTCCCGGCCTGCTCGGTTCTATTTCCAGTCTCGCATTTTCTCCCGACGGGCAAACCCTGGCGGCGACACTGAGCGGTGGTGCCGGATTGCATTTGTTCTCCGTTTCCGATGGGCGCGCGCTGGCCGAAGATATTGAATACGACACGGATAGTTACTCAGTCCATTTCACTGGTGACGGGCGATTGGTTACGACTTGCCTTGATGGCTTCCTGCGCCTGTATCGCTTTGATGGTGCAAACCTGACGCTACTCGCCAAGAAATCCGCACCCGGCGGCAAGCAACCGTTTACTGCACGATTCTCTCCCGACGGACAGCGCATCGCGGTGATCTTTAACGACAGCTTTGCGGTGAATGTGCTGAATAGTTCCGATTTGTCGTTTGCTTACGCGCCGGAAACGGCCAAGGTCGATGCCGAACTGATGACAGTCGCCTGGTCGCGCGATGGGGAAACGCTGTTTGCGGCGGGTGATGCCAGACACGTTATCAAACGCTATATCCGTCGCTGGCGCGCGCGCGGAACCGGTTCCGCGCAAGAGTGGAACACCACGCAAATGACCGTGGTAGATCTCGCCCCGCTGCCCGACGGCAAGCTCGTTTACGCCACCGGCATGCCCGAGTGGGGAGTGTTCAGTGCGGACGGCACGCAGCAGTTATTTCATGGCGCACCCATTGCCGATTTACGCGACAACCTGGCCGGATTCAAGCTGTCTGCCGACGGCAAAAAAGTGCTGTTCGGTTTTGAGTTATACGGCAAATCCCCGGCGGTTTTCGACATCCAAAACCGGGCTTTTGCAAATGCGGATTCGCCCGGACTCTCCTCCCCCACCATCAAGTCACCCGGCCTGGAATTAAGCGACTGGATCAATTCCGCCACCCCCAAGTTGAACGGCACTGTCGTCGAAATGAAGCAGTACGAAACCTCGCGCAGCTTGGCGATATTGCCGGGTGGAGATGGCTTTGTGCTGGGCGCGGAATGGTCGTTGCGTTGCTTCGACCGCAACGGCAAGCAGCGCTGGGTGCAGGAATCCGAGGCCGGTATCGCATGGGATGTAAACGTGTCGCAGGACGGTCGCTGGGTGGTGGTGGCTTACGCCGACGGCACGATCCGCTGGCATCGCGCTGCCGACGGTGTCGAGCAATTGGCGTTCTATCCGCATCCCGACAAAAAACGCTGGGTGATGTGGACACCTTCCGGCTATTTCGAGGCCTCGCCCGGCGCGGAAGATTTCATCGGCTGGCATGTGAATCGCGGCAAAGACCATGCGCCGGATTTCTTCCCTGCTTCGCGTTTCCGTGATCGCTTCAACCGTCCCGACATACTCGCCAAGGTTTTGGAAACGCAGGACGAAGCCAAAGCCATCAGCCTCGCCAATGCAGAATCCGGTCGCCGTACCAGCACCGCCTCCATCGCCCAAGTGTTGCCGCCCGTGGTGGAGATCGTGTCTCCCGCATCCGATTCATCGGTGGATTCCACCACCATCAAAGTGCGCTACACCGTGCGCACCGCCGCCGATGCACCGGTGACCGCGATGCGGGTGCGCGTGAACGGCTTGCTGCAATCCGACACGCGCGCATTGAAGCTAGTCAGCAGCGTGAGCGATACGCAAGAAATCGAAGTGAAACTGCCCGAGCAGGATGCCGAAGTGCAACTGTTTGCGGAAAACAAATACAGCGTCTCCACCCCCGCCATCCTGCGTTTGAAATGGGCGGGCAAGGTGTCGGGCCAACGTGCAAAACCGAAACTCTACGTGCTGGCCGTGGGTGTATCGAAATACAAGAACCCGGACTACAACCTGGGACTGGCGGCAAAGGATGCGCAGGATTTCGTGAGCGCACTGGAGAGCCAGAAGGGCAAGCTGTACGACGACGTGGTGGTGAGGCTGCTCACCGACGACAAGGCCACCAAGGATGACGTGCTGGACGGGCTGGATTGGCTGAAGCAGCAAGTGACGGCGCAAGACGTGGGCATCATGTTCGTCGCCGGGCACGGCATGAACGACAAGCTGGGCGGCTATTTCTTCCTGCCGCATAACGCCGACCCGGAAAAATTGAACCGCACCGGCGTGTCGCAGGACGACATCAAACGCACCTTCGCCAGCCTGCCCGGCAAAACCGTGTTTTTTGTGGACACCTGTTTTTCCGGCAGCGTGCTGGGCACGGTGCGCACCAGCGGCTTCATCAACGACATGGCCTCGGCGGAAAACGGCGCAGTAGTGTTTGCCGCCTCTTCTGCCGGACAGTTGTCGCAGGAAAACGAAAGCTGGGGCAATGGCGCGTTCACCAAGTCGGTGGTGGAAGGTTTGAGCGGCAAAGCCGATTTCCGCAAGAAAGGGCTGATTACCGCGAAGGGGCTGGATTACTACGTGGACGACCGCGTCAGGGAACTGACCAATGGCCTGCAAACGCCCGTCAGTATTGCGCCGGGCGGGGTAAGCGATTTCACGCTTGCCAGTCTTGGCGCGCAAAGCGATGCGGAGACAGCATCCAGCGGCAGCGTCGCAGTGCCCGTGCCCGCCCCTACTCCCAAGATCAGCACGGGAATGCAACCCGGCACTATCTACAAGGATTGCGCGGACTGCCCCGAGATGGTGGTGATCCCGGCGGGCAGTTTCAACATGGGCACGGCTGCGGGCAGAGATGCCGAAGCCCCCGTTCATCAGGTCACTTTCGCCAAGCCTTTTGCCATGGGCAAAATCGAGATCACTCAAGCCCAATGGCAATCTGTCATGGGCAACCTCCCCAACGAAAACCAAAACTGCGGCGACAATTGCCCGGTCGGAAATATCAGCTGGAATGAGGCTCAGGAATTCATCCAGAAGCTCAACGCCAAGACCGGCAAGCAGTATCGCCTGCCGAGCGAAGCCGAATGGGAATATGCCTGCCGCGCCGGAGGGCAGCAGGAATACTGCGGCAGCGGCGACGTGGGTGATGTCGGTTGGTATGAAAGCAATAGCGGCGACACCCCTCATCCTGCCGCGCAGAAAGCCGCCAATGCTTTCGGCTTGTACGACATGAGCGGCAGCCTGTGGGAATACGTCGAGGACACCTATCACGACAGCTACAGCGGCGCGCCCACGGACGGCACGGCATGGACAGGCGATGGCGCTGAACGCGTCATTCGCAGCGGTTCGTGGAACGCTTCGGCAAGTTTCGAGCGAGCCGCCTATCGCATGGGCTACTCCCCCAAGTTACAGTTCAAAACCATGGGGATGCGGGTTGCCCAAGCGCTTTCCGGTGCGGCTGCCATCGCGATTCCCGCCCCTGTTCCTCCCCAAGTCTCTGCCGCAATTACATCGGGCAGCGTGTTCAAGGATTGCGCGGATTGCCCCGAGATGGTGCTGGTTCCGGCGGGCAGTTTCGATATGGGTTCGCGCCAGAACGAGACCGAACGCTATGACAGCGAAAGCCCGTTGCACCGCGTGACCATCGGCAATGCCTTCGCCTTGGGCAAGACCGAAGTGACGCAAGGCCAGTGGAAAGCCGTCATGGGCGACAACCCCAGCGGTTTCACGAGCTGCGGCGACAACTGCCCGGTCGAAAAAGTGGGCTGGAATGATGCAAAGGAATTCGTTCGCAAACTCAGCGCCAAGACCGGCCAACAATATCGCCTGCCGAGCGAAGCCGAATGGGAATACGCCTGCCGCGCGGGCGGACAACAGAAATATTGCGGCAGCGACACGCAAAGAGACGTGGCGTGGTACGGCGACAACAGTCCCAGAAGAACCTCACCTGTCGCGCAAAAACAGGCAAACGCTTTCGGCTTGTATGACATGAGCGGCAACGTGTGGGAATGGGTTGAAGACAGCATGCACGCCGACTACAACGGCGCGCCGTCGGATGGTTCAGCCTGGTCGGAAGAAGGCGCGAAACGCTTGTTCCGGGGCGGCTCGTGGTACAGCCCGCTGCCCTATCTGAACAAGACAACGCGCTTGGGCGATTTGCCAACGTACCGCGACGACAGCGTCGGCTTCCGCGTGGCGAGAGCGGTTACCGCGCCGACCAGCGCCGCTGCCGCAAGCGTTGCCGGAACAACCTGGGCGATAAAGGATTCCGACGGGGATCAGTATTTATATTTTTTCCAAACCGACGGGGCTTTGCACTACCAGGGCAGCAACAAAACTCTATACAAAAATGGAACCTGGCAACAAAGCGCTAACAAAATCAGCATGGAAGCAAACCAGCGCTATATGGAACGTGAGGGCGAAATTTCCGGCAAACATGCGTCGGGCAACGGGTGGAATCGCCAAGGGGAAAAATGGACTTGGACTGCCGATCAAGTCGATTGAACCAGGATTGTCTTTTAGATTATTGGGTATCACAAAATCAAGGCGTTGTAGGTCGGGTTTCCCCGCAGGGGTTCTCGTGCCCTCTGGGCGCAACCCGACATGTCGGGCTGAAGCCCGACCTACGAGTTAGCAACGCGCAAAAATTTTTGAAAGGATGACGATGTTCAAATGGATGATGAAAGCGCTGTTGGCGGCAATGTGCTTCGCGGGCATGGTGGGAGAAGCGTCGGCTGCCGACGAGGAAAAGGCGCAAATATTTGTGCAGTTGGGGCATAGCCACTATGTAATTTCTGCTGCCTTCTCCCCTGACGGTCACACCATCGCATCGGGTAGTGAGGACAAGACCATCAAGTTGTGGGATAGCGCCAATGGACGCGAGCTGCGCACGCTTCGCGGGCATGGCGATGCTGTGAGAACCGTTGCCTTCTCACCCGATGGACGCACCCTCGTTTCGTGTAGTGCGGACAAGAGCATCAAACTGTGGGATGTACGCAGTGGGCGCGAATTACTTACCCTGAAAGGTCATAGCGACTGGGTATATTCAGTCGCCTTTTCCCCTGATGGTCGCACCATCGCTTCAGGCAGTGGGGACAAGAGCATCAAATTATGGGATGCCACCAATGGACGAACATTACGCACACTGGTTGGACATGGTGGCAAAGTGAATTCCGTTGCCTTTTCCCCCGATGGTCGCACTCTCGCTTCGGGCAGTGACGACAAAACTCTCAAGCTGTGGGATGTCGCCAGCGGACGTGAGCTGCGCACCCTGAACGGACATGGCAATTGGGTGAACTCCGTCGCTTTTTCCCCCGATGGTCACACCCTCGTTTCGGGTAGTTCGGACGAAACCATCATACTGTGGGATGTCAACAGTGGACGCAAATTGCGCACACTGGAAGTGAATAAAGGTCAGGTAAGTTCGGTCGCCTTTTCTCCCGACGGACGCACCCTCATTTCGGGTAATACTTTCGACACCCTCAAACTATGGGATGTGGCTAGCGGGCAAGAACTGCGCGAATTGCGCGGACATTCCGACGCAGTGAAATCTGTCGCTTTTTCCCCGGACGGAAGAACTGTTGTTTCGGGCAGTCTCGACCAAACTCTCAAGCTGTGGGACATTGCCAGTGGGCAAGTGCTGAATACACTGAGCGGGCATGCCCCAATTGTGGCAGCGCTTGCCTTATCTCCCGACGGGCACACACTTGTCTCAAGCAGTAGCGACAACACTCTCCAACTATGGGACATCGACAGCGCACGTAAATTGCGCACCCTAATCGGGCATAGCACAGCTGTGATTTCCACCGCCTTCACCCCCGACGGGAGAACCCTTTTATCGGGAAGTAGAAACAACATTATCAAGCAGTGGGATGTCGCCAATGGAAAAGAACTACGCGAGCCGAGCGGTCAGTCTCCATTTTCCATTTCTCCCGACGGACGCACCCTTGCTTCAGGTGATGATTTAGGCAATGACGTTCATCTGTGGGATGTCTCCACTGGGCGCGAGCTGCGAAAACTGAGCGGATATGATCAGGGGATGCATTATCAGAGCGGGTATGTAAATTCAGTCGTCTTTTCCCCTGACGGAAAAACCGTCGCCGCAAGTTGTGCGGATAACACCATCAGGTTGTGGGATGTCGGCAGCGGGCGGGTTTTGCGAACTTCGAATAGTTTTCGGATTAATGTGACAACCCCCATTGTTTTTTCTCCAGACGGACGCTCCATCGCTTTTGGCAATATGGAGAACATTCTAAATCTATGGGATTTCACCAAGGGGAACACGCTGCGTACTCTGGGAGCGAAATCAAAAAGCTATGACCAAATTGCTCAAGTCGCATTTTCTCCCGATGGACGCACCGTCGTTTCTGGCAGTACGGACAACACCATCAAGATATGGGATGTTGCCAGCGGACGGGAGTTGCGTACACTGAACGAACACCATGGAGGTGTGACTTCTCTGGCATTTTCTCAAAATGGCAAACTGCTTATTTCAGCGAGTTATGATGGCACGGTTCGACTCTGGGATGCCGCAACGAACAATCTCAAACTGACTTTAGTGAGCTTCAATGACGGCGAGTGGATCGCCATCACCCCCGAAGGCTACTACAACGCTTCCGAAAAAGGCGGTGACTGGCTAAACGTCCGCCTCGGCAACAAAGTGCAAGGCATCAACCAGTTCTACGATGTGTTCTACCGTCCTGACATTGTTGAAGCCAAGCTGCGCGGCGAAGATATTTCCGGGTTGATCACCCTGACCATCGACGACGCGATGAGGAGTCCTCCGCCCGAAGTGGCCTTCACCACTGTGCCCGCCCCCTCCTCCGCTAGCAAAGAAAAAGTCTGCTACAAGATCACCAGCACCGGCGGTGGCATCGGCGAGGTGCGTCTGTTCCAGAACGGCAAGTTGGTGAAGTCGGACGGTTTTTACCGCGAAGCCGTGGCCAAGCGCGAAGACAAAATGATGCTGGCCAGTGCCAATGGCGAAGGAGTGTATCGCTCGATGCGTTCGCTCAAGATGGTCAAGGGTGAAAGCCCCATCCAGACCGCAAAGAGCAAGGGCGACGTGGTGGAAGAGTGCCAGGAGATCGAAGCGATACCCG
>JAQTTU010000001.1 GCA_028710605.1 Sideroxydans sp.
ACAAGGCGGCTCAACACAGCCACCGGGGCCCGAACATACAGACCGACAAGCCCAAGTCAAAAAGCAGTTGGATTCCGACCAAGGATCTGGTGCAGGGCAAACAGCACCTGTCCTCCAAACGCCGCAAGCCTTAAGTCGAACGAACGGGGTCAGCATCTCATGGCACTCGGTTAAGAAAAATCGACGGAAACTCCCTCCCCTTCAAGGGGAGGGTTGGGGTGGGGATGGGGGCATAAGTGACGCAAAAACCCATCCCCATCCTAGCCTTCCCCTTGAAGGGGAAGGAACGGTTTACTTGCTACTTCGTGCGTTTGAGGCTTATCCGAGTGCCATGAGGGTCAGCATCGAAATACTTTCTCGTGGCGGCAGTCGAGTAGGTCGGGTTAGCGCAGCGTAACCCGACAATGTTTTGAATACGACGGATGTCGGGTTACGCTGCGCTAACCCGACCTACCTTCTGCAATATGTTTTCAGCCCCCACTACCCCGAGATGCCCGTCAATAGGCGATCCGCACCATGCACATCATGTAGATCGCCTATTGACGGGCATCTCCACGATGTGCTGTTTTCAAATTGCATTCCAAAGGGCAGTTCAAAGGTTTTAACCCGGATTGTCCGTTAGCAAAACCGCGTCATTCCGGCCTGCACCGGAATGACGGATTTTTTCCAGGGAGACGCAGATTTATTCCTCCGTTCGTGGTGAGCTTGTCGAATCATGAATGGAGGAATAAATCAGTTCAATGAGCTACCCGCAAAGCCCTTCGACAAGCTCAGGGCGAACGGAATAAATCAGCGTCTTCCCATCCGGCATTTGGCTCTGCTTACCCTTTGTCGAACTTCATCACCCCGCCCTTGCAGTCCACCTTGATGGTGTCTTTCGCGGCGAATTTGCCTTCCAGTATCAGCTTGGCCAGCGGGTTCTCCAGTTGCGCTTGTATCGCGCGTTTCAACGGTCGTGCGCCGTACACCGGGTCGAAGCCTGCGTTGGCGATTTCGCTCAATGCGGCTTCGCTGATGGTCAGTTTCATCTCCATCGCGGCGAGGCGTTTTTCCAGATACTGCAACTGGATTTTCGCAATGGACTTGATGTTCTTTTCGTCCAGCGCGTGGAACACCACGACCTCGTCGATGCGGTTGATGAACTCGGGACGGAAGTAGCTTTTCACTTCGCCCATCACCGCCAGTTTCACCACCTGATAATCGTCGCCGGACATCTGCTGGATCATCTGGCTGCCGAGGTTGGAGGTCATCACGATCACGGTGTTTTTGAAATCCACGGTGCGGCCCTGGCCGTCGGTCATGCGCCCGTCGTCCAGCGCTTGCAGCAGCACGTTGAACACGTCGGGGTGCGCCTTTTCCACTTCGTCCAGCAGGATGACGCTGTACGGTTTGCGGCGCACGGCTTCGGTGAGGCCGCCGCCTTCTTCGTAGCCGACATAACCGGGCGGTGCGCCGATCAGGCGCGCGACGGAATGTTTCTCCATGTATTCGCTCATGTCGATGCGGATCAGGTGGTCTTCCGAATCGAACATGAATCCGGCCAGCGCCTTGCACAGTTCGGTTTTGCCCACGCCGGTGGGGCCTAAGAACAGGAACGAACCATAGGGGCGGTTCGGATCGGACAAACCGGAACGCGAACGGCGAATCGCGTCGCTGACCAGACGCACCGCTTCGTCCTGCCCCACCACGCGCTCGTGCAATTTGTCTTCCATCTTGAGCAGTTTGTCGCGCTCGCCCGTCATCATTTTGCTCACGGGAATTCCGGTGGCGCGGCTCACCACTTCGGCGATTTCTTCCGCGCCGACCTGGGTGCGCAGCAGCTTGTTTTTTGTACCATTCCCTTCGGCTTCGCGCTGCGCGGCTTCTTTCAGCTTGGCTTCCAGTTGCGGCAGCTTGCCGTATTGCAGCTCGGCCACTTTCTCCAGCTTGCCTTCGCGTTGCAGACGCACCATCTCGGCGCGCACATGGTCTATCTCTTCTTTTACGTTGGCCGCGCCTTGTGCCGCGCCCTTCTCCGCCTTCCAGATTTCTTCGAGGTCGGCGTATTCGCGTTGCAGTTTCTTGATCTCGTCTTCGATCAATGCGGTGCGTTTCTTCGAGGCTTCGTCCTTCTCTTTTTTCACCGCTTCGCGCTCGATCTTCAACTGGATCAGGCGGCGGTCGAGCTTGTCCATCACTTCCGGCTTGGAGTCGATCTCCATCTTGATACGCGCGGCGGCTTCGTCGATCAGGTCGATGGCTTTGTCCGGCAGGAAGCGGTCGGTGATGTAGCGGTTAGACAATTCCGCCGCCGCGACGATGGCCGGATCGGTGATTTCCACGCCGTGGTGCAGCTCATATTTTTCCTGCAAGCCGCGCAGGATGGCGATGGTGGATTCAACGCTGGGTTCGTCCACCAGCACCTTCTGGAAACGGCGCTCCAGCGCCGCATCTTTCTCGATGTATTTGCGGTATTCGTCCAGCGTGGTCGCGCCTATGCAGTGCAGTTCGCCGCGCGCCAGCGCGGGCTTCAACATGTTGCCCGCGTCCATCGCGCCTTCGGCTTTGCCCGCGCCCACCATGGTGTGCAGTTCGTCGATGAACACGATGTTGCGGCCTTCGTCCTGCGACAATTCCTTGAGCACCGCTTTCAGGCGCTCCTCGAATTCGCCGCGATACTTGGCACCGGCCAGCAACGCGGCCATGTCCAGCGACAACACTTTTTTACCCTTGAGCGATTCCGGCACTTCGCCGTTGATGATGCGTTGCGCCAAGCCTTCCACAATCGCGGTTTTGCCCACGCCGGGTTCGCCGATCAGCACCGGGTTGTTTTTGGTGCGGCGTTGCAACACTTGAATGGCGCGGCGAATCTCGTCGTCGCGTCCGATCACCGGGTCGAGCTTGCCCTGACGCGCGCGCTCGGTGAGATCCAGCGTGTATTTCTTCAGCGATTCGCGCTGGCCTTCGGCTTCCTGCGAACCCACCGACTCGCCTCCGCGCACGGCGTTGATCGCGGTTTCCAGCGGCGCGCGGGTCACGCCGTGCTGCTTGAGCAAGCGGCCTGTTTCGCCTTTGTCGCCAGTTAGCGCCAGCAAATACATTTCCGACGCGATGAACTGGTCACCGCGTTTCTGCGCTTCCTTGTCGGTGAGGTTGAACAAGTTGGACAGATCGCGCCCGACCTGCACTTCACCGCTGTGACCTTCCACTTTGGGCAGGCGGTTCACGGCCTCATTCAGCGCGGTCTTCAACGCATTGACGTTGCCCCCGGCGCGCGCCAGCAACGATCCCGCGC
Source organism: Sideroxydans sp. (assembly GCA_028710605.1). Lineage (GTDB taxonomy): Bacteria > Pseudomonadota > Gammaproteobacteria > Burkholderiales > Gallionellaceae > Sideroxyarcus. The sequence continues at coordinate 3,275 of JAQTTU010000001.1, forward strand.
CGCTGTCGGCATCGTTGAGCAAAGCCAGCAGCAGATGCTGCGGCTCGATGAACTGGTTGTCGCCGCCCACGGCCAGACTCTGGGCATCGGACAGGGCTTGTTGCAACTTGGTGGTGAATTTGTCGAAACGCATGGTGCACTCCTCAAAATATTGGACTGCTCTGCAAATGGGGCGGTTGGGAAATATTTCAAGCCCCGGCTATCAGTCCCCTCTCCCGCAGGCGGGAGAGGGTTAGGGTGAGGGACGTTGAGCATGTACAAATTTTATTGCATCTCACAGACCCTCATCCCCAGCCCTTCTCCCGCCTGCGGGAGAAGGGAGCAAAAACGAGTGTCACATTGCCGTCATCTACACCGCCTAAAATCCGCACGAATTCCAAATAGCCAAAAAATTGTAGGTCGGGTTTCAACCCGACATGTCGGGCTAAAGCCCGACCTACCCAGGAGAAGATTCATGCACGCTGCCCGCCTTATCGGCAAGGATATACCTTCCCTCACCATCGCGCTCGACCCCATTCCTTCTCATCTGCCGCTGGAAGAATTGGCTGATCTTTTCCGTCATCCCGCTTACGCCGAAGTGCTGTCGATTCCCGTGGTGGATGACGGCAAACCGGTGGGCATGATCAGCCGCCATCGCTTCACCGACATCTATCTGAAACGCTACGGGCGCGAGCTTTACGGCAAGCAGCCGGTGGGCAATTTCGCCAACAAATCGCCGCTGACGGTGGCTTACGAACAGCCGCTGGCCGAGGCGGCGCAACACATCACCGGCAATATGCAGCTGCCGCTGACCGAGGATTTCATCATCACCCGCAACGGCAAATATCTGGGCATCGGTTTTGTCATGGATTTGATTAAGGCGATGGAGATGCAGATGCGCGCGGACACCGAGGCGCTCGATCAGGCTTATTCGCGCCTGAAATCTTCACAGACCGCGCTGGTGCAGTCGGAGAAGATGGCTTCGCTGGGACAGATGGTGGCGGGCGTGGCGCACGAGATCAACACGCCGCTGGGCTATGTGCAGAACAACGTGACCATCGGCAACGAGTTGTTCGGCCACGTGCAGAACATGTTCGCCAGTTACGAAACGCTGGTGGACAAAATGCTGGACGGACAATCCAGCGCGGAAGAAGTGTCGGCGCAGATTCAGCAGATCGCCGAGATGCGCGCCGCGCTCAGCGTGAACGAGATGCTGGGCGAGATGCGCGGGCTGATGGAGGATTCGCTGTACGGCATCGGCCAGATCTCCGAGCTGGTGCTCAACCTGAAGAATTTCTCGCGCATGGACAGCGCCGCCACCGACACTGTGAGCCTGCACGACTGCATAGCCAGCGCACTCAACATCGGGCGCAATATTCTCAAGAACAAGGTGGAAATCGTGCGCCAGTTTGGCGACATTCCAGCGATCAAATGCGCGCCTTCGCAATTGAACCAGGTGTTCCTCAATCTGTTCACCAACGCCGCGCAGGCCATCGCAGACCACGGTCGGATCACCATCAAAACCTGGCATGTAAACGATGCGGTACATATCGAAGTGGCCGATACCGGCAAAGGCATTCCCGCCGAAAATATTGCACGCATCTTCGACCCGTTCTTCACCACCAAGGCCATCGGCGAAGGCACGGGGCTGGGACTGTCCATCACTTACCAGATCATCCAGCAACATGGCGGCGACATCCGCGTGACTTCGCGCGTGGGCGAAGGCACATGCTTCCATATCCGGCTTCCAGCCTCCGCCGCGCACCACGACGCACAACTGCTGGCCGCGTAGCAGGCTCTACCCGGGAAAAAGTGTTGAGAATAAATTCCAAAAAATTTCGCAGTTTATGTAGGGGCGAATTCATTCGCCCGAATATCGACTGTTGGGCGAATGAATTCGCCCCTACAAAAAACCCACCTGAACTCAAGGAGAAATCATGAGCAAACCCACCCTGCTGTTGGTTGACGACGAAGAGCGCATTTTGCGTTCGCTGCGCATGCTGTTTTTCACCGGCTACAACGTGCGCATGACCACCGATGCCAACGAGGCCATCCGCATCCTGAAAGAAGAGCGCATCCACGTCATCGTCAGCGACCAGCGCATGCCCATCATGCTGGGCGCGGAACTGTTGCGCATCGCGCGCGAAATTTCGCCCTGCACCATGCGCATATTGCTCACCGGCTATTCCGATCTGGATGCGTCAATCGCCTGCGTGAACGAGGGCGAGGTGTTCCGCTATTTGCTCAAGCCGTGGAGCGGCGAAGAGGTGAAACAAGTGGTGGCCGATGCCGCCGCCATTGCGCTCGCCACTTTCGCCAACGAACGGTCGCCTTACACGGCGGCGATGCTGCAACAAAAAGCGCGCATTCTGGTGCTGGACAGCGATGAATCCACGGTGCATGCCGTGCGCGAAGTGTTGCGGGACAGCGCCGAAGTTATCTGGGCGGGCAACCTGCAACACGCCACCGAAGTGCTTTCGCAAGTTGACATCGCGGTGCTGGTCGCCGATGTGATGCTGGACGGAAAAAATATCAGCTACATGCTGAAGACCGTCAAGCAGCAATACCCGAAAACGCAAAGCATGGTGGTCACTTCGTTCAAGGACACCTCGCACCTGATCGACCTCATCAACCAGGCGCAGATCGCGCGCTACCTGCCCAAGCCGCTGCGCAAAAATATTCTCGGGCGCAATCTGGAATACCTGATCGAACGCTTCCGGGCCGTGTGCACAGTGCCGCTGCTGCAAACCCGCCACAGCGTCGCGCCCATCAGCGACCCGAAAGAGCAAGCGCAGGCGCACGGGCTGATGGACTTGCTCAACCGCTTGCGCCTGCACCGGGCGACCGCCTGAAGCACCCGCAAGGGGTAGGCCGTGGATGTAAAGCCGACGTGTCGGCAACATCCTCGCACATGCCCGTCAACAGGCGATCTGCAATGACCATCGCGGACAGCATTTCAGATTGAGGCTCGTAAAATTTGAATTGAAAAAGCCGGATCGCTCCGGCTTTTTTTCTGACTTGAATTGTATTTAAGTGCTTACCAATACAACTCGGCAGGCGCAACCGCTCCGCCGCTCCATCCGCCGCTAACCAGCACTTTGCCGTTAGCCAGCAAGGTGGCGGTGTGTCGGTCGCGCGCATTGCTCAGCGCTCCAGTCACTGTCCACGCATTCGTCGCCGGGTCATACAATTCGGCAGCCGTAGTTGCGCTTGACCCAGTCCATCCCCCGCTGGTCAGCACTTTGCCGTTGGCCAGCAAGGTGGCGGTGAAAGTATCGCGCGCTGTATTCATCGCGCCAGCCGTTGTCCACACATTCGTGGCCGGATCGTACAGTTCGGCAGACGCTAACATAGCCGAACCACTCCACCCGCCGCTGACCAGCACTTTGCCACTCGCCAGCAAGGTGGCGGTGTGAGCATCGCGCGCAGCATTTAGCGAGCCGGTCGTTGTCCACGTATTCGTGGCGGGGTCATACAATTCTGCCGATGCGATAACCGTACCGAAAGTATCAAATCCGCCGCTGACCAGCACTTTGCCATTTGCCAGCAAGGTGGCGGTGTGGGCATCGCGCGCAGTAATTAGCGAGCCGGTCGTTGTCCATGTATTTGTGGCGGGATCATACAGTTCGGCTGTCGCGGTATCAGCCCCAGTGGCATCAAATCCGCCGCAAACCAGCACTTTGCCGTTGGCCAGCAAGGTGGCGGTATGGGAGTCGCGCGCGGTGTTCAGCGAACCGGTCGCAGTCCACGTATTCGTGGCGGGGTCATACAATTCGGACGACGCGGTAGAATTTGTTCCGGCCCATCCCCCGGCGACCAGCACTTTGCCGTTAGCCAGTACGGTAGCGGTGTGAGAATCGCGTGCGGTGTTGAGCGAACCGGTCGCAGTCCACACATTTGTGGCGGAGTCATACAGCTCGGCGGATGCCAGCGTACTTGATCCGTTCCATCCTCCCGCGATCAACACCTTGCCATTGGTCAACAGCACAGCGGCATGTCTGTCGCGTGGTGCGTTCAGCGAACCGGCAGCCGTAAATGTGGCGGGGCCTGTTGTTGCGGGCGGCGTTGTCGTTGCCGTGGAACCGCCGCCGCAAGCGGCAAGCAATGTGGACACGCAGGCCAGCAGAGCCAAGCCTAAGCGTCGGGTTGTTTTTCCCTGAATGCAATTAACAAACATGATGATCTCCTTTGCGTGAGCGTTACAAATTTTCGAGGTGGAGTTGAAAGGCTTTTTGCGACCTTCCCCGCTATTGCCGCGCAATTTATCAGTCTGAAAAATGGATTCCTATACGCTAAATGTACTGGTTAGTTATATATAGGCCGACGCTTTATCCAGAGCAGCCCGCTGCCTGAAGATGCCCGTCAATAGGCGATCTGCACGATGCGCTCGATAGAGACCGGCCTATTTCCGGAGATGGAATGGCATCGGCGCTTTTCTCCGGCACCTGATCCACGCCTTGAGGCGGATGACGAGAAATGTTTTTTCCGGCGTAAAATATTAGCCGAGACTCCACCCGCCTTTATCCGACCCGACCATGCCCATCTATTTCATGCCAAAACACATTCGCGCCAACGTCCGCGCCGCGCTCGACGAGGACGGTTGCGAGCGCGACATCACCGCGCAACTGATTCCCGAGCGCACGCAGGCGCATGCCACCGTCATCACGCGCGAGGCGGCGGTGTTGTGCGGCACGCTGTGGTTCGAGGAATGTTTTCTGACGCTGGACCCGGAGTGCAAAATCCAGTGGCTGGTGCAAGAAGGCGAAGTCGCCGGGGCGAATCAGACGCTGTGCGAAATACGCGGCAACGCGCGGGCGCTGCTGAGCGCGGAACGTCCGGCGCTGAATTTTTTGCAGACGCTTTCCGCCACCGCCACGCTGACGCGGCGCTATGTCGAGGAGACCAACAGCACGCAGGTCAAGATCATGGATACGCGCAAGACGCTGCCCGGCCTGCGCATGGCGCAAAAATATGCGGTGAAAGTCGGCGGCGGACACAACCAGCGCATCGGCTTGTTCGACGGCGTGCTCATCAAGGAAAACCATATTGCGGCGGCGGGCGGCATCGCCGAAGTGATGGAGCATGCTTTTCAGATCACGCCGCCCGACGTGTCCATCCAGATTGAAGTGGAAACGCTGGATCAGCTGGACGAGGCGCTCAGAGCGGGCGCGAAGCTGATTCTGCTCGACAACTTTTCGCTGGTGGATATGCGCACCGCCGTGACCCACGCCGCCAAACGCGCCGAGCTGGAAGCCTCCGGCGGCATCACGCTGGAAAACATCCGCCTCGTCGCCGAGACCGGCGTGGACCGCATCTCGATAGGCGCGCTGACCAAGGACGTGAAAGCGGTCGATCTTTCCATGCGCTTGTCGCTCTCTTGAAATTTACCGCCCCGCACCATATATTAGAATCTCCTAATTTTCTGAGGTTAACACCATGAGCGACCCCAAACATATCGTCTGCCCGCATTGCGACGCGGTGAACCGCGTCCCCTCCGACATGCTGTCCCTGAACCCCACTTGCGGCAAATGCAAGCTGCCGCTGTTCACCGCGCATCCGGTCGAACTCAACGAGCGCAATTTCATGCAGCACATCACGCGCAGCGACATCCCGGTGCTGGTGGATTTCTGGGCTCCGTGGTGCGGCCCGTGCAAGATGATGGCTCCCGCTTACGCCCAGGCGGCGCAACGTTTGGAGCCGGGCATGCGCGTGGTGAAACTGGACACCGAACAAGCGCAACAGCTCGCCGCGCAATTCAACATCCGCAGCATCCCGACCCTGGCGCTGTTCAAAGGCGGACGCGAAGTGGCGCGGCAGGCGGGCGCGATGGATGTGAACGGCATCGTGGCGTGGGCGCGCGCTAAAGTTTAATTGCAGCGCAAAAAGAACGGGAAGCTGCGCAGCTTCCCGTTTTTTATTGCATGCCACCTCGTGGTAACGCCCGCCAATCGGCGATCTACAAAGAACGCTGCATGGAGATGGCCGTATTTACTGGCTTGGCGATTAGTTAATAAATTCGAAAAATACAAATCAAGCCACAGAGATCACAGAGCACACAGAGAGTACCGCCGGGTTTGGACTGACAGATGAACTCCGCAGTCTCTCAAATTATTCCACTGTTTTCTCTGTGATCTCTGTGGCTAATTTTTTTGGTTTAGATTTTTCTCGCCACCAAATCAATCAGCGCCGACATGCCGCTGTGTCCCGCGCCTTCGCGGATGACATCGTCGTGTTCGCACAGATGCAAAATTTCCATGTCGGCGAATAGCTCGCGCAACATCGCTTCGGTGTAAAGATTCTCGGCCTGCGACGGGCCGCCGGTTTTGTATTCCAGTTGGCGCGGCGTGTAGCCTTGCAGCAATAGCAGGCCGCCCGGCTTGAGGCAGCGTTTGATGTTGGCAAACATTTGCTCGCGCATGCCGGGCGGGGCGAACTGGATGAAGATGGCGGCGACCACATCGAAGCGGTCTTTACCCCATTCCCATTGCATCAAATCGGCCAGCTCGAATTGCAGCGTCATGCCTTTATGCTCTGCCAGACGCTGCGCCTTTTCCAGCGCCACCGGCGATGAATCCACCGACAATACATCCAGCCCGTGTTGCGCCAGCCACACGCCGTTGCGCCCCTCGCCGTCGGCCACGGCCAGACATGACATGCCCGGCGTGAGCCGCGTTTGCTGCGACAGCAGAAACGCATTCGGCTCGGTGCCGAAGTGATAGTCCTCGCCCGCATAACGCTCATCCCAAACACTCACGGTCACCTCCAAAAATCCAAATTTGCGAGCATCCGCTTCGCGGATTGCCTGCTTACCCCACTTCGTCGCAATACTGCGTTGCTCACAAAAAATTGCTCCTTACATATTTCATATATGCCGCGTCGCAATATTTTGCTCGCGCCTTGTCTTGCTTAGAACTTTGAATTTTTGGAGGCGACCTATACCGCGCTCCACAAATACCACCATGCACTGAGCGTGAAAAATGACAGGATCAAGCCCACCGCCACCATCAAATTCGCCAGCGGCGGATCGAGCTCGTGCTCGCTCGCCACGATGGCGGCGGTAATCATGGGCGGCATCGCGGCTTCAAATAACGTGACCTGAATGGTCTGCCCGTGCGCGCCCAAGAGTTGCACGTACAGCAAATAAATCGCCAGCGGCGCGAGCAATAGTTTGAAGCCCAGCCCCAGCGCCAGATTGCGTTTATGTTCGGCGATATGCCCCATGCGCAGTTGCAACCCAACCGACAACAAGGCCAGCGGCGCGAGCGTGTCGCCCAGACGTTTCAGCAACACCGTGAACCAGTCGGCGTACTCCAGCGGGATGCATGCCAGCGCGATGACCAGCGAAATGAACGGGGGAAACAGCGCGATGCGTTTGGTAATTTCCGCCGCTGTCGGCCTGCCCGACGAATAAATTCCCGCCACCGTGATGCCCAACACCGACAGCGCGAAAAACGAACCGAGCTGGTCGGCGATGATGGCCGTGCCCAGCCCCGTCTTGCCGTAAAACGCCTCCACCATCGGCAGCCCGAAGAACGAGGTGTTGCCCAACCCGCCGACCAGTATCAGCGCGCCCACCGTGGCGCGCGGCAGATGCAGCCACTTGCCAATCAACCAGAAAAATCCCGCCGACAAACCGAACACCAGCCACGCCATAGACGCGACCAGCAACACGTCGCCGGAGAAATGCAACTCGTGGATGTACAACAGCGTCAGCGCGGGCAGCGAAACATGGATGATGAAGCTGTTCAGCGTGGCCGGCGCGTTGTCCGGCATGCGCCGGAAGCGGCGCAGCAACATACCGGCGATGAAGCAGAGGATGAGTAGGAGGAGGTTGTTCATAACGCCGTCATTCCCGCGAAAGCGGGAATCCAGATAATTAAAAAAATCCTGCGAAGCAGGACAGATTGGAATTTATTGTCCGCTTCGCGGGCTAAATATTTGTACTGGATTTCCGCGTTCGCGGAAATGACAAAATTTGCTACAAAATTTCATCCCACAAATCGCGCCACTCAGGATTAAAAGATTCGATCAATTCAATCTTCCACGCCCGATTCCATTTTTTGATCTGTTTCTCGCGCGTAATTGCAGCCAGCATGTCCGCATGCAACTCGTAATAAGCCAGAATATGAACGCCGTATTGCTTGGTGAATCCGTCAGCCAAATCATTCTTGTGCTCCCAAATCCGCTTCACCAAATCGCTGGTAACACCGACGTAGAGTGTGCCATTGCGTTGGCTGGCGAGAATGTAAACACAAGGTTGTTTGGGCATAACTTTCATTGATTGCTTACTGCGCGCGGGAAACCCGTCATTCCCGCGAAAGCGGGAATCCAGTTAATTCAATAAGTCCTGCGCAAGCAGGACAAAAACTTTTGAATTAGTCCGCTACGCGGAATTGTTTTATTCGCTGGATTCCCGCGTTCGCGGGAATGACGGTCAAGTTATTGCGGCACGTTCGCTTCAATAAACGCCTTCAACTTCACCACATCCGCCTCCATCACTTCGCAGCGTTGCGGCAAGTTTTCGATACCTTCCATCGCAGCCGGACGTTGCGGTTGGCATCCCAATGCTTCCTGAATCGTCTCGGCAAATTTCGCGGGCAGCGCGGTTTCCAGACAGATCAGCGGCAAGCTGGGGCGGCGTTGTTCGAGGCCGACTTTGAGGCCGTCGGCAGTGTGCGTGTCTATCATCACACCGTATTCCTGCCACACTTCGCGGATCGTTTTCAGTCTGTCCTGATGCGTGCTTTTGCCGGAGGCGAAGTCGAACTTCGGCAGCGCATGCCAGTACTCCGTATCTTTAATATCGAACGAACCGCCCGCATCCACCTTGCCCCAGAACTCGCGCACTTTCGCGCCGTCGCGCCCGACCAGATCGAACACGAAACGCTCGAAGTTGCTGGCCTTGGAAATGTCCATCGACGGGCTGCTGGTTTCGTAAGTGTGGTCCGTGCCGCGCGGACGGTAAACGCCGGTGCGGAAAAATTCGTCCAGCACGTCGTTCTCGTTGGTCGCCAGAATCAATTGCCCGATGGGCAAGCCCATCATGCGCGCGATGTGTCCGGCGCAGATGTTGCCGAAGTTGCCGGAAGGCACGGCGAACGCGACCTGCTCATCGTTGGATTTCGTCGCGGCGAAATAGCCCTTGAAGTAGTAAACAACTTGCGCCGACACGCGCGCCCAGTTGATCGAGTTCACCGTGCCGATCTTGTATTTGGCCTTGAACGCATGGTCGTTGGACACCGCCTTCACCATATCCTGCGCGTCGTCGAACATGCCGTTGACCGCGAGGTTGAAGATGTTCGGGTCTTGCAGCGAATACATCTGCGCGCGCTGGAACGCCGACATTTTGCCGTTCGGCGACAACATGAACACGCGGATGCCGCGCTTGCCGCGCATCGCATATTCGGCGGCAGAACCGGTATCGCCGGAAGTCGCACCCAAGATGTTCAACTCGTCATGCTGCTTCGCCAGCGCGTACTCGAACAAGTTGCCGATCAACTGCATCGCCATATCCTTGAACGCCAGCGTCGGCCCGTTGGAAAGCTCCAGAATGTGTACGCCTTCGCTCAAGGTGCGCAACGGCGTGATCTGCGTCGCATCGCTGTCCGCGCGGCCATTGCAATACACCTCGGCGGTGTAAGTCTTGCTGATGATCGCCCTCAGATCAGCCGCCGGAATATCGGTAGCGAACTTGGACAACACTGCATACGCCAGATCGGCATAAGACAGCGAGCGCCACGCATCCAGCTCGGCGCGCGTCACTTGCGGATACTGCTCCGGCAGATACAAACCGCCGTCCGGCGCGAGACCGCCCAGCAGGATTTCGGTGAAGGTTTTGGTGGGCGCATTGCCACGGGTGGAGATGTAGTTCATTCTTAAAATTCCTCAACAGTAGGGCGCAATAACCAACGGGCATTGCGCCGGATGTACGGTAAAACTTCGGTGCAATGCGCTGCGCTTATTGCACCCTACGATTTCTACGTTTTCTTACGATCTCGCTCAAATCCAATTTGCCAAAAATACATATCTACCAATTTCATGGCTGGGTATGTGTTTTCGCCAACTGTTTTATTTTCCTGAAGGCTATCGAACTGAGCTCGATGGTCATTGTAAAAATTTACTAGCTCACTAATTCCATCCTGTGATGGTTTATGTGGTCGAATCCCTCTTTCGTGCAAACCGTCAATGAAGTATCTGTCATATGCAGGAACACAACCCAACGCGCCCAAAATTATTTTTGTCACTAACGTATCAGTAGCATTTGCTTCTCTTACTTCACCGTTAATTTTTCCGGAATTGTTTCTGTACCAGTCTTTAATCCAACGGCTGAGCTCTACAATTTCGCTAATCTCCGTTACTGAATAATCAGCACTTACTTTTCGCAGATGGCGCTTCTTCAGAAGTTGATTCACAACTTCCTTGTGAATCAAATAATCCTTCCACAAGAGAAAGCTCGATCCTCGATACATTCCCCAGCTAGCAAGATAAAATGCCATGTGCAAACAGGCTTTATCAGAATCAATTTCATCTTTCCCGAAATAGTCGTAGCAATGTTCCCAAGATAAAAATCTATGGTGCTTGTCTTGCTCTACACAATTTCGAAACGCTCCAACAATGTCAACGACATCACTCTGCAACACCAGAGTTGTCATTTTATTTCCCCAACTCTTCCAACCTCAACTTCGTCACCTTCCCCGCCACCACTCCCAGCGCTTCGATCTTCACAATCGCCGCATTGATGCGTTTCTCTCTTGTCTGGTGGGTGAGCATGATGAGGTCGGTTTGGTCTTCGCCTTCGCCGGGTTCTTTCTGGATGACGGCATCGATGGAGATTTGTTCGTCGGCTAGGATGCGCGTGATGTCGGCCAGTACGCCGGGTTTGTCTTGCACGCGCAGGCGCAGGTAGTAGCTGGTGATGACTTCGTCCATCGGCAAAATCTTCAGGTCGGCCATCGCGTTCGGCTGGAACGCGAGGTGCGGCACGCGGTTCAGCGGGTCGGCGGTGGCCACGCGCGCCACATCCACCAGGTCGGCGATCACGGCACTGGCGGTCGGTTCTGCGCCTGCGCCCTTGCCGTAATACAGTGTGGAACCGACCGCATCGCCTTGCACCACGACGGCGTTCATCGCGCCTTCGACGTTGGCGATCAGACGTTTCGACGGGATCAAGGTCGGGTGTACGCGCAGCTCGACACCTTCCGCCGTGCGTTTGGTGATGCCCAGCAGTTTGATGCGGTAGCCGAGTTGTTCGGCGTATTTGATGTCGGTCGCGTCCAGTTTGGAGATGCCTTCGATGTAGGCTTTATCGAACTGCATCGGGATGCCGAACGCCAGCGCGGACAGGATGGTGATCTTGTGCGCCGCGTCCACGCCTTCGATGTCGAAGGTCGGGTCGGCTTCGGCATAGCCCAGGCGCTGCGCTTCCTTCAGCACGGTGTCGAAGCTCAGGCCCTTGTCGCGCATTTCGGACAGGATGAAGTTGGTGGTGCCGTTGATGATGCCCGCGATCCATTCGATGCGGTTGGCGGAAAGACCTTCGCGCAGCGCCTTGATGATGGGGATGCCGCCCGCCACGGCGGCCTCGAACGCGACCATCACGCCCTTGTCCTGCGCGGCATTGAAGATTTCGTTGCCGTGCGTGGCGAGCAACGCCTTGTTGGCGGTGACCACGTGTTTGCCGTTGGCAATGGCTTGCAGCACCAGCTCTTTCGCCACACCGTAGCCGCCGATCAGTTCGACCACGATGTCAACTTCGGGATCGTTCACCACCGAAAATGCATCATCGGTCACGCGGCATTTGCCGCCGGTAACGTTTCTGGCCAGCGCCAGATTCTTGTCCGCCACCACGGTGATGCGGATCGGACGACCGGCGCGGCGCGTGATTTCTTCCGCGTTGCGATGCAAAACATTGAATGTGCCGCCGCCGACAGTGCCGGCACCGAGGAGTCCTACGTTGATTGGTTTCATGAGAATGATTTCTTAAAGTTAAAAGCGGGAATAACAAAACCTTCGCGGAAATAAAATTTGTGCGCCTGCGTGCGTTGCGTGCCCGAATCCAGCACCAGTCCGTTTGCGCCCAAATTTTTTGCAACCTGTTCCAGATGCGCGATCAAGGCATGGCCTACACCTTCGGAACGGCGCACCTCATCGGTCACCAGATCGTCGATGTAGAACTTCAAGCCATCGAACGTGTTCTCGTGCCAGCGGTAAACGGCCAGACCGAGCACCGCATCACCTTCGACCGCCAGCGCCATGCGCGCGTCCTGCAACACGCGCGCCATCTTCGTCGCGTAGTCGTCAGGCAAGTGCGGACGCAACTGGCGATGCACACCTGCGGCACGCGCCAACCATTCCGCGCCGACGATCTGCCCGTCTTGCACAAATACTTCGACGATCTTCATGTCCCGTGCTGCTTGCGATAATGTTCCAGAAAGCGCGCGATGCGATGGATCGCCTCGGTCAGGTCGTCCGAGTTGGGCAGGAACACGATGCGGAAATGATCCGGGTGTTTCCAGTTGAAGCCGCTGCCCTGCACGATCAGCACTTTCTCCGCTTCCAGCAATTCCAGAATGAATTGCTGGTCGTTCTTGATCGGATACATCTTGTGGTCGAGCTTGGGGAACATGTACAGCGCGGCCTTGGGCTTGACGCAGGTCACACCGGGAATGGCCGTGAGCAGGTTGTAAGCGAGTTCGCGCTGACGGTACAGCCGCCCGCCGGGCGCGACCAGATCGTTGATGCTCTGGTAGCCGCCGAGCGCGGTCTGAATCGCGTATTGCCCCGGCACGTTGGAACACAAACGCATCGAGGCGAGGATGTTCAGACCGTCCAGATAATCCTGCGCGTTTTTCTTCGCGCCGGACACCACCATCCAGCCGGAACGGTAGCCGCAGGCGCGATAATTTTTCGACAGGCCGTTCATGGTGACGAACAGCACGTCGTCCGCCAGCGATGCCATCGAAGTGTGCGTCACGCCGTCGTACAACACTTTGTCGTAGATTTCGTCGGCGAAGATGATGAGATTATGTTCGCGCGCGAGCTCGATGATCTCTTGCAGAATCTCGTCCGAATACACCGCGCCGGTCGGGTTGTTCGGGTTGATGACGACAATCGCCTTGGTGTCATGCGTGATCTTGCTGCGCATGTCCTTGAGGTCGGGATTCCACTCGTTGGCCTCGTCGCAGATGTAGTGGCGCGGCGTGCCGCCCGCCAGCGTCACCGCCGCCGTCCACAGCGGATAGTCGGGCGCGGGAACCAGCACTTCGTCGCCGGGATTGAGCAAGCCCTGCATGGACATGACGATCAGTTCGGATGCGCCGTTGCCGATGAAGATGTCGTCGATAGTCACACCGGAGATTTTCTTCAACTGGGTGTAATGCATGATCGCCTTGCGCGCGGCGAACAGGCCTTTGGAATCGGAATAGCCGGAGGAATTCGGCAGGTTCAGGATCACGTCCTGCTGCACTTCTTCCGGCGCGTCGAAGCCGAACGGCGCGAGGTTGCCGATGTTCAGTTTGATGATGCGCTGCCCCTCCTCCTCCATCTGCTTCGCTCGCGCCATCACCGGTCCGCGAATGTCGTAACAGACATTGGCCAGCTTGGTGGATTTCAGCACGGGCTTGAGATGGTCTTTTTCGTGTTTCACTTGAGGGCTTCCTAATCTGCCCAACCGAAGCCGATGGTAGAATCCACCGCATTCAGGCAAGGCGTTGCAAAGGCCGCGATTCTACCGCGCCGCCGCCAACTGCCGCAAATGGAGACCACGCTTTGGCATTGCATCTACTTACCGGCGACAACCGCAATTTATTCACCGGACACGGCGAGGGTTATGTCGCCATCAACGACAAACGCTTCGAGCAAGCGGTCGTGGTCATGGCCGGAGCGCTGCGCACCGACTGGCCCGCCACGGATTTCGCCAGCCTCGATGCGGCGCACTTCAATTATTTTCTGGAACTGAAGCCGGACGTGCTGCTGTTCGGCACCGGCGCAAAACAACAGTTCGCCCGACCCGAGCTGTACCGCGAACTCATCAAGGCAGGCATCGGCATCGAGTTCATGAACACCCCCGCAGCCTGCCGCACTTACAACATTCTGGCGGCGGAAGAGCGCAAGGTGATTGCGGCGGTATTGCTTTAACCATAAGAGCAAAACCTATTTGCCACAGAGGACACAGAGATCACAGAGAAAACCAGTTCAATTCACCTGCCCCAGCCATACCGCCCCTTTCTCTGTGTGCTCTGTGGTCTCTGTGGCTAGTTTTTTTGTTTTGATGTTTTGAGGAAAAATAACAATGCCCAACCCACTCCACGCCGTCATCACCCAGACCGAACAAGTCATCCTCGGCAAGCCGCGCCAGATCAGGCTGGCGCTCGCATGCCTGCTGGCGCGCGGGCATTTGCTGATCGAAGATTTGCCCGGCGTGGGCAAGACCATGCTGGCGCATGCGCTGGCAAAAACGCTGGGCTTGCAGTTCCAGCGCATCCAGTTCACCAGCGACATGCTGCCCGCCGACATCCTCGGTGTTTCGATTTACCAGCGCGACACGGGCGAGTTCAAATTCCACGCGGGACCGATCTTCGCGCAGATGATTCTGGCCGACGAAGTGAACCGCGCCACGCCCAAGACCCAGAGCGCGCTGCTGGAAGCCATGGAAGAGCAGCAGGTCACCAGCGAAGGCGAAACGCGCCCGCTGCCGGTACCGTTCTTCGTCATCGCCACGCAAAATCCGACCAACCAGATCGGCACTTTCCCCTTGCCGGAATCGCAGCTAGACCGCTTCCTGATGCGCATCCAGCTGGGCTATCCCGACGCGCAAGCCGAGCGCGGATTGCTGGCGGGCGTGGAGCGGCGCGACCTGATCGCCAAGCTTGCGCCGCAAATGGAAACCGCCGAACTGCTGGCCTTGCAACAACAGGTCAAGCAAGTGTTCGTCTCGCCCGCGCTGCTCGACTACGTGCAAGCCATCCTGCGCCACAGCCGCGAATCGGCACGTTACGTGCACGGTCTCAGCCCGCGTGCCGGACTGTCGCTGCTCGCCTCCGCCCGCGCCTGGGCACTACTCGACGGGCGCAGCGCCGTCATGCCGGAAGACATCCAGGCCGTGTTGCCCGGTGTCACCAGCCACCGCCTGCAATCGGTGCAGGACGTGCAAATTTCCGACGGCGACAAACTGGCGCGCGAGCTGATCGAGGCGGTGGCGATCCCGTAATGTCGGCGGTGTTAGAATGCGTGCGCAATAACTCACCGAAAGGCCAGCCATGAATGAAATTATGTTTGTAGTGGAAGAAGCGCCGGAAGGCGGGCTGACGGCGCGGGCATTGGGCGAGTCCATCTTCACCGAAGCGGACAACATCGAAAGCCTGCACCGGCAAGTGCGCGATGCGGTGCATTGCCACTTTGATGAAGGCAAAGCGCCGAAAATAATTCGCCTGCATTTCACGCGCGAAGAGTTAATCGCAGTATGAAACTGCCGCGCAATCTGACTGGCGCGCAACTCATCAAAGCACTGGAACAACTCGGCTATCAGCCGACCCAGCAAGCGGGTAGCCATATACGATTGACCTGCCAATTCCCCAAAGATCATCACCTCACCGTGCCGCTGCATGACCCGTTGCGCATCGGCACGTTGTCATCCATCTTGAGCGATGCGGCCGCACATCGCGGCATTACAAGGGATGCATTGACCGATCTACTATTCGGTAAATAGCTGTCGCATTCCGTGTTCGCCACTTTCAAAAAACTCTTCCGCAACTGGGCCTTCCGCCGCTCTGTCGAAACCGGCATTCTGGTGCTCAACCAGCGCCGCATTTACATCGTGCCGTCCAAACAGGGTTTCGGCTTTGCGCTGGTGCTGGGATTGATGTTGCTGGGCGACATCAATTACAACTTGAGCCTGGGTTATGTATTGACGTTCCTGCTCGCCACCATGGCGGGGATGACCATGTTGTATGCCTTCCGCAATCTGGCACAACTGGAGATTCGCGCGGGGTATGTCGAGCCGGTGTTCGCCGGAGAACAGGCGCGTTTCGTATTCCACTTCAACAACCCCGGCACGCTGCCGCGCTATCAAATTCATCTGCACGACGATGAGCAGCATCACACGGTGTTCGACCTGCCCGCGCTGCATTCCACGCCGGTTGAGATCGCCATTCCCGCCACACAAAGAGGCTGGCTGGATAGCGGGCGATTAACGCTTTACACCCATTTTCCGCTGGGGCTGTTCTATGCGTGGACCTACATCCATTTCGACGTGCGCTGCCTGGTCTATCCCAAACCCGCCGCGCCGCAACCGCTGCCCGCGTCTTCGGCGCAGGACGGCATCGGCAAAGTGTTGGCGGCAGGCGATGAAGATTTCTCCGGCCTGCGCAACTATGTGGCGGGCGATGCCATGCCGCGCATCGCATGGAAAGCGTTGGCGCGCGAACAGGGGCTGCAAGTGAAACAGTTCTCCGCACAGCAGGGACGCGAGCTGTGGCTGGATTGGTCGCAACTGCCCAACATCGCACCGGAACGCAAACTGGAATTGCTGGCACGCTGGGTGCTGGATGCCGATGCGCAAGGGCTGATGTATGGCTTGCGCCTGCCGGATGGAGAGATCGCGCCGCAACATAATCCGGCGCAGCGGACGGAGTGTTTAAGGCGCTTGGCGTTGTTTGGGATGGAAAAAGCATGAAAAACCTATCACCACAGAGACGCAGAGACTCAGAGATAAACAAACCCAAGAGACAAGCTTCTCGGGTTACCACTAAATTTGTTCGCTCCAATAAAAGTTTTGCGTGTGTTCTGCTTTTGCCTTTCTCTGTGTTTCTGTACCCGCAAGGAGTAGGCCGTGGTTGTAAGGGGCTAAAGCCCCAACAACACACGCACTGTCTCTGTGGTGGAGGTTTTTAATGAAACTCTCCGCCCCGCTCACCTACGGTCTCATCGCCTGCATCCTGCTGGTCAGCGCGCCGCACGCGGAGCACTTGCCGTTGTGGGCGAGCGCGTTTGGCGCGGCATTGCTGGTTTGGCGCGCTTATCTCACCTACAGCGGCAATCCTCTGCCCGCGCGCTTGCTGTTGCTGCTCATCACTGTCGCCAGCGTGCTCGCCATCATCATCAGTTTCCACACCTTGTTCGGGCGCGAGGCCGGAGTCACTCTACTGATTCTGCTGGCCGCGCTCAAGCTGCTGGAGTTGCGCGCGGTACGCGATGCCACGGTGCTGATCTATCTGTCGTGCTTCATCATCATCACCAATTTTTTCTATTCGCAAAGCATCCCCACCGCACTGTTCATGCTGTTCACTTTGCTGCTCATCATGGCGACCTGGGTGCATTTGCAAACGGGCACACTGGCCTTCAAACCGCGCCTGCGTATCGCCGGCATCTTGTTGCTGCAAGCCATTCCGCTGTCGTTCATCCTGTTCGTGCTGTTCCCGCGCGTGCAGGGGCCGCTGTGGGGCATGCCGCAGGATGCTTACGCCAGCAGCGGTTTGTCCGACACCATGTCGCCGGGCAGCATGAGCAGGTTATCGCTGTCAGATGCGGTGGCATTCCGCGTCACGTTCAACGACATAGTGCCGCGCCGCGATCAACTGTATTGGCGCGGTCCGGTGCTGTGGAATTTCGACGGCTCTACCTGGACGCGCGGACGCAATGCCACCCTGCGCCAGCCGACACTCACCGATGCGGGCAATCCGGTGGATTACACGGTGACGCTGGAGCCGCACAACAAGCTGTGGCTATTCGCGCTGGATATGCCGAGCAAGATGTCCATCCCCGCAGTTCAAACAACGGATTTTCAGGTGTTGAGCCAAACGCCGGTCAACGCGCGCACCCGCTACAACGCGACTTCGCTGCTTTCCTACCGCGCCAATCTGGATGAAGCGCCACTGCAACTGCAACGCGCGCTGGCTCTGCCGCGCGGCTACAACCCGCAGGCCATCCAACTCGCCGCAGAATGGCGCGTGCAAGCCGAGAGTGTTACCTCACCCCAGCCCTCTCCCGGTGGGAGTACCAAAGGTAGGCAATCCACTGCCCAGCAAGCTGGGCGTGGGATTGACACAGGGGGCAATCGTCCGCAAGCGGAAATTGCTGAATCCTTGGTGCGCACTGCGCTCACCTATTTCAACCGCGAGAATTTCGAATACACGCTGGAACCGCCGTTGCTCGGCATGAACAGCGTGGATGATTTCCTGTTCAAAACCAGACAAGGTTTCTGCGAACACTACGCGGGCAGCTTCGTGTTCCTGATGCGCGCGGCGGGGGTTCCGGCGCGTGTGGTCACCGGCTATCAGGGCGGCGAATATAACGACCTCGGCGGCTATTACATCCTGCGCCAGTCCGACGCGCACGCCTGGGCGGAAGTGTGGTTGCAGGATCGCGGCTGGGTGCGCATCGACCCCACGGCGGCCATTGCGCCGGAGCGCATTCGGAGCGGTTTGCGCGCCGCCCTGCCGGACAGCGCCGACTTGCCATTCTTTATGCGCACGCAGTCGCCGTTGCTGCTCAAACTGCGCTTCAATCTCGACGCGCTGACCAACCAGTGGAACCAGTGGGTGCTGGGTTACAACACCGAACGCCAGTTCGCTTTCCTCACCCGTTTGGGCATGGAAGAGGTCAGCTGGCAGAATATGGCGCTCGACATGTTGGCCGGAGTTGCCCTATTGACGGGCATCTTCACGTTATGGCTGCTGCGCCGCATGCTGCCGAAACAGGCCGATGCGGTGCAGACAGCATGGCTGAAACTCTGCCGCAAACTGGAAAAAGCCGGGTTACCGCGCGCGGCGCATGAAGGGGCGCGGGATTATGCGGCGCGTGTTGCCGTTGCCCGACCGGAACTGGCCGCGCCCCTGCACGACATTGCCGCGCGCTATGTATCGTTGCGCTACGAGGGCAAGGTCGGCAAAGAAGAGTCGATTGCATTCAGGGATGCGGTGCGCGCCTTCAAGTTATAATCCGAAAATCAAAAAACTAGCCACAGAGAACACAGAGCGCACAGAGAGTTCGGCAAAATTTCACCAACCTGCTAACTCCCCCATGGACATCGCAAGCTCTCGATTCACCCAATTTCTTTCTCTGTGATCTCTGTGTACTCTGTGGCTAAATGGTTTTTCCCAAATTAACGCGCCACTTTCACTCAAACATCTCATCATGCAAATCACCCGCCGCCTGGAATTCGATGCCGGACACCGCATTCCCAACCACAACAGCCAGTGCAAGCATTTGCACGGTCACCGCTATGCCATCGAGATCACTTTGTCGGGCGAGGTCATCACCGCCGAAGGCGCTTCGGAACAGGGCATGGTGATGGATTTTTCTGATGTGAAGCGCATCGCCAAGGAGCGCGTGGTGGATGCGTGGGACCACGCGTTTCTGGTGTATCGCGGCGACAAGGTGGTGCTGGATTTTCTGGACACGCTACCGGGACACAAGACGGTGGTGCTGAATGTCATCCCGACGGCGGAGAATCTGGCGAAGGTGGCGTTTGATTTATTGCTGGACGCTTACCGCGATACTTTCGGCAACCATCTGAAGCTGGAGCGCGTGCGCCTGTTCGAGACACCCAACAATTGGGCGGATCATTCGCGTTAACAAAAAACTCGCGTAGCGATTCGTTTGCCCTTTCTCCCGCTTGCGGGGGAAAGTTGGATAGGGGGAGAGGGAGCTCCAAACTAAGCTTGACTGTACTCCCCCGCCACCACCCGGTCGCGTCCGCCGCGCTTGGCCATGTACAGCGCCACATCAACAGATTTGACCATGGCTTCCAGCGACATCTTCTCGTTCGGGATCACCGACACCACACCGCAACTGACCGCCACATGTTTGCTAGCCGTCGCGTAGTGGGGAATTTTCAGGTCGGCGACCATCTGTCGCACGCGCTCCGCCATACACTGCGCACCCTCAAGATCGGTCTCGCTCAACACCACCATGAATTCTTCGCCGCCGAAGCGCACGCAAAGATCGGCGGCGCGCGGCGTGGCTTTGGCGATTTTTCCCGCCACCAATTTCAGGCAATCGTCTCCGGCCTGATGCCCGTATTTGTCGTTGAACAACTTGAAGTAGTCGATGTCCAGCATGACCAGCGCCATCGGTTTTTCCTTGCGCATGCAGCGCCGCCATTCGAGCTCGGAAAATTCGTCGAAAGCGCGGCGGTTGGCGATGCCGGTCAGGGCATCGGTAGTTGAAATCCGTTTCAGTTTGGTGTTGGCCAAATCCAGTTTGTGCTTCGCGCTGACCAGCTGGCGCTGCATTTCGACCAGACGCTGCATGGCGCGAATCTTGGCGTGCAACACCACTTGCGCGATCGGTTTGGTCAGGTAATCGTCGCCTCCCGCTTCGATGCCGCGCGCCAGATCGGCATCGTTGGCCATCGAGGTCAGGAATATGATCGCCGACCACTCGCCTTTACCTTCCAGTTTGCGGATTGCTTTTGAAACATCGAAACCGTCAATGTCGGGCAGTTGCACGTCCAGCAACACGATGTCCGGGCGTTCACTCTTGAATAATTCAATCGCCTGTTTGCCTGTTGACGCAAGCAACGGATGGGTAATCCCCATGCTGGCCAGATAATTCGTCAGCACTTTTGTTACTACCTTGCTGTCATCCACCACCAGCACTTTGAGTGCATCCTTCTTCTTTTTCATGACCTACCTCTTGTGGGGTTGGGGATTATTATAAATCCGAACCGAACCGCATGAGCGCGCTCAGCAGCCAAATATCTGACATACACGCCTAGCCTGCTCAAGTATCCGCGAATAAATGCGGGAACTCCTCAATCCTCAATCCTCAATCCTCAATCCTCAATCCTCAATCCTCAATCCTCAATCCTCAATCCTCAATCCTCAATCCTCAATCCTTCAAAATCATCGCCTCCATCTGCTCCAGCGGCAGCGGCTTGCCGAACAGATAGCCCTGATAGGCCATGCAATCGTGCTGCTTGAGAAAGGTGAATTGTTCCTCTGTCTCCACCCCTTCGGCGATGACCTCCAGATTGAAGTTTTTCGCCATGTCGATAATGGTTTGCACCATCACCGCATCGCCGGGATCGACAGTGATGCCGCGCACAAAACTCTGGTCGATCTTGACCTGATCCAGCGGCAAGCGTTTGAGGTAGGACAGCGAAGAATAGCCGGTGCCGAAATCGTCCAGCGACAGCAGCACGCCCAACCCTTTCAACGCCAGCATCTTGGTCACCACTTCATCCATGTCGTCCACCACCACACCTTCGGTCAATTCCAGCTTCAGGCGCGACGGGTCTATCCGGTAGCGTTGCAATAACGCCTCCACCAGCTCGACAAAGTCGTGTCGGCGGAACTGGTGCGCGCTGACGTTGACCGCCAGCGTCAAATCGCGCAGGCGTTCGGCTTTGCCCCATGCCGCCAGTTGCGCGCAACCCTGCTCCATCACCCAGTTGCCGATCTCCAGGATCAACGAGCTTTCCTCGGCCACTGGAATGAAACTGGCGGGCGAAACCAGGCCGCGTTGCGGGTTGATCCAGCGTATCAGCGCTTCGGCTCCGACCGGATGCCGTCCGTTATCCACTTGCAACTGGTAGTACAAATACAGCTCCTTGTTTTCGATGGCGCGGCGCAAATCGTTTTCCAGCGTGGAACGCAACACCAGTTCCTGCTGCATGCCCGGATCGTAAAAACGCGCGGCATTGCGCCCGGCGCTCTTGGCCTGGTACATCGCGGCATCGGCGTGCTGCAACAACGCGTCCATGGACTCGTCGTCGCCGTGATACAGGGTGATGCCAATGCTGGGCGAGCTGTAGTGTTCGTGCTCCTTGAGCTGATAGGGGCGCGACAAAGACTCGCGGATTTTTTCCGCCACCAGCCCGGACTTGCGCTCGGCATCCGCCTTGTCGCTGCTGATACTCTCCAGCAGCACCACGAATTCGTCGCCGCCCAGACGCGCCACCGTATCCATCTCGCGCACACAGCCCCGGATGCGCTCCGCCACTTCGATCAGCAACAAGTCGCCATAGTCGTGCCCCAGCGTGTCGTTCAACACCTTGAAGCGGTCGAGGTCGATAAACAGGATCGCACCGAAATCGCGGTAACGCGCCGAAGCCACCAGCGCCGCATGGAAGCGCTCCTGGAACAAACGGCGGTTGGGCAACCGCGTCAGCGCATCGTAAAACGCCAGATTGCGGATTTCATCTTCCGCCTGTTTGCGCGCGGTGATGTCGTTGAAGATGGCCACATATTGCGTGACCTTCCCGTCCTCGTTTTTGACGGCGGTGATGGTCAACCATTTCGGATAAATCTCGCCGTTCTTGCGCCTGTCCCACACCTCGCCCGCCCAAGCACCGCGCTCCAGTATCTGCCGCCACATCGCACCGTAGAACGCTTTGTCATGACGACCGGAACTCATGATGCGCGGATTCCTGCCCAGCACTTCTTCCGGGGTGTAACCGGTGATCTCGGTGAAGGCGCGGTTGACGCGGATGATGTTGGACTGCGCATCGGTAATCAGCGTGGCATCCTGCGTTTCAAATGTGGCGGCGGCTACGCGCAAATCGCTTTCGTAGTGTTTGCGCTGGGTGATGTCGTGACAGAATACAAAGAACTTTTTTTCTTCCGGCATGTAGGTGGCCGACACCTCGACTTCGATCATTTCCCCGTCTTTGCGACGGTGACCCGCTTCAAAACGGTCATACCCTTGGGTGATAATTTTGTCGATGCGCGCCCGGACATCCCGTTCCTGCTCGTTCGCATCCAACTGGCTGATGTGCATGCCTATCAGTTCCTGCCGCGTATAGCCGGACATGCTGGCGTAAGCCGCGTTGACTTCTTCCAGCACGCCCCGCTCACTCGCCATCCAGAAACCGTCCATCGCCGCCTCCAGCACCCGCTCATGTCGCAGCATGGACTGCTGCAACAAGCTGATGTCCGTCCCCAGCCCGACCAGCATCGACCTGCCGTTGTAACCCACGCGCCGACCGGTGAACTGATAAGGTGTCCGCGAACCGTCTTTCGACAGCAGCACGGCTTCCGCTTCCGCCTCGCCCTCGATGAAAACCTGGCGTATCGCGTTCTCGATTTTGACCTTGTCCTCGCCCTCGAAAAAATCCAGCGGGTGGCTGAAAAGAATTTCCTCCTGGCTGCACCGCAACACCAGTTCGAGCTTGCGGTTCCACAGCAGGAAATTCCCCTGGGGGTCTATCATGTAAAAAATGCCCGGCAACGAGTCTATCAACTCTTTGCGGAACGCGTTCTCGCGCGCGAGCACCTCGCTGTCCGACAGTTTGTCCAGCATGACATTCAGCGCGTCGGCCAGTTCGGTGATTTCGCCGCCGCCCGTTTTCGGCAAACGGACATCATGCTCGCCTGCGGCGATTTTTCGCGCGGCAGCGGCGATGCGTTTGAGCGGCGCAAAGGTGCGGCGCAACACCAGCATCAACAGACCGCCCACCGCGACCACCAGCAGCATAGCGAAAAAATTCGGCGGCGCGATACCGGCCGCTTGTTTGGCGACCACCTCCGGCGGAATGCAATACGCCAGCAGCAGGAAACGCGCGGGATTGCCGGCATCGAAGTACACCCGTTCCGCCGCCAGATACCGCACCCCGCCGCCAATGCTTTCCGCATGCAGCGGCAGGTAATTTTGTTTCTGCGCGCCGAACAGCGGCTTGAGCGAAGGAAAGTCTGCGGCGATGTTGTCATTACCGCCGGTATCGAAAGAAAATGCGCGCGCGCTGTCGGGATGCAGCAGGTAGCGCCCCTGCTGGTCGGCGATAAACGCCTGCATGCCCGCAGGTAATCCGGCGCTGGCGGAGTTCAACAAGCCGCTCGCATCCTGATTGATAACCACCATGCCGAAGAGATGTCCGCTCGCATCGAACACCGGCGTGACCGCGCGCAACGTGGGACGGTGCGGCTGTTCGACCTTGCCGTATTCCTGATTGAGATTGAACTCGGAAAGATACACGCGCCCCAGCGCCAACGTCAGCCCGGCTTTGAAATAGTCGCGGTCGCCTTTGGCTTGCAGCGCCTCGCGCGGTGTCACTTCGATGCGGTCGGCACGCCTTTCGACACGCACCAGTTCGCGCCCGTCATCCGCCACACCGATGAAGCGTGCCTGAAAATAATCGGGATGCGCGCGCAGAAAAGCGGTGAAGATTTCCTGCAAACGCGCTTCCCAGGTGGCATAGGAATTTTTGTCGCGCGGGTCTGTACCGCGATTGGAAGCGGCGCGGGCGATGCCGGAAATCGGCGGCACGTTGGCGAGGAACAGCGTGCTCTGGCGCAGTATCTCGATACTCTGCCCCATGCGCAGCTTCTCGGCATGCAGCACGCTTTCGACATCGGCGCTGCGCGCCTTGAAGTAAGCATCGTGCAACCGCTCGTTCTCGGGAACGATCCATAACAGCGCACCCGCAGCCACCAGCAATAACATGCCCAGCGTGATGCGCGTCGATAACCGGATTGAATTCAGATTCATCTGGATCATTCCCTTCAGCAAGAAGTCACGACAAATGCTATCAGGTTGCGATGCGGAAGCAACCCGAAAATGGGTAGGGTGGAACGTTAACCGAAAACCAGGCTTACTTCATTTGTTGCACGGCGAAACACAAGTCCTGCCACGCCTTGGCTTTTTCGGCGGGACTGCGCAACAGGTAGGCGGGATGGTAGGTGACGATGAGCGGCGTACCGTGAAAATCGTGAACCGTGCCGCGTAGCGAACCCAGCGTGGCATCGCGTCCCAGTAAGGAGGTGGCGGCAACTTTGCCCAGCGCCACGATAAGTTTGGGTTTAATCAGCGCGATTTGCTGTTGCAGGTAAGGCAGGCAAGCGGCGATCTCGTCCGCTTCCGGGTTGCGGTTGTCGGGCGGGCGGCATTTGACGATGTTGGCGATATACACATTTGCGCCGCGTTTCAATTTGATCGCGGCCAGCATGTTATCCAGCAACTTGCCCGCCTGCCCCACGAACGGCTCACCCCGCGCATCCTCGTCCGCGCCCGGCCCTTCGCCGACGAACAGCCATTCCGCCTTTTCATCGCCCACGCCGAACACAGTTTGCGTGCAGCCCGCACGCAATTGGCAGGCGGTGCAGTCGCGCACTTTTTGTTTGAGTTCGAGCCAACTGCAGGATGGGTTGAGCGAAGCGATACCCATCGCAGTTTGTTGAGCCTCTACAGCACCCGAAACAAGCTCTGCCACAGCTGGCGATTCTTGATGGGTATCGGCTGCGCCTCCACCCATCCTACTTGCCTCTACAGGCAAATCGCGCCGCACCCACAAGGGATACAACTTCAACTCGCGCAATATTTCTTCGTCTCTCAAGTTCACAGTTCCCGCCCCATCAAAATCGCGTCTTCGCGCCCGTTCAGCACCGGATAGTAAGCGCGGCGCAAGCCGATATTGGCAAAGCCCGCCTTGCGGTAAAGCGCGATCGCCGCCGCATTGGAGGCGCGCACTTCCAGCACCATGCGCCGCATATTACGGCTGCGCGCCAGCGCCATCATCTCGTCCAGCAATGTGCGCCCCCACCCTTGATGCTGAAAGCGCGCGGCAACCGCGATGTCCAGCAACTCCGCCTCATCCACCGCCAGCATCAGCAGCGCGAAGCCGAGGATTTGCTTGTCCAATTCGAGCACCTTGCACTGATACTGGCTGCGCAAGGCATCGCTGAAATTTCCCAGCGTCCACGGATGCGCATGCACCTCGCGCTCGATTTTCAACACGGCATCGAGATCGGCTTCAGTCATGTCGCGCAGGATCATGCCAGAAACGCCGTTCGCTGCTTACTCCCTTCTCCCGCAGGCGGGAGAAGGGCCGGGGATGAGGGTCGGTGAGTATGCACACCTTTTCGATTCACATTGGAATCCCTCACCCCAACCCCTCTCCCGCCTGCGGGAGAGGGGCTTTCAAAGCTTCTCTCTCGCACGTCTTCAACGCCACTTTGTCGCGCAAATACAGCGGCAGCGCCAGCGCGGCATCCACTGCCTCGCCCCGAACAAATGCGGTTGCGCCCAACACAGCAATGGCCGCAGCGCGAGGAAACACGCCACTCTCCGCCGCATCTGCCCGAAGATGCCCGTCGTATCTGGCTTGCAGCGCAGCGCCCTGCACGGCAAAACCATTTCCCGCACCGCACCAGCCGTCACCATCAGGTACAGGCGCGTCTTCGGCCTTGCACAAGCACGGTTCAATCGCCGCGCGCCATTCGCCGTTGTGTTTTTCATACGCCGCCAGGTACAGCTCGCCCATGCGCGCGTCCAGCGCCGCGATGACTTTTTCCTTGCCGCAAGTTTCCGCCACCGCTTGCAGCGTGCACACGCCGACCACATTCAAGTTCGCCCCCAGCGCCAAGCCTTGCGTCACGCCGCACGCAATGCGCACGCCGGTAAACGAGCCGGGACCTTTGCCGAAAGCGATGCCGTCCAAATCCCCAATCCTCAATCCAGCATCCTTGAGCAAAGCATCCAGCATCGCCATCAACACTTCGGAATGTTTTTGTCCGACCAGCTCGCTGCGCTCACTCACCGCGCCGTCTTGCCACAGCGCGACGGAACAATATTCGGTGGAGGTTTCTAAAGCGAGAATTTTCATGGCAATAAATCACTTGATGTAGGTCGGGCTTCAGCCCGACATGTCGGGTTAAAACCCGACCTACAAACTTCTAAGTCTCTACGGGGCATGGTGTTAAACCACCAACAAAACCACCGCCTGCGCCGCGATGCCTTCGCCACGTCCGGTGTAGCCCAGATGTTCGGTGGTGGTGGCTTTCACGTTCACCGCTGACTGTTCGATGCCGAGATCGGCGGCGATGTGGGCGACCATCTGCGCGATATGCGGGGCCATCTTCGGCGCTTGCGCGATGATGGTGGCATCCACGTTGCCGACGCGGAAGCCCGCTTCCTTGATCTGGCGCATCACATCGCGCAGCAGGATGCGGCTGTCGATGTCCTCGTACTCCGCGTCGGTGTCGGCGTAATGCCGACCGATGTCGCCCAGCGCCGCCGCGCCCAACAGCGCATCGCAAATCGCATGCAGCAGCACATCCGCATCGGAATGGCCGAGCAACCCTTTGCTGTAGGGAATGTCCACCCCGCCGATGATGAGCTTGCGCCCTTCGACCAACTGGTGCACGTCGAAACCTTGTCCGATACGCATTACGCTTTCTCCTTCAGCAACACTTTTTGGCTGGCGATAATTTGCCGGAATGATTCGCTCGCCGCCGCCCAGTCCACCACATCCACTTTGATCGTCAGATCGGATTGGTCGAACGCATCCGCCAGCTCGGCGCGGCTCGCCAGCGGCAGTGGCTGTTCGCCGATAACCGCCAAATCCAGATCGGAGTAGGGGTTTGCCTTCCCCTGCACGCGCGAACCGAAGACCCACACTTCGCGCTCCGGGATGACTCGCATCAGAATGTCGCGCACCATCTCCAGCTCCCGCGCGGAGAGCTGCACACCCCGTCCATTCATGGGCGGCTCCGCGCAAGCAGTTGCGCATACAAATGGCGGGCTTCCGCCAGAAAATCCGGGGCGATGGCATAAACCGCTTCGGCTTTTTGAGTATCGTAAGTGTGGCTGCTGTCGTTGCGCGCCTGGCGGTAATCGCGCCAGCGCGTCCAGTCGGAGCGCAGCAACCCCATCTCGTTGCCGCTACGGATCAGGTTCTGGAAGCTGCCCGTTTCAATCTCTTCGGGACTGGCCGAGCTTTCCACCAGATGCCGCCTGAGCATCTTGTGGCTCAGCTCGTAGGTGAACTCGAAACACTGGATCACGGAATTGCGCAGTTGCTCGAACAAGCCGGGATCGGCTTTGGCCTGCTCGGATTGTGCATATCTCAGACTGGTTTCCAATTGCCGGATAACATTCGCCAGCGGAGTGTAATCAAGAGTCATCGAACGCTCCTTTGCTTGTTCAGCAGCAACTCCGCCAACTCGATGTCCTGCGGATACGTCACTTTGAAATTGCTGCTGTCGCCAGCCACCAGTTTCGGTTGCAAGCCCAGCGCTTCGATGGCGGAGGCTTCGTCGGTGACTTTGTTGCAAAGCGCCAGCGCTTCGGCCAGCAATCCGGCGCGGAACATCTGCGGGGTTTGCGCTTGCCACAAGCCTTCGCGCGGTTCGGTGCAGGCGATGCGTTGCTGCGCGTCGGCGCGCTTCAGCGTGTCCGCCACCGGCACGGCGAGAATGCCGCCTACCGGGTCGTCGCGCAGTTCGGCGATCATGCGCGCCAGCAACTGCTGGGTCAGGCAAGGCCGCGCCGCATCGTGCACCAGCACCCAGTCGTCCGGCTCCAGCTCCGAAGCCAGCAGGCCGTTGGACACACTCTCGGCGCGCGTCGCACCGCCGCAATACAGCGTCTCCAGCTTGTCCGCACAGTGCGACCAATCGTAGCGCGCAAAATGTTCATCATCGGGCGACAGCACCACGAACACGGTTTTGATGTCGGGGCAAGCGCACAACGTGGAAAGCGCATACCAGATCATCGGCCTCCCGGCCAGATCGAGATATTGCTTGGGAAGTTCGTTGCCCATGCGCGCACCGAAACCGGCGGCGGGGACTAATGCGTGGAATTCGGACATGGGTGCGAGTTTACCAAACTCGCGCACTGACTTGAAAAAGCTTTTGCCCGCAGATTACACAGATTAAAAAAACCACAAATAACATGGACTGATGACCCATCTTTTGGATGACTCCGCATCATCCTTAGCCGACAGAAAATCTGCATAATCTGTGTAATCTGCGGGCAAGGATGTGGTTTTAAGGCTCAAGCAAACTCGAATCCCGCCTCCATCACCTGACAGCAAGCATCCACCACTTGCGCGTCGTAGCGTTTGCCACGGTTCTGCAAAATCTCGTCCAGCGCCGCCTGTTTGCCCAGCGCGGGTCGGTAGGGGCGGAAAGAAGACATGGCTTCGACCACGTCGGCCACGCCGATGATGCGCGCGTCCAGCAGTATCTCGTCGCCCTTCAGTTTATCCGGGTAACCGGAACCGTCCTGCCGCTCGTGGTGCGAGCGCACCATCTGCGCGATGGGCCAGGGGAAGTCCGCATCTTTGAGTATCTCGTAGCCGATGCTCGAATGCTCCTTGATGAGACTGAATTCCACATTAGTCAGCGCGCCCGGCTTGCTCAGAATTTCCGCCGGCAAACCGATTTTGCCGACATCGTGCACCATGCTGGCGAGGCGGATGCCGTGAATGCGCTCCGCCTCCAGCCCCAGCTTGACGGCAATCGCTTCGGCGAGCTGCGCCACGCGGCGCTGGTGTCCGGCGGTGTAGGGGTCGCGCATTTCCACGGTGGCGGCAATCGCCTGAATCGCGTCTTCCAGACCTTTGTGCAGTTGCGCCGCACTGCGCAACTGTTCGGCGCGACCGCGCAGGCTGACAATGCCGTAAGCGAGATCGTTGGCGAGTTCGAGCAGCAGGCGCACTTCTTCCTCGCCGAAGGCATCCGTTTCACCGGCATCTATGGTCAGCGCACCGAAGGCATGTCCTTCGCCATCGAGCAACGGCAAGGAAAGAATGGAAGCGCAACCGCTCGCCAGCGCTTCGGCGTGCCACGGCGCAAAGCGCGGATCGGTATAGGCATCCGCCACGATCTGCGGCTCGCCGCTGCGGATGGCCGCCCCCGTCGGGCCGCGCCCGAGTTCGTCCTCGGCCCAGGAGAATTGCAACTGCCACAGACGATCCGCCTCGATGCCGTGATGCGCCATCGGTCGCACCGACTTCATCTCATCTTGCTGCGCGTAACCGACCCAAGCCACGCGGTAGCCGCCGGAATCCACCACCACGCGGCACATTTCCTCCAGCAGCTCGATTTCCTCGGTGGCGCGCACCAGCACCTCGTTGCCGGAACTCAGCGTCTTCAGCGTGCGGTTGACTTTGCGCAGATTCTCCCAGGCCGCGTCGCGCTCGGAAACCAGTCCGGCGGTGAACGCCTCGTGGTGGCGGCAAAGCAGAATGGCCTTGGCCAGATTCGCCATCAGCGGCTGGAAAATTTGCGTGAAAGGCAGCTCGGTCTGAACCGCATCGGGCGCGAGCAGCAGGATCACGCCGGTGCGATTGACGGGCAAGCGCAGCCAGGTCGAATAGGTATTGTTGTTGCCCGACAGTGAGGCCAGCAAGCCCCGGTCTTCGCGCATTTCGGCAGCACCGCGCAACAGTGCGGCAGGCAGCGTCAACACATGCCCGACTTTTTCGCCCAACTCAAAATCGCCCACCGCCGCTTCAAGCCGCGCCTCGACCGTAGTCTCGCCGCTGTCGGGCGGCAGATCGAGAAACACCAGACCCGCCGGAAACGAGGTGTGATAAAGCAGCTGCTGCAAAGTTTTGGTCAGCAACGGCTTCACGCTCACCTCGCTGCCGATGGACATGGACATCTCGTAAAGGATAGTCAGAATTTGCTGTTCAGGATTCATGTGTCGCCTCGCTTCCAATAGCTTGCCACCTGCGCGGTGTTATGAAACGGCGGAATAAATACAGTTGCGATAATACACACTGATTGGCGGCGATGTCGCGCTCAAATGGCGGGGGTATAATGCGCGCCCTTTGCACCGAGCCTTGCCATGCTGTTCGCCTCAACCCACTCCCGCCCGCGCTATACCAATTTAACCGGCTCATCCGATGCACTGGCCTTGGCGCAATACGCCACGCGACATTCACCGCTGGTCATCATCGCCGCCAATGCGCTTGAAGCACAGCGGCTGGTGGAGGAGATTCCGTTCTTCGATCCCAAATTGCGCGTGCATCTGCTACCGGACTGGGAGACGCTGCCTTACGACCAGTTCTCGCCGCATCAGGATTTGATCTCCGAACGCCTCGCCACGTTGCACCACATCCGCAGTCAAGCTTGCGATGTGGTCGTGGTGCCAATCACCACGGCGCTGTATCCGCTGCCGCCGGTGTCGTATCTGGCGGCGTACACCTTCTTCCTGAAAAAAGGCGAGACGCTGAACCTCGATGCTTTCCGCCAGCAGATGACGCTGGCCGGTTACAACCACGTGCAGCAGGTGCTCACCCCCGGCGAATACTGCGTGCGCGGCGGCATCATCGACCTGTTCGCCATGGGCAGCCTGCTGCCCTACCGCATCGACCTGTTCGACGACGAGATCGAGACCATTTCTACGTTCGATGTGGACACCCAGCGCACGCTGTATCCCGTGCCGGAAATCCGCCTGCTGCCCGCGCGCGAGTTCCCGATGGACGACAAAGGACAGGCGCGCTTCCGCCAGAGCTTCCGCGACCGCTTCGAAGGCGACCCGTCCAAATCGCGCATCTACAAAGACGTGAGCAAAGGCATCGCCCCGGCGGGCATCGAGTATTACCTGCCGCTGTTCTTCGAGCAGACCGCCACGCTGTTCGACTACCTGCCAAAAAATGCCACGCTGTGTCTGCATCACGATGTGGACGAGGCCATCGCTTCCTTCGGCAAGGATGCGGCTTCGCGCTACAACTTGTTAAGAGGCGATCCGCAGCATCCGTTGCTGGAAACGAAAGAATTGTTTTTGGATGGGGAGCAGTTTTTTATCAGGGTTAAAGAATTCGCAAGAGTGGATGTGATTGCCACGAGTGTTCCCTCACCCCTAGCCCCTCTCCCGGTGGGCGAGGGGGACTCAAGCTCCCTCTCCCCCCGGGAGAGGGCTGGGGTGAGGGAAGACTCTAAAAACGCCACCCGCTGCCCAACCACCCCCATCCCCCCCATCGCCGTTGACCGCCGCGCCGAAGTTCCCACGCAGAAATTCGAGGATTTCCTGCGCAGCTACAAAGGCCGCACCTTGCTGCTCGCCGAAAGCCTGGGCCGACGCGAGATCATGTCCGGCTACCTGAAGGAATATGGCCTGCTGCCCGCCGTATGCGAAGACAGCACTCCTCCCCTGACAAGGGGAGGCCGGGAGGGGTTTGGGGTTTACGCCGCTTTCCTCGCCAGCGCCGAAAAGTTCATGCTCGGAGTCGGCCCGTTGCAGATCGGCTTTGCTCTTCCTGACGAAAACATTTCCATCGTCACCGAAACCGAACTCTACGCCGCGCAACCGCGCAGCCGCGCCAATCGCATAGCGAAGAAGAGCAACGTGGAAGGCATGTTGCGCGATCTGTCCGAGCTCAAGACCGGCGATCCGGTGGTGCATGAGCAGCACGGCATCGCGCGTTATCGCGGCCTGGTGAATCTCGATCTGGGCGAAGGCGAGAACGAATTCTTGCTGCTGGAATATGCGGGCGAGGACAAGCTGTATGTGCCGGTGTCGCAGTTGCACGTCATCAGCCGCTACAGCGGCGGCGCGCCGGAAGCCGCGCCGCTGCACAAGCTGGGCAGCGGCACGTGGGACAAAGCCAAGCGCCGCGCCATGCAGCAAGTGCGCGACACCGCCGCCGAGCTGCTGAACATCTACGCGCAGCGCGCCATTCGCAAAGGCCACGCGTTCAAGCTCACTTACCACGACTACGAAGCGTTTGCTGCCGGGTTCGGTTTTGAAGAAACCGCCGATCAGGCCGCCGCCATCGAAGCGGTGTTGCTCGATCTGCAATCCGGCAAGCCGATGGACAGGCTCATTTGCGGCGACGTGGGTTTCGGTAAGACCGAAGTGGCGTTGCGCGCCGCGTTCGTCGCGGTGATGGATGGCAAGCAAGTGGCGGTGCTGGTGCCCACCACGCTGCTGGCCGAACAGCACTTCCAGAATTTCTCCAACCGCTTCGCCGACTGGCCGATCAAGATCGCCGAATTGTCGCGCTTCCGTTCGGCCAAGGAAGTGACACAGGCGCTGAAAGATTTGGCCGACGGCAAGCTGGACATCGTCATCGGCACGCACAAGCTGATCCAGAAAGATGTGAAGTTCCACAACCTCGGTTTGGTGATTCTCGACGAAGAGCATCGCTTCGGTGTGCAGCAGAAGGAAAAACTCAAGGCGTTGCGTGCCGAGGTGGACGTGCTCACGCTCACCGCCACGCCCATCCCGCGCACGCTGGCGATGTCGCTGGAAGGCCTGCGCGATTTCTCGGTGATCGCCACCGCGCCGCAGCGCCGCCTGTCGATCAAGACCTTCGTCAGCAGCTTCAGCCAAGGCATCATCCGCGAAGCCGTGCTGCGCGAACTCAAGCGTGGCGGGCAGGTTTATTTCCTGCACAACGAAGTCGATACCATCGGCAACATGCTGGAGAAACTGGAGACGCTGCTGCCGGAAGCGCGCATCCGCGTGGCGCACGGGCAGATGGGCGAACGCGATCTGGAAGCGGTGATGCGCGACTTCCACCACCAGCGTTTCAACGTGCTGTTGTGCTCCACGATTATTGAAACCGGCATCGACGTGCCGACAGCCAACACCATCATCATGAACCGCGCCGACCGCTTCGGCCTCGCGCAGTTGCACCAGTTGCGCGGTCGCGTCGGACGTTCGCACCATCAGGCTTACGCCTATCTGCTGGTGGACAGCATGGACGGCCTCACTTCACAAGCGAAGAAAAGATTGGAAGCGATTCAGGCCATGGAACAACTGGGCAGCGGCTTCTTCCTTGCCATGCACGATCTGGAAATTCGCGGCGCGGGCGAAGTGCTGGGCGAATCGCAAAGCGGCGAAATGCAGGAGATCGGCTTCTCGCTCTACAACGACATGCTGAGCGCCGCCATCTCGTCGCTGCGACAGGGGCACGAGCCGGACATGACCCACCCGCTGGGCGTGACCACCGAGATCAACCTGCACACGCCCGCGCTGCTGCCGAACGATTATTGCGGCGACATCCACCAGCGTCTGGTCATCTACAAACGCCTGGCCAACTGCAACACGCAGCAAGACCTGGACGACATGCATCAGGAACTGATAGACCGCTTCGGCCTGCTGCCCGAACTCGCGCAAACCTTGCTCGACAGCCACCGCCTGCGCATCATGGCCAAGCCGCTGGGCATCTGCAAAGTGGATGCGTCATCGGAAGCGATCACCATCCAGTTCGTGCCCAACCCGCCCATCGACCCGATGAAAGTCATCACCCTGATCCAGAGCAAACGCCACATCAAAATGGCGGGGCAGGACAAGCTGAAGATCGAATTGAAGTATGGGGATTTGGGGCAAAGGGTGCTGGCGATCAGGAATTTCTTTGGGGAGTTGAAGTAAGCCGTTCGCCCTGAGCCTGTCGAAGGGCGAATGTCTTCCGCCAACACCCCATCTTGAATAAAGGTTGCACACCTATAGATAACTATGGCTGTGAAAGTTCATAAAGCATGGAGCGCATATTTTTATCTACTCGTCGCGCGACTATCTCTAACTTATCTTCAGGCGTGTGAAACTGATAAGTTAGGTGCGGACCGGTTCTCAAGCGATAGGTCACTAAGCAAAGGATGTTTCCAACAGGGGTGGTGTTGTAACAATACAGCGTAAAAGGTTCTCCTGCCTCATTCTCCCAAGTCTTTTCATGAGCGATCCAATAGCTATGGTCTTCTCCATAGCGGTCAAAGATACCGACCCGCCGAGATGTAAATGGTGTATTGCTTTCTTTCGCCCTCCCGCGTGCTTCAAGAAAACTTTTATATGAATTGTCAGTCAGCATCCGCTTTGAATTAAATTCAGCATCTGAATAGACATCTACAATGAGCGGGTATTTTGCATCCATAACTTCGTACTCCGAATTGCACATATCTTTCCCCCACTGAGCAGTAGCAGTCTGACAATAACGGCCTTGCACGGGATAACCAGCAAACTTGACTCTTTGATTATCAATATGCAAATTGACCGCAGGAATCGGTTCTTTGGAATTTTCTGCAAACTCGCAGACAGCTCTCAATCCTTCATTTGTTTGAAATAAATAGAGCGAACCCATATCTGTCCAGAGCGTCAAATTCGGAGCTGGGGGCAAGTAAAAAATCGCCCCCTCAATCTTTACCGGATATTTACTGCTCAAACATGCTTCAAATGGAGGTCGTTTATTCCATTGCTGCCATTTCACTTCTGCAAGTATCACGATTGGCAGCAAGATGAATCCGACGATAAGGATTATCACTCTAACTTTGACAGTCTTTTTCTCCTCAGGGAGCGCGAGAAGTATTGCACGCGTTACCATCCCAGAAATCAGTCCGCCTCCAGCAAACATAACCATACTCAACCCAAGTGCAACGGCCAATCCATTTCCTCCGCCGTTACTGCCTGAAGCAAATAACCAAATAATCAATGAACCGAACGACAATCCATAGCCGAAGAGAGATCGCCACCCCGGCATGGCAAGGGCAATGCCAAATGGCACCAAATAGAAGAGTGTGAAATACAGATACATTGAATTCATGTCCGATACCAATTTATAACCGGGATCAACGTCACATTTGTTTCATTCATACACCACCAGCGCATCGCGTATGTTCTCGTCAAACCGGCTGATACAAACACAACCCGATGTCTGACAAAATCAATCAGGAGCGTGCCTCGGTCTATTTTCAAGCCGCCAACAACTCAACATTCAACTTCTTCCCCAACACCGCCGCCGCACTCGCCAGCGTAGTCAATGTGAAGCTAGTGTCATTCTCATCGAGCAAACGATTCAGCGCCGCACGGCTGGTGTGCATCTTCTTCGCCATCGTGGTTTTGTTCAGGTTTTGCGCTTTCATTTCTTGCTCGATCTGCCATGCGATGACGCGCTTTACCGCGACAGCGGTTGCTTCGTCCAGCGTGGCGTTTTCGGACAGGAATTCGTCAAAGGTGCTCCCGATGTTTTTCTTGCTCATGTTCTTCTCCTAAGTTAGAGCGAAACAGCATCGGGAACGTACCACGATAAATTTTCACACTACCACTAATCCCATTCGTTTAACGTGCGTCAGCCGCGCGGCATAAGCCAGCGCCGCCAAAATGTCTTCGCGTTCGAGGTCTTCGTAATCGGCCAGAATCTCATCCATAGTCATGCCACTGGCCAGCCATTCCAACACATTTTCCACCGGATAACGCATACCGCGAATGCAAGGCTTGCCGTGGCATACCAACGGATCAACTGTAATGCGGTCGCTCATTTTTCTGTTGATGACTCTTCAAACTGAGAAGAAATATTTCGCGCGCTGTGCAGTACGCGCTCTACCAAAATGCCGCAATCCGTTTCAGAAAAGAAAATCAAATATCGGCCAAAGGGTAGTTGGCGCAAGTCTTCGGCCAAATCCGGCCTGGCGATTCCCAGTCCGGGTTGCTCCAACAGTAAAGCGCATTGCTGGCGCAGTTCGTTCACAAAGCTGCGGGCGCGTTGCGGATTGTCGCGGGCGATATAACGGGCGATTCCCAACAAATCTTTGCGCGCCCATTCGGAGAACTCCAGTTGTGCGTTTTTCGCCATCACGCACTGGCTTGTTCAGTTTCCACTTGATCTATGGCCGCATCCATTTCGGCAAACATTTTCGCCGCCGGAATCGGCGGGCGAGTGTCATGTCGTCCAGTCGCAATGGCTTCGCGCAAATCCGCCGCATCCAATGCCGCCATCTGGCGCATATACATCGCCGCAGGAATCAAATACGCCGCCGGGCGGTTGTGGTTCAACACGGCAACCGCTTCTTCTCCCGCTTGTTCGATAATGGCGCTGGGGCTGCGTTTAAGTTCGGTGATGCTAACCGAGCGATTGGCCAATAATTGCTCCATGATTTATCCTCCAATAAGTGCCAAATAAGGCACTGAATTGTGACCATTCTTATGGTGCGGGTCAATATATTCAAATCGCTGATAACTGCCTCGATCATTGTTAAACAGTCACAGCCCCATATTTTTATAATCAAACCGCTTGACCCTCACGTAACGTCAGCCCCCAACCTTGCGCCACGCTTGAAGAAAGGAGTATCCGATGTTGTTAAAAGTGGGTGAACTGGCCAAACGCTGCGGGCTGACTGTGCGCACGTTGCACCACTACGATGCCATCGGTCTGCTCACGCCTTCTGCGCGTTCCGGCAGCGGCTACCGGCTTTACAACCGCGACGACATCGCGCGTTTGCATCAGGTGCAGGCGTTGCGGCGGTTCGGT
This sequence comes from Sideroxydans sp., assembly GCA_028710605.1. Classification (GTDB taxonomy): domain Bacteria; phylum Pseudomonadota; class Gammaproteobacteria; order Burkholderiales; family Gallionellaceae; genus Sideroxyarcus. The sequence goes on from JAQTTU010000001.1 coordinate 40,164, forward strand.
TTGTCGTTGGCCGATGTCGGGGCGGTGTTGGCGAATCCCGGCTCGCATCTCGCGGCGATTGTGGATCAGCAGATTCAAATGCTGGATAGTCAGATCGCTCAAAGCACAACGCTGCGCGACCGCTTGGCGCGGTTGCAAGACCAGTTGCTGCGCGGGGAAGAGCCGGAGCTTGCCGAGTGGCTAACGACTTTGGAGATGATGACCATGTACGACAAATATTTTACGAAAGACGAACAGAAACACTTCCCGCTATTGAGCACGGCGGACAACACGACCACCAAAGAATGGGCGGAACTGGTGCAGTCGGTACAGGAAGCGATGCAGATGAAAGTGCCGCCGCAAAGTCCCGGTGCACAAAAGTTGGCGCAGCGCTGGATGGCGATGCTGATGCGCGATTCGCACGGCGACCCGCGCTTGCTGGCCAAGCTGAATGCGATGCATTTCAATGAACCAGCCGTGCAGGAACAGACCGGCATCAGCCTCGACTTGATCGCCTTCATCCAGCAGGCGTACGCCGAGACGAAATTTGCGATCTATGAGAAATTTTTGTCGCAGAAGGAGATGGATTTTTTGCGCAAGAACTATGTCAGCGGCACGAGCAATTTCCCCGCGTTGATCGCCGAGGTGTACCAGCATCTGGAAGATGGCACTGCGCCGGATGATCCGAGAATGCGCCAACTCATGGTGCGCTGGCAGGAACTGGTGCGCTCCTACGCTGGCGACGATCCCGCGACGCAGGTGAAGCTGCGCGAGGCGATGGCGCAGCATCCCGAGTTGCTGGAAGGCTCGGGGATAGATGCGCGCTTGATGGATTATGTGCGGCAGGCGATGGTGAGTTTGAGACCGCAGGTGCATTGAGAATCCGTCATTCCGGCGCAGGCCGGAATCCAGTTGAAAAACACATCCCGCGCAAGCGGTACAAAACCGGGATGTTGTCCGCTTCGCGGAATATTTGTTTTGCTGGATTCCGGCCTTCGCCGGAATGACGGTAATTTTTAACTCGGCTATTAAGCTTGAAGCGCCGCTTTCACCGCCTCCGCCATCGAGGTCGTCGGCCTGCCGATCAGCTTGCTCAATTGCTGTCCCTCATCAAACAGCGCGCCTTTGGACACCCCTGCGTCGGAATCGGAGAGCAATTCGGCAACGAATTCCGGCAACCCGACTTTGACGAGCACGTTTTTGTACTCCGCCTGCAGCAGGTTGACGTAGCCGATGGCTTTGCCGCTCTGGCGCGAAATTTCTGCGGCGAATTCGCTCAAGGTGTAAGCGCTGTCTCCGGACAACTCGTACACTTTTCCAGCCTGATTTTCGGCGAGCAACACGGCGGCATCCGCTTCGGCGAAGTCGGCGCGGGTGGCCGAGGAAATTTTTCCGTCGCCCGCGCAGCCATAGACCGCGCCATGCGCCAGCGCGGCGGGGATGCCCGCCGTGTAGTTTTCGGTGTACCAGCCGTGGCGCAGCAAGACGAAGGGCACACCGGAGGCGCGTATCGCCGCTTCGGTTTCCTTGTGTTCGGCGGCAAGACCGAGCGGCGAGGTGTCGGCGCGCAACACGCTGGTGTAGGCCAGCAGCTTCACGCCCGCGCGCTTGGCGGCATCAATGACAGCTTGATGCTGTTTGGCGCGTTGCCCGACTTCGCTGGATGAGATCAGCAACACCTTGTCCGCCCCTTGCAGTGCGATGTCCCAAGTTGCGGGCTGGTTGTAATCGGCAAAGCGCACTTGCACGCCCAGCGCCGCGAGGTCTTTGGCCTTCTCCACATTGCGCACGGCGGCGACGATATGGGATGCCGGGACTTTTTTCAGCAGCGAGCTGATGACGAGGCGGCCCAGTTGGCCGGTTGCTCCGGTGACGACGATCATGGTATTTCCTTTCTTTTTGGTTGATGGATGGGGTGAACAGAGAATATCCGTTACAATAACTTTCCGTAAGTACGCACAAAAAGGTAAGCACCATGACCGGAACGGGCAATACAAAATTGTCAGCCAAAATGCGGCGCGGTGAAGTATTCGCCGCCGAATGTCCCTCGCGCGCAATCCTCAACCACGTCACCAGCCGCTGGGGCGTGCTGGTGCTGGTTGCGCTGATGGAAGGCACACACCGCTTCAGCGAATTGCGGCGCAAGATAGGCGGAGTGAGCGAGAAGATGCTGGCGCAGACGCTGCAACAGTTGGAGCAGGACGGTTTCATTGACCGCGTGTCGCACCCTGTCGTGCCGCCGCACGTGGAATATTCGCTGACTCCGCTGGGCGAGGAGATCGGCAGCCAGGTGGAATCGTTGACCGACTGGATTGAGACCAACTTGCCGAAGATCATCAAGGCGCAGCAGAAAAGAATGGCTTGAATACGCCGCAAACAAACAATTTCATGCACTGCATTGACACATCCATACCGTTCGGTATGTAATGCCGCCCATGGTGACCAATCCAACAGACTCGACGCGCGACAAGCTGCTGCAAGCGGCATTCAATGAAATCCACCTGCACGGGTTTCAGGCGGCGAGCATCGCCAACATTCTGCGCGATACGGGGCTGACCAAAGGCGCGCTGTACCACCACTTCCCCACCAAGCACGATCTGGGGCTGGCAGTGATCGAGGAAGTGGTGGGCAACCAGCTCGATTTGATGATCTTCCGGCGGTTGCGCGAAAGCGAGCGGCCCGCGCTGATGTTGCTCCAGCTCATCGAGGAAACGAGGCGGCAGACCTCGCTGGAAGCCATCACGCTGGGTTGCCCGCTGAACAACCTGATGCAGGAAATGAGCCCGCTGGACAAGAAATTTCAAGGCTGCCTGAACGGCATTCTGTCTATCTGGCAAGTTGCGGTGGAAGATGCGTTGAGCCGCGAACAGAAGACCGGCGTGGTGCGGCCGGAGGTGGATTGCCACGCCGCCGCCTTGTTCGTCGTATCGGCTTGGGAAGGTTGTATCGGCATCGCCAAAAGCCAGCAATCGCTGAAGAATTTCAGACTGTGCTTGCAGCAGTTGCACGGTTACGTGCAGAGTTTGCTAGTTGAATCTGCCCGGTAATTTTTTTGCTGCACACCATACCGGATGGTCGGTATGGTTAACTTTAAAGGAGACAGAAATGAATTTTGATAAAGAGTTTAACGCGCGCGGTATGTCCTGCCCCTTGCCTATCGTGAAGACCAAGAAGGCGTTGGTGGATATGGCTTCCGGCCAGGTGCTCAAGGTCGTTTCGACCGATTGCGGTTCCGTCAAGGATATGGCCGCGTTCGCGGAGCAGACCGGCAATGCGCTGCTCGCCCAGGAAGAGGCCAACGGCGAGTACACGTTTTACATGAAGAAGAAATAATCAAACCACCACCCGGTTAGCCAAGAAATGCAGCGGGTAGCACCGCACCGTTTTGCTCCCTTCTCCCGCAGGCGGGAGAAGGGTTGGGGATGAGGGTCTGTGCGTGACAACAAATCTTTTCGCAACTCAACGACCCTCACCCTAACCCTCTCCCGCCTGCGGGAGAGGGAATGCTGAATTTCGTGACTAATCAAAAAGCAATCACCCAACCAAGGAGAAATCATGGACGTATCCCAAGCCGTAGAACAACGCCGCGCCGTCAAGGTGTTTGACCCCAGCCACCGCATGAGCGAAGCGGAGATCGAGAAGCTGATGTCGCTGGTCAAGCTGTCGCCCACCGCTTGGAACATCCAGAACTGGCGTTTCGTGCTGGTGCGCGATCCCGCGCTGCGCCAGCAAATCCGCGCCGCCGCGTGGAATCAGGCACAGGTGACCGACGCTTCGCTGCTGGTGGTGCTGACCGCCGACCTCAAGGCGTGGAAAAAAGATCCCGTGCGCTTTTGGAGCAATGCGCCGCAGCCGGTGCAGGACTACTTGCTGCCCGCCATGACGCAATTCTACGAAGGCCGCGAACAGTTGCAGCGCGACGAAGGCATGCGCTCTTGCGGCATGGCCGCGATGACGCTGATGCTGGCAGCGCAGGAAATGGGTTACCAGTCCGGGCCGATGGATGGTTTCGATTTCGATGCGGTCGGCAAACTCATCAACTTGCCGGACGACCACGCCATCGTCATGTTCGTGGTCATCGGCAAAGGCGTGCAAGAACCGCTGCCGCGTTTCCCCAAGCTGGCGATGGATGAAGTGGTGGTAGTGGATCGTTTCGTTTGAGCCCTGGTTAAAACCAAACCCCTCCCGGCCTCCCCTTATCAGGGGAGGTGCAGCGCCCCTCCACCAAGCGCTTGCCCGCAAGCCAGTATCCACGCCATTCTCCATCAAACGCATGATGCAGATCGCCTATTGACGGGCATCTTCACGAGGTGACGTTTCGAAAACCGGACTTTTTCCAGTCTCGCCAAAAATATTTGACGAGCCGCGCCAGCGCCGGAACGGTAAAATGGCGGGGTTGGTTTTTTACCTTTCCGTTTATCCAAGGAGTTTCACTTGAGTCTGATTCGCCCCTTCGCCGGTTTGCGTCCCGCCCCTTCCCGTGCCGCCGAAATCGCCGCCCCGCCTTACGATGTGCTTTCTACCGACGAGGCGCGCGTGCGCGCGGCGGGCAAGCCGTGGAGTTTTTTGCATATTTCCAAACCGGAAATTGACCTGCCGCCGGGCACCGACCCTTACGCAGCCGAGGTGTATGCCAAGGCGGCGGAGAATCTGCACAAGATGTTGGCGGCGGGTGTGTTGGCGCGCGATGACGCGCCCTGCTATTACGCTTATCGTCTGATCATGGGCGACCACAGCCAGACCGGGCTGGTGGCAGCGGCTTCGGTGGCGGACTACAACACCAACCGCATCCGCAAACACGAATTCACCCGCCCCGACAAGGAAGACGACCGCGTGCGCCAGATCGACGCGCTGAACGCGCAGACCGGGCCGGTGTTGCTGGCTTATCCGGCAGCGCCGCAGGTGGATGAGATTTTGAGCAATGCATCCAGCGGCACGCCCGATGCCGATGTGACGGCGGAAGACGGCATCCGCCATAGCATCTGGGTGATACGCGATGCGGCCGTGCTGGCGCAATTAACGACTGCCTTCGATGCCATGCACGCGCTGTACATCGCCGACGGCCACCACCGCTCGGCCGCCGCCTCGCGCGTGGCCGCCGCACGCCAGACCGCCAACCCGGCGCACAGCGGCGACGAGAGCTACAACTATTTCCTGTCGGTGATTTTCCCCCATCACCAGATGAAGATCATGGATTACAACCGCGTGATGTGCGACCTGAACGGCATGAATGCCGCGCAGTTTTTGATGCGCGTCGGCGAAAATTTTTCCGTAAAAGCCAGCGCCACACCGGTCAAGCCAGGCCAGCCCGGCGAGTTCGGTTTGTATCTGCCGGGGCAATGGTTTCGCTTGCAGATCCGCTCCGACCTCATCCCGACACTGGACCCGGTGGCGCGGCTGGATGTGAGCCTGCTGCAAAATCACCTGATCGCGCCCATCCTCGGCATCAACGACCCGCGCCGCGACAAACGTATTGATTTCGTCGGCGGCATTCGCGGTTTGCCGGAACTGGAAAAACGCGTGAACAGCGGCGAGATGGCGGCGGCGTTTGCCCTATTCGCCACGCGCATGGAAGATTTGATGGCGGTGGCCGATGCCAACGAAGTGATGCCGCCGAAATCCACCTGGTTTGAACCCAAGCTGGCGGACGGGCTGGTGTCGCACGTGCTGGATTAAACCCGGATAGTCCATTAGACCGAGAGATGTTGTAGGAGCGAGCTTGCTCGCGAAGCGCTTTCGCGAGCAAGCTCGCTCCTACAGTGGGGAAAGCGGCTAATGAGCAATCCGGGTTAAACTTATCCCCCGCCCACAATATCGTGTAGATGCCCGTCAATAGGGCATCTACACGATTCACTCAATGGGGATTGCCTATTGACGGGCGTTCCCGAAAAGGCTGGCATCCTGCCTCAAGGATCGGGCCCAGGTCATTGGCATAACCCATTAGCGTCAGGGTTGCACGCCGGGATGTTCAACACCGTCGTTGCCAACCGGTTGTTCTTCGATCGCGCGTGCACGGTGTACTGCGTCGCCGCAAGCGGGAATGCGTAATTGGTCGCGAAGACCGGATAGTTGGTGCCGGACTGGATGTAATTCAGCGTCAGCGCTTGCGTGCCCCCATCTGCATCAAAGCTCATCGAACTGACAGTCGCATCCTGCGGCGTGATCTCTAGCCAGTGCGTTCCCATCCGGTTGAGGGAGATGTTCGTGAACGGGTCCCAGGTCGCACTGGAGATGGTCAATTGCACGCTGGCGATTTTGCCGGTGTCCTCTTGCGAGGTCGCCGTCAAGGTGCAACTCGTTTCCGAGGCGGGCGCGGTATAAAGCCCGCCGCTGGTGATCGTTCCGCATCCTGCCGGAACATTCCAGGTCACTGCCCGGCTGGATGCTCCCGTCACCAGCGCATGGAATTGCAACGTGCCATTCGGTGCGAGCCAGCTATCGCCTTCCAGAATGGAGATGCCGACTACCGGCTGTAGCGTCGGGTCGATGAAGCCGCGACGCAGCGCCTCGAACAGGAAGTTGGGCTGCGAATGCGACGGCACATAGCCCTGGTTCATGGTCCACAGGATGACACCGCCATAGCCGTTATCACGGGCAAATTTTCCCTTGGCGATCAGTGATTCCTCATCCTCGTAGGGCACATACTGGCAGCCATGGCTTTCGGGTTGCGCGAGGCTGAGATAGGCATTCTGTGCTGTCGCATCCCAGTGGCGTGCCGATTCATCGTAGATGCCGTTCAACCCGTACAACGCGGAAAGCGGGTAAACATGGTCGCCCCCCTGAATGCTCACGCCGTTGTTGGTATCCTGGCTGGGGCCGGTGATGCCGCCGGTATAGCAAATCGTGTAAAAGCCAACGCCCATGCCCAGCTTTTCCTTGCTGACACCCGCCGCGACGTACGTCTCGAATGAATTCCTGATACTGACGGGCGTGGTCGGCTTCATGCCATCCAGCGGCGAGCTGAACCACGAGAACCAGCCGGAACCGGTCCAGGAAGTGGCCGGGTAGTAAGACATCAGGTTGTACTGATCCGCCAGATTGGCAAGGGTGACTGTTTTCGGATCAACCGTATCCGTGTTGCTGTTCAGCGGACCGCCGGGGATGGTCAGGATGGCATTCGGCGCGGCCGCACGCAGGTCCTGGACAAACAGGATGAACAAGTCCAGATCAATATTGTTTTCCCAGTCCAGATCCAGCCCGTCGTAGCCGTAGCTGTTCATGGCATTGACCAGATTGGCGACAAAACTGGCGCGGTGATTGGTGACGGCATCCTTGATCTCAACGCCATTGTCGGAACCGCCCAACATCAGGATGGCTTTTTTTCCTGCGGCATGCGCCTTGGCGGAAATATCCTGGGCGAGCAGCGGGCCGCTGGTCGCATCCCAATCGAAATTGATATTGAGCGTGCCGTCCGCATTAGCCAGCACGCGAGACATGATGATATGGGTCAGCCCGTTCCAGTCGATCTTGTCCGGCGGCAACATGTCGCGTTCGTAAGCGACGTAATATCCGGCGACCCAATGCGGCGCAGACGTTTGGGGGCGCGCGATTGGGGTGCTCTTCCCTCCCCCGCAACCGCCAAGACCAATGACACAGAAAAAATACAGTGCGACCGAAATAGAAAAACGCATGAACCCTCTCCCGAGCATATTCGCTTCAAAAAATCCCGGCGGTCATGCTGGGGGGCGAAGGTCTTGAAAACAATCCGTCATTTGGACCGGCGACAACTCGTGCGTTATCTGCTAGAAAAAAGCCTCCACGCATTCGAATTGTTGAAACCGCCCTCGATGGCTTCGGCGCAAGCTGATTTTCCCGTTTGGGTTCAGGATGAAAAGTGAGGCGCGCATTTATTCCTTCCCGCACTCCAAGTCAATGGCAACCACAAAAATATTCCGCTTGAATTCCCCTCCGACAACCCTACAATTAGTCACGTTCAAGCACAAAACCACTATATATAGTGGTTTTGTTGTTTAACCAAAACTGTCTTGTGCAATCAAGGGGGTAGCGCCGTGTCCGATAGCGAATCTGTTTTGCCCGCGACATCCGAATCCGCTAACGAACATTTTTCGCCCGCCGACCGACACCGAATACCGCAGCGCAGCAATCGGGAACTCGTCCCCGGGAGCGCAAATATTTCCAGACCATCCAAGTCGGAAATCCAGTTACTGAATGAACTCAACCCAGACTCGACAGATAAATCTGCATTAGAAGGAATCACCGTCATGACACAAGAAATCAGCACCGAAGTTCTATTGGAAAAATACGCGGAAGCGGACGAAAAATCGGTGCAGGATGTGCGCCGCCGCGTCGCGCGCGGTTTGGCACAAAACGAGAAACCGGAACAACGCGCCAAATGGGAAGAAGCATTTTTTCTCGCGCAGGAAAACGGTTTTGTGCCCGCCGGGCGCATCAACTCCGCTGCCGGATTGAAGATTCAAGCCACGCTCATCAACTGCTTTGTGCAACCCGTGGGCGATGCGATTTCCGGCACCACCGACGGCAAGCCGGGTATCTATGATGCGCTGCAACAAGCCGCCGAAACCATGCGGCGCGGCGGTGGCGTGGGCTACGATTTTTCTTCCATCCGCCCCGAAGGCGCGCACGTCAAAGGCACCAACTCGCGTGCCAGCGGCCCCATCTCTTACATGCGCGTGTTCGACCGTTCGTGCGAAACCGTGGAATCCGCCGGTGCGCGGCGCGGCGCGCAAATGGGCGTGTTGCGTTGCGATCACCCCGACATCGAAAAATTTATCAGCGCAAAAGACAAAGGCGATCTGCGCAACTTCAACATCTCGGTCGGCGTGACCGATGCGCTGATGCGCGCGGTGGAAGCCGATCAGGAATTCGAGCTGGTGCATAGCGCCGAACCTTCGGTTGCGATCAAAGAAGCGGGCGCAGCAAAACGCGCCGACGGCAAATGGGTGTATCGCACCGTGCGCGCCGCCGACCTGTGGAAGCAGATCATCGCCAGCACCTACGACCACGCCGAACCGGGCGTGCTGTTCATCGACCTGATGAACCGCGACAACAATCTTTCGTATTGCGAAGTGATCGAGGCCACGAATCCTTGCGTCACTGCCGACACTTGGGTGATGACCGAACAAGGTGCGCGCCAAGTGCGCGAACTGATCGGCAAACCTTTTGCGGCGATGGTCGATGGCAAAGCTTATGCAACAGAATCGCAAGGCTTCTTCTTCACCGGCACTAAACCAGTATTGCGGTTAAAAACTGCCGAAGGCCATTCGTTGCGTTTGACCGCAGACCACAAGGTGCTGCGCGTTTCGCGCATGACGCGTTACACGCGCGAAACGGAATGGGTCAACGCTGGCGAGTTGCGCGCCGACGATCAAATCGTACTGCATAACCATCGCGCCATATCTGCGTGGAACGGCGCACATACCGAAGAGGAAGGTTATCTGCTCGGCTTGCTGATCGGCGATGGCACGCTCAAAAACGACAAAGCCGTGCTGAGCGCTTGGGATGCCACCGCGCTGAAAATCGCCAACGGCGCGGACATGCAGCCCACCCCCGGCATCGCCGCTGTCATGCGCGCCGCCGAACACGCCGCGCGCTCGTTGCCGCACCGCGCCGATTTCAACGGCTGGCAAAAACCGGTGGATGGTCGCGGCGAATATCGTCTGGCGACTGGCGCATTGCGCACGCTGGCGCTAGAACTGGGGCTGACTCCCGGCAACAAACGTTTTACTGCGGCGATGGAAACCGCCTCGTCCGATTTTTATCGCGGCGTATTGCGCGGCATGTTCGATGCCGACGGTTCGGTGCAAGGCTCGCAAGAAAAAGGCATCAGCGTGCGCTTGACGCAGATCGAGCTCGGTAATTTGCAGGCTGTGCAGCGCATGCTGCAACGTCTCGGCATCATCTCCGCCATTTATCAAAATCGCCGTCCCGCCGGTTTGAAAGTCTTGCCGGACGGCAAAGGTGACATCAACCAAGAAAATTCATTAGACCGTCATTCCGGCGAAGGCCGGAATCCAGCAATAATAAAAACTCCGCGAAGCGGACAAAACCATGATGTCGTCCCGCTAACGCGGGAATTTGTTAATCATCTGGATACCGGCCTTCGCCGGTATGACGTGGTTATTACAAATGAATTGGCTTATTCATCCAAGGAATATGACTGCCAGGCGCTGCATGAACTCATCATCAGCGGCGAAAACATTGGACGTTATGCCGAGCTGGTTGGCTTTGCCGACAGCGACAAAATGGACAAGCTGAATGGTTTGCTGGCGATGTATCATCGCAAGCCCTGCGGGCATGCCCGCTCCCTCTCTCCTAGCTCTCTCCCGCAAGCGGGCGAGAGGGACGCGGTCTCGCTTCGCGAGCATCAATTTGATGCAGAACGTTTCGTCGCCACCGTGTTGTCGCTGGAAGATGACGGCGTGGAAGATGTGTACGACGTGACCGTGGCCGAGGTACATGCCTTTGATGCCAACGGCTTGTATATCCACAACTGTGCCGAACAACCGCTGCCGCCCTACGGCTGCTGCTGCCTCGGCTCTATCGACATGACGCGCATGGTGAAGAATCCGTTCTCTGCTCATGCCGGTTTCGATTACGAGCCGTTCAAACAGTTGGTGCGCGTGGCGGTGCGCATGCTGGACAACGTGTTGGACGTGACCGCGTGGCCGTTGCCGGAGCAGCAGCAGGAGGCAAAAAACAAACGTCGCATCGGGCTGGGCTTTACCGGATTGGGCGATGCGCTGGTGATGTTGGGCTTGCGTTACGACACCGACGAGGCGCGCGAATTTGCCGCCGATGTCACGCGCGTGATGCGCGACGAGGCGTATCTCGCGTCGGTGGATTTGGCCATCGAGCGTGGCAAATTCCCGCTGCTGGATACGGAAAAATATTTGTCCGCGCCGCGCTTCGCTTCGCGCTTGCCGGATGAGATCAAGCACAAGATTCGCCAGCACGGTTTGCGCAACAGCCACCTGCTTTCCATCGCGCCCACCGGCACGATTTCGCTGGCGTTTGCCGACAACGCGTCCAACGGCATCGAGCCCGCGTTCTCGTGGTTTTACACGCGCAAGAAACGCATGATGGATGGCACATCGAAAGATTATTCGGTGGAAGATCACGCTTGGCGCGTGTTCAAGCAGCAGGGCGGCGATGTGAATAATCTGCCGCCCGAATTTGTTTCCGCGCTGGAAATTTCCGCCATCGACCACATGAAAATGGTGGCCGCCGTCGCGCCGTTTATCGACACCTCGATCAGCAAGACCGTCAACGTCCCCGCCGATTATCCGTATGAAGATTTCAAAGACCTTTACACCGAAGCGTGGAAGGCCGGATTGAAAGGCTTGGCGACGTATAGGCCGAACAGCGTGCTGGGTTCGGTGTTGTCGGTCACCCCGGAACCAAAGAAAGAAGATCAACCACAGGACTTCGTGTTCGACCAAGACAGACGCATCGTGCTGGAGACCGCGCCCAAGCCCGCGCTGGCCTCGCTGCGCTGGCCGGGTCGCCCCGCGTTGCCCGCTGGCAGCGAAGGCTGGACTTCACCGGTCGTAAAACATCCGCTCGGCAGTTTCGTGGCGTTCGTGTCGCACACCAAGAACGGCTGCAACCATCCGTTCGAAGTGTGGGTGAACGGCTCCGAACAACCGCGCGGACTGGGCGCGCTGGCGAAGTCGCTGTCGATGGACATGCGCACGCGCGATCCGGTGTGGGTGCGCATGAAACTGGAAATGCTGATGAAGTCCGCAGGCGACGACGCGTTCGACATGCCCATGCCGCCCGACGGCGAAATCAAACGTATGCCGAGTCTGGTCGCCGCGTTCGCGCACTTGCTGAAATACCGCATCGAAGAATTGGGCGCGCTGGAAGTTTGCGACGGCGTAACCACGCCGATGATGGACGCGCTGTTCGCGCGCAAAGAACCGAAGACCGGCACCGACGGCACCATGAGCTGGACGGTGGATATTTCAAACGGCGGCAGCGGCGACGACTTCGTGCTGGGCTTGAAAGAACTGATGCTGCCCGACGGCCAACGCCGCCCCTACTCCATGTGGCTGTCCGGCGTGTATCCGCGCGCACTCGACGGTTTGTGCAAAGTGTTGAGCCTGGACATGCGCGTCATCGACCCCGCGTGGATAGGCATGAAACTGCGCAAGCTCCTCAACTTCGGCGAACCGCTGGGCGACTTCATGGCGCGCGTACCCGGCGGCGCAAAAATGGAAAGCTACCCCTCCACCGTCTCCTACGTCGCCAAACTCATCATCCACCGCTACGCCATGCTCGGCATCCTCGACGAACACGGCTACCCGGTGCAGCAAATGGGCGTGCTGGAAATCCCTGAAGGACAGATCAAACCCACGGCGATCAAACCCATCACCGGCAAGGTGTGCAAGGAATGCGGGAATGCGACGCTGATTAAGAAGGATGGGTGCGAGTTTTGCACTAGTTGTGGGGCGATTGGGGCTTGCGGTTAATAAATTGGACTACGGTAGTTTTTCTGAAACAGGATATGCACCGATTTCGGTGTCTATTTTACGTTAGCGCCCATAAAACTGAGGAGGTTCAACATGTCTACGTTTTACCAAAAGCAAGGCGTATCCTCTTGCGAGATCGCGGGAGCAGTTGCACTTGCCGCGCTTCATGATCTTCGTGTCAATTTGTTTAGCTTCGCTGGGTTCCCTCAGGTTTCTGTGTCAGAAGCACCAAACGCCAAATTTACTATCGCACTCTCGTTTAATAACAAGGCAGGTAAGGCGAGTTCCGTTACATTTGAGCTGGACGAGAAAGTTGCGTTTGCAGCAGCAAAGCGTTTCAAGAAAGAACTCACTCATGATGTAAATATCTTTGAGCGTGTACAGAATGCGTTAGCAACACTTGAGGGGGAAATTGGTCACTCGTAATTAAAGGGGGCGATTGATTCTGAACTCAAAAACAAACCCCTCCCAACCTCCCCTTGTCAGGGGAGGAGTAGCTCGTTGAATAACCCTAGCCAAGTAGGGTGCGCTTGCGCACCATTTGCGCTGGTGCGTAAACGCACCCTACGTTTCAAAACGGAAAACTTGACCACCCCACACACTGAAGATGTCCGACAATAGGCGATCTCCACACAGCGCAAAGCGTAGATCGCCTATTGACGGGCGTTGCGGGGCAGTTGGTGTTTCAAGAAATCAGTCGCACTGTCTTCTGACTTCACGCTGTTAATTTTGTATTTCCGTGCCGCGCTTCTACCAACAGGAGGAACACCATGGGCCAACAATTTACCGAACTTTCCGCGAAGCATATTCAGTTCATCGCCGAACAACGGATCTTCTTCGTCGGCACGGCCACTGCGGACAGCCGCGTAAACGTTTCGCCCAAGGGCATGGACTCGTTCAGGGTGCTGGGCAACAAGCGCGTGGCTTGGCTGAATCTGACCGGAAGCAGCAATGAAACATCGGCGCATGTGCAGCAATCCCCGCGCATGACGATCATGTTTTGCGCCTTTGACGGTGCGCCGTTAATCCTGAGGCTTTATGGCACGGCGAAGGTGGTTCACATGAACGATCCCGAATGGGCGGAGCTGCTGTCCCTGTTCACTCCGCCGCCGGGTGCGCGCCAGATTTTCGACGTTACGCTGGAACTGGTGCAATCGTCTTGCGGCATGTCCGTGCCGTATTACACCTATTCCGGCAACCGGGAATTGCTGAGTGACTGGGCGGCGAAAAAAGGCGGGGATGGGTTAAGGCGCTACTGGGAAGAAAAGAATCAAACCAGCATCGACGGAATTCCCACCAACATTGTCGCAAAAAATGGCTAGTCACACCCCTACATGAAGATGCCCGCCAATAGGCGATCTACATGCATCGCAAAGCGTAGATCGCCTATTGACGGGCGTTGCGAAGTAGTTGAAGTGTGCGAATAATCAAAACAATTCGCCCCCAACTCATTCAAAACCCAAACCCCGCACAACAAAAAGCCCGCCACTTTCGTGGCGGGCTTTTTATCACATCTCAGTGGGAATTAACCCGCTTGGATGTTGGAGGCTTGCTTGCCCTTTGGACCTTGAACAACTTCGAAAGTCACTTTCTGACCTTCTTTGAGCGACTTGAAGCCGCTCATGTTGATCGCGGAGAAATGCGCGAACAGATCTTCGCTGCCATCATCGGGAGTAATGAAACCGAAACCCTTTGCGTCGTTGAACCACTTTACTGTACCGTTTGCCATGCTTAACTTCCTTACAAAAAACGACGGGTGGAAGCCCGTCAAATTGTTTGAATTCCAAGATCGCAAATGGGACCGCACATGGCAAAACCAGCACTAGCAGATACTTTGATTCAAACACCCGGACGCTTTTTACCCCACCCTAACTCGCGCAGTCAAGCGCTTCTTGAAATTATTTACAAAACAGACTTGAAAAAGCCGCGCCAATCGTCAAATATGAGGCCGAGAGCCATGCCACAGCGACCACGATGACAACACAGCAGGAAAATATTTTATTGCTCGAACGCGGCAAAACCAAGCCGCCCAAGCTATATAAAGTCGTGCTGCTGAATGACGATTTCACCACGATGGAATTTGTGATCGAAGTGCTGCAACTATTTTTTGCGAAGAGCACGGAACAGGCTATGCAAATCATGCTCAAAGTTCATAATGAAGGCTCGGCAGTATGCGGTTTGTATCCCCGAGACATCGCGGAAACCAAGGTGAGTCAGGTAATGGGATATGCAACACAACATGGACATCCTTTGAGATGCCGGATGGAGGAAAACTAAATGATCGCGCAAGAATTGGAAATCAGCCTGCACCTCGCCTTTGTCGAGGCCAGACAAAAGCGCCATGAGTTCATCACCGTCGAACATCTGTTGCTGGCGATGCTGGATAATCCTTCTGCCGCACATGTGCTGCGCGCTTGCGGGGCGGATGTGGATGAACTGCGCGCGGTGCTGACGCAGCACATCGAGACGCACACGCCGGTGGTGCTCGGCAACAACGAAGTGGATACGCAGCCCACGGTCGGCTTTCAGCGCGTGATCCAGCGCGCCATCCTGCATGTGCAATCCACCAACAAAAAAGAAGTGACCGGAGCGAATATTCTCGTGGCGCTGTTCGGCGAGAAAGAATCGCATGCGGTGTATTTTCTCAACCAGCGCGCGATCACCCGCCTCGACGTGGTGAACTACATCGCGCACGGCATCAACAAAACGGCAGAGACGCAGCAAGCTGCCACACACAAAACCGCGAACGAATCCGACGCGGAGGAAAAGCAAAGCAACGACGGCGCGCTGAAAAACTACACGCTGGATCTGAACGCGCATGCGCTGGCCGGAAAAATTGATCCGCTGATCGGGCGCGACATGGAGCTGGAGCGCGTGATTCAAACGCTGTGCCGCCGCCGCAAAAACAATCCGCTGCTGGTGGGCGAGGCGGGCGTGGGCAAGACCGCCATCGCCGAAGGCCTGGCGCGCCGCATCATCGAAGGCGACATCCCGGACATTCTGAAAGATGCGCATGTGTATGGGCTGGACATGGGTTCGTTGCTGGCCGGCACCAAGTATCGCGGCGATTTCGAGCAGCGCCTGAAAGCGGTGCTGAAAGAATTGAAAGACACGCCGAATGCGGTGCTGTTTATCGACGAGATTCACACGCTGATCGGCGCGGGCGCGGCCTCCGGCGGCACCATGGACGCGTCCAATCTGCTCAAGCCCGCGTTGTCCAGCGGCGTGCTGAAATGTATTGGCGCGACCACGTATCAGGAATATCGCGGCATCTTCGAAAAGGATTCCGCGCTGTCGCGTCGTTTCCAGAAGATCGACGTGTCCGAACCTTCGGTGGAACAGACCATTGAAATTTTGAAGGGGCTGAAATCGCGCTTCGAAGACCACCACAGCATCAAGTTCAGCGCCGCCGCCATCACCAGCGCCGCCGAACTTTCCGCGCGTTACATCAACGACCGCCATCTGCCGGACAAGGCCATCGACGTGCTGGACGAAGCGGGTGCGGCACAACGCATCCTGCCCAAGTCCAGACAGAAAAAAATCGTGGGCAAACACGAAATCGAAGAGATCATCGCCAAGATCGCGCGTATCCCGACGCGCACCGTGTCGCACGACGACCGCAACGCACTGAAGAATCTCGACCGCGATTTGAAGGCCACCGTGTTCGGTCAGGACAAAGCCATCGACGCACTGGCGCGCGCCATCAAGATGTCGCGCAGCGGCCTCGGCAATCCGCAAAAACCTATCGGCAGTTTCCTGTTCTCCGGCCCCACCGGCGTGGGCAAGACCGAAGTGGCGCGCCAATTGGCGTACAGCATGGGCATGCCCATCCACCGCTTCGACATGTCCGAATACATGGAACGCCACGCCGTGTCGCGCCTGATAGGCGCGCCGCCCGGCTACGTCGGTTTCGACCAGGGCGGCCTGCTCACCGAAGCCATCAGCAAACAGCCGCACAGCGTGCTGCTGCTGGATGAGATCGAAAAAGCGCACCCGGACATTTTCAACATTCTTCTGCAAGTGATGGATCACGGCACGCTCACCGACAACAACGGACGCAAGGCCGACTTCCGCAACGTGGTCATCATCATGACCACCAACGCGGGCGCAGAAGCCTTGAACAAGACGCAGATCGGCTTCACCAAGAGCGCCACCGGCGGCGACGAACTGGCCGACATCAAACGCCTGTTCACCCCCGAGTTCCGCAACCGTCTGGATGCCATCGTATCGTTTGCTTCGTTGTCGAAAGAAGTCATCCTGCGCGTGGTGGACAAATTCCTGATGCAACTGGAAGAACAACTGCACGAGAAAAAAGTGGAAGTCGAATTCACCGCCGCACTCAAGGAACACCTCGCCGAACACGGCTTCGACCCGCTGATGGGCGCACGCCCGATGGCAAGGTTGATTCAAGACACCATCCGCTCCGCGCTGGCCGACGAACTGCTGTTCGGCAAACTGGCGAACGGCGGCAAGGTGACCGTGGATGTGAAGGACGGCAAGGTGGGGCTGGAGTTTGAGGAGGAGGAAGTGGCGATTTAAACGCAGTTAACCAAATACAATGAGCGCCACTTCCCAACGAGACCAAGCTTCTAATCTAGCGAAACAAAACTCTTTGGAGGCCTTGAAAAAAGCGCGCGCCATCTTGGATCCTTGGTTTAGAGCTCAGGCGTTATCGTGGGTAGCACGATTCACTGACGGTGATCCAATCAAGATCGCGAGTGAGGCTGCAAATGCCGCAAGTTTGTGCGATGACGAATATAAAAAAGTAGCCGTTCGTGCATGGGAAGTCGCGGCGTTGGCGGAAAGACAGAAATTTAACGAAGCCAGCAAAGCTCTTCATGAGGCAATTACCGAATCCAAGATGGTTTCACCGAACTCGTCAAAAGCCGAAGCTTTGACACTCTTGTTACATGCATCAACTCAAATTGGCTCCAATGAGGCGATAGTTGTAAGCAAGAGCCTGATTTCCAATTGCGGGGATGATTCTCATTGGCGTTGTTTACGAGCTATCCTAGATGCGGCGTCCATCCTTGCCAAACAAAACATGGATGCTGCAAAGAATTTTACGTCACTCATCGCTGATGAGAAAACGAGAAAAAAGGCAGAGAAGATAATCCAAAGTGGCGGTCAAAATCCCAGACCGTTCTTTTGGTAAACTCAACAAACAAACATAAGACGCGATTACTAACAGGCAATACGCCGTATGTAATACCATCCGGCGGAATACGCTGCGCTATTCCGCCCTACAATAGCGAATGGCATCTTCAACCGAATATCGCGGGCGCTTCGCCCCTTCCCCCACCGGCCCCCTTCACCTCGGCTCTCTCGTCGCTGCCGTCGGCAGTTATCTCGATGCGAAACATCATCACGGCACCTGGCTGGTGCGCATGGAGGACCTCGATACGCCGCGCTGCTTGCCGGGTGCGGCGGAAGACATTCTGCGCACGCTGGAAGCGTTCGAGCTGCATAGCGACGAGCCGGTGATCTATCAGAGTCAGCGCACGGCGGCTTATGAAGTGGCGTTGCGCCAGTTGCATGCCAGTGGAGCAGTGTATGCGTGTAGCTGTACGCGCAAGGAGATTGCGGATTCGGCGTTGTTGGGGATTGAGGGGTTTGTTTATCCGGGGACTTGCAGGAACGCCAAGAGCCTCCCTCACCCTAGCCCTCTCCCGGGGGGAGAGGGGACGATTGCTGCGCGCGTTCCAGCTTGGCGAGTACGCACAGACATTTTGCCCTCCGTTCGCCCTGAGCTTGTCGAAGGGCATTCAGACCAACTCAAGACAGGCTTCGACAGGCTCAGCCCGAACGGTTCAGGAATTGAATTTGATGACGAACTCCAAGGCCACATCACCCAACACTTGGAAAGTCAGATCGGCGATTTCGTGGTGAAACGCGCCGATGGTTTGTTCGCCTATCAACTCGCGGTGGTGGTGGACGATGCATTCCAGCACATCACGCATGTCGTGCGCGGTGCCGACTTGCTGGCTTCCACGCCGCGCCAGATTTATATGCAGCGCTTGCTCGGCCTGCATACGCCGCATTACATGCACTTGCCGGTCGCGGTGAATAAAGCGGGCGAGAAATTGAGCAAGCAGACGTTGGCCGCGCCGGTGGACGTGTCGCGGCCCGTTACCACGTTGCTGCATGTGCTGGAATTTTTGCAGCAACGGCCGCCTGCGGAACTGGGAGATGGCGATATCGGCGATGTGCTGGTTTGGGCAATTCTGAACTGGGATGCGAAAAAACTCTTTGGGATGAAAGTGCTTCCCGCACGTTTCTAAAACATCACTTCGTGGAGATGCCCGTCAATAGGCGATCTACAGCATGCGCATGGCGCAGATCGCCGCGCTTACTGGTTCGCGGAAATCGGTGTCGGCGCTGGCGTTTCTTCCGCCGGATTCTTCGTGGCGTTGTTGTACGCGATCGTTGAAGGCGTTTGCGGTTGGACTGCCTGCACGGGCCGGGGCTGATCCGGTATCGCTGCCGTTTGTGCGGTAACTACCGGATTTTTCCGTGCACGCACAACAGCGGGAGGCGGTATATGTTCGTCCACGACCACGGGAGTTGCCGCACTTTCCTGTGCCGTCACATTTACGGGAAGGGAAATATCTACGATTTGCGTGCGTTCGGTTGGGTGAGAAGTTATCCACTCCAGCCAGACTGCGGTCGCCATCAGCGCCAGCAACATCGCCATCAACCACGAAGCGCGGCGTGTTTTATCGCGTTGAAGGATGATGCGGACTTTGGCTTTACCGAACATGGTATGGATGATTTGCGCTTCACCAATCTCTGTCCAAACCCGTGCTTTGGCTGCACGCCTCTGATCGGTTTGGCTGTCCTCGTGCTTCATTGTTTCTGCTCCCTGAAAATGTGAATCTAAGGGTCAAAACATTTTTGCAAAGGCGAAGTTTATCCCATTGCCGCAGCAAGGTTACTATTTTCCTTGGCAAGGCCAGAAAACTGGGGCAATAAGTGAGCTTCGCCGCGCGGGCGGCAACGTTTTACGATAATGTCCGCCTTTCTGAAAAGGAGCAGATATGAAGCAACGCGTATTGATTCTGGGTCACGGCAAGATGGGACATGCCATGGAGTGTCTGCTGGCAGGGCGGCACGAGGTGCGCATCTGGTGCATGGAAGAAGCGGGAGATGCGCCGCTGGAAGACAAGGTCGCTTGGGCGCAGGTGATATTTTTTTGCCTGCCGGTGAACCCGCATTTTGAAGTCGTCAGCCGCATCGCGCCTTATCTGGCACAAGGCAGTTTGTGCCTGACCATCGCCAAGGGCTTGGATGAATCGGGACGCACGGCGGCGCAGGTATTCGACCGCGTGCTCACCGGCGGCCATCACTACGGCGTGATCTACGGCCCCATGATCTCGGAGGAAATCAGGACGGGGCGGCACGCGTTCGCCGATGTGGTGCTGTCCGACTCGGCGGATTTCCAGGTGATCTTCGATCTATTCCTCGGCACCAAACTCATTTGCGAACAGGCTTCGGACATGCACGGCAGAAGCTGGTCGGTGATCCTGAAAAACGTGTATGCCATCATGTTCGGCGTGGCGGACGAGTTGAAATTGGGCAACAACATGCGCGGGCATTTGATGGTGGCAGCCATTTCGGAATTGTCCGGCATTGTGCAGTCGTTCGGCGGCAAGGCGCACACGCCGTACAGCTACGCCGGGCTGGGCGATCTGCTGACCACTGCGACCAGCGAGGACTCGCATCACCACGCGCTGGGGCGGCAACTGGTGCGCGGCGAGTGGGACAACATTTCCGGCGAGGGCGTGCACACTTTACAGATGGTGGTGAAACACAATTTGTTCGATTGGCGCGGCTTTCCGCTGTTCACGCTGGCGCACGACATCGTCACCGCGCCGCAAACATTGAATGAACGAGTGGATGATTACCTGAAGCAGTTGCGCGAGCGGGTGAGTTGCGCGATTTGAGGGAGGGCATTTACTCCCTTCTCCCGCAGGCGGGAGAAGGGCTGGGGATGAGGGTTGGTGGTTACACGCCAAGTTTGCGACAAATTGACATCCCTCACCCCAACCTCTCTCCCGCCTGCGAGAGAGGGGCTTTATTCTCTGCGTTCTCTGCGTCCTCTGTGGCTAAATTCGGGCTTTAAGACCGATGCAGCTTGAAGCGGCACTGTCAGGTCGCGTAGAATGCCCCCGGCAATATCAGGTGCATTTCCGGCCTTTCTGACTCGGGTATTTTCATATAACCGGTGGTTCAACGTTGTTCTTTGTTTTCTTTTAAGCAGCCAAGTAAGGGAGAGGCACGATGACAAGTAGCAAGCAGTTCATTTACGAATTTGAAAAAGGTGACGGCAAAAACAAGATGCTGTTGGGCGGAAAGGGCGCGAATCTGTGCGAAATGACGCAAATCGGCTTGAATGTTCCGCCGGGATTCACCATCACCACCGATGCCTGCAATGCTTATCTGGAAAAGAACCAACTGCCCGACGGCTTGATGGATTCCGTCAAAACTCACATGCAAGCGCTGGAAAAGAAAACCGGCAAGGGCTTCGGCAGCGGCGACAATCCGTTGCTGGTTTCGGTACGCTCCGGCTCGTCCATGTCCATGCCGGGCATGATGGACACCATCCTTAATCTCGGTCTCAATGAAACTTCGCTGAAAGGCTTAATCAAACAAACCGGCAACGAGCGTTTTGCCTACGACACCTATCGCCGCTTTATCCAGCTGTTCGGCAAGATCGCACTGGACATTAACGACGAACATTTCGACGAGCGCATGACCGCGATCAAGCGCAAATACGGCGCGCCGCAGGATCTGGATCTGAACGTGGACAACCTCAAAGAGCTGTCCAAAGAATTCCTCGCCATCGTGGAACGCCACACCGGCAAACCTTTCCCGCAAGACCCCTACGAACAACTTGAAATCGCCATCGGCGCGGTGTTCGGCTCGTGGATGGGCAAACGCGCGGTGGATTACCGCCGCCAATTCAAGATCACCAAAGACCAGGCCAGCGGCACGGCAGTGAATATCTGCACCATGGTGTTCGGCAACATGGGCAACGACTCCGGCACGGGCGTGGGCTTCACGCGCAACCCCGGCACCGGCGAAAACCTGATCTACGGCGAATATCTGGTCAACGCGCAAGGCGAAGACGTGGTGGCGGGCATCCGCACACCGAAAGCCATCGCCGAGATGGAAAAGGAAATGCCGGAGATTTACCGTCAGCTGATGACGCTGCATAACCGTCTGGAATCGCATTACCACGAAGTGCAGGATTTCGAGTTCACCATCGAGAAAGGCATTTTGTATTGCCTGCAAACGCGCAACGGCAAGATGAATGCGCGCGGCATGGTGCGCACTTCGGTGGAGTTGTTCCACGAAGGATTGATCTCGAAAGAGCGCGCTATTTTGCGCATTGAACCGGCAATTCTGGAACAGTTGCTGGTGCCGCAGTTGGCTCCGAACTTCCACGGCAAATCGCTGGCGCAAGGTCTGCCCGCCTCTCCCGGTGCGGCTTCCGGCAAGATCGTGTTCGATGCCGACACCGCCGAAGCGCGCGGTCGTGCGGGCGAAAAAATTATTCTGGTGCGCGAAGAAACCAAGCCGGAAGACATCCACGGCTTCTTCCAGGCACAGGGAATTTTGACCAGCCGTGGCGGCAAGACTTCGCACGCTGCCGTGGTGGCGCGCGGCATGGGCAAGCCCTGCGTTTCCGGTTGCGAGGCCATCGTCATCAACGACGTGCTGCGCAGCGCACAGATCGGCGATACCACACTGCATGAAGGCGACATCATCACCATCGACGGCGGCACCGGCCATGTGTATGCGGGCGAAGTGCCCACGGTGGAGCCGGAATTTTCGGAAGAGCTGGTCACGCTGCTGAAATGGGCGGACGAAATTTCCCGCCTCAAGGTGATGGCCAATGCCGACACCCCCAACGATGCCGCGCGTGCGCGCGAATTCGGCGCGATGGGTATCGGCCTGTGCCGCACCGAACGCATGTTCAACAGCACCGACCGCCTGCCCATCGTGCAGGAAATGATCCTGGCCGAGACGCTGGAAGATCGCCAATCCGCGCTGGATCGCCTGCTGCCTATCCAGCGCGCCGACTTCAAAGGCATCTTCAAAGCCATGAAGGGCTTGCCCGTCACCGTGCGCCTGCTCGACCCGCCGATGCACGAGTTTCTTCCCACCGCCGCGCAACTCGAACTGGAAATCGCCCACCTGCACCAACTGCGCGACACCATCAAGGGGCTGGAAGAGTTGCCGGACACGCTGAAGATGCTCAACCCCAAGCTGTACCAGCAATACGCCGACGGCCTGACCAAGCTGATGGGCGGACTGCAAGACTTCAAGGGATCGCATCTGGAAGAAGATGTCATCAGCAAAAAAGAAATCGTGCTGAAAAAAGTGCGCGCCTTGTCCGAAGTCAACCCGATGCTGGGGCATAGAGGCGTGCGGCTGGGCATCACCTATCCCGAAATCTATTCCATGCAGATCCGCGCGGTGCTCGAAGCCGCCGCGCTGTGCGCCAAGGAAGGCATCGAAATTCACCCCGAAATCATGGTGCCGCAAGTGGCCACGGTGGAAGAACTCAAACGTATCCACAGCTACGTGAAACGCATCCATGCGGAAGTGAACTCGACCTACGGCATTGACGTGCAATTCAAGTTCGGCTCCATGCTGGAAGTGGTGCGTGCCTGCGTGCGCGCCGGACGCATGGCCGAGATCGCCGAGTTCTTCTCGTTCGGCACCAACGACCTCACCCAAGCCACCTTCTCGTTCAGCCGCGAAGATGCGGAAAACAAATTCCTGCCCGCTTACAACGAGACCGGAATCCTGCAAGACAATCCGTTTGAAGTGCTGGACATCAAGGGTGTCGGACAGATCATGAAGATGGCCATAACAAGGGGTCGCGAGACCAACCCCGACCTGAAAATGGGCATCTGCGGCGAACATGGCGGCCACCCCGGCTCCATCCATTTCTGCCACCACATCGGCCTCAACTACGTCTCCTGCTCCGGCCCGCGCGTGCCTATCGCCCGTCTGGCTGCGGCGCAGGCGAAGTTGATGGAAGCGCAATACCGGGAACCGAGCTGAGTTGGTTTTGATTGTGTAGTAGAAAAAAAGGGGGGCGGCTTCCCCCTTTTTTTGTTTTTTGTAGGTGTGAATTTACCTCGAAGTGGTTCTTGCGCCCTGTGGGTGTTCACACATATGCACTTTCGCTCAGACGTTCCTAATTTCAGGAAAGTATATTCTCCTGTCCGCGCAGACCAGACTCCACAGTAGGTCGCGGTAGCGTGTGCCCCATACTTCAACTATCATAACCGTCATACAAATAGCTGGGGGAGCGCGCCATGCAAGCTTTACGTTACGTCACCGAATCGATAAACCATCAAGTCATTATCAGCCTGCCGCCCGAACTGGATTTTCAGCGTCTGGAAATAATCGTGCTCCCACTCGAAGGAAAAATATCACTCCAGAGCAATACCCCAGCTCGCCGCAAACCATCACCATTACTGGCCGGAAGCGTAGTGATGGCGGATGACCTGATCACCCCGGCAACACCGGAAGGCGATTGGGACGCACTGAAATGATTGTCCTCGATACCCACGTTTGGGTTCGATGGGTTGACAGCAGCTCCAATCCTTTGCCGACTGCTATTGTCGAACAAATCGAGACGGCCGATGCTTTGGCGGTAAGTGCAGTTTCATGTTGGGAAATTGCATGGTTGGTTCGCAACAACCGCGTGCAACTGAAGCTTGAATTTGAGCTCTGGCTTGAGAGCAGCTTGACCGGCTCGGGCGTAAGCTGCCTTCCGGTTGACCGTAGCATCGCCGTTCGTGCAGCAAACCTGCCCGTGCATCATCGAGACCCTGCCGACCGCCTGATTATCGCGACTGCTATTGAGCATCAAGCTGGATTGATTAGCTTGGATCACGTTTTCCCGTCATATACCGAACTATCCCATTTGCTAATCAGGGGTTGAACGTGGAAATCTGATTGTCGGGTTGTGGAGTGGAGCATTTTACCCCGCCTTATTCCCAAACTTCCGCCCTGCAAATATTGGCAAATCAGTTGTGCTAGCATTTCCGAACAACAAATGCACGAGGCAATAATCATGAGCGCGGTCGAACAAGTGTTAATCGAAAAAATCAGGCAACTTCCACCGCAACAGTTTGCCGAAATTGAAGACTTTGTAGAATTTCTAGCGGACAAGGCCAGCAAGCGCGCGGCACTCGACCGCTTGCTCTCGGTCGCCCCGGCGATGGAAGCTGCGGGCGTAACTCCGCTAACTGAAGAAGAAATTGCTGCTGAAATTAAAGCTGCCCGAACTGAACGTCGCGCTCAATTCAGCAAAAAATAAGCGACTGATCCGTGCGGATGGTTCTGGATACGAATGTGGTTTTTTCGGCGATGTTATGGCGCGGCACACCGTATCGTTTGCTCGAAGCGTACAGCTTAATAGCAGTGCGGTACTACTCGATGAATTAGCAGAAGTGCTGACGCGCCCCTCAGCCAGCAAACGATTATCAGCAATTGATAAAAATGCGCGCACTGTTTTAGCCGATTACAGGGCGGCAATTAAACTTGTCTCGCCCACCCACATTCCCCGCGTTGTTCTAAACGACCCGGATGACGATCACGTCATCGCAGCCGCATTGGCAGCGCACGCAGACTTGATCGTTTCAGGCGACGACGATCTGATTTCGCTCAAACACTACGAGGGCATTTTCATCATCAATGCGGCAGAAGCCATCGAACGAATTTCCCGCTAGTCTGCTCGGCTCCTCCCCTGACAAGGGGAGGTTGGGAGGGGTTTGGTTCTGAAAAAACTGCCTAGGATTAACAGGAATTCCAATGTCCGAAGAAACTGATGACGGCTTTTTATTGGGGCACTAATGCACACATTTTCCGATTTTTCAAAACACACCTGCCCGGAGAAACGCATGAATAGGGCATCTTCATCAATAAAATGACGTAGATCGCCTATCCATGCGCCTTCCCGTGATGTTGTGTTTTTAAAATGTAAAACGGGAGCGATTTTTTGCCGGGCGAGAATCAGTATTAAAAATACTGTTGAGTTTCGCCATGACGATGAACCGATGCCGCTGGGCAGCCTTGTTTACAATTCCCGCAACTGAAATTCGCATAGAATAACGCCATCCTCAAGGAGAGCGGCTTTGCAACACAATTCGTTGACCCCGGAAAAATTGCAGTCTGCTGTGGCTCGCATCGTCGCCAATAGCGGTTCGCCTGCGCGAGTGATTTTATTCGGCTCGCAAGCGCGCGGAGACGCTGACAAGGATTCAGACCTCGACCTGATGGTCGTTGAGCGGGAATTGCCGGATAAGGCGGCGGAGTATCTGCGCCTGAAAGCGGCCATCGGGCGAATGGGCGTGGGTGTGGATTTGCTGCTTTACTCCGAGGCCGAGTTTGAACGCCGCAGCCAAGTGCCGGGCACGGTTTCCTACTGGGCGAAAAAAGAAGGCAAAGTCTTGTGACCCCGCCACTTCCCCCTGCCGAAACCTGAAAACAAAAATACGCATCGCGCCGCAAGCCACAAAACACGGGAATCTCCATCGAATGCAAGACGTAGATGCCCTATCCATGCGCTTCTTCACGATATGTCATCACGCAAAATGCGCCCGCGCACCATTTCAAGACGCACCACTACTGCCCCTTCAATCCTTCGCCACCACGGTGTCGTATAGCCCATAGTGTCTTAAACCCTCATGGCTCTCGATTCCCGTATAGCGAAGTGATGCGTCTTCGTAACGACGAAAGGCGAAGACGGCTTGGTTCATCTGCTCGGTGTTGAACACCTTCAGGCGGACGAGCAAGTGGAAGTCTTTGACCGTCAATCCGGTGACTGCGAGAAACATGTCCGGTTCGAGCTTGGTAATCACATCCTGCAGCGTGTTCTCGCGGAAGTCGGTGAGGTACATAAACGCCGGAATGCGGGTTGCGAACTTGATCAGCTTTTCCTGCACCAGCTTGCGTTTGGACTTGTATTCCCTCTCCTCGTCGGTGAGTTGCTTTTTCTGCTTCTCCGTCAGCTCCTTGTTTTTCGCCTTGTTCTTGAGTTCCTTGACCTTCTCGCTCTTGTTGATGATCGTTTCGATGACGTTGTCACCCAGCGAACGCCAGCCTTCGATCCGCTCCACGGCGGCCATGGCATCGGCGTTGCCCATGATGCGGCGGAGCGTGTCGTTGTCCACGTTTACCAGCATTGCGCTCTCCCACTTGCGAGCCAGCAGCGTGGCCGAGGTGCCTGCCATCGCGATGTCGAGAATGCCACCCGCGTCAATCTGCGTCATGTTCGCGCCGTCATAGGCCAGCACGGGCAGAAACGATACGAGCTCCTTGACCGCATTCTCCGGGTTCGACTCATTGGGCGACAGGCCGATCCCGTATTCCGAGAGTTGCCGCAGGGCGCGGGTGGGCGCGAAGTCAAACACGAAGCAGACGGGTTTGAGCATCTCCTCCTCGTTCGGGTTGTCGCCGTTGGGGTTTTTGATCGACCACGCCGACTGCACGCGGAACGCGGCCTGAAAATAGGTCTCGGGTGACTTGAGATTGCGCAGCATCAAGATCGACGACCACTGCGCCACGGTGACGCCCGTGGTGAGCTTGCCGCACGACAGCGTGATGGTCTTGGTGTCGAATCCGCTGCCGATCGCTTTGCGCACCGGCGGCAACGCCTCCAGCCCGATGCCCGCCGAGGCACCTGCGGCGGCGACCACTGTGTAGTCATGCCAAAAGACGTTGTGCTTTTCCGCCAGCAGGTTCGCCATCGCATGACAAGCTGCGACGTTGGGCAGGAACCAGAACGCGTGCTGCAAATAGGGCAGCACACGCACATCCGAATACGGAAACGGTGGCCGCGTACCCGTCTTCAGATGCTCGACCGATTTGGGAGCATAGCCCCCACGGATGATGTCCAACCACTTCTGCACATCGCTCTTGTGCGTGAATTTTGCGGTTTTGCCCGCGCCGGTCGCGGCGAAAAACTCGTTGAGGTCGAACTCGTCAAACTCGCCGCCGCTCGCAATGGCCAGTAGTTCGTCCGGCATCTGATAGGTCAGCAGCCGCATCTGCGGCAGCGCACCGTAGGGGTTACGCTGGCCCGGGTTCGTTTCGGCGAACACTTCCTTGGCACGCTGCTCGTCGGTGTACGTCCAGTTGAAAATCTGCTCCTCGATGAACTCCCCGGTGGACAGCGCCTTGAACGGCGTGCCGGAGAGATACAGGTAAGCCCGTGTGGTGATGGGCAGGAATTCGGTTTCCTTCTCCGAGAGCACGGTGAAGTCTTCGTTCATGTCCTCCAGTCCGGCGGCGTATTCGAGCTTAGCCTCCTTCTTCGCAACGGCCTCATCCTCGCCCTCGAACAGTTCTTTTGCAGTTTCGCGCCAGGCGCCGAAGTGGTACTCGTCAAACACCACAAGGTCCCAATTCACCGTATGCAGCCACTCGTTCTTGGGCTTGATGTTCCCCGCAGCGTCGCGGCCTAGCAAGTCCTGAAAAGAACCGAAATAGACCACCGGCTTCTTGGCGTTGATCTGCGTCGGATCGCCGCCGGAGGATTTCGACAGGTACTGCCACCCATCAAAGTCGACATGCGATTCAAGGTCGCTTTGCCAGGCATCCTCGACCGCAGGCTTGAACGTCAGCACGAGCACCCGCTTGGCCTTCAGCTTCTTCGCCAACTGGTAGGTGGTGAAGGTCTTGCCAAAGCGCATCTTCGCGTTCCACAGAAAACGCGGAACGGCATTCTTGTCTTCGGCCCAGATCGACTTGTAGTAGTCAGAAGTCTTGGCCACGGCCTCTGCCTGCTCCCAGCGCATCGGGAAAGTTTCGTGGTGCGTACCCGTGAATTTCTGGCCGGTGCGCAGCTCGGCGAGCACGGTCTTCACCTCCTTGAGCGAGCAACGCATCCACTCCAACTCGACGTTCTCGAAACCCTTCCTCACCAGCGCCGCGCGCACATCGTGATCGCTGAACAGGGTGCAGTCGTCGCGCTCGGCAGACTCCTCCAGCTCAATGCGATAGTTCTTGATGGCGGCGGTCTTCACCTGCTCCGCGATGCGCTGCTTCACATTGCGCGTCGTCTGCCCCACCTTGAGCAGACCTTTGTGTGCCTTGTCGTCAATCGAGTAGGCGTAGATGCGCGGGCGGGCTTCCGGCTTGGGAGCGAGGATTTCCTCGATGGGCTTAGTCATCTTCTTCGACTACCGTGACATCTTCGAGCAAATCACTGGCGAGATCCATCGGGCGGACTATCTTTTCAATGAAGGCAATCTCACTGACCGTCAGGCCGTACTTCGCGTAGAGGTCAGCGTCCGTCCACTGTTTATTCCAATCCTGCGTTGGCACGAAGGTGTAAACCTTGCGCGTGGTGTCTTGCGATGGTTTGTGCAGAAGAATCAGCAGGCGCGTCAGACGGCAGGTGAGGTAGGACAAAACACTCTCGGCCTCGCTCTTGGAATCGAGCGGGCCGATGCACAAATAGGTTTCGGAACAGATGCTGCCCGGCTCACCAATGAAGGGCGTACTGAGGATGCGATGCGGGTAGGTGTCGCGATTGCCGGTGCCGGGCGCAGCGCGGCCAACATAAATCTTCCACTTGTCAATGAGTTCAGTGCCAGACGGCACGGAGTTTCTCGCGACGTACCCTGTCCCGCCGTTCTGGTAGATGAGCACATCACCAGCGCGCTTTGTTGCCTTGCCCTTGAAAGTTGTTTCAAGTGCGAACGGCTTTCTGGAGCTGACGAGCCGATCAAATCGCTTTCTTTCTGGTAGCAAGAGTGTTTCAGTTTGCCCCGTTTCGCCAGAAACGACTTTCTTGAGAATCGACAGCCCTTCATTGAAGCGAATGAACACATCCGCGCCCTGTTCAAGCAACCGTCGCGTGGTGGTCGAAACAGGCCAATCCTTGAAGCGGGTGGTCACGCGGCAGAGGCCGGGGTTATCCCGTTCCCATAGGAAGTAACACACGCCACCTTTGAGACCCACGCCCGGAAATACATCCGCCGCGCTGAGGTAGTCATCAATGGAGCGCAAGCGATTATCGGTAAGCATAGCCTCTCTGAAGTCATCGAGGCCTTTCCCGCCAGCGAACCAGCGCGCTGGAATCACCAGAGACAGATAACGTGGTTCGAGCTTCTTGGCCTGCTCCACGAACAACTGATAAATCGGTGCGGCACTCTTGCCAAAGCCGCCGTCGTCCAACTGATACGGCGGATTCCCAATGATGACATCGAACTGCATATTGCCTCCAAACAACTCGGTCATTCGAGTCTTGATGTTGTCTGTGTGAATGAACGCGTAAGCGTGAGTTTCCAGCGCCTCGCCGCGATCCAGCGCCGCTTGGCTGGTGCCGCAAAATGTGCATTTGCCGTTGGCCCATTTGTGCTCGGTACGCTCAAACCAGATATTGCCCGCCTCACTGTTAAAGCCCTTGGCGATGGAGTGCGCTCCATTGGCGTGCTTCGAGCAATACACGCTGCGCCGCGCCAGCAGGCTGGTGAGATGCGTAATGCCGATGCCGAACACTTGCTTCGTCAGGATATGATTGACCCGTTTTTCAAGGTTCGGCATTTCGTCTGCGAGACCTTTGTTCAGTCGGCTGGTAATTTCCCGCAGGAACACGCCCGACTTAGTGCACGGGTCGAGAAATTTCACCGTTTTGTCCGCCCAGAGGTTCGCCCCGTTGTGGCTGGTCGCCCACGCCTCGGCAAGGGTATCGAGCATCCGGTTGGCAAACTCTGGCGGGGTGAATACCTCGTCGTTGGAAAGATTGGCAATACAGGTCAGTACATCGGGATTGCGACCGCGCAGGGTGAAGGCAACTTGCTCGCTCATGGGCGCGCTTCCTCGCGCATTGCCGACAATGTGTCAGGTCGCGTAACGATGACCTTGAACAGATTACCCGCGCGGTCATCGATGAGTTCAATGTCAGGCCATGCCCGCAGAGCGCGCAGCAAGCCGCTGCCTAAGCCACGATAGGGCAGGAGCTTGGCGGCGAAGGAAGCGAGGACGGGATTGCGCATGTTGGAGTTACCGGCTTTGACGTTCTCGATCGTCAGGTTATTGGGCAGGTGTCCGGGGCTGATGATCTCGACCCGATTCGCAAACACCAGCACACGCACCGGGGCGCTGATAAAGTAGTCGCGGTGGATGAGGGCGTTGGCGACCAGCTCTTCCCAGACGATGCGGGGAATCTCGGGCTGGCCTTGGGAATTGAAGCCCTGCTCGTCCTGCGCGGCGCGGGTGTTGGCGACGATGAAGCCCAGCGTCTGCAAGAACACATCCGCCAGTTTGCCGGTGATGTCGCGGCTGTCGATGTAGCGTTCGTCCTCGACCCGGATGCCGACAAAAGCAACGGCCTTGACGATGAAGGCGGGCAGCGCGTACTGCGGCGCCTTGGCAAACAGCAGGCTGCCCGCCACGTTGAGCTGCCCCTGGTTCATCAGGTTCATGTTGGTCAGCAACAGCGGCAGCGGCTGGTTATGCTGAGCGAGCGGCTCGCCGAATTGCCGCTCAAAGAAGGCTTCGAAATAGGGCATGTCCACATCGCCCGCGCCCAAGCCCGCCACGGGCGTTTCGTCGGCGTGCACCAAGCCCGCTTGCTGGAACAGGCGCTGGATTTCCTCGCGCGAAGTGGCGCGCCGCTTGTCCGCGCCATTCTTTACCCAGATCGCGCCGTTCTTGTCCATGTAGGGCTTGCTGACACCTTCCGCAATGGTGAGCACCATCACGGTGCCATTCGGATGCGGCACGTTCTCTGTGAGTGGGTTCACAGCGGGCCGCACGTTCTGGGATGCACTGTTTGAAATGAGCTGGTTCAAGCGGTCAATGTCTGCGCCTGACAAGCCAAGCACTGAGCCATCGTTTTGCACGCCAATGAAAATCTTCCCGCCAGCGGTGTTGCTGAAGGCGACGATCTCGGCCGCCAACGCATCGGCATTGGTGAAGTTCTCCTTGAACTGATGGCGGCTGTCCTCGCCCCGGCTAAGGATGTCGATCAGCTCTGTGGTTTCCATAGGTTGTAAACCTCTTTGCGTCGGTTGAAGGCTTCCTGGCCTCCTTCCATGATATTGATAATGGCGTCCTGCACCGGACGGGCGTCGATACTGCCGCTTTGCGTGGCGACTTTCTCGTCCTGGTACTGGCAGGCGTGCACTTGCTCCGCGTCACCCAGCACCGGGAAATTGGCGTTGTGGGTGGCGAAGATGAATTGGGCGTGCGGTTTCATCTCGCGCAGCAGCTTGATCACATCATCGTAGATGGTCTGGTTGTCCAGATCGTCTTCCGGCTGGTCGATAATGATCACGTCGTTCTGCCGTTGGCTGAGCACATACAACAGCAGCGCCGAAGCGCGCTGCCCGAGCGAGTGGTGCTTCAGCTCCTTGCCGCGATAGCGGATGACGAAGCGGTTGGGCACCTGCCAGGTGACGAACTCGGCCAAGTTCTGCATGAAGGTCTTCTCGAAGACCTCGGGGGTACTGCCGGCCTTGGCCAAGGCTCCCGGCAGGGCGCGCAACAGCCCGCCGAAATCGGCGTAATCCTCCATGACCGCGCGCAGGGTGGTCTCGCGGATGCTGCTGCCCTTAAAGAGCTGCTGCATGAAGCTGATGGCCGCTTCCTTGTCGCCCTTGAAGTCGGCTTCGATCTGCAGGGCGGTGTGGCCAGCGTTCACCCGATCCAGCTCCGCCTTGATGGTATTGAACTCGCGCAGCCAAAGCTCGTTGAGCTTGTCGATTTCGGCAAACAAGGCATCGCGGATGCTGGTTTGCTGCGACTCCTGCTTGGCCAGCGCCTCCAGCATCTGCTCCGCCTTGGTTTTGCGCTGTTGCTGTGCCAGAAAGTCGTCCGGCTGGATGGCGGTCATGCCGGTTTGCTTGAGTTCCTGTGCCAGTTGCCGCTCGACTTGTGCGAACTCTTCCTGAAGGCTGATGCGCGCACCGTCAAACTCACCCTGTTTGGCGTGGAGACGGCCCGTAATGGCACGCGCCTCCTGCTCGATTTTATTGAGTTGTTCGATCTTGGCGACGAGGTTGGAAAACTCGGCGTAGTAGGCCGTGAAGAAGTCCGGGTTCTGCTTGGACACGTAACTCGTGGCGTTACGCAATTCGTCCTCATGTTCGGCGATCAATTGCCCCAGAGCGAGGATGAAGTTGTCTGCCCGCTCCTTCATGCGTGCAAGCGCAGCAGCATCCTGCTGGAAGCCAAGGCGCTTTTGGAGCTTATCGGCGACGCCGTACTCCTCGAACTTCTTCAGCCGGAAGTTGGCATCGGTGAGCTGGGTCTCGTAGTCGCGCTTGAGTTCGGCGGTATTGCTGAGCTTGAGCCAGCGCTGGGCGGCTTCGCGCACGTGCTGACGTTGGGCTTCGATCTCGTCACGCAGAACACGGAGCTTCTCGCCAACCAGCTTTTCCACCAGGTCGGTCTCGAAGCCTTCGCCGGTGCTGGAGAGGTCTTTCTGCCCGAAGTAGATCGGGCGGCGCAACACGGTTTCCCGGATCGACACGCCGGGCTGCAATTTGCCGCCCAAGTAGACGTTCGGCGCTTCGCGGAAGATGCGGGAGATGGTGAATTCCTGCCCGTACACATCGCAGGCCGTCAGTGTCACCTTGCCACCGCTGCCGATGGTGTGGCGGATCAATTCATCCTTGTACTTGGTGTCCTGTGCCTTTTCTCCCCGTGGAATGTCGAGGGCGTAGCGCACCGCCTCCAGGATGGACGACTTACCGCTGCCACGGATGCCGATCAGCGTGTTCAGTTCGGGAGAGAAGTGCAGTGTCTGCCCGTCGAGGATGCCGCCATCAAAGTGGATACTGCGGATGTGCGACGCCTGATGTTTGGGCGGCTCCATAGCCACCCGTGCAGCGGGATCGCTCAAGGCAAACTTGACCGCCTCGAAGGACAGCTCGCCCAGCTTGAGATAGCTGGTTTTGCCTCTGCCGATTTCATCGATGCACTTGGGGTCGCTGCCATCCAGCTCGGCTGGGTACCAGCTCTGCAACCAGCTTTGAATTTTGGTGCGGCATGGTTTGTCTTTGCCCGCGCCGTCGTGCGTGCGAACCTTTTGGAAGCCAAGGGATCTGCGCCGAAAGAACTCATTTTGCCCTAACTCAGTGAGTCGGCCGCCATCCAGTTCCGCCCACAACCCACTCGGTGCTTCAACATGGGCAAAGACGAGGAAAAAATCCCGGTGATAGCTTTCCAGCTTCTTGATCGTCTCCAGAAGTGACCACGAGGTGCGGCCATTCTCCTGCTCGTACTGCGCGGGCGTTTTGCCTTCGAATGCGCTGGTCAGGGAGGGGTTGATGTGGTTGTGCTCGTCGATCCATTCGTCCGAGAACACAACGAGCGTGTGGATGCCATTGGCTCCGTCGTTTACCGACAACTCGACGCCTGGCAGCAGCGCAATCCCCTTCTTTTGGGCCGTCTTGCGCAGTGCCTTGAACTCATCGAAGTCGAACTTGTTGTGATTGGTGATGACGCCCAGTCGGATGCCCGCCTTCTCCAGCGCATCCACATAGTTGCTGTTGTAGAAGTTGTCATCACCCGTGTACTTGAACTCGCGGTCTGCGCGGGTATGCAAATGGAAGTCCGCGCGAATCCATTGCGCTCCCTCGTAAAAAACGATGCCGCCAAGATTGGACTGTGATTTTTCTGTCATTTTTTCCCCCACTGCAATAGTACCAGCCCTTCGACCAAGCGGCGGGTGATCTCCCGCAGGAACACGCCCGACTTGGTGCACGGGTCGAGGAACTTCACGGTTTTGTCCGCCCAGAGGTTTGCCCCGTTGTGGCTGGCCGCCCACGCTTCGGCAAGGGTATCCAGCATCCTGTTGGCGAACTCTGGCGGAGTGAATACCTCGTCGTTGGAAAGATTAGCAATGCAGGTCAGTACATCAGGATTGCGACCGCGCAGGGTGAAACTGACCTGTTCGGTCATGACTGTTTCCCTTCCAGTCGCCGTGTGCCCGCATCCGCCAACAGCAGCTTCATCTGATGGATGGCGGTCTGGTTCAGCAGTTTCAGCCGTTCGGCCTGCGCCAGCCCCTGATGAATGAAATGCGCGTTCAGCGTTTCCAGGTTGGCCAGACACACCAGTTGCGAGACATTGGCCTCGTCGCGGATGTTGCCCTTGTTGCCGGGGTTTTCATCGCGCCACTGTTTCGCGGTTTTGCCGAACAGCGCCATGTTCAGTAAGTCCGCCTCGCTGGCATAGATGAGGGTGATCTGCTGCGAGGTGAGTAGCGGCGGGATCAGGTGGGTTTTGATGGCATCGGTGTGGATGCGGTAGTTGATTTTGGTCAGGTTGCGGCGGATGTCCCAACCCAGTTGCTGGTATTCCGTCTCTTTCAGGCGCTGGAATTCCTTGATGAGGTAGAGCTTGAATTCGACCGACACCCAGGAGGCGAACTCGAAGGCGATGTCCTTGTGGGCGTAAGTGCCGCCGTACCGGCCCGCCTTAGACGTGATACCGATGGCGCCAGTGGCTTCGATCCATCGCTTGGCGGTGAGCACGAAGCTGTTCAGTCCGGCCTGCCGTCTAATCCCATCGAATTCGATGGGATTAAAATCCGGGTTGTTGAGCTGCTCCCAGATGCCCATGAATTCGATGGTGTTCCGGTTCCTGAGCCAATTCTGGATGATGTAGTCGGTGCGTTCACTGTCCTTGTAGCGGGCGATGTCCGTGAGAGAAATGTAATCGTCGATGCCGCCGGATATGACGGTAACGGACGTGCCTTTTACGTCGATTTTGGCCATGTTCAATCTCCCTCCATAGAAGCCAACTCGCTCACCGTCATCGGCGGGTAGGTCTTGGTCGGCATGAATATCTCGTGCTTGCCGAGGTGGGCAAAGAGCGTCCCTTCCTGACTGTAGGCCGACGAATGGGTCAGGGTGTCGAAGCGAAAGTCGCGGCGCTGAAACTTGCCCTTGCCCAGGTAGCCCCATTCGGCAAAAGTAATTGGCTCGCCACTGCTGACGCACATCGTCAAGGCATCACCGTGGACTAGATTCTGCGATAACACATAGGTCGCGGCGCGGCACAGGTCATCAGTCTCGTCGATGTCCAGATATTCAGTGAGAATCTCCAACATGTTTGCACGGCACTCGGCGATGTTGTCTGCCAGAAGTTCGATCCCGTAGATGCACATCAGCGCAAGAAGCGCATAGTGCTGTTTTTCAAAGTCTGACTTCCCAAACTTGAGTTCAACGGCGGCAAGCTTGCGCCGCAAGACCTTGACAATAAAGTTACCGCTTCCGCATGCCGGTTCCAGAAAACGCGAATCAATGCGTTCCGACTCTTCCTTCACGAGGTCGAGCATGGCATCGACCATCCATGCGGGTGTGAATACCTCTCCGTGGTCGGCAACGCGTTTTCGGGATTTGATCAGACTCATAGGCAAAAAACCGTAGGCTACAACTCGTTACTATTAGGGCATTGTACCCAATACCACTTCTTTAAGTGGTGCGTTGAAATCGTCAATTGTTTAACTGGACGGCAGCATATTTTGAATAGTGCAATGGCGGCAATTGGTCTGTTCTCGATTATGTGAAGTGACGGCTGGAATTCGCATCAAGCACTGACTGCCAGTGGCTAGCGCAAATCCCGACCTTCATTGAATTCCGCAAACCAAAACAAAGAAGGGTGCGTTTCCGCACCCTTCTTTGTTTCATTTCCAATGCGAATGAATTCGCCCCAACGCACCCTCTGCTCAGGTGCACTGAATCTCGACCAGCGTCTCATCCGGCGCGACGCTTTCGCCTTTTTTGACGTGGACGCTAATTACCACGCCGCTTTGCGGTGCCTGAATTTCGTTTTCCATTTTCATGGCTTCGATCACCAGCACGCCGTCTCCCGCTTCGACTTGGTCGCCGACCTTGACCTTCACATCCACGATAGTGCCGGGCATGGCAGTGGTTACACACCCCTCATGCGACGGGCGCGGGCGGGATGACTCCGATACGGCCTTGGCAGCCTTTTTCTTGCCGTTGCTCTTGCCGCCGGACACTTCGATTTCGTTCAGCGTTTCGACGATGACTTCTTCCGAAATGCCATCGACGGAAACGTAGAACGGGCGTTGTGTTTCGCCGTGATGTCCGCTGCCGGTGAGCTTGATGTGGAAAGTTTCGCCGTGCAGCGTGACCTTGAATTCGTTGGGTGCGTAACGCTCCGACGCGGTGGCGGCAGCCTCGCGGGTCAGCAACTGCTCGGGCTTGAGCGTGTTGGCGTTGCGTTCTTGCAGGAAGGTTTTGCCGATGTCCGGGAACATGGCAAAGGTGAGCACGTCTTCCTCGCTCTTGGCGAAGGTTTCGCTATCCGCGACGAGCCTGCCCATTTCATTTTCCAGCAAATCCGCCGGACGGCAAGTCACCACTTCTCCATCACCGACCGCCAGCTTCCTGACTTCTTCGTTGACCTTGCCCGGCGCTTTGCCGTAATGACCGAGCAGATAATTTTTCACTTCGTTGGTCACGGATTTGTAGCGCGCTCCGGTCAGCACATTCAGCACGGCCTGCGTACCGACGATCTGCGAAGTCGGCGTGACCAGCGGCGGGTAGCCCATGTCTTCGCGCACGCGCGGGATTTCGTCCAGCACTTCGTCCATGCGGCTGAGCGCATCCAGTTCTTTGAGCTGGTTGGACAAGTTGGAGATCATGCCGCCGGGTACGTGGTTGACCAGCACGCGCGAATCCACGCCGGTGTGGGCGCTTTCGAACTGCCAGTATTTCTTGCGCACTTCGGTGAAGTAGGCGGTGATTTCCTGCAATGCACCAAGGTCGAGGCCGGTGTCGTAAGGCGTGCCTTGCAGCGCGGCAACCACGCTCTCGGTCGAGGAATGGCTGGCACCTTCGCCGAAAGACGAGTTGCAGGTATCCAAAATGGTCGCGCCCGCTTCCACCGCCTTGAGGAAACACATGCCGGACAAACCGGAAGTGGCATGGCTGTGCAGGTGGATGGGGATGTTGATGGCGGCGCGCAGCGCGGTAACCAACTCGAACGTGGCGTAAGGCGTGAGCAGACCGGCCATGTCTTTGATGCAGATGGTGTCGCAACCCAGCGCTTCCAGTTCGGCGGCCAGCAGCACGAATTGCGGGATGTCGTGCACCGGGCTGGTGGTATAGCTGATACAGCCTTCGGCATGCTTGCCGGCTTTCTTCACGGCTTCGATGGAAACGCGCAGATTGCGCATGTCGTTCATCGCGTCAAAAATGCGGAACACGTCGATGCCGTTGCTGGCGGATTTCTTGACGAATTCGCGCACCACGTCGTCGGAATAATGGCGGTAGCCTAACAGATTCTGGCCGCGCAGCAACATCTGGATGCGGCTGTTGGGCAATGCTTTGCGCAACACTCTGAGGCGCTCCCACGGGTCTTCTTTGAGGAAGCGTACGCAGGAATCGAAAGTGGCTCCACCCCATGCTTCCAGCGACCAGAAACCTATGCTGTCCAGTTTGGAACAGATGGGCAGCATGTCGTCAGTGTGCATGCGCGTGGCAATGATGGATTGATGTCCGTCGCGCAGGACTAACTCGGAAATGTGGGTCTTTGCCATGGTATTAACTTAAGGTTAGGTTGAAATTAAATGCCTTCGTGCGCGGCTATCGCCGCCGCAATGGCCGCCGCCCTCAGTTCCGGCGGAATCTTGGTAACGTATTCGATCAGTTCCGGGTGCGATTCCACGAACGAGGTGTTGAATATCCCACTCCTGAAATCAGGATGCTTCAGTATTTCCTGATAATACGGAATGGTGGTCTTGACACCATATACCAGCATATCGTTAAGCGCACGCCGACCGCGTTCGACCACCTCTTCCCATGTGAGCGCCCAGACCGTGAGCTTGGCGCACATTGAGTCGAAATAGGGTGGAACCACGTAACCGCTGAACATCGCCGCATCGATGCGCACACCGGGACCGCCCGGCGCGTAGTAACGCGTGATCTTGCCAAAACTGGGCATAAAGCCGTTTTGGGGGTCTTCCGCATTGATGCGGAATTCCATGGCAAAACCGCGAAAATTGACCTCATCCTGTTTGTATTGCAGCGGCAAGCCGTCGGCGATGCGAATCTGTTCGCGCACCAGGTCGATACCGGTAATGGTTTCCGTCACGGTATGCTCGACCTGAATGCGGGTGTTCATTTCCATGAAATAGAAGCTGTCGTCCTGATCGAGCAAAAACTCGACCGTGCCCGCGTTCTCGTAACCCACGGCTTTGCACGCCTTGACCGCCAGATTGCCGATGTATTCGCGTTGTTCCGGGCTGATCTGCGGCGAAGGCGCAATCTCAATCAGCTTCTGGTTGCGCCGCTGGATGGAACAATCGCGTTCAAACAGGTGAATGGCATTGCCGAAGCTGTCTCCCAACACCTGCACTTCGATGTGGCGCGGATTGACCACGCATTTTTCCATGAATACTTCCGGCTTGCCGAATGCCTTGCTGGCTTCCGAAATCACCCGCTCGTAATTGCCCAGCAGGTCTTTTTCATTATCGCAACGGCGAATGCCGCGCCCGCCGCCGCCGTTAGTGGCTTTGAGCATCACGGGATAGCCGATTTGCTGTGCCAGCACGCGCGCCTCTTCCACATCGGCGAGATTGCCATCGCTGCCCGGCACGCAAGGAATACCGGCAGCGATCATCGCGTTACGCGCCTGAATCTTGTCGCCCATCTGGCGGATCACATCCGAACTCGGACCGATAAACTTGATGCCACGGCGATCGCATATCTCCGCCAGCTCCGGATTTTCCGAAAGAAAACCATAGCCCGGATGCAACGCATCGCAGCCCGATGTCACGGCGACATTGACGATGTTATGCGCATTAAGATAGCCGGAGACCGGCTCGGAACCGAGGTGGTAGGCTTCGTCCGCCTTTTTGACGTGCAAGGCATGACGATCCGCATCCGTATAAACGGCGACCGACTTAATGCCCATCTCTGAGCACGCACGCACGATACGGACTGCAATTTCCCCCCGGTTGGCGACGAGTATTTTTTTAATCACTGGGTATATCCAAATTAGTTCGGCACGCAACCGATGAATTGTAACATCCGAGCCCGATTAGTAAACCTGCTTTGGCTGGGGCTTCTTGGACTTTCCGTCCGATTTTCCCAAAAAAGCAAATACATACCCTAAGCGCAAGGCAGGAAACACGGGCATCTTCAGCTGATACCGCGTGCAGATCACCTATTGACGGCGCTTGCGGGATAGATAGCTATTGAAAGAAATTAATTGAACTGCCGCCGCAAAATCCCCCACTGCTGCGGCCATTGCGCCATCGGGTCGCGGGTGTAGCCGCTTTTTCCGAACTGGTTCCAGCGTCCGACGACGTAGCACAGCAGCAGGTTGGCGTGCGCGCCTATGTCGGCATCGGCATCCAGCTTGCCCTGGGTGGTGGCGATGCGCAGCGACTGTTTGAGGGTGGTTTCGATGCGGTCGAGAAATTGGTTGATGCGCTGTTGCAGGCGTTCGTCTTCGTTGACCAGTGCGTCGCCGATCAGCACGCGCGTCATGCCGCGATTCTTTTGGGCGAAGCCGAGCAGCAGCGCGAGGATGCCTTCCACTTGTTTCAGGCCGTCCTGCTCTTCGGTGGCGATCTTGTTGACCAGGCCAAACACGGTCTGTTCGATGAATTCGATGAGACCTTCGAACATCTGCGCTTTGCTGGCGAAATGGCGATACAGCGCCGCTTCGGACAACTCCAGCCGCGCCGCCAGCGCTGCCGTGGTGATCTTTTCGCCCTTGGGCTGTTCCAGCATCTCGGCCACGGTTTGCAGGATTTGCAGTTTTCTTTCGCCCGGTTGTTTGGTTGCCATTTTCATTCCCCCCTTAAAACAAATTCACACGAGAAACCGCATCGGCAGTTGCCGTTCGAACATTAAACTTTGTGCGAATAAATTCGCACCTACAATAAAACCAACCGAACGATTTTGTAGGGGCGAATTCATTCGCCCCTACAACCCCATCCACCCTACAGCTTGCCAACTGCGCGCGACAGTTCCAACACATCGCGAATTTTCATATCCACATAACTCGGCGCACGCAGCGCGTCGCTCACCCACACGGTGCGCATGCCCAAGCGCTTGGCGGTGAGCAGGTTCTCCGCACTGTCTTCCACCATCACGCATTGCGCCGCATTTAGATGATGCTTGCGCAACAAGCGGCGGAATCCGGCGGTTTGCGGTTTGGGTTTGTAGCGCGAATGCTCAATCGAAAAAACATCATCGAACAAATCCTCAATCCGCAACAGCTTCAGCACCGCCTTGGCGTAATGCAGCGGCGCGTTGGAGAACACCACCTTTTTACCCGGCAACTGTTTCAACAGATGGCGCAGGCGCGGTTCGCGCAGCACCATGTTATGCAATTCCGGGAACTGGTGGGTATGCCACAAGAAATGATCCGGGTCGGTATTGTGATGCTTCATTAAACCGCTGAGCGTCGCGCCGTAACGCTGCCAGTAATCCACGCGCAAGGCATTCGCTGCGTCTTCGCTCAACTGCAAGTGTTCTTGCAGATACGCGGTCATGCTGCGGTTGATATGCGGGAAGATGTGCGGGGTCGCGTTGTGCAGCGTGTTATCGAGATCGAAGATCCAGACGCGCCCGTTCACTTGCTCTTGATGAGCGTGCCCACCCCTTCGTCGGTCAGAATTTCCAGCAACAGCGCATGCTCCACGCGCCCGTCGATGATATGCACCGAGCGCACGCCGCCGCGCGCGGCATCCAGCGCCGAGCTGATCTTGGGCAGCATACCGCCGGACAAGGTGCCGTCCGCCACCAGATCGTCGATCTGTTTGGGCGTAAGTCCGGTCAGCAGGTTGCCGTTCTTGTCCAGCACGCCCGGCGTGTTGGTCAGCAGCACCAGCTTCTCGGCGCGCAACACTTCCGCCAGCTTGCCTGCCACTACGTCGGCGTTGATGTTCAGGGTCTCTCCATCCGGCGACACGCCGATAGGCGCGATGACCGGAATGAAATCGCCGGAATCGAGGAAGGTGATGATCGCCGGGTCAATCTTGTTGATGTCGCCCACTAGGCCGATGTCCAGCATCTTGCCCGGTTCGTCGTTGCTTTCCAGCAGCAGCTTGATGGCGCGGATGAAGCCGCCATCCTGTCCGGTCAAGCCGACCGCCTTGCCGCCGTAGCGGTTGATGAGATTGACGATGTCTTTGTTGACCTTGCCCAGCACCATTTCGACCACATCCATGGTCTCTTCGTCGGTGACGCGCATGCCCTGGATGAACTCGCCCTTCTTGCCGACTTTTTGCAGCATCTCGTTGATCTGCGGCCCGCCGCCGTGAACGACCACGGGATTCATGCCGACCAGCTTGAGCAGCACCACATCGCGCGCAAAACCTTCTTGCAACTTGGGGTCGGTCATGGCGTTGCCGCCGTATTTGATGACGATGGTTTTGTCGAAAAAGCGCTGGATATACGGCAGCGCTTCGGAAAGAGTACGGGCTTTTTGTGCGGCGGTAGCGGGGGTCAGTGGCATGATTTAATCCTGAAAAATTCTGCGCGCATTCTACCGCAACCCAAAACGAAACGGGCGGCCTAAGGCCGCCCGTTTGCGCAGAAGTTAACGCTTCCTTACTGATGGTCTTTCGCGTTCGGATTGTTGTAATGTCCGTAGCTCAATTCCAGCGCCTTGACCTCGGCCTCGACGTTGATTGTCTGAGGCGTTCCCGCCACCTCGATCACCAGCGTTACCGGCACGCGATCACCGATCACCAGCGGCTGCTTCAGCCCGACCAGCGTCAGATACACGCCGCGCGAGCCGAAGATAACGCTGCTGTGCGCCGCCACCTTCAAACTATCCACGGTGCGCGTCTGCATCTTGCCCTGATGCATCACCACCGCCTGAATCTCGCCCGATGTGGCAAGTGGACTGCTCACCGACAACAGGCGCGACGGCTTGGTGGCATACAAATTCATCTGCACCGTGGCCGACGTTTGATCCGGCACGCTCTCGCGCATCCAGACTTTTTCCACCATCACATCGTTCGCACCCGCCCAAGCATTTCCCGCCAAAGACAGACTCAACAGACAGATCAGTTTGCGCAGCATGCGAACCTCCGGCTTCAAACGTTAGACTACATTTTCATGTTCATTTTCATTTGCTGGGCAGGCTCGCTCTGCGGTTTGATGTCCGCATTCACCTTGACCTGCTCCTCCTTACCGCTGGCAAAGCGCACTGTCAACGTGATTTCGGTTTTTTCTCCCGCCTTGAGCGGTTGCTTCAAGCCCATCAACATCACGTGATAACCTTCTTCGCCCAGATCAACGGCCTTGCCTGCCGCAAGATCAATCGCTGCCACCTGGCGCATCTTCATCACACCGTTCTCGTGCACCATGCTGTGCAACTCGGCCTTCCCCGCATCTTTGCTGGTCACACCGACCAGCTTCGCCGCCTGCTTGCTGGTGATAACCAACTGCACCATGCCCGCGTCCTGCCCCGGTACGGTGGCACGCGACCACGCGCCGCTCACGGTCACTTCACCCGCATTCGCCTGAACTGCCACCAACATCGCCAACACACCCAGAATTCTTTTCATTTCCATCTCCTGAATAAAAATGCGCCACAACTTGCGAA
Source organism: Sideroxydans sp. (assembly GCA_028710605.1). Classification (GTDB taxonomy): domain Bacteria; phylum Pseudomonadota; class Gammaproteobacteria; order Burkholderiales; family Gallionellaceae; genus Sideroxyarcus. Next base: position 83,180 of record JAQTTU010000001.1, read on the forward strand.
GTGGCGCGTTATTTTAGCTTGATTTCACCAATTAAAACTCGAAGTTTGCCTTCACCCACACATTACGCCCCACTTCATTTACGCGAGTGGTTTGCGTAAATCCGCTCACCATCACTCCGGCGCGGCTGATGTGCTCAGCGTAAGTCTTGTTGAGCAGGTTATCCACACCGGCAGTCAGTTGCACCACCTTGCTGGCGCGCCAACCGCCATTCAGCGAAAGCACGCCAAATCCAGCCGATGCAGCAATATCCTGCCCGGCGATATTACCCTGATTCACCGCCACACGACTCTGTGCCGCCACACCGCGCAGCAAGCCGCCGAACGACCATTCCTTGTCATCGTAGTTAAGACCCAAGCGCACTTCCAGCGGCGGAATCTGCCCCAACGCCGTGCCATCGGTATCATTGTTGCCATGCACATAGGCCAAGCTGCCATCCACTTTCCAGCTATCCGACAATTGATAAGCCGTGCCCGCTTCCGCACCATAAGTCGTGGCATTCACGTTGCGTGTGACCGACACATATGCCGGCATCATCATCGTGCCTTTATTGACATTGGACTGGATCAAATTGAAGTCGGTGATCTTGTTGTAGAACGCCGCGACCGAGCCGGAAAGCGCGCCCTCGCGAAAATTCAGCCCGGCATCCAGTTGCGTGGTTTTCTCGGGATTGGTGTTAAACGCACTGGCCGTGGTCAGACTTTCCTTGTTGAACAACTCCCAGTAATCCGGTGCGCGCGTGGTATGTCCCAAGCCGATAAACGCGGTCGATGCGCCCGAGACATCCTGCTCGTAACGGGCAAAACCGCTGGGCAAAGTTTGCTTGCGAGTTTGATTGGCGGTCGGATTTGCCACTGTAGTCATGCCACGCGCAATGGTCGCGCGATAGTCGGTTGCCTGCCAACTGTCGGCACGCAAACCTGCAACCACGCGCTTGGCTTCCGACATAGCTTGATGCAACTCGCCGAACACGCCGACATTCTTGAACTCGGCATCCTTGACGCGCGGTTTGATCGAGTAGTCGCCCATGTAGCCCGGTGCTGCCCCAACGCGTGCAGTATGCACATTATTCTGCATGTCCATGCCCAACTTGATCTGACTCATCTCGGACAACTGCAACGTGCCCAGCAATTTGCCGCCCGTCGTTTTACGATCCGGGTTCATCGCCGCCATCATGCTGGCCGGATTGCCGCCCGCCCGCAGACTGTAAATATCCATCACGTGATCCACGTAGTTGTAATACACCTGTGCTTCAATGCCTTCCAGCAGTCCGCCCATGCGCTGCTTGCTGAACTTCAAACCCACGTTGTCGCGCGCGAACTTCGAACCGTCCACACCGCGATCGGCATAAGCCGCTTCGCCGTCGCTCTTGGCCAGCGTCAATTCCAGACGCGTATTGTCGTCGGGTGTCCAGCCCAGCGCCGCGTTGCCGCTCCAGCGCTTGTAGGCGGAGTGCACGGCATTGCCGCTACCGTCCTTGTAGTCATTGGCTTGCGAACGGGTAACCCCCGCGCGCAAAAATGCACTCTCGCTTCCCACGCGCGCTTCGGCCATTTCGTCGTTGCGCCCGAAACTACCCAACATCAGCGAGCCATTGGCTTTGACACCTGCCGGCTCGCGCTTGGTGCTGCGCTCGAACAAAACCGTACCCGCCGAATTGCCCGGCCCGTACAGCACGGTCTGCGGACCTTTCAGCACAGTGATGCGGTCATATGCAGCCGGAAACACATAAGCCGTCGGCGGATCCATTCGCCCGCCGCAACCGCCGAGAATCTGTTCGCCGTCCAGCAAAATATTCAAACGAGAACCCGCCATGCCGCGAAACACCGGATCGCCATCCGTTCCGCCTTTGCGAATCACCGAAAAACCGGGGATCGTCTTCAGATAATCCGCGCCATCGTGGGCCGGTACCGGTTGACGCGGTTTTTTCGGATTGGTCTGCACGGTCAGCGGCTCGCTGCTCTGCGGCGCGGTCACCACCACCTCATCCAGAGTTGTTGTGTCGGCGGCATGCGCCAGACTGCTCATGGCCAACGCAACGGCCACTGTGCTCATTTTTAACTTCACGTTCATTGCAATCTCTCCAAAAATTGACGGGTGAATTCCGGGATGGATTGTATGAAAAAAAATTTCACCGCCCCTGCGGCATTTTGTCGCACACCAGTATTGGCGGGGCTTTGCTAGAATCGGCTTCATGAACTCATCCCTGCTCGCCGCCCAAACCGGACACTCGCATCTGCGCCGGCTTTTTCTGCTGCGTTGTGTCGCCATCCTCGCGCAGTTCGCCACGCTGATTCTGGTTCACCGTTTTCTCAGCAAGGACTTCGCCTGGATACCGATGCTGGGCGCGGTGTGTTTTCTGACCTTGGCGAACGTGCTGACCTGGTGGCGCTTGTCGCTGGATTATCCGGTGGGCAATCTGGAACTTTTTTTTCAGTTGAGCATTGATGTGCTGGTGTTGACGGTGCTGCTGTATTACGGCGGCGGCTCGACCAATCCTTTCGTGTCGATCTACCTGCTGCCGCTGGTGATCGCCGCCGCCACGCTGCCGCGCCGCTTCACCTGGGGCATGGCCGCGCTCACGCTGTCCTGCTACAGCATGCTGATGGTGTGGCATATCCCGCTGCCGAGCGGCGACACTCACGCCCAGCACTCGCAAACAGATCAAAGTCTGCAACAGATTCAGCCGTCCGCCGCGACAGACAGCTTCTGCCAAACGCATCCCGCCGCGACCACGGATGCCGCGTCTGCTGTATCTGCCACGCCGCTGAGCGACGCGTTCAACACGCACGTGCTCGGCATGTGGCTGGGCTTCGTTATCAGCGCGGTGGTGATCGCCTATTTCGTGGTGGAGATGGCGCGCGCGGTGCGCAGCCGCGATGCGCAGCTCAACCGCATCCGCGAGGAAACCTTGCGCAACGAACGCATCGTGTCGCTGGGCACACTGGCCGCCGGTGCGGCGCATGAACTGGGCACGCCGCTGTCCACCATGTCGGTGGTGATCGGGGAATTACGCAACGACACGCCGACATCCGAGGAATTGCAAAGCAGCCTGAGCCTGCTCGACGACCAAGTCAAAGCCTGTAAACGCATCCTCAATACGCTGATCCAGCATGCGCAGGAAACGCCCGACACGCTGCCGGTGGAGGCCTTCGTGCACGGCGTACTGGATGAATGGCAGCTGTTGCGCCCCACCGTGCATTACCGCTACCAAATTTCCGGCGCGCAGCCCGCGCCGCAATTGCGCGCCGATCCGGCTCTGCGCGCCGCGCTGTTGAATCTGCTCAACAATGCCGCCGACGCATCGCCGGACGAGATGGACATCCTGCTGCACTGGGACGCTACCGGCATCATGCTGGAGATACGCGACCACGGACCGGGGCTCACGCCGGAAGCCGCCGCCCGCGCAGGCTCGGCCTTCTTTACCACCAAACAGGAAGGGCGCGGCTTGGGGCTGTTCCTCGCCAATGCCACGCTGGACCGCATGGGCGGCAGCGTGCGTTTGTTCAACCGCGAAGGCGGCGGCGCGACCACCGAAGTGATGTTGCCGATCAAAGGTGCTTAACCATGAACCAGACCACTAACGACACCCCATCCATGCTGCTGGTGGATGACGATGCCACTTTCAGGGAAGTGCTGTCGCGCGCCATGACCAAGCGCGGCTTTGCGGTGACCACCGCCAACAGCGTGGAAACCGCGCTACCGCTGGCGCGCGCCAATCCGCCGGAATACGCGGTGATCGACCTGAAAATGAACGGCGCGTCCGGTCTGGTGCTGGTGCAGTCATTGCACGAGCTCGACCCCGCCACGCACATCGTGGTGCTGACCGGTTACGCCAGCATCGCCACGGCGGTAGAAGCGATCAAACTGGGCGCGACACAATACCTGTCCAAGCCCGCCAATGCCGACGAAATCGTTGCCGCCTTCGGCCACAACGCGCGCACCGATGTACCGCTGGAAGCGCAACCCGCCACGGTGGAACGGCTGGAATGGGAACACATCCAGCGCGTGCTGCGAGACAACGGCGACAACATCTCCGTCACCGCACGCATGCTCAACATGCACCGCCGCACGCTGCAACGCAAACTGGCGAAACGGCCGGGAAGTTGACTCAGCAACCTCGTGAAGATGCCCGCCAATAGGCGATCTGCGTGAAGCAATGCATGCAGATCCCCGTATTCACCTCGAAGAGGTTCTTGCACCCTGTGGGTGTTGGCTTGGGAAATAATGGCAAAAAAATGTCGGGTGGGCAGCTGGCTGCCTAACCCGACGGAGGAGGAATTTCAGAGGTGCAACGGAAAACTCAAACCATCCAAGCAAAAAACAACAATTCAATCTGTCCGTTCAGTTAACCGCCGCCGCATCCTGCCAATGAACCGCCGCGTTCATCGCGGTGATTGCCACCAGCACGCGCCTTAATGTCAGCGACAGTTGGTGTTTGCAGGCTTGCTCGGCAGCTACCCAGCTCCCCGCGTGCAGGTGGGCGAGCACGGCTTCCGCGTCGCGGTGGAATTGCTCGTGAATGTCGCGCAGATGGCAGAATGCCTGCAATTTTCCGAAGCACTCCGCACCTTCGTCCGCCAGCCATCTGCCCAGTTCGCACTGCTCCAGATGTTCGGTAAAGTCGCAATGGGCGCATTCCGATTCTCCGCGCAGATAGTGCAGCAAGCGGCTGAACAACACGACATGTGATTCCGCGACTTCATCAAAGTCCAGACTGATATCTGCGACGCAGGGAACGCCGCTTTTGTATTCGAGCATCCGGTTGGTCAATTGCACGTTATTTTCGGTGGCGTATTGCATTGCAATCTCCTTAAGATGTTTTCTGATGGCTGGATTTTTCTCCTTTGTGCGCTTCAAAACAATATGCCAAATGGACTAGACGGAGGCCTATATATTCATCAGGCATATCTATATCCGGCCTATTCTTCCGCTGGTGAAAGCGCGCTTGCTATAATCGCGCCCCCTTCTTTCCACCAAGACGACATGAAATCAATTTTTCTATTTCTGTTGTGCCTGTCGCCTCTGGTCGCCAACGCGCAAACCATGCCTGCCGCACCGCAATTGGCCGCCAAGAATTATGTGCTGTACGACTTCGGCAGCCAGCAGATGCTGGTCGAACACAATGCCGACGAGCGCGTGGCTCCGGCCTCGCTTGCCAAGCTGATGACGGCATACGTGGTGTTCGGCGCGATCAAACAGAACAAGATTTCGCCCGACCAGAACCTCACGCCGACCGCTTATGCCCTGCGTTTGCAGAATGAAGAAACGCGCATGTTTCTGGAGGTGGGCAAGGAAGTGAAAGTGGAAGAGTTGTTGCGCGGACTGATCGTGCAATCCGCCAACGATGCGGCGCGCGTACTGGCCGAAGCCATCGCCAACCACGAGATGGCGTTCGCCGATCTGATGAACAACGAGGCGAAACGGCTGGGCATGAACAACACCCATTTCACCAATGCCACCGGCGTGCTGGAGGAAGGCCAATACAGCAGCGCGCACGATCTGGCCTTGCTGTCCGCCGCGCTGGTGCGCGACTTCCCCGAGTCTTATGCGCTGTATGCAATGCGCGAATACAAATACAACGGCATCAACCAGTTCAACCGCAACCGCCTGTTATGGCTTGACCCCTATATCGACGGCATGCAAACGGCCTATACCGAAGAGACCGGATATTCGCTGATCGCTTCGGCCAAACGCGACAACCGCCGCCTGATCTCGGTGGTGCTGGGCGCTGAAAAAGAAAACCTGCGCAGCTCGGAAAGCCAGCGCCTGATTAACCACGGCTTCAAGGAATACGAATCGGTGCTGCTGTATCGCGCGGATCAGCCGGTGAGCAGCCTGCGTTTGTGGAAAGGCACCGAACCGCAGGCGGAGATTGGCTTCCGCGAAGACCGCTATGTAACCATCCCGGTCGGACAGCGCGAGCAATTGCGCGCCAAGCTGGAAACCAGACAACCGCTGATCGCGCCCGTCAACGCCGGACAACGTCTGGGCACTTTGCACTTGTTGCTGAACGGCGAACCGTATCTGGATTTGCCCGTCGTCGCCCAGGAAGGCGTGCTGCTCGCCAATGTGTTCTCGCGCGGCGTGGATGCGATACGATTGCTCTTCGAGTAAGGAGCCAACCATGACGGTGTATTTCAACGGCGCATTCATGCCGATCGAGGAAGCGAAAGTTCCGGTACTGGATAGAGGCTTCATCTTCGGCGACGGCGTGTATGAAGTCATTCCGGTTTATTCGCGCCGCGCTTTCCGCATGGCGGAACACCTCAAGCGCCTGCAACACAGCCTGGACGGTATCAAGCTGCCAAACCCGCACAGCGAGAGCGAGTGGACGGACATCCTCGATCAGCTCATCCAACGCAACGCGCCCGAAGACCAATATCTCTACCTGCACATCACGCGCGGCGTAGCCAAACGCGACCACGCGTTTCCCAATCCGCCCGTGCCCCCCACCGTGTTTGTGCTGAGCAACCCGCTCACCACACCGCCCGCCGAATTGCTGCAAAGCGGTGTCGCCTGCATCACCGTCGCCGACAATCGCTGGCTGCGCTGCGACATCAAGGCCATCTCGCTGTTGCCCAATGTATTGTTGCGCCAAGCCGCCGTTGAAGCGGGTTGCGCCGAGGCTATCCTTATCCGCGACGATGCCTTCCTCACCGAAGGTGCGGCGAGCAATATTTTTGTGGTGAAAAACGGCACGTTACTCGCGCCCCCCAAAGACAACCTGATGCTGCCCGGCATCACTTACGATGTGATTCTCGAACTCGCTGCGACCAACGGCATTCCATATCAAGTGCGGCGCGTAACAAAAGCGGAAGTGTTCAGCGCCGACGAGTTGCTGCTCACCTCCTCTACCCGCGAGGTACTCGCCATCACCACGCTGGACGGCAAACCCGTGGGCAACGGCAAACCGGGCGCGATGTTCGCCAAACTGCATCCGCTTTATCAGAATTTCAAACGCGATGTAATGCGTCAGGCTCCCTCTCCCTCCGGGGGAGGGCCGGGGTGGGGGAACACTCGATGAGCACACAAGAATCCTTGATTGAATACCCCAGCGACTTTCCGATCAAAGTATTCGGCTTGGCGCAGCCCGGTTTTCTGGAAGCCATCACCATGGTGGTGCTAGCGCATGCGCCGGATTTCGACAGTAGCAGCATCGAACAACGCGGCAGCAGCAACGCACGCTACCTCAGCCTCACCTGTACCGTGCGCGTCACCTCGCGCGAGCAGCTCGACAATTTGTACCGCGATCTGACCTCGCATCCTATGGTCAAGATGGTGTTATGAGCAGGGAAGAAATTAATCAGGGAGTGCTCGACCACCCTGCCCACTTCCCACATCTTCACATCAGATCACTGGGCATGGTCGAATACGAACCGACCTGGCGCGCCATGCAGCGCTTCACCGCCGAGCGCACTGCTGATACCGCCGATGAAATCTGGCTGCTGCAACACCCGCCCACCTACACCCAAGGTCAGGCGGGCAAACCTGAACACTTGCTGCATCCGACATCCATTCCGGTGGTGAAAATTGATAGGGGCGGACAGATCACCTACCACGGCCCCGGCCAGATCGTGGCTTATCTGCTGCTCGATTTGCGTCGCTGGAAAATCAATGTGCGCCAACTGGTGCGCCTGATGGAACAAGCCGTGATAGCCCTGCTCGCGGAATACGGCGTGGCCGCCCATGGCCGCGAAGATGCGCCGGGAGTGTATGTGGATGATGCAAAAATTGCCGCGCTGGGACTGAAAATCAAGAACAGTTGCAGCTACCACGGCCTGTCGTTCAACGTGGACATGGACCTGTCGCCCTTCGCCAACATCAACCCCTGCGGCTATCAGGGACTGCGCGTCACCCAAGCCATCGCCTGCGGCATCACCGTGCCGCTGGAAGAACTGCAAGCCGAACTCACGCAGAATCTGGTGCATGGTTTGCAGCGGCATTTGAGAAACTCTCTGTAGGAGCGAGCTTGCTCGCGAATGCGCATTCGCGAGCAAGCTCGCTCCTACAAGGGGCTGAACTACTTCCTATACTTGCGGATCAGCCCGACCAGAACCCCGAAAATCTCCAGCGTGCCCTGCGGGCGTATCACCGGATAAGCGGGATTTTCCGGGCGCAGCACAAATTTGCCGCGCTCTTTATCCAGCGTCTTCAGCGTGAATTCGTTATCCACAATCGCCACCACGATGTCGCCGACATTCGCCAGATTGCGCTTCTCCACCACCGCCACATCGCCGTCGTGAATGCCCGCGTTCATCATCGAATCGCCCTTCACCGTAATCAGCGTGGTCTTGGACGGCGTGTCGATCAGCATCTCGTCGATCACGAAATACTCGCCCTGCGTTTCGCTCACCGTCACCGGCATACCCGCCGGAACCGAAGATTCCGCCAATGGTCGCGCAAAAAACTGCCGCGTCGGAATCCACATCCCATCCGGCGTGCGCTCCAGAAAACCCGCCTCGCCCAAGCGATCAAGAATCGCCTTCACCCAAGATTTGGACGCGATGCCGAACACCTCGCACAGCGCGGCATACGAAGGAATACTTTTCCAGTCGGCGTAATAGTCTTGCAGCTTGGCAAGATATTCCGCGTCGCGGGATTGGGCGGGATTGGCATCGGACATGGCAGCACCTTCACAGAACGAACGTGCTGGTATCGTAAAGAACGGGCGTTCTGTTGTCAACCAAATATCCAACTGCGTGGGAACGCCCGTCGATAGGCGTTCTACGTCTTGCACTTGATGGAGAATGGCGTATCTATTGGCTTGCGATCAAATAGATCAAATGAAAAAACCCGCCGGATGCGGCGGGTTTTTTCGGGATGCCGATGGTCAGCCTTTGGCGGCGATCAACTTTTCGTACTTGGCTTGCAGCTGTTCGCGGCTTTCCACGTGCGCGGGGTCGTGCGGGATGCAATCCACCGGGCACACTTCAACGCACTGCGGGGTGTCGTAGTGGCCCACGCATTCGGTGCATTTGCTCGGGTCGATGACGTAGATTTCTTCGCCTTGGGTGATCGCGCCGTTCGGGCATTCCGGTTCGCACACGTCGCAGTTGATACATTCGTCGGTGATGATTAGTGACATTTATTACTCTCCTTAACGTAAATATTTTAGTTTCATTTTTTCATCCACCAGCGGCGATACGAATTTGCTGACATCGCCGCCGAAGCGGGCGATCTCGCGCACCATGCTGGCGGAGATGAAGGTGTATTGCTCTGCCGGGGTGAGGAACACGGTCTCGACATCGGGGTGCAGGCTGCGGTTCATGCCCGCCATCTGGAACTCGTATTCGAAATCGGACACGGCGCGCAAGCCGCGCAACACAACGCGTGCGTTTTGCTTGCGCACGTAGTTCATCAGCAATTCGTCGAAGCCTTCGACCCTGACGTTATCGAAACTGGCGAACACTTCGCGCGCCATCGCCACCCGCTCGTCCAGCGTGAACAGCGTCGCGCTGCGGCTGGCCGCGACGGCCACCACCACTTCGCCGAACAGTCCGGCAGCGCGGCGCACCACGTCCTCGTGCCCGCGCGTGATGGGATCGAACGTCCCCGGATAAACCACTCTGGTCATGCCCATACGCGTTCCAATAATTGATAATGCACTGCGCCCGCACGCGCCCGCTTGACTACACGCCAGGCGGCATCCGGTTCGAACTCCGTCCCGCTTTCAACGTAAACCAAACCGCCCTGCGCCATGCTGTTTTGCAGCAGTGTCAATAATTGGGGCAGGTAATCGCTATTAAAAGGGGGATCAAGAAAGACCACATCGAACAACCCGTTTTCTTGCCGGGCGAATTTTAGCCCATCCTCGCAGCGCAAAGCTACATTGCTCAACGCTAACTTCTTGATATTGGCCTGCAATACCTGATAAACCGTGCGGTTATTCTCCACCATGACCACCTGCGCCGCTTCGCGCGAAGCCGCCTCAAACCCCAACGCGCCGCTGCCCGCGAACAAGTCCAGACAACGCTTGCCGTAAAGGTTTTGCCCCAGCCAGTTGAACAGCGTTTCGCGCACGCGATCCGGCGTGGGACGCAAGCCTTCGGCATCGGGGAACTCGATAAGGCGACTGCGGTGCGTGCCGCCTATGATGCGAACTTTGTTAATTTTATTTTCCTCAACTATTCAAACTCGTCATACCGGCGCATAACCAGCGACTTAGCTGGCGTAGTTTGCCAGCTTAGTCGAATGGCTAGTAGTTTCATCAGGCCGGTATCCAGACAATCAAAAAATTCCTTGCGGAGCAAGGACAACACCAAAGGCATGATACTTAAAACCGCTGGATACCGGCCTGCGCCGGTATGACGGCTAAGTTGTTATTCCGGCGCGCCGACGATCACGGTCGCCATCGCATCAGGATCGATGCGGCGTTTGAACGCATCGCGGATCTGCTTGGTGGTGACCTTGTCCACTTGCGCGGTGAAGTCATCCAGATAAGTCAGCGGCAACTGGTAGAAACCGATCACGCTCAGGTAATCCAGAATTTTTTTGTTGCTGTCGATGCGTAGCGGAAAACCGCCGATGATATTTTGTTTGGCGGCGATCAATTCTTTTTCGGTCACGCCTTTTTCCACGAAGGTGGCGAGAATTTCGCGCACCAGTTTCAGCGCTTCGTCCGCCTGTTCTTTCTTGGTCTGCAACCCGATCTGGAACGCGCCCGGTTGTTGCATGGGCATAAAGTAGCTGTACACGCTGTACGCCATGCCGCGTTTCTCGCGCACTTCGTCCATCAGGCGCGACACAAAACCGCCGCCGCCCAGAATATAGTTGCCGACATACAACGGAAAATAATCGGGATCGTTGCGCGCGATGCCCGGCGCGCCGATCAGGATGTGGCTTTGGCTGGCGGGATGTGCGATGCGTTGTTCGCTCGCGCTGATCTTTCTGTTCACTTGCGGCAGCAGAACCGCTGCGCCGCCCTGCGGCAGATTGGCGGTCAATTGCTGCGCGATGGCTTCGGCCTGTTGCCGCGTCATGTCGCCCATCAATGCCACCACGGCGGCTTTCGCGCTGTAATGCGTGCGATAGAAATTTTCCAGATCGGCGCGCTGGATTTTTTCCACGTCGGAAACTTCTTCCTGCCAGCCGTAGGGATGCGTGCCGAACACCGCTTTGCCGAACGCTTTCCCGGACAAATATTCCGGCTTGGTTTCGGCTTCTTTCAATCCGGCGATCATGCTGGTCTTTTCGCGCGCCAGCACCGCTTCCGGGAACAGCGGTTGCTGCAACACGCGCGCCAAAATATCCAGCGCGGCATCGCGTTCGGCGGCGCTGCTCAAAGTGCGCAATGATATGGAAGCGCGATCCGTATCAAAGCTGCCGCCCAACTGCGCGCCGGTGTCGGCCATCTTGCGCGCGATGTCGTCCTCGCTCAAACCTTGAACGCCGGAGTCCAGCAAACTGTGGGTGAAACCGGCCACGCCGATTTTGTTCGCGTCGTCGTAAGCGTTGCCTGCGGGAAAACTTACCGCCACATCCAGCATCGGCAAGTCGTGGTCTTCCACGAAATAGACTTGCGCGCCGCTGGCGGATTGCCAGTGCTGGATATGCGGCGTAGCGAACGCGCTGAAAGATAGGCAGCACAGCGCAATCATCGGAATCAGTTTAGTGCGCATGAGCCGCGCCTCCTTTTGCTTGTTTGTTCTTGTCGGTGAGCGGTTGCGGGTCCAGCACCGCCACCGTCAGATGGTCGTCCTGCAAAATATCGCGCGCCACGTCCTGCACTTGCTGCGCGGTGACGGCCTGCAATTTTTTCAGCATCACGGGAATGTCGCGGTACGACATGCCTATGCTTTCCATCTGGCCGATTTGCATCGCCTGATAAAACACGGAATCGAGTTTATAAACTTCGGCGGCGGTGACTTGCGCGCGCACGCGCTTCAACTCTTCCTCGCTCACGCCATCGCGCACCACGGCTTGCAGTTGCGCGCGGATCGCGGCTTCCAGTTCGGCCACGGTCTTGCCGGTAGCGGGTGTTCCGTCCAGGGTGAACAGCGACGGGCCGCGCGCGGTGCTGTCGTAACCCGCCCCCACGCTGATGGCGATTTGCTGTTCGCGCACCAGCGCTTTGTTCAGGCGCGCCGATTCGTTGCCGTCCAGCACGCCGGCCAATACCGACAAGGCGTAAGGCTTCCAGTCTTTTTCCACATCGTGCAAAGTCGGCGCTTGATAGGCCATGATGAAATACGGCAACTCCGCAGGCGCTTTAACCGTAATGCGCTTGATGCCCAGTTGCGGCTGTTCGCCGCTGGGTTTGCGTTGCAGTCGCTTGCCCGCAGGAATGCCGCCGTAATAGCGCTGCGCCAAAGCGAACACCGCTTTGGCATCCACATCGCCCGCAATCACCAGCGTCGCGTTGTCAGGTTCGTACCAGGATTTGTACCAGTCCCGCGCATCGGCAGCGGTCATGTGTTCCAGATCGTTCATCCAGCCGATCACCGGATTGTGGTACGGGTGTTCCTGATATGCCGTGGCCATCATCCGCTCTTCCATCAGCGCATGCGCGTCGTCGTCGGTGCGCCAGCGCCGCTCTTCCATTACCACTTTGATCTCTTTGCCGAACTCCTCTTGGCTGATGTCCAGATTGTGCATGCGGTCGGCTTCCAGCTTCATCGCCAGCGGCAATTGCGATTTGTGCAATTGCTGGAAATAGGCGGTGTAGTCATAGCTGGTAAACGCGTTTTCGCGCCCGCCCGCCGCCGCGATACGGCGCGAGAACTCGCCCGCCGGAACGGACTTCGTACCCTTGAACATCATGTGTTCCAGCAAGTGCGCCACCCCGGTCGTGCCGGTTTTTTCGTCCATGCTGCCCGCGTGATACCAGATTTGCTGCACCACGGTAGGGGCGCGGTGGTCTTCCTTGACGATAACTTTCAGCCCGTTGGACAGAGTCTTCTCGAACACTTCAGCCTGCGCGGCGCTAGCCAGCAACAGGCACAACAACAGCGAATAAAATCTCATGAACTTTGCCCCGAAACGTTAAAATGCGCGCGCATTATCCGACATTCCATCAAAGAATTCCCGAGCCATGTTCAGTTTCCTGAAAAAGAAATCCGCAACAGACAATGCCCCTGACGACAGCTGGGTCGCCCGTTTAAAAGCCGGACTGGCGCGAACCGGTGGACAGCTCGCCAGCCTGCTGGTTCCCGGCGGCAAAATCGACGACGACCTCTACGAAGAACTGGAAACCATCCTCATCACCGCCGACGTGGGCATGGATGCCACGCGCACACTGCTGGCCGATGTGCGCCGCCAAGTGAAGGAGCAACACCTGACGGAAGCAGGCCAGTTGAAAAATGCGCTGGCGCATGCGCTGCTCAAGCTGTTGCAACCTCTCGCGCAACCTTTGCTGACCGACAACCATAACCCCTTTGTCATCATGCTGTGCGGCGTGAACGGCGCGGGCAAGACCACCTCCATCGGCAAGCTGGCGAAGCATTTTCAGGGGCAGGGCAAATCGGTTTTGCTGGCGGCGGGCGACACCTTCCGCGCCGCCGCACGCGAACAACTGATGGAATGGGGCGCGCGCAATAATGTGACGGTCATCGCGCAACAAAGCGGCGACGCGGCAGCGGTGATCTACGACGCGGTGCAGGCCGCCCAAGCGCGCGGCATCGACGTGGTGCTGGCGGATACCGCAGGACGTTTGACCACGCAAGCGCACCTGATGGAAGAGATCAAAAAAGTGAAACGCGTTATCGCCAAAGCCATGCCCGACGCGCCGCATGAAGTGTTGCTGGTGCTGGATGCCAACACCGGACAAAACGCGCTGTCGCAAGTCAAAGCCTTCGGCGACGCGCTGGATGTGAGCGGGCTGGTGCTGACCAAACTCGACGGCACGGCCAAAGGCGGCGTGATTGCCGCCATTGCCAAAGCTCATCCGATTCCGGTGCGCTTCATCGGCGTGGGCGAAGGACTGGACGATCTGAGGCCGTTTGTGGCGGAGGAGTTTGTGGCGGCGTTGCTTGGACTGGAAAGTTAACTTCAAATCATTTTTTGCCACAGAGATCACAGAGGACACAGAGATGACAGCGCCTACTCACACTTCCGCAGCTCCAAATATTGAGGCGATTTTCTCTGTGAACTCTGTACCCGCAAGGGGTAGGCCGTGGTTGTACGGGGCTAAAGCCCCAACAACACACGCACTGCCCTCTGTGGCTAAATAGATTTTAATAATGATCAAATTCAACCAAGTCTATAAACGCTATCCCGGCGGCCACGAAGCGCTGAAGAACTTGAGCTTCGACATCGCCGAAGGCGAAATGGTGTATCTCACCGGGCATTCCGGCGCGGGCAAAAGCACGCTGCTCAAACTCATCGCCGCCATCGAACGCCCCACCAGCGGCAGCGTGCTGGTCAAAGGGCAGAACATCCGCTCCATCAAACCCGCCGCAATCCCGCAGCTGCGCCGCAACCTCGGGCTGATTTTTCAAGACCACAAATTGTTGTTCGACCGCAGCGCTTTCGACAACGTGATGTTGCCGTTACAAATCTGCGGCTTCGATCCCCGCGAATCGGCCAAGCGCGTGCGCGCCGCGCTGGACAAGGTCGGCCTGCTGGAACGCGAAAAAGCCAATCCCATCGCGCTCTCCGGCGGCGAACAGCAACGCCTGTGCATCGCACGCGCCATCGTCAACCGCCCCACCATGCTGCTGGCGGACGAGCCCACCGGCAACCTCGACAGCGAGTATGCCAACGAGATCATGAATATCTTCAAATCGTTCCATCAGGTCGGCGTGACGCTGCTCGTCTCGACCCACGACGAGAACATCCTGCGCCAATTCCCGGCACGCGCGCTGCATCTGAACAAAGGGGAACTACAGGCATGAAAACGCTGCTAGAACATCTGCGCGTATTGCGCCACACGCTGCAACGCCTGCTGCTCACCCCCAATGCGACGCTGCTCAACATCCTCATCATCGGCATCGCGCTGAGTTTGCCGGTCGGCGGTTATGTGCTGCTGAAAAGCGTGCAGTTGCTGGGTGCTCAAATCTCGGGCACTCCTCAGATCAGCGTGTTCCTCGCCACCGGCACCAGCGATGGCGACATCGAACGCATTGGCGACAAACTCAAACAGCACGCCGCCATCCAGCGCATCGAATTCGTGCCGCGCGCATTGGCATTGAAGAAATTGCAGCAAAGCAGCGGGCTGTCCGACGTGATTGGCGGGCTCTCGCAAAACCCGTTGCCGGATGCATTCATCATCTACCCCAAAGACGACAGCGTTGCCGCGCTCGAAGCGCTGCGCGATGAACTGAACGCATGGCAACATTTCGAGCATGTGCAGCTCGACTCGGCGTGGATTCACAAGCTGGAGGCGCTGCTGAATTTCGGCCGCACGGCGGTCGCCATCCTGGCCGCGCTGCTGAGCTTCGCCCTCATCGCCATTACCTTCAACACCATCCGTTTGCAGATACTCACCCGCCGCGAAGAAATCGAAGTGTCCAAACTCATAGGCGCGACCGATGCCTTCATCCGCCGCCCCTTCCTCTACTTCGGCCTCACCCAAGGCCTGCTGGGCGGCATCGCCGCGTGGCTGCTGGTCGCCGCCAGCCTGCAATTGCTCAACTATCAGGTCGGCGCACTCGCCCAACTCTACGCCAGCAACTTCAGCCTGCAACACCTTTCGGCTGGTGACAGCCTGACGCTGTTGGGATTCTCCGCCTATCTGGGATGGCTGGGCGCATGGTTCTCGGTGTCGCAACATTTGTGGCAGATCGAGCCGCGCTAATCGGCTCCCTTCTTCCCCAATTTTAAGAAATCTCGCTGCTCTATCTCGGTTGTTTTGTAAGCAAAGCTCCACATCACTCCCCATTTCGGGTATCTTTCGATATACAAAGATCGCCGCGCATCAGGCTTAAGCCAGCGACCAAATTACACAGGGGGTAACATGGCACGTATTGAGTGGACTCAAGAGTTTGAAATTGGCATCCCGGTTCTCGACACGCAGCAGCGATTATTTGTCGAATTTATTAACGAACTGGACGAAGCCTGCCGAACGGATGACTTGACCAAGACCAATCGTGTGATGGAAAACTTGCTGCACTATACGGTGACTCATTTCGAACTTGAGGAGGAGTTGCTGGAGAAGGCCGAATATCCTTACCTGAAAGCCCACCGGCGCGTTCATGAAGTGTTCATGAAAAAAGTTTCGGAACTCCGTGGACGTTCCATCAAAGGCGAAAATATTTCAACCGATTTGCTGGAACTGCTTAAGGGTTGGCTGAAAAGCCATATCCAAAGAGAAGATCACGATTATGTCGAGACGTTAAAAAAGATTACCGAAAGCAAGGATGCCGAAGTTTCCAGCTGGCTGGGAGCCAAGATAAAACAATTTATGTCCTGAATGCCGGGGCACAGTCAGCCGACTTCCCCGCAATCCGCAACGATAGGCGATCTGCAACACACTCCGGCTGTAGAGTGCCATATTTCCTGCCTTGCCATTAATTGTTGTACTACGACCTTCACAATCAGCCGATCAAACCATTTTCTGCGAACTTTTTCCCGTGCTGGCACTCACATTGCCCGAGTGCTAAAATTCAAACAAAGGAGGGAGCGTTATGAATGCAGCTATGAATCTACCGATGCCGTCTGCCGTAGGCAGTCTGGAGGCGTATGTCCAGTCGGTGAATCGCTTTCCCGTGTTGTCGCATGAGGAGGAGTTGTCCTTGGCGACTCGCTTCAGGAACGAAAACGATCTGGATGCCGCCCGTCAATTGGTGGTTTCGCATTTGCGCGTGGTGGTGAGTGTGGCGCGCGGCTATGCGGGCTATGGTTTGCCGCAGGCTGACTTGATTCAGGAAGGCAACATCGGACTGATGAAGGCGGTGAAACGCTACGACCCGGAACGCGGGGTAAGGTTGGTGTCTTTCGCTTTGCACTGGATTCGCGCCGAAATTCACGAATATGTGGTGCGCAACTGGCGCATGGTTAAGATTGCAACAACCAAGGCACAGCGCAAGCTGTTCTTCAATCTGCGCAGCATGAAACAAGGGCTGGAGCCGCTCAGGCCGCAGCAGGTAAGCGAGATCGCACAGCAACTCAACGTGAGCGAGCACGATGTGGCGGACATGGAAGCGCGCTTTGCCGGACATGAAGTGGCGCTGGATCCGTTGAGCGCCGACGAGGATGATACTTATGCGCCTATCAGCTATCTGGCGGACAGCGAAGAGCACGAGCCTTCGACCATTCTGGAAACTTCGGAGCAAGAGCATCTGCAAACAACCGGGCTGGCAAAGGCCTTGGCCAGTCTGGATGAGCGTAGCCGCCGCATCGTGGAGGCACGCTGGCTGAACGAGGAAAGCTCGTTGACACTGCATGATCTGGCAGCAGAATTCAAGGTTTCAGCCGAACGTATCCGCCAGATCGAGCAAAAGGCGATGAGCAAGATGCAGGGAATGTTGGCGTTACCCGCGCCTCACTAATCGGATATATCAAAACAAAAGCCGCAGAGTTCATCTGCGGCTTTTTTGTTTGGTGCGATCTACTTCACCACGGTCAGCTTCGGTCTGCCTGGTTGAGGCGGCTTGTCATTCGGTGAAGCATTTTCATCCCCTGCAACCGGCGCAGATTCCTGGCCTTGGAACACCAGCCCTTGCCCGGTTTCTTTGGCAAAGATGCCGATCACCGCAGCGACCGGCACGATGATCTGGTGTGCCACGCCGCCGAAACGACCGCCGCAGGTAATATCTTCGTTGCCCAGATGCAGGTTTTTGACCGCATCAACCCCGATGTTGAGGACGATCTTGCCTTCCTTGACGTAAGCCATCGGCACCTGGGTGTAGTCGTCCACTTGCACCGCCAGATACGGCGTGTATCCGGCATCCGCGCACCACTCGAAGATGGCGCGAATCAGGTACGGCTTGGTGGAAGGTTCGCTGTTTGCCATGCCGGAATTACTTTCGCATAGCCTTTTCGGCGGGGGTCATGGCCTCGATATAGCCCTGACGCGAGAATAAACGCTCGGCATACTTCATCAGCGGCGCAGCTTCCTTGTCGAGATGGATGCCGTAGTGATCCAAACGCCACAGCAACGGAGCAATCGCCACATCCAGCATGGAAAATTCGTCACCCAGCATGAATTTCTGCTTGGAGAACACCGGCGAAATCTGCGTCAGATTGGCTTGAACCGCCAAGCGGGCTTTTTCCGCGACCTTGGCATTGGCACTTTCCAATCCCGGGATATGGCAGAACAGCTCTTGCTCGAAGCGGTGCAGGAACAGACGGGCGCGGGCACGCATCACGGGATCGGGCGGCATCAATTGCGGATGCGGGAAACGCTCGTCAATGTATTCGTTGATGATGTTGGCTTCGTACAAGATCAGGTCGCGCTCGACCAGTACCGGCACGGTGTTGTACGGATTCATCACCGCCAGGTCTTCCGGCTTGTTGAAGACATCCACATCGATTACCTGAAAGTCCATGCCCTTTTCAAACAGCACGAAACGGCAACGGTGGCTGTAGGGATCGGTTGTCCCGGAATAAAGAGTCATCATAAGAACCACCTACACAAAAAACGCTACGTCATAAAACCAAAAGGCGGAGCTGTTAGCTCCGCCGTTTGGCACTTGGTGAAACGGGTTGCGGAAGTTACCACAAACAACCTGGTAATTTCAATCCAGTGTTAGTGAACGTCCTTCCAGAACTCTTTCTTCAACGCGTAAGACAAAATCAGCAGCAGGAACAGGAAACCCAGCACGATGTATCCGAGCTTGTAGCGCACCATCTTGGCCGGCTCGCTCATAAAGTCGAGGAAATTGACCAGATCCCCGACCGTCGCATCGAACTGCGCGGGAGTCATGGCACCCGGACTAACCAGCTTCAGCACCTGCACTTCATGGCCAGCTGCACCGCCGTGCTTTTCAACTTCCAGCACTTGTTCCCCCTGGTAACCCGCCATGATGTTCGGCATACCTACGCCGGGAAACACCAGGTTGTTTACACCGGAAGGACGCGTGGGGTCGGTGTAGAAGCTGCGCAGATAGGTATAAACCCAGTCCGTGCCACGTGCACGTGCAGTCACACTCAGGTCGGGCGGAGCAACACCAAAAGCTGCTTTGGCATCCGCCGAAGCCATGACTGCCTGCATGGTCGAGCCCATCTTGCTTCCCTCAGGCAAGATAGCCTTGATTTCAGCTTCGCTCATGCCGATGTCCATCAGACGGTTATAGCGCATGTAAGACGCGCTATGACAAGCCAGACAGTTGGCGGCGAAAAATTGCGCGCCACGTTGCAACGATGCCTTGTCGTTCAGGTTTGAAGGAGCTTTATCCAAATGAACGCCAGTGTTGGCGATCGCCATTGCCGGCATCAGCAACACCAGCATCCATAGTTTTTTAATTGCTTTCATGTCAACGAACCTTTCTCAATTATTCACTTGAACGTCACACGATCAGGCTCGGGTTTGCACTTGTCGATCTTGGAGTACCACGGCATCAAAATAAAGAATGCGAAGTACACCACCGAAAGCACTTGAGAGATCAGCGTGTAGGTCGGGGTTACCGGCATCATGCCCAAATAGCCAAGGCCGAGGAAGCTAACCACAAACGCCGCCAGGAAGAACTTGAAAATCGGTCCGCGATAACGGATCGACTTGACCGCACCGCGATCCAGCCAAGGCAGAAACACCACGGCAACCGCGCCAACACCCATTGCAATCACGCCCGGGAACTGAGAACCAAACATGGGCGGAACCGCACGCAAAATGGCGTAGTAAGGGGTGAAGTACCATACCGGGGCGATATGTGCCGGGGTCTGCATCGGATTGGCCGGGATGAAGTTATTGGCTTCAAGGAAATATCCGCCCATGTCCGGCGCAAAGAAAACAATCGCGCAGAAAACAATCAGGAAAGCCACGGAAGCAACAACATCCTTCACCACCATGTAGGGAAAGAAAGGGATGCCATCCAAAGGAATGCCGTTGGCATCTTTGTTTTTCTTGATTTCAATACCGTCCGGGTTGTTGGAACCCACTGCATGCAAAGCCACCAAGTGAACAAACACGATACCCACCAGAACCAGCGGAATCGCAGCGACGTGCAAGGCGAAGAAGCGGTTCAGCGTGGCATCGGAAATCACATAATCGCCACGGATCAGGATGGACAGATCATTGCCGACGAACGGAACAGAAGAGAACAGGTTAACAATCACCTGCGCGCCCCAGAACGACATCTGACCCCACGGCAACAGATATCCCATAAATGCTTCCGCCATCAGCGCCAGATAAATGACCACGCCGATAATCCACAGCAACTCGCGCGGTTTGCGGTAGGAACCGTACATCATGCCCCGGAACATATGCAGATACACCACCAGGAAGAACATGGATGCGCCGGTGGAGTGAATGTAGCGCAGAAGCCAGCCCCATTGCACATCACGCATGATGAATTCGACCGAAGCAAAAGCGAACAGCGCGTCCGGCTTGTAGCTCATGGTCAGGAAAATGCCGCTGACGATCTGGATGCCCAACACCAGCATCGCGAGGCCGCCGAAGAAATACCAGAAGTTGAAGTTTTTCGGCGCGTAATATTCGGAGAGGTGCAACTTCCAAGTCTCGGTCGCCGGAAAACGGTAATCAATCCATTCAAGGAAATTTTTCAGTAATTTCATTATGCAGCTCCCTTCTTCTTGTCATCGCCAATCAGCAGCGTGGTTTCGCTGAGATATTGGTGCGGCGGGATGATCAGATTGGTTGGTGCCGGAGAACCCTTGTAAACGCGGGCAGCAATGTCGAAGCGCGAACCGTGGCAAGGACAGAACCAGCCTCCGCCCCAATTTGGACCGAGGTCTGCAGGTGCTGCTTCCGGGCGGTAGCTGGGAGAACATCCGAGATGGGTACAAATACCGATCGCCACAAACACTTCAGGCTTGATGGAACGGTTAACGTTATTGCAATAATCGGGTTGTTGCGGAACCGATGAGGTCGGATCGGTCAATTCGCCATCGTGCTTGGTCAGCAAATCGAGCATTTCAGGGGTGCGGCGTACTACCCACACCGGCTTGCCTTGCCATTCGACAACCTTCATTGTTCCCGGCGCAATGGCGCTGATGTCCACCTCCACCGGAGCGCCTGCCGCCTTGGCGCGTTCACTGGGCATGAAACTCAACACAAATGGTGTTGCCACACCCGCTGCAGCGACACCGCCCGCCGCCGTGGTGGCGGCAAGCAGCAGTCGCCGCTTGCTGCGATCTACATTGTCAGTCATAACATCTCTTCCCTTCATTTAAATAAAAAATTCGTCGCTGCCAGCCAGAGCATTTTTTGCTGGCCGAAAAAAACTGCCTGCACGCTTACCGAAACCTTTGGTGATAGCTGATACGGGACAGACAACAGAACCATTTTGCCAGAAGCCAGCACCTTCCCGAGAGACTCCCAAACAACGGACAACTTATAATCGTGTAAGTTTACCCAGTATCACCATCTGCCGCAAGAATGGATACATAAAACCGACAAACACCCATTTCGCACAAAAGGTTACTGAAAGATTGATAAACAGACTCTGCTATAACCCAAAATTCGGACAAGCAGAAAAACCCGCCAACCAAATTGCTGGTCAGAAGCGGCTTCCCCACAAAAACTAGACCGGATTATCCTGATCGAAGAACCGGTGCTCCAAACCGAAGCGCGCTGACAGATGTTCGCCCAGCGCCTGTACGCCGTAGCGTTCGGTGGCGTGATGTCCGGCAGCAATGAAGGCCACACCGGTTTCCTGCGCGACATGCACGTTTTGTTCGGAAATTTCGCCGGTCAGAAAAGCATCCACCCCCAATGCCACGGCCTGCTCGAAATATCCCTGCCCGCCTCCGCTGCACCACGCGATGCGGGCGATATGGGGATTGGCATGACCGATGACCAGCGGCGCGCGCTGCAAGCTGCGCTCAATGTGGCGGGTAAGTTGTTGCAAGGTCTGCGCATGCACCAGCTCGCCGTAGCATGCGATGTCCTGTTCACCGAAATTTCCCTGCTTGATAAAACCGAGCCGTTCGCCAAGTTGTGCGTTGTTGCCGAAAACGGGATGGGCATCCAGCGGCAAGTGATAGACCAGCAAACTCACGTCGTGCTGCAACAAGTGGGCGATGCGCCGCTTCTTGATGCCGACGATGCCGGCATCTTCGTTGCGCCAGAAATAGCCGTGATGCACAAGAATGGCATCCGCCCCCCAAGCGGTGGCGGCTTGCAGCACGGCTTGCGAGGCGGTCACGGCGGTGGCGATGCGCCGCACTTCAGTGCGCCCTTCCACTTGCACGCCGTTCGGGCAGTAATCGCGAAATCGGCTGACCGCAAGCTCGCTTTCGATATAATCGCGCAATTCGTTTAATCGCATCTTTTCACCCCCAACAACTAGCTGCTTAAATCATACCATGCGCAAATTCTGGCTCTTGTTCGCCCAAGCCACCACTGTCGGCCTCGCCATGCTGTTCGTCATTCACACGCTCAGGCCGTCGCTGCTACCCAATGCGGCACGCGGCGGCGTGGTGACTTTGTATGAAAACAGCACCGGCAACAACGGCGAGTTGCCCAAAGCCGGATTCAGCCAGGCCGCGCAAAAAGTAATGCCGGCCGTGGTGAATATCTTTACCAGCAGCGTGGTTAAGTCGCCGGCAGCCCCCTTCATGGATGACCCGCGTTTCCGCTTCTTCTTCGGCGACGAGTTCGACAACAACATTCCGCAACAAAGCTCCAGCCTGGGTTCCGGCGTTATCGTCAGCCATGACGGCTATATCCTCACCAACCATCACGTGGTGGAATCCGCAGACTCGATTGAAGTGGCGCTCGCCGACGGCCGCACTGCCAAGGGACATATCATCGGCTCCGACCCGGACACCGACCTTGCCGTCATCAAAGTGGACATCGGCAGCAACCTGCCCGCCATCACTTTCGGCCAATCCGATCAGGCTCATGTCGGCGACATCGTGCTCGCCGTCGGCAACCCGTTCGGTGTCGGACAAACGGTGACCATGGGCATCATCAGCGCGTTAAAGCGCAACCATCTGGGCTTGAGCACGTTCGAAAATTTCATCCAGACCGATGCAGCCATCAACCCCGGCAATTCGGGCGGCGCGCTGGCGGATGTGGAAGGCAATCTGCTCGGCATCAACAGCGCGATCTATTCGCCCAACGGCGGCTCGCTCGGCATCGGCTTCGCCATCCCGACCAGCACGGCAAAAAAGGTGATGGAACAGATCATCCAGAACGGCTCGGTGACGCGCGGTTGGGTAGGCATCGCGGTGCAGGAACTCACGCCGGAGCTGCTGGAATCATTCAAGCTGAAAGATACGCAGGGCGTGCTGATTGCGGAAGTGGTACGCGGCAGCCCGGCGGACAGAGCGGGCATCAAGGCGGGCGACATTCTGGTCAGCATCGACGGCAAAACGCTGGTTGATTCCACATCCATGCTGGAAACTATCTCGGCTTTGCTGCCGGGCAAGGTCGCGCTGCTTAAGCTATTGCGCAACGAATCGGAGATCGCGGTACAAGTGAAGGTGGGCAAGCGCCCGCGACCGAAAGCGCAAGAATAAAGCCGATCTGCGCGAAGTCACCTTCGGGCTTCGGGTTAGTGATTCTTTTCCTTCACTTCACCCTCAATAATCTTGGGGGCTTGCGGTTTGGGTGCTTCTTCCTCGCCCTTCATGCCTTCCTTGAACCCGCGCACAGCGCCGCCCAGATCCTCGCCGATATTGCGCAGTTTTTTGGTGCCGAAAATCAGCACCACCACCAGCAACACGATCAACCAATGCCAGATACTGAACGAACCCATGATGAACTCCTTGTCGATTAACTGCGTTTGACCATGGGCGGAATATTGCCGCCGCCGATGACGTGAATGTGCAAATGAAATATTTCCTGCCCGCCACCCTTGCCGGAATTGATGACGGTGCGGAAGCCGTTGTCCAGCCCCTGCTCGCGTGCAAGTTTTCCTGCCAACAGCAACATCTTGCCGAGCAAGGCTGCATGCGCTTCTTCAGCGTCCAGCAATGAAACCAGATGCAGTTTGGGTACTAACATAAAATGCACCGGGGCGACCGGATTGATGTCGTGGAAAGCCAGCACGTCGGCATCCTCATAAACTTTTTTGCACGGGATTTCGCCGCGCACGATTTTGCAGAAAAGACAGTTGGCGCTCATTTCCGGCTCGCTTTCTCTGCTATGCCCGACACACCTTCGCGCCGCGCCAGTTCTTGCAGCACATCTTTTGCGCTCAAGCCTTTTTGCGCCAGCAACACCAGCGTGTGAAACCACAAGTCGGCCACTTCATACACCAGATGCTGCTTGTCGCCGTCCTTGGCCGCCAGCAACACCTCCCCCGCTTCCTCGATCACTTTTTTCAGAATGGCATCGTCGCCCTTGCTGAATAGCTTGGCGACATAGGAAGACTCGGGCGCAGCCTGTTTGCGCGCCTCCAGCGTTTCGGTCAGCCGTTGCAGAATATCGTTGCTCATCGTTTGTATATCTCGTCGGGGGATTTCAGCACGACATCGGTCTCCACCCATTTGCCCTGCTCCAGTTTGCTGAAGAAACAGCTCTCGCGCCCGGTGTGACATGCGATGCCGCCTTGTTGTTCCACTTGCAGCAAAATCACATCGCCGTCGCAGTCGATACGAATCTCTTTCACCTTCTGGATGTGGCCGGACTCTTCGCCTTTATGCCACAACTTCTTGCGCGAACGCGACCAGTAAATCGCCTCGCCTTGCTGCCAGGTCAGCTTCAACGCTTCGCGGTCCATCCACGCCATCATCAGCACGCGCCCGCTCGCCGCGTCTTGCGCGATAGCCGGAACCAGACCGTCGTCCGACCAGTTGATTTTATTCAGCCAAGTTTCGTTCATAAACACTCCGAACCTAACGTAGGTCGGGCTTTAGCCAGACATGTCGGGTTAAAACCCGACCTACAATTCCTGCAAAATTTCACAGTCGCTTTCGCGCACCGTGTCATAACCGCACTTCAATCCCCTGCTGCGCCATAAACTGCTTTGCCTGCTGCACCGTATATTCGCCGAAGTGAAAAATGCTGGCTGCCAGCACGGCATCCGCGCCGCCCAGTTTCACGCCGTCGGCAAGGTGTTGCAAGTTGCCCACGCCGCCGCTGGCGATCACCGGAATTTCCAGGGCATCGGTCACAGCCCGCGTCAGCGCCAGATCAAAGCCCTTCTTCTGCCCGTCCTGATCCATGCTGGTCAGCAGGATTTCGCCCGCGCCCAGAGTTTGCATTTTTTTCGCCCACTCCACCGCATCCAGGCCGGTGGCTTTGCGTCCGCCGTGAGTAAACACTTCCCACTTGCCCGGCGCGACTTGCTTGGCATCAATCGCCACCACAATGCACTGCGAACCGTAGCGCGCTGCCGCATCCGCCACCAGTTGCGGGTTGGTCACCGCCGAGGTGTTGATACTGACTTTATCCGCACCGGCGTTGAGCAGGTTGCGCACGTCCTGCACTTCGCGCACGCCACCACCGACAGTTAACGGAATGAACACTTGCGAAGCCACTTGCTCAATGATGCGGAAGATGATGCCTCTGTCGTCGGAGCTGGCGGTGATGTCGAGAAAAGTCAGTTCGTCCGCGCCCTGATCGTCGTAACGCTTGGCGATCTCCACGGGATCGCCCGCATCGCGCAACTCGACAAAGCTCACGCCTTTGACCACGCGACCCGCAGTCACGTCGAGGCAGGGAATGATGCGTTTAGCGAGCATTGGAAAGCTCCGATGATTCAAAACCATTCATCACAGAGACACGGAGACACAGAGAACAACCAAACCCTTGGTCCTGTTTTTTCTCTGCCTTGCCTTTCTCTGTGTCTCTGTGTCTCTGTGGTGCAAAGGTTTGCTTCTGCATCTCGATCACACCTTCAAATCTGTCAGTTCATCGGCCAGCGCTTGCGCCGCCCTGAAATCCAGCGTGCCTTCGTAAATGGCGCGTCCGGTGATCGCACCGGTGATGCCCTCGGCACGCACTGCGCACAATTTGCGCACGTCATCCAGATTAGTGATGCCGCCGCTGGCGATAACCGGCACATGCAATGGTCGCGCCAGTTCGACGGTGGCTTCGATGTTCACGCCGGACATCATGCCGTCGCGCCCGATGTCGGTATAAATGATTGCTTCCACGCCGTAGCCTTCGAAGCGTTGAGCCAGATCGGCCACGTCGTGTCCGGTGAGTTTAGACCAGCCGTCCACCGCCACTTTGCCGCCTTTGGCATCGAGGCCGACCATGATGTGTCCGGGAAAGGCATCGCAGGCTTCGTGCAAAAATCCCGGCACTTTCACCGCCGCCGTACCGATGATGACGTAAGTCACGCCAAGATCGAGATAGCGTTCGATAGTTTCCAGATCGCGGATACCGCCGCCAAGCTGAATCGGAATCTCGCCGCCCACCGCCTCGATGATGCTCTTCACCGCCGCTTCGTTCTTGGGTTTGCCGGCAAACGCGCCGTTCAAATCCACCAGATGCATGCGGCGCGCACCTTGCGCCAGCCAGTGCTTGGCCGTGGCAGCGGGGTCTTCGGAAAAGACCGTCGCGCCTTCCATCACGCCTTGTTTGAGGCGCACACAATGACCGTCTTTCAAGTCGATAGCAGGGATGATGAGAGTTTTAGTGTCCATGATTTAACAACGATGGTTATGTATAACTACAAAGGATTCCAGTTGATAAAATTTTGCAGCAGCTGCAAACCAGCCGCCGCGCTCTTTTCCGGGTGAAACTGAACAGCAAATAAATTATCGCGCGCCGCTGCGCAGACGAAAGGTTGCGGGTAATCACTGGTGGCTTGCACCAGACTCGCGTCGCTCGGCTGCACATAATAGCTATGCACGAAATAGAAACGCGCGTCTTGAGGAATTCCATTCCAAAGGGGGTGCTCAAGAGTGTTCCCCCGCCCCAACCCTCCCCCGGTGGGAGAGGGAGCGACCGTCGCCTTCAGCGGATTTTGAATCCTATGCACCTGATTCCAGCCCATGTGCGGCACTTTGAGTTTGTTGCCTTGCGCGTCGCGCAGCTCGGAAGCAAAGCGCACCACTTCGCCCGGCAATACGCCCAGTCCCGGCACGTTGCCTTCGGCGCTGTGCTCGAACAACATTTGCAGCCCGATGCAGATACCGAGGAAAGGTTTGTTGCGCGCCGCCTCTAACACTGCCTGTCGCAATCCGCGCGCATCCAGTTCGCGCATGCAATCCGGCATCGCGCCCTGACCGGGGAATATCACGCGCTTGGCGGCAGCGACGACTTGGGGATCGTCGGTGACAACCAGCGAAGCATCGGGCGCGACCTTGTGTACGGCCTGATACACCGAGCGCAAGTTGCCCATACCGTAATCTACGATTGCAATGTCCGTCATGCCAAAACCTTGAAAAATTGAGCCACGGATGCACACGGATAAACACGGATTACAAACCGTGCATCCGCTTGAATAGCACACTGCATTGGCAAATCTTTCCCCTGTATATCCGTGAACATCCGTGTCTATCCGTGGCTAGTATTTGAATTGGAGATTACAGCGTTCCTTTGGTGGAAGGCATCACGCCCGCCATGCGCGGATCAAGCTCCAGTGCCATGCGCAGGGCGCGACCGAATGCCTTAAAGATGGTCTCTGCTTGATGGTGGGCGTTGTCACCGGCCAGATTGTCGATGTGCAGCGTAACCAGCGCATGATTGACAAAGCCCTGGAAGAATTCGCGGATCAGATCGACCTCGAATTCGCCGACATTGGAGCGCACGAACTCGGCGTTGAACACCAAGCCCGGACGACCTGAGATGTCCAGCACCACGCGCGACAGCGCCTCGTCCAACGGCACATAAGCGTGACCGTAGCGGCGCAGCCCCTTCTTGTCGCCCACCGCCTGATTGAACGTCTGCCCCAGCGTAATGCCGAGGTCTTCCACGGTGTGATGCGCGTCGATGTGCAGGTCGCCCTTGGCGCTGATGTCCAGATCGAGCAGACCGTGACGCGCGATTTGATCCAGCATGTGTTCGAGGAACGGCAGGCCGGTATCCAGCTTGACCTTGCCCGTGCCGTCCAGATTCAGCGCTACGCTGATTTGAGTTTCCAGAGTGTTGCGTGTGACTTTTGCGCTACGCATGATTCGCCTTATGCGAGTTGGTTGATCGTGTCTTGCAATGCCGCAACAAATGTTTGATTCTCTTCCGGCGTGCCTACAGTGACTCGCAAACAATCCGCCAATGCCGGATGTCCGCCGTTCAAATTCTTTATCAGCACGCCGCGCTGTTTCAGCCCTTCAAATATCTGCGTCGCTTTGGCCACCCGCAGCAGAATGAAGTTGGCCTCGCTGGGGTAGGTCTGCACACCGCTGATGGCACTTAGTGCCGCCAGCAACTTGGTGCGTTCCTGCTTGATACTATCCGCTTGCGCCAGCAGCACATCATGGTGCTCCAGCAACTTCGCCGCAACCAATTGCGGAAGAACGCCCACATTATACGGTAAGCGCAGCTTTTCCAACTGCGCCAGCCATGCCGTCGAACCCGCCAGAAAACCCAGCCGCAGACCTGCCATGCCCAGCTTGGAAAAAGTGCGCATCACCAGCAGGTTTTCGTACTGCGCCAGATGCGGGATAAAGCTGTCGCGGGCGAAGGCGTAATAGGCCTCATCCACCACCACCAAGCCGGGGGCAGCCTGGATAATTTGTTTGATCGCATCGGCATCGAACAGATTGCCGGTGGGATTATTGGGGTAAGCCAAAAACACCAGCGCGGGCTGTTCGCGCTTGATGGCTTCCAGCATCGCGGGCAAGTCGAGCGAAAAATCCTGCGCCAGCGGCACGCCGACATAGTTCATGCCGATGAACGTGGCGATCATCTTGTACATCACGAACGATGGCTCGACGCTCAATATCGTCGCGCCGGGCTTGTCCACCGCCATCGCCAGCAACTGGATGATCTCGTCCGAACCGTTGCCCAGCAACACCTCCATGCCTGCGGGCAAGTTGGTTACCTTGCGTATATCGGCCTTGAGCTGATGCGCACCCGCATCGGGATAACGGTTGATCTGCGCATCCGCCACCAGCCGCGCAATCTCGTCGCGCAAGGCTTGCGGCAATAAATAAGGATTTTCCATCGCATCCAGCTTGATCATGCCGCTGGCAGGAGGGACGTGGTAAGCGTGCAACGCCAGAATTTCCGGGCGAATCAGCTTTTCGGGTGTAACGCTGGAACGGGCAGAGGACATGAATAAGTGACATTGAATAAGCGCGGGCATTCTACCGTAATCCGGCGATTTGGCGCGAGCGCCGCATGCAGGCCACCTCTAAAAATCCAAACTTCGTCGCAATACGGCGTTGCTCACAAAAAAATTGCTCCTTACATATCAAAAATATGCCGCGTCGCAATTTTTTTCTCGCGCCTTGTCTTGCTTAGAATTTTGAATTTTTAGAGGCGGCCTACAATTTGCGCCATGCATTATCATGCGCACTCTTCAACCCAACCCGATCGGCTTTCCTCACCATGAACTCGCAAAATCTACTCATCATGTCCATTCCCGCGCTGGTCGCACTCGGCGGCGGCGTGCTCGCTTCGATATGGAATCCCAGCCACCAGATGCGCAGCCTGATCCAGCATTTCGCCGCTGGCGTAGTGTTGGCGGCGCTGGCGGTGGAATTGCTGCCGGAGATCGGCCGCGAACACGCGCCCGGCCTGGTCATCGCGGCTTCGTTCGCACTGGGCAGTTTGTTCATGTACGGCTTGAAGCTGTGGACAATGCGCCTCGAACATCAAGCCTCGCTCAAAGACGCGGCCACCGGGCTCAGCACCGGCTTGCTGCTGGCCACGTTCATCGACGTGGCGACGGACGGTTTCATCATCGGCGCGGGATTCGCTGCCGGTGGCGAGACAGGCACCATCCTCGCGCTGGGCTTGTCGGTCGAACTGCTGTTCCTCGGCCTGGCGCTGGCCTCCGAGGCGACCAAAGGTTGGCGCATCATCGCCATCTCCGGCGCGCTGGGCGGCACGGTGCTGCTGTTCGCTCTGCTCGGCAACGTGCTGCTGGCGGGCGCATCGCATGCTTTGATCGGCGGCTCGCTCGCCTTCAGCGCCGCCGCCCTGCTCTATCTGGTCACCGAAGAACTGCTGATGGAAGCGCACGAAGTCGAAGAAAAACCCATCTCGACCTTGGTGCTGTTCGGCGGATTTTTAGCGTTCTGGTGCATTCAATTGATGGGGCAATAAACCTCAAAGGAAAACGTCATGCCGCTCGCCAAAATCGAAGTCCGCAAAAGCTGGCCGCCCGCGCAAGTGCAGGCGATCATCGGAGCCATCTACGATGCACAGCGCGCGGCATTGCAACTTCCCGCGCATGACCGGCAGATTCGCTACATCGAACACAGAACGGAACATTTCCACGTCCCGCCCGGCAAGAGCGAAAATTTCACGCTGGTCGAAATCACCCTGTTTTCCGGGCGCAGCATAGCAACCAAGCGCGCGCTATACCAAGCCATCGTGAAAAATCTCGGTGCACTCGGCATCGCGTCGGACGATGTGTTCATCGTGCTCAACGAAGTGGCGCTGGAGAATTGGGGCATTCGCGGCGGCGTGCCGGCTTCGGAAGTGGAGTTGGGTTTCAAGGTGAATGTTTAGCAGCCGAAGAATGACGACACCCCACCTTGCCCGCAAGCCAATAAATACGGGCATCTTCGATGCATCACCCATTGTATCGAGAACCAATCAATACTGAGCCAACATCATGTACCTCACCCCACAATTTGAAGAATCACGAGTCGAAGTTCTGCAACAACTGATTCATGCTCACCCGCTGGCGACCGTGGTCACACTGTCGTCGGTCGGCATCAATGCCGATCACATTCCCTTGCATCTAACGCTTGATGAAGGAGAGTTCGGCACGCTGCGCGGGCATATCTCGCGCGCCAACCCGGTGTGCGGCGATCTGGTGCAGGATGTGGAAGCCTTGGCCGTATTCCACGGCCCGGAAATCTACATCCCGCCGTCGTGGTATCCCACCAAGCGGGAGCATGGCAAGGTTGCGCCGACCTGGAATTTTTCGGTGGTTCATGCTTACGGCACGCTGCGTATCGTCGATGACGCGGCGTGGGTGCGGAATCATCTTGACGCGCTGACCAACCAGCAGGAAGCATCGCGCAGCGAACCGTGGGCGGTCGCGGATGCCCCGCAGGAATTTACCGAGCGCATGATTGCAAGACTCGTCGGCATCGAGATCGTTATCAGCAAACTGATAGGCAAAAGCAAAGCCAGCCAGAATCAGCCCGCGCAGAATCAAGCCGGAGTGATAGCCGGACTCAAGAGCGTTGGCAGCAGCAGCGCACTGGACATGGCTGCGCTGGTCGAGAACCTTTCGCGCGAAGATGCCCGTCAATAGGCGATCTTCATGCAGCGCATGATGCGGATCGCCTATTGACGCAGCTGTGCGAACGAATGAAATTTTTTTATGACCCCGCATTAAGGAATACTCCATGAGCAAAACCCCCAACCTGCTTTCCGCCATCGAACCGTGGGATTTGGTCGCCGACGGCTACGCCGAAACCACCATGATCGCGTTCGAGCAATTCGCCGACGAAGCCATTGCCGCCAGCAAACTCAAACCCGGCGCTACCGTGCTCGATGTCGCCTGCGGGCCGGGCACGCTGGCGCTCAAGCTCGCGCACCATGCTGCCAAAATTCACGGTATCGACTTCTCCGAATCCATGCTCGCCGTGTTCCGCCGCAAGATCGAACAAGCCGGACACCGCAACATCGAGCTGCACTGCGGCGACGCGCAAACCCTGCCCTACCCGGATGCCATGTTCGATGCCGCGTTCTCCCTGTTCGGCCTGATGTTCTTCCCTGACCGCAAAAAGGGCTTCGCCGAAATCCATCGCACCCTCAAACCGGGCGGCAGCATCGCCGTCACCAGTTGGGCACCGGTTGACCGATCCTCCGCCATGCAAACCATGTTCGGCGCATTGCGCGCCATCAACCCCGACCTGCCGCAACCGCAACGCTCCGTCACCACCCTGGAAAATCCCGACGTGTTCAAACAGGAAATGCTGGATGCCGGATTCCGCAACGTCGAGATACACAGCGTCTGCAAAGCCGCCTTCCCCGTGAATTCCATCGCGGAATTTTGGCAAGACATGGTCAAAGGCAGCGCACCGATCACGATGATGAAAAAAAGCATGGACGAAGCAATATGGCGCGAGAAGGAAAAGTTGGCGATCAGGTATCTTGAAGAAACGCTGACGACGTTGCCGACGAAGCTTTCGTCGGAGGCTTGGCTGGGGGTGGGGGTTAAGTAACAGCCCGAAATTCAATCCGTAAAATTGGAAAATCGCGCCATATAAACAACTTTATTTGTCGCAATTAACTGTTGCGCGCCAAATAAAATGGCGCGATACTGCGTTCCGCGCCATATAAAAGAACGAGTGCCATGCCCAAAGTTGTTTCACCTCAAGAGCTTGAACAGATTGCCGAGCAAATCACCCGGCACCCGGACGGTATTGGTGTGGACAAGCTTGCACAGGCACTTGGCACAGAGATTACGCGCCGCACCTTGCAGCGCCGCCTGGCCGCGCTGGTTGCGCAACAGCGCATCATCAGCGAAGGCGAAGGCCGTTCCCTCAAATATCGAGTTGCCCATATCTATGGCACTTTGAGCACCACGCTTCCGCCGCTAACTGTGCGGGCTACCGCTGAAGCTTACATCGCTATTTCGCCAGAAGGCGAAGAGATCAAAGCCTACATCCGGCAACCGCGCCAACTGCGCAAACCGGTTGGCTACCGATACGAATTCCTTGAGCAATATCGCCCCAACCAAACTTTCTATTTACCGGAAGCCTTGCGCGTGCAACTGCACAGCTTGGGGCGATCACCCGCCGAGCAAACACCGGCAGGCACCTTTGCGCGCGACATTCTGAACCGCCTGCTAATCGACCTCTCATGGGCATCATCCATGCTCGAAGGCAACACCTACAGCCGGCTCGATACCGAGCGCCTGATTGAATTCGGTCAAGCCGCCGAAGGCAAAGATGCGCTGGAAACCCAGATGATCCTGAATCACAAATCGGCCATCGAATATCTGGTGCGCGACACCGAACACGCGGGCATCAACCCCGAAACCATCATCGCCCTGCACGCCTTTCTTTCCGACGGACTGATGACCGACCCGCTCGCTTGCGGGCGCATTCGCAGCCGCGCCGTGGAAATCGGCGGCAGCGTCTATCTGCCCATCGCCATGCCGCAGCGCCTGCAAGAACTGTTCGGCATCGTAATCAGCATAGCGGTGGAAATCCGCGACCCGTTCGAACAATCATTTTTTCTGATGGTGCACCTGCCCTACCTGCAGCCGTTTGAGGACGTGAACAAGCGCGTTTCGCGTCTGGCCGCCAACATCCCGTTCATCCAAAACAACCTGTGCCCGCTTTCATTCATAGACGTGCCGCAGCAAGCCTACGTCGATGCCATGCTGGGCGTGTATGAACTAAACCGCATCGAACTATTGCGCGATGTTTTCGTGTGGGCGTATGAACGCTCCTGCCAGCAATACGTCGCCGTGCAACAACAACTCGTCCCGCCCGACACCTTCCGCCTGCGCTACCGCAACGAACTGACCGAAACAGTGCGCACCATCGTGCGCAACGGAAAATCCGCCAACAAAACAGCAGTGCGCGCCGCCATGCCGAAAGCGGTGGCAAAACAAGACCAGCCGCGATTTATTGAACTGACACTGGAAGAATTCAAAACATTGCATGCGGGCAACGCCATTCGGTTTGGGTTGAGGCCGCTGGAGTTTGCGGCGTGGCTGGAAAAGTATGCGGGGAAATAATGCTGAGGTTGAAAACTTGATGCCAGAAAGACGACCTTAGTCACTGTCGGCAGCGTGCCATGAGCAGACGGATACGCACATTACCGGAAGCTACCTATCCTCGACTATAACGGTCGCTCCAGCAATCCACACTATCGTCTGCTCATACGTTCTTATCTTGCGTTCAAATCTTATCGGGTGCGCCGGAAGAGAAAAATCGGGGCATGGGTAATTGAAATATTAGTTTTTAGGTAACTGTGCGCGACCAACTCTGAATTTGTATTCGTATTCTTTCGCATCAAGTTTAAATACAAATCTATATTGTCCAAATTCAGTAATCACAAATGGCATAAATTTCGCCACGAAACTAATATTGCTTTTTCCATCGCTGAGTTGGGAGCTAACTCCGCCCTCAAGTTTTTGATGCTCAAAAAGAGCCGCACCATCGGGCTTGTATAAGCTAGTTTCTGCATCAAAAGTACCCTTGCAATCAATAAATGAAGCAAGAATTGCAAGACTTTGCAACATAATTGGAGTAACTGCTGATGGCTCCGGTTTTCCTACGGGTAAATCTATACCCACAAAATCATCCATAAGCAATCCGATAACCATCGGTTTTTGAGACTCAATTCGAATATCATCAGCGATAAAAAACCTTACACGTTTTGGTAATGATTTTGAACTCATGATTGCAATACACCTAACTGTCTTGGGGCAGGGATGTCCATTAAGTTTAAGTTGAATAGTTTTTCAGTTATATATTGCCCTTCAGGTGCTATGGCGTTGTAATAAGGTCTTCCTGTAACTGGAAAGGAAATCAATAGAGTTGCCCCATTGCGGTGAAGTGATACAACTCCATCAGATATTGCGTTTCTGATTTCAGAAACCATAGACTCTGTCATTTCTCTGAAAGTGCGTTTACTACCTAGATACTGCGCTACTGCCGTAACAAGTAATTGGTTAATGCTAGTTTCTTCAAGTTCAGCCAACTCGGCCACCTGCTTATGCAACCCACGAGGAATGCGCAACGCAATTTTTCCGCTATAGCCATGAAATAATACTGGTTCACGAATTTCATATCCAGTAGCTAAGGCGACTTCAACCCATGAAGCCGCAGCCTCATCCAGATTTTTCATTGCCGCATCAGGTGTATCACCTTCTGCAACACATCCAGGGAATTCTTGAATTGATGCAACGTAACCACCAGTTTCATCAGGAACAAGTCGCCGAGCATATGCCTTACAAAGAATTCCAGCTGCCCCTTCAGATATTTCTTCATTCTTCTTCATCGTCTTCTGCCTCACGCAAAAATATTTCCCAGTCATCGACATCGCTTAACAGAGCATCAATAATGCTGCGAGCAGTCCCAGGCTTAATGTCCCCCGGATGATTCGGAATACTAAGTGGTGGACTTAACGCTGGCTCACGTCCCCTTGTATAGGTTGGCTCTTTTCCGCGATTATCTATTGTTCTTCCAAGCTGCTTCGCAATCGAAATAAAAACTTCAGGCTTGCGATTGAAAGGAGACTTCCCCATCTCCGTCAACTGACGCTTGATTTTCTTAAGAGCTTTTAGGTTCACGATATTACAGGTGATATTGCTGCATCGTCAATAAAACCCCGTCCAAGTAACACGGGGGGCTGTAAATACATTCTATCGGATAGTGCGCTAGATGTTTCTCGCTTTCAACCAGAAAAAATATATAGGCCTGCTCAGTACGCGACAGAAAGGGCTATTCAATGGGGAATGGCACTTGGATCAAATGCCCCCATACAAACATGTTTTACGCGCCAGAATTGATTCGAACTTCCGCTAGAAATACAAAAATAAATAGCTGAAACGACCGCTTAGTTCGATAAGCGTTCCTTCATTGAAATTCTTTTGACGGTCGGCTATGGGTCGATTGCCGAATTCTGATCTACCAAATTGACTACTTGAAAGCAGTCATTCGCAATGAACTGCAATGTGGATTATTCCAGCCATCCTACCCAACCCAATTCTCAACCTTCAACCCCGCTACCCGCCTGAATTCATCCTCGTTGTTAGTCACCAGAATGAGCTTCCCCGCCAGCGCGTGCGCGGCGATCCACAGGTCGTTGTTGCCTATGGGTTTGCCGATGGCTTGTAGTTGCTGGCGGATTTTCCCGTAGTGCATGGTGGCGTTTTCATCCAGCGGCAGCACGGGGATCAATGAAACCAAATGTTCCAGTATTTGCCGCGTTTCTTTGGGCTTGGAACTTTTCTCCGCTCCGAAGCAGAGTTCTCCATAGGTGATGACGGACATGGCGACTTTGCCGGGCGGCAGCTTGGAGAAACGCGCCAGCACTTCGGGCGGGCGATGGTTTTTGATGTAGATGCAGATGTTGGTGTCGAGCAGGTAGCGCGGCATGGCTACAGCCCCGCGCGCTCTTGCGGCAAACTGTCTTCGCGCTCCGCCATGAAATCGGCTGGCAGCGAAGCCAGCAGATGAAAGGCTTGCTCCAGCGTTTTGGCTTTTTTGCGCAGAACCAATTCGTCGCCACGGCGGAAGATTTCCACTTCGTCGGTATCGAACTGAAACTCCACCGGGATTCTTACCGCTTGCGAATTGCCGCTTTTAAAAACTTTTGCTGTGCGCATGGTGTGGACTCCATGTTTGTAACAACATGGAGTATATACATACGAACAGTTATTGCAAACCATCATTGTTCGCGTTACATCACCAACCGCATTCATGTTGCCACCCCAAAGCTGTTCACATTTTCGTTCGTGGTAAGCTTGCCAAACCATCCGCTACGCAACCAGAGCCCTTCGACAAACTCAGGGCGAACGGTGTTTTATGTGCTCAGTCCAATGCGATTGCGCTATTTAATTAACGATAAGAAGACAACATGAAATTCAACATCACACTCCAACCGGGCAATCACTCCTTTATCGCCGAAGCCGGCGAAACCATCCTCGAAGCGGCGACCAGGCATGGTCACCAACTGCCGCGCGGTTGCGGCGACGGGGCGTGCGGGATGTGCAAAGGGAATGTGCTGCAAGGGACGGTGGATCACGGCAAGTCAACGGAGATCGGGTTGAGCATGGAGGATAGGGATGCGGGCATGGCCTTGTTTTGCTGCGCCATACCCACATCCGACTTGGTCATCGAGCGCCGCGAAATGAGCAGCGACTGGGATATGACTGAATTTGATTTTCCGATGGACTGAGGCTCTCAAGCCGAGCCAAAAGACTTGCACGCGGAGGCGCGGAGAAACAAACTTCACACCCGCGATGTTTTTCTCCGCGACCTCCGCGCCTCCGCGTGAGAATTCCTTATCTGTTTTTCATCAGGTGGGAATGGGATTCCCCCTCAACTTCACCCCCGCACCGGCTCTATCGTCGCATCCAGATTCAAGTCATCGCAGTAATCCAGAAAATCGCCGCGCAATGTGGGGATATGGATTTTGGCGTGGATGGCGATGGTCATCACCACCGAGGTCAGCAGCGTGCCGGTGTGCGGCGCGGGGTAGGTGCTGGTTTGCAGCTCTTCGATGTTGATGCCGTTGCGCGCGAAGAAGGCGGCCAGGCTGCGCACGATGCCGGGGTGATCCATGGCGATGACTTCGACGGTGTAAGGGATGGCGGGTTCGCTGCGCGTGCGTTTGCCGGTGCGCTCGTGGATGAGGTTGAGGCCGAGTTGTTTGCCGAGCGCAGGCAACTGGCCTTCCAGTTTGGACAGCGCGTGCCATGCGCCGGAGACCAGCGCGATAAACACGATTTGCCCGTCCAGCACGGCCATGCGGCTTTCTTCGATGTTGCAGCCGCTGTCGGCGATGCGTCCTGTCAGCTGTTCGACGAGGCCGATCTTGTCTGCGCCCGAGGCGGTGATGACCAGTACGTTGTTTTCGGTTTCTGTGTTCATAGTTGGCTGATGTTCGCGGTGAATTGGGATGGCGCATTGTAGTGGTTATGCGCGCCGCATATACAGTATGCTGCAATTTTATAACATCAACTGCCCGCAGATGCCCGTCAATAGGCGATCTACACGTTCTAAATGATGCGGATCGCCTATTGACGGGCATCTCCACGAAGTTGGCATTTGAAAATATGGTGCGAACGCCGGAATCCTGTTCCGCCCATTTTCGCCGACTCTCCGTTACTATTCGGCCAAGCGATTTCTGGAAAACATCATGCTCAAAAATTCAAAAGTGGTTGTCGTCGGCGGCAGTTCCGGCATCGGCTTTGCCGTGGCGCGGCAGGCGCTGGTGGCCGGTGCCGAGGTCGTCATCGCTTCGCGTTCGCAGGACAAGTTGCAGGCCGCCGCGCAACAGCTCGGCAGCCGCGTTTCAACGCAACAGGTTGATGTGTCGGACGAACAATCCGTGATCGAATTCTTCGAGCGCGTCGGCGCGTTCGATCATCTGGCGGCGACCATCAAGCCGCAATTGCCATCCGGCAAATTTCTGGACAACGATCTGGCCGCTGTCAGCGCGGCGTTCGATGCGAAATTCTGGGGGCAATATCGTTTGGCGAAACATGCAGTGCGCCACATCCGTCCGCACGGTTCCATCGTGCTCACCTCGGGCGTGGCGGCGCAGCGCAGCTATCCGGGATATTCCATCGTGAGCGCGATGAACGCCGCGACCGAAGCGCTCGCCCGCGCCATCGCGATTGAGATTGCGCCCATCCGCGTCAACACTGTATGCCCCGGATTTGTCGATGCCGACACGCCCATTGCCGGACGCGCCGATTACGTGCGCAAACTCGCCCCCAACCTGCCGCTGGATCGTCTGGGCGCAGCCGATGAAATCGCCGCAGCGTATTTGTTTTTGTTCGGCAATACCTATTCCACGGGCAGCGTGCTCGTGGTGGATGGCGGTGTGACATGCTGAATAAATATCTCTCATTTCAGATTAGCCACAAAGTTTTACAGTCCCCTCTCCCGCAAGCGGGAGAGGGTTAGGGTGAGGGTTGTTGAGTAATAAAGAATTCTGTTGC
The DNA here is from genome assembly GCA_028710605.1 of Sideroxydans sp. Taxonomy (GTDB): domain Bacteria; phylum Pseudomonadota; class Gammaproteobacteria; order Burkholderiales; family Gallionellaceae; genus Sideroxyarcus. The sequence goes on from JAQTTU010000001.1 coordinate 121,898, forward strand.
ATCGCATAGCCCCTCATCCCCAGCCCTTCTCCCGCCCACGGGAGAAGGGAGCAAAGCAACTGATTGCACCCAAGGGTGGTAATAACGTAAAAGAGAAATGCAAATGGAAGAAATTTTGATCGCCGATTTGTCTGCGCCGTCGCACGCATCTGCCATCGTGCATCTGCTGAACGAATACGCCCAAGACGAGATGGGCGGCGGCGCGGAGTTGTCTGAGTATGTGAAAAACAATCTGGTAGCCGAGCTGCGCCAGCGACAGTCCGCGCATGTCGTGCTCGCCTTGGTTGACGGTGCGCCTGCGGGCATGGCGGTGTGCTTTGAAGGCTTTTCCACCTTCGCCTGCAAGCCCTTGCTGAACGTGCATGACATCGTCGTCATTGCAAAATTTCGCGGGCGCGGCTTGTCGAAAAAACTGCTGGCGAAAGCGGAAGAAATCGCGCGCGGCCTCGGCTGCTGCAAGCTCACGCTGGAAGTGCTGGAAGGCAACGCCGTGGCGCAGGCGGCATACAAAGCCTGCGGCTTCGCGGGCTACGAGCTCGACCCGAAAATGGGCAAGGCGATGTTCTGGCAGAAGAAGCTGGGGTAACTCAAAAAATTTTCTCCGCAGATTGCAAAGATTAAGCGGATTAAATCCGGCTAATCCATTTTCCGCATTTTCATTGTAGGAGCGAGCTTGCTCGCGAAGCGCTTTCGCGAGCAAGCTCGCTCCTACAAAAACTCTCCGTGTAAATCTATTTAATAATCTTCGGACAAATAGTTTTTTTACTTCATTTGCAACTCCATCCACTCCTCATCCGAAAACATCCGCGACCGCGTGTGAAACGCTTTCCCTTCCGGGCCTTCCAGCGAGAACGTGCCGCCGCGCCCTTCGATCACGTCGATAATCAGTTGCGTGTGTTTCCAGTAGGCGTATTGCGCTTTGCCGATGTAGAACGGGCAGCCGCCGATGTCGCCCAGATATTCGTCGCCCGCGCCTATGGTGAGTTCGCCCGGCAGGTAGCAGTTGGCCGCGCTGTTGTCGCAACAGCCGCCCGACTGGTGAAATATCAACTTGCCGTGCTTCTGTTTCAGGAATTCGATCAGCTCCAGCGCGGCTGCGGTGGCGATGACTTTTTCGACCATGATGTTTTCCTCGAAAAAAGACGGGGCGGTCGCCCGCCCCGTGGAAGTCCGCCGTGCGGCGGTCAGGGATCATATTGCCTGTTTAGCTACACAGTTCGGCATTCCCTCTCCCGCAGGCGGGAGAGGGTTAGGGTGAGGGGCGTTGAGTCGCAAATAAATTTGTTGCAGCGCACAGACCCTCATCCCCGACCCTTCTCCCGCCTGCGGGAGAAGGGAGTAAAGCAGCGCTACGCAACCTGCCGAACTTCGTGGCTAATCAGGAAAGAGACATTTTCCCTTTAGAAGAACCCCAGCTTCTGTTCGCTGTAGCTGACCAGCAAATTCTTGGTCTGCTGGTAGTGGTCGAGCATCATCTTGTGCGTCTCTCTTCCGATACCGGATTCCTTGTAACCGCCGAAGGTGGCGTGTGCCGGGTAGGCGTGGTAGCAGTTGGTCCACACGCGTCCGGCCTTGATGGCGCGTCCCATGCGGTAGGCGGTGTTGCCGTCGCGCGTCCACACGCCCGCGCCCAAGCCGTACAAGGTGTCGTTGGCGATGGCCAGCGCTTCCGCTTCATCCTTGAAAGTGGTGACGGCCAGCACCGGGCCGAAAATTTCTTCCTGGAAGATGCGCATTTTGTTGTGGCCTTTGAACAGCGTGGGCTGCACGTAATAGCCGCCCGCCAGATCGCCGCTCTGCTGCGCTTGCGCGCCGCCGCACAGCAGTTGCGCGCCTTCCTGTTTGCCCAGATCGAGGTAGGACAAAATCTTGGTCAGCTGCTCTTTCGAGGCTTGCGCGCCAATCATGGTGTCGCCGTCCAGCGGGTTGCCCTGCTTGATGAGTTTGATGCGTTCCAGACAGCGCGCCATGAATTTGTCGTAGATGGATTCGTGGATCAGCGCGCGGCTGGGGCAGGTACACACTTCGCCCTGATTGAAGGCGAACAGCACCAGCCCTTCGATGGCCTTGTCGAGGTAACCGTCGTCCGCATCCATCACGTCGGCGAAGAAAATGTTGGGCGATTTGCCGCCCAGTTCCAGCGTGGCGGGAATCAGATTATTCGCGGCGGCCTGCGCGATGACGCGGCCCGTAGTGGTCGATCCGGTGAAGGCGATCTTGGCGATACGTTTGCTGTTGGCCAGCGGCATGCCGGCTTCGCGCCCGAAGCCGTTGACGATATTCAGCACGCCCGGCGGCAATAAATCGGCGATCAGCTCGGCCAAAATCAGAATGCTGATCGGGGTCGATTCGGCGGGCTTCAACACCACGCAGTTGCCCGCACCGATGGCCGGAGCCAGTTTCCATGCGGCCATCAAAATGGGAAAGTTCCACGGGATGATCTGGCCGACCACGCCCAGCGGCTCGTGGAAGTGATAGGCGACTGTCGTGCCGTCCAGATCGGAAAGCCCGCCTTCCTGCGCGCGCACGCAGCCGGCGAAATAGCGGAAGTGGTCAACGGTGAGCGGGATGTCTGCATTCAGCGTTTCGCGGATAGGCTTGCCGTTATCCACCGTCTCGGCGTAGGCCAGCAATTCCAGATTGGCTTCGATACGGTCGGCGATTTTCAGCAACAGGTTGGAGCGTTCTGTCGGCGACGTTTTGCCCCACGCATCAGCGGCGGCGTGCGCGGCATCCAGCGCCAGCTCAATATCTTCCGCACCGGAACGCGCGGCCTGCGTGTAAGGCTTGCCGCTGATCGGCGTGATGACATCGAAATATTCGCCCTTGACCGGCGCGACCCATTTGCCGCCGATGAAATTGGCGTACTGTTTTTTGAAATTGATTTTGGCACCAGCGGTGCCGGGGGCTGCGTAGATCATTATTTTTCTCCTCGATGATATTTATTCACGACCCGATGGATCGCTCCCGTTTCAGTGCTGCGTGTTCTTTCTCTCAAGTAACGTGCCAGCCGCGACAGGGTTATCTGAAGCTTGATTCGATGGGGTTTGTTGTTCGATACATCGAAGCGGACACATCCCGCGCAACGTCCCGTTCCGCGACACCTGTCTCAAAACGAGACAGTCGGGAGGATTCGTACGGTGCAGCTATTGCACCGGATTGGCATCCTTTTATACTTCTCGCGTAGGTGCGAATTTATTCGCACGCAACTTGAAATTCGTGCGAATAAATTCGCACCTACAACTGCCTTGTTTGAAGTTTTCGAAATGACCAAGGATGCCCATGACCACATCAGCCCTCACCTTGCGCCAGGCCCGCTCGCATTTGCTGGAATACGGCGAATGCCCGGCGGACATCATCGACGAGCGTATCGCCCGTTCGTGGCGGCGCAGTCTGGCGGCGGGGCTGCTGCCCAGCGGGCGGTTGGCCGATGCCGAATACAGCAGCGGCAACAATTTGCGTCAGGCGCTCGCCTGCAACCACGACTTGCTCGCGCATTCGCGCCCGGTGATGGACTACCTGCACGAGCAGGTGAAAGACAGCCACAGCATGGTGATCCTCGCCGACAAGCGCGCGATGCTGATGCACACCATGGGCGATGTAGATTTTCTGACTAAGGCAGAGCGCGTGGCGCTGTCGGCGGGCGCGTCGTGGCAGGAACAATATCGCGGCACCAACGCCATCGGCACGGCGCTGGCCGAAGCGGCCAGCGTCGAGATTCACGGCGCGGAACATTTCCTCGAACGCAACGGATTCCTCACCTGCGCGGCCGCGCCCATCATGGCGGCGGACGGTGCACTGATGGGCGTGATCGACATTTCCGGCGACCAGCGCAGCCGCCACCCGCACACGCTGGGGCTGGTCGGCATGGCCGCGCGCATGATAGAAAACCGGCTGGTCATCGCCAGTTGCCGCCGCCACATCCGCCTGCATTTGCACGCGCATCCCGAAGGCATCGGCTCTGTGGCCGAAGGCATCGTCGCGCTGTCGGAAGACGGCTGGATCGTGGGCGCGAACCGCACCGGTTTGTCCATGCTGCACCTCGTCCCCGCCGACCTCGGCGCAACGCCGCTGGCGCGCGTGCTGGATGTGCGGCTGGACGATTTGCTGGCGCGCAGCAAGCGACTATCCGGCCAGCCGACCCAAGTGAATTTGCACGACGGCCAGGCGCTGTTCGTGCAAGTGCATGCCGAGCCATCGGCGCTGACCATCGCGGCAGCGCCCGCCCCGTCCGCGCCAGCCGACGATGCACTGGCCAAACTCGATCTCGGCGACCCGCTGTGGCACAGCGCCACCGACAAGGCGCGGCGCGTGTCGGGCAAGCCCATCCCGCTGCTGATCCACGGCGAATCGGGGGTCGGCAAAGAACTGTTCGCGCGCGCCGCGCACGACAGCGGCCCGCGCCGTAACGCGCCCTTCGTCGCCATCAACTGCGCCGCCTTGCCGGAAAATTTGATCGAAGCGGAATTGTTCGGCTACGCCTCCGGCGCGTTCACCGGCGCGCGGCGCGAAGGCAGCATAGGTCGCTTGCGCGAGGCGCACGGCGGCACACTGTTTCTCGACGAGATAGGCGACATGCCGCTGTCCATGCAAAGCCGCCTGCTACGCGTGCTGCAAGAACGCCAGGTCACCCCGCTGGGCGGCGGCAAGCCGGTCGATGTCGATTTCGCATTGATCTGCGCCACGCACCGCAAACTGCGCGAAGAAGCCGACAAAGGCGTGTTCCGCAGCGACCTGTATTACCGCATCAACGGCCTCACCGTAAACCTGCCCGCCCTGCGCGAACGCAACGATTTCCGCGCGCTCACCGAACGCATCCTGTCCGAGCTCAACCCCGGACGTTACATCACCCTGAGCCCCGACCTGCTGGCACAGTTCAGCCGCCATCCGTGGCCCGGCAACATCCGCCAATACTCCAGCATGCTGCGCACCGCCAGCGCCATGCTGGACGCGGATGAAAATTACATCGACTGGCAACACCTGCCCGACGATTTGATCGAAGAACTGGGCGCGATGTCGCAACCATCCATGCCGCAAAACCACGCCGCCGCCCCGCAAAACCTGAAAGAACTCTCGCGCGCCGCCATCGCGCAAGTGCTGGAAACCAGTCGCGGCAACATCTCCGAAGCCGCGCGCAGACTGGGCATCAGCAGGCAGACGCTGTACCGGAAGTTGAATTCCTGAAGCTGCCCGCAAAGCGCACCGCACGGGACACCGTTCCCGGAAATTTTCACCCGACCTCGCGAAGATGCCCGCCGATAGGCGTTCTACACGCATCGAATAATGCGGATCGCCTACTGACGGGCATCTTCGCGATATTGGCATTCGCAAACCGGGGTCGTACCTGCCAGCGGCGAATTGCTTTACACAATCGGACGCTCGTCCTATTATAGTAGGACGATTATCCTATTGCGAGAAAACTATGATTACTAAAGTGCTGGTAACCGGCGCGAACGGTTTCGTGGGAAGCCATGTCCTGCAAGCCTTGCAGCAGTTCGGCGATGTGCAAGTGATCGCCGCCTGCCGCGATAAAACAAAATTGCCCGCCGATTTTCGGGGAGAAGTGCGCGCAGGCGATTTGCGCGATGCGGAGTACCGCGAGGCGCTGGTGAAAGAGGTCGATGTGCTGTGCCATGCGGCGGCGTGGAGTTCATTGTGGGGACATGCCGATGAATCGCGCGCGCTGTTCCTGCAACCCGGTTTGGCCTTGATTCAGGCGGCACGGGAAGCGGGCGTGCGCCGTTTCGTCAACACCAGCACCACCAGCGCCGCCGCGCCCGAGCATTCCGCCGACCCGAACAGCCGTGGCATTCCGCGCAAACTATGGCCGCATCTGTGCAATGTGATTGAGATTGAAGATGCCTTGCGCGAACAAGCCAATCCGCGCTTTCAGGTGGTCAATTTGCGTCTGGGGATTTTTGCGGGGCAGCGCTATGCACTCGGCGTGTTGCCCATCCTGATGCCCAGATTGAAAACGCATCTGGTGCCCTGGGTGGGCGGCGGGCGCACCGGCATGCCCATCATCGACGGGCGCGATATTGGCCGGGCGTTCGCGCTGGCGGCGGTGGCCGACGGGTTGGCCGACTATGAAGGCTTCAATATCGTCGGCCCGGAAGTGCCCACGGTGCGCCAGGTCATCACTTTTCTGCACGACGAATTCGGCCTGCCGCTGCCGCATTTCGGCGTGCCATTTGCCATCGCCTACCCGTTCGCCTGGCTGATGGAAAAACTCGATCCGCTTGTGCCGTGGGAGCCACTGGTAACCCGCAGCATCGTGCACCTGATGGAAGAAGTGAACGCGGACAACTCGAAAGCGGCGCGGATGCTGGGTTATCATCCCGCCCATGATTGGCGCTCGGCAATTCGCGCGCAGGTGCAGGAAATGCAAGTGCGGCAGACGCGACCAATGAGCATGGTCAAACCCATTGCGTGAAGCGTTAACATTCAATCGACATGGAGGAGATATGGCGGCGAAGTGCGAAGTATGCGGCAGTGAAATCACGGCGGAACACCGGCAGCAACACGGCATCACCGACGGCATTTGCGCGGCGTGCGCGCTCCGGGGTGCGCACGACAAAAGCCTGCTTGAATCCATAGGCGCGCCCGTCCTGCTGATGCAAGGCAATCCGAGACAAGTGATTACCGTCAACAAGCGAGCGCTTGAGTTGTTCGGCAAGAAATTGTTTGAAGTGGAAGACAAGCGCGGCGGCCAGGTGTTCGACTGCCTCCATTCGTTTTCGGAAGCCGGTTGCGGCAAGGACATCAATTGCGAGCATTGCAAAATCAAGGAGGCGATTGTCGATACTTTCAATACCGGCGCACCGCACAGCGGCGTTTCCTCGCCGCTGCAAATCAAAAAAGCCAGCGGAATATCGACTTATCAACTGCAAGTTTCCACCGAAAAAGTGGGCGACCTGGCGCTGGTCAGGGTCGAGCGTTATGACCGCGCCTGACCCGATTGCCATGCACGCCATCGGCAGCATCCACACGCCGTACAAAACCAAGCAGGACTGCCCGATCCAGCCGCTGTACACGACCGGCGTGGAAGGGCGCGTGGAAGTGTTGGCGCAGTATGCCGAAGGGTTGAAAGACATCGACACTTTCTCTCATCTCTATCTGCTTTACCTGTTTGACCGCGCCGACGAAATTAGTCTGGTGCGAGCCACTTTTCTGGACGACACCCCGCGCGGCATCTATGCCTCGCGCCATCCGTGCAGACCGAACGGCATCGGCATGTCCATCGTCAAACTCGTGCGCAGGGAAGGCAATGTGCTGGTGGTCGAAGGCGCGGACATGCTGGACGAAACGCCGCTGCTGGACATCAAACCCTACATCCCGAAATACGATGCCATCCCGAGTGCCAGCGCGGGCTGGACCGCCGACAAAGCGTGGCGCGAAAAACCGCAAGGACGCGAATGAACGCATTGAGCAAAGGCGAAAAAACCCGCGCCGACATCGTCGAGTGCGCGCGGCAACTGTTCTACGAACACGGCTACGACGGCACATCGTTCTCCGCCATCGTCGAAGCCTCCGGCCTGGTGCGCGGCAATATCTACCACTACTTCAAGACCAAGGACGACATCCTGCAAGCGGTGATCGAACTGCATCTGGCCGACTACCGCGCGCTGCTCGCGCAATGGGAAAAAGCGGACGACGATCCCAAAATGCGCCTGCTGGCTTTTGTCGAAATGATTACCGGCCGCAAAACCGAACTGGTGAAATACGGCTGCCCCATCGGCACATTGAATAGCGAGCTGGCCAAAGACCGCCGCGACCTGCAACAAGCCTCGCGCGCGCTGTTCGATTTGTTTCGAGACTGGCTGGCTGCACGATTTTGCGAACTGGGAAAAAACGAAGAAGCCGACGCGCTCGCGCTGCACTTGCTCGGCAGAGCGCAAGGCATCGCGATGATCGCGCATGTTTACCGCGACGCGAAACTGCTGCGGCGCGAGACCGATCAACTGCGCGACTGGATCAGCCAACTGTAATTGCCTAAAGAGGCGCTGACTTAATCAGCAAGGATTGAGCGCGCATCAATTGACTGGGTAGCTCTTCCTCCTATGCCGTCATTGATGGTTTTCTGCCCATCTGATTGCCGTACACTCCAGCGACTCCTTTATTGGCGGGTGGCTGATTCCCTTGCTGTGAGCCCAGGCCACGGAGGTTGATGAATTCGGCGGGGAGCTGATGATGAAACTGAGCGACTCCCTGGATGTGTTCAATAGCTTTGAAATAAATGGGATGCCGAGCAATAAAGAAAATACAGAAAGCGGGGCGTGCCCGATTGGCGCTGTTGCGCCGATTGCTTTGGATATGATTTTTGCCGATTCAAACAGGGAAGGCGAGTTCGGATCGAGTAGCAGGTGGTCATGATTTTCGTTCTTCTCCGACAGCAATAGTGATACTGCGTACTTGGCGACGTATTCTCCGGTGACCCAAGGCACAAGGTGTCGGCGTGCCCCCGGGATAAATAGCATTTGTCCTTTGCTGATTGATCTGATTATTCCGGCTATCGCTGAGTGCTCCGGCACTTCTCCGAATCCATTGTCACCGATCACTGCTGCCGGATGAATCCATGTTACCGGTAACGGGTGATTTTTCATCGAGTTTGGGTGCAGGCTCAAGTAGCTCTTCATCTTTGAAGTTTCATATACCCCCCATTTCGCTGAAGCCTTCTCCCAATCCACGTCAGCGCCTATCAGCCCCATCTTCTCCAGATGCCCGGGGATTTGGCTCATGAATCCGCATGCCGTTACGAATGGCCCGGGAATGCCGCGTTCTAATGCCCAGCGATGCAGTTTTATGGTGGCTTGCACATTGATATTGTCCGCATCGTGCCATTTTAGATTCCACCCCCAAAGCGCGGCCAAGTGCGCAACGCAGGTGACGGAACTTAAGGAATTCATCTCATCGGGGCCCCATCCGAAATCCATTTTTGAAAAGTCTGTTTTGATGGCCACGATGTTGTCCGCAGGCGCACAGCATTCCTGTAGTTTCAGCTTAATTTCCGGCCATTGCCGATCAGGGTTTCTGAGAGCGAGTACCGTTTTGTGGCCAAGTTTGCACCACTCGATTAGCAAGCGTTGGCCTATTTGTCCCGTCGCTCCCGTCAGGAGAAGTACCGGGTTAGTTGCAGATGCGCTGGTCATGAGAATGCCTTTCTTTGTGAACCGACCTTCATGCTAAAGTCTGGAGCAGACTCCAGAGTCAAGGGCTAAAAATGAAAATCGGTGAACTTGCAAAATTGACCGGCGTGAGCGTGGACACGCTGCGCTTCTATGAAGAGAAGGGCTTGGTGAAGGCGATGGGGCGCACCGAGGCTGGCTACCGCTACTTTTCACCTGCCACGGTTGAGCAGGTAAAGTTCATCAAGACTGCGCAGGGGCTAGGCTTCTCTCTGCAAGAGATTCTGGAAGTCATTCCCTATCTACAAGCTGGCGAGTTGTGCTCTATTGACGTTCGCGGTCGCATGAAATCAAAATTGCTCGCACTGGACGAGCAGATCAAGCAACTGACTTCATTGCGTGAAGAATTGCTGCGAACGATGCAACTCTTGGTCTGTCAGGATAAGGTGGTGGTAACCGCAAAGAGTCCCATCAAGGAGTAGCCTTTTGCCCGCAAGCCAGTAAATACGGGCATCTGCATCCGGTGATGTGCGCGGATCGCCTATTGGCGCGGCTTGCGGGGCAATGCGCCGGGTAAATCCGGCGGCGTGAAAAACAAGATTGGAATCAATTCCGCGCGAGCACGTTGATGCGCCTGAACGTTTCAAAACACCTGCCGTCTTCCTGACACGTTTTTTGAATCATGCGGTCGATCACGAACTGGCGAAATGCAGCTTGGTGTTCGTCCGGCACGAGCTTTAAAAACGGCACGATGCTGGGCTGGTCTATCCACCGGATCATGGTTTCTTTATCCGCGAAAAAGCGGTCGGCGTTCTCGCCCCATACCCGCGCTTCTGCGAACGAAATTCCCCGCACCAGCGCTTCATATTCTTCAATCGTCGGCATATACCACGGCCATTCAAAAGCGGAAAAATAGGGGGCGAATTGCGGCAGCTTGATGGCCTCTTTCACCACGCTGAAAAAATTGGCGCAGTTGCCGTCACCGGCGAAATTGAATCTCAGCACGCCGCCTTGCTTGAGCGCGCGATGCACGTTCTCCAGCAGGGCGTGATGATTCTTTATCCAGTGCAACGTGGCATTGGAAAAAACAACATCGAACTCGTTTTCAAAATGCAGTTCGTTAATGTCGCGGACTTCAAAAGACAAGTTATCGGCCATATACGACAGCGCAGCATCAATCATTCCGCGCGAAGCGTCGATGCCGAGCACCGATCCGCGCGGTGCAAGTGCCGCCAGTTGCGCGGTCAGCGCGCCGTCGCCGCAGCCGAGATCGAGAATGCGTTCCGCGCCGGAAATATTCAATTCCCGAATCAGCTTCGCGCCCCACTCTTTCTGGTGCGTTGAAGCTGCTTTGTATTTGTTACCATCGAATTCGTGTGCCATGGTTTTATCCCGGATAGTTCATTAGGCCGAGCGTGCTTGTAGGAGCGAGCTTGCTCGCGAAGTGCTTTCGCGAGCAAGCTCGCTCCTACAGTGAAAAAACGGCTAATGGATAATCCGGGTTTATCGTAAAAATAAATCGCGGGATTGCCGGAAATAATATCCGTCTGTAGATGCCCGTCAATAGGCGTTCTTCACGCGCCATGCAAAGCTACCGGTCTTCCCACTGCGCGGCAATTCCCCGAAAACGATCCTGCACCCGCTTGAACGCGGCGATGATGTCGGGGTCGAAATGGTGGCCGCTGTCGCGCTCCAGCAATACGGTGGCGTGCGCGTGCGGCATCGGTTCTTTGTAGCTGCGGCGCGCGACCAGCGCGTCGTACACATCGACCACCGCTGCCAGCCGCGCTGGCAGCGGGATGGCGGCTCCGGCATGGCCGTCGGGGTAGCCGCTGCCGTTCCATTTTTCGTGGTGGGAGCGCGCGATCTGGCGCGCCACTTCAAAGTAATCGCCTTCTTCACCCATGAGTTTGCCCGCCCGCGCCAGCATTTCGTCGCCGCGCAGGGCGTGGGTTTTCATGATGGCGTATTCTTCTTCGGTCAGCTTGCCCGGCTTGTTCAGGATTTGGTCGGGGATGGCGATTTTGCCCAGATCGTGCAGCGGTGCGGTCTTGGCGATCAGTTCGATGTATTCCTCTGTCAGCACGTCGGCATATTGCGGCAGGTGCGCCATTTCTTCCGCGAGGATGCGTATGTATTCCTGCGTGCGGCGGATGTGGTTGCCGGTGCATGAGTCGCGCGATTCGGCCAGCGAAACCATCACCCAGATGGACGCGTTCTGCAAGCGGTTGACGGCGGCGAGCCTGCGATCGACTTCCTGCTGCAACCAGTCATTCTGGTCTTGCATGAAATCCTGCCACGACTTGACCTGCAACTGGGTGTTGATGCGCGCCATGACGATGGGCGGGCTGATGGGTTTGTGGATGAAATCGACCGCGCCCAATTTCAGGCCGAGTTCTTCGTCTTCTATGCTGTTCTGTGCGGTCAGGAAAATGACCGGCACGCGCGCGGTGCGCGGGTCGGCTTTCAGGCGGCGAATCACTTCGTGGCCGTCCATCTCCGGCATCATGATGTCCAGCAGGATCAGGTTGGGCGGAATGGCAAAGGCCAGCTCCAGCGCTTGGCGGCCACTGTTGGCCACGCGCACCTGATACTGGTCGCGCAACAGGTTGGCGAGCAGGCCGAGGTTGGCGGGCGTATCGTCCACCACTAGAATCGAAGGGCGTTTAACGTTGCTCATGTTTTTTCACGATGGCTTGTTTCCCCGCACCAGCGCCAGCGCATACTCGAAATCGAAATCGTCCAAGGCTTTGCCGATCTTGAGCAGCGTGTGCGTGTCGAAGATGCCGTCCAGTTCGGATTTTTTTGACTGCCACAGTTCGGTCGCCGAAAAATCCCCTTCCGCCAGCAAGCGTTCCAGTCGGGACAACCACGCCGGGCGCTCGATGGCGGACAGGATTTGAACTGTTCCGGCGTGTACTTTGTGTGCTTCGGCGACATCGTCGGCGATGTCGAAATGAATTTGCAGGGCGAGCATGATCGGTTTCAGTTGCACACTCATGGCCGCCAGCAATTCGCTGCAATCCGCCTGTTGTTTGGCCAGCGCTTTTTCCAGCAGCGCGGCGTGTTCTTCCAGCGCTGCCGCTCCCAATGTGCCTGCCAGCCCTTTGAAGGTGTGGGCGAATCGTTCCGCTTCCTTCCATTGGCCGGCTTTAATCATGCGCGCCAACTGCCGGTCGGCATCCGCGTAATCGTTGGTAAACTGGCGCAACAACTTGAGGTAGAACGCGGCCTTGTCCGCCGCGCGCCGCACACCGGAAACCACATTCAACCCCTCGATTTCCGGCAACGCCGAGGCATCGCGGTGCTTTGTTGTTGCTCCATAAATCCCCGCCCCCTCATCCCCTCCCCCTTGCAGGGGGAGGGTTAGGGTGGGGGTAGAAACGCTACCGCCCATCGACTCCACCCCTCCTTCGACAGGCTCAGGACAGGCCAAGCCAGCCTTCCCCCTGCCAGTGGGAAGGAGCGAACTTGAGCGGAATCCCGCCACTACGGCAAACAGTTCGTCCGGCTCCACCGGTTTGCTCACATGCGCGTTCATGCCCAGCACTTTGCAGCGCTCGCGCTCTTCGGTCATGGCGTGCGCGGTCATGGCAATGACGGGCAGGCGGAAGTGGCGCGGATCGGCGCGCAGGCGGCGGGTCGCCTCGTAGCCGTCCATCACCGGCATCTGCAAGTCCATCAGCACCACGGCATAGTAGCCATCCGGCTGTTTTTCCAGACAGGCCAGCGCTTCTTCGCCATGCTGCGCCACATCGACCTGCGCGCCTTTCGATTCCAGCAATTCGACCGCCAGTTGCTGGTTGATCAAATTATCTTCGACCAGCAGGATGCGCATGCCGTCCAGGTTGTGCTTGGCGGAGCGATTGTTGTTTTGGTTCGCCTCGACGGCATCGCCGCCGGTCAGTTCGCGCAGCAGTTCGCGCAGCGCTTCGGGCAACACCGGCTTGTTCAGGAAGCGCGAAGCGCCCAGTTTCTGCGCGACTTCGTACATATTGTCGGAATCGTAGGCGGAGACGATGACGGGCATGGGCGGATAGCGCAGTCCCAGAGTTTGCATGCGTTTGAGCACCTGCGCCCCGTCCATGCCGGGCATGACCCAGTCCAGCAACAGCAAGCTGAACGGGTTGTCCTCGCGCTCCGCCTGCTCGATGGCGGCCAGCGCTTGCTCGCCCGAGGCCGCCATCTCGACACCGGGCTGGCGACGCGTCGCACCCACGCGCAAAGCGCGCAACAACTCGACCAGCACGGTGCGCGCTTCCTGCCGGTCATCCACCACCAGCACGCGCAGCCTGTCGCTTCCTTTCAGCACTGCCGGTTGCGCTTCTGCCGCAGGCACCAGCGGAAAGACGGCATCGAAAAAGAAGGTGGAGCCCGCGCCTTGCTTGCTCTCGACCCAAATTTTGCCGCCCATCAATTCGATCAGTTTTTTGCTGATCGCCAGACCGAGACCGGTGCCGCCGTACTTGCGCGTGGTCGAACCGTCGGCCTGGGTGAATTCCTGGAACAGTTGCCCGACCTGCTCTTCAGTCATGCCGATGCCGGTGTCGCTGATGGCGAAGCGCAACTTGAGCGCATCGCCCATGCGCTGTTCGATGCGCACGGCGACTTTGACGTGCCCCTGATGCGTGAATTTGACCGCGTTCGCCAGAATGTTGGTAATGACCTGCCCCAGCCGCAGCGCGTCGCCCATCAGCGCGTTGTTCTTGTCGAGCAAGGTGGGCTCGGACAAATCCAGCAATAGTTCGATCTCGTTTTCGTGCGCTTTCTGGCGCAACATCGCCAGCGAATTGCCCACCACATCCTCCAGGCGGAAACGCCCCAGCTCCAGATCGAGCTTGCCCGCTTCCACTTTGGAAAAATCCAGAATGTCGTTGATAACACCCAGCAGCGATTTGCCCGCATTGTGGATTTTGCCGACGTAATCGCGCTGGCGCGGATTGAGGTCGGTCTTCAGCGCCAGATAGGCCATGCCGATGATGGCGTTCATCGGCGTGCGGATTTCGTGGCTCATGTTGGCGAGAAACATCGACTTGGCGCGGGTGGCTTCTTCCGCGCGCCGGTTGGCTTCTTCCAGTTCCTGCTGCACTTGCTGGCGCAGCATGATGTCCTGCTCGATGGACTCGGCCATGCTGTCGAACGTCGAACCGAAGGTCACCAGATCCGCCACCGTCAACTCGTTGCCGGAAGCCGCCTCCGCTCCACCCTTGGTGCGGATGGAATAATCGCCCAGCGCCAAACGCCCCGCCGCCTTGGACAACGCCTCGATCGGCTGCAACACACGGCGGCGGATCACCCGCGATGCGACCAGCACCAGCGCGAAAGTGAACAGCAGGCTGGCCAGCGCCAGCACGATCCAGCGCTGGATATATTTCACCTGCTGCGCCACGGCGGCGGCGGTGCGCTCATCCACCATGGAGCCCAGTTCGGCCACGGATTGGGCGAGATCGGATTTGTACCGGTTGTATTGCTGGCTGTGCAACTGCTGGTTGGCGAAATCCCGTTGCGGCTTGCCTTGTGCGACAAACGCCCCGGCCAGCGGATCATACCGCCCCTGCGTGGCGGCGAAGGCGATTTGCTCGACCTGTTTCATGGCCTCGGTGGCGGCAAAAATCTTGGCCAGCACATCGAATTCCTCATCGCTGAAACCCTGCGCTTTCATGCGCTGCACCAGCGAGCGGCGCTCGCCGTTCTGCGGGAATTGCGGCTGTATCTCGTCGGCCACCGCCATCTCCCAATAGGTGGCGGGCTCGTAGTTTTCGGGTGGAGATTTATCGCCCTGGCGGATCGCCAGAATATCGTCGTAAAACGTCAGATAGCGCGCCTGACCGCTGCTGGCGTAAGCTCTGGCGAGGCTGGTCAGCGCCCCGGTTTCCTGCTGCAACTCGCCGACCGTATGCAGCGCGCGTTGCCGCTGTTCCTGCATGTTCCGCAGGCCGGAATAACCGTGCTGAACCATTATCAGAAACAGGGCGGTGGCACCCAGCGCAAGCATCACTTCCAGCGAAAACAACAGGGAAAACCGTTTTAATTTCACAAAAATATTCCCGTCGTAAAAGCGGCATGGGTGAGACGCGGGGCAGGTGCGTCAGCGCGGACTGCGGACAATTCCGGCGCGGGCGCAAAGCATGCCCGACATGCAAGCTTGAATCAAGCGGCCTTCCACACCTTCCACCAACTCTTGGAGTTGGTCATGCGCGACATCTCGGCAGATGCTTCGATCTCCCAATCGTCAACCGCAAACCCGGCCTGACGCAAGGCGGCGCTGTATTTCATGTCCGCGCCCTGAATATGTTCCCTGAGCCAGGTTTTGAGGAAACTCAGCATTTCGAAATAGATCGGCTTCTCTTCCAGCAGATATTTCTTGGTGAGCGAGTCCAGCTTTTCAATCAATTTGCGGTGCTCTTCGATATGCGCATCGAGGTCTTTGTATTTCGCCTCGCGCATCAAGCGCTCCTCCTGCGAGAAGTGGGTCTGGGTATAGCACATCAGCGCATCCAGTATGCCGGCAATGGCGCTGTCGCCTTCGCGCTTGGACACCGCGATGAACAGGCGGTTGAGGATGTTGACCAATTCCTTGTGCTGGTCGTCTATCGCCTGAATGTGCACGCTGTAGTCGGGCAACCACTTGAAAAATACTTCTTCGTTAGACATATAAACCTCCGAAAGATAAATGTCAGCCTCGAAAATTATTACGATTGGACTTGTCGTTCATCGAGTCCCGCTCAAAACATGAACGGTCGAATTGACAATCCGGTTTTATGCAAGTTTCATATAAATTGCACTCTAACCAACATCCAGAAAGACATAAATGGTCTATAAAGACCAGATAGATTTCCTTGGAAATTCGTAACTTAACTGGTTAAATTACCCGTCATGACCCCTACACGAATTTTATTGATCGACGACCATGCCATGTTTCGCACCGGGCTGCGTCTGGTGCTTGAAGCCGGAAAGCCGGGCGCGGAGATATTCGAGGCCGCCTCTCTGGATGAAGCGACAGGCAGTGCGCCGGGCAATCTGGATGTGGTGTTGCTGGATATTCACCTGAACGGGCTTAACGGGCTGGAATGTATCGCGCCTATCCAGCGAAAATGGCCGCTGGTACCCATTCTGATGCTGTCTTCGCAGGATGAACCGGAAACCGTGGATACGGCGCTCTCGCGCGGCGCGGCAGGCTTTATTTCCAAGGCCGAAACCGCAGAAAGAATCGTTGAAGCGATCAATCTGGTATTGCGCGGCCACTTCTCCGGGAAATTTTCCGGCCTGTCGCCGGAAGCCAACCGCACCAGCCAGCGGCGGCTGACCCCGCGCCAATGCGAAGTGCTCAATCTGCTGCACCAGGGACTCTCAAACAAGCTCATCGCCCGTCAACTTGAACTCTCGGACAACACCGTGCGCAGGCACGTGCAGGACATTCTGGAATATCTCCATGTATCGAGCCGCGCCGAAGCGGTATTTGCGGCGCGCAACCAAGGTTTAATCGGATAAATTGAGAAGCAATCCGTTGCATTTATCTGCCCCCCGCATTCTGGCGGAACAGTTGCGGCTGCTGCTGGGCAATGTGGGCAGTTCGGTCATCCCCGCTTTTCTGCTGGCATTGCTGATGGTGTGGGTGTTGTCCAACGACAGCAATACCCTGTATTTGAACCTCTGGTGCGCGGCAGTAATCCTCTCCAAGCTGGCCGGTTACCTGCATGCGCGTTACCGTCTTGCCCGCGATATTCCGCCGGGACAAACGCGGCGCGTGGTGCGGGAACTCATCATCCTGAATCTGCTGGATGGCGCGCTGTGGGGCGCGCTGGCCTGGGCCACGCTGGACACGTCCGGCCTGGCGGGCAGCATTCTGGTGGTATCGGTGATCGCGGGCATTGCGGGCAGTTCGATGTCGCTGCTGTCGCCGGTGTTGCCGGTATTCATCGTGTTTGCCATCGCCGAGTTGTGCGCCATAGTCTCGAAAGTCTGGCTGCTGGGCGATCCGGCCTACAACGCATTGGGCGTGGCCGGAATTTTTTATATCGCCACGCTGATCGGACAGGCGCGCAACAGCGCCCGGGCAGCGCGCACAGCCATCGAACTGCGCTTCGAAAAAACCGGATTGGTGGAACAGTTGCTCGCGGAAAAAACCATTGCCGAACAGGCGCGGCGCGAAGCCGAAGAGGCTTATGCCGCCAAATCCAAATTCCTCGCCGCCGCCAGCCACGATCTGCGCCAGCCCATCCACGCCCAGGGTTTGTTTCTCGACGTGCTGTCGCACACCGAACTGAGCAACCGCCAGCGCAAATTGCTGGCTCACGTGTGTGCCGCCAGCGATGCATCCGCCGAAATGCTCAACACCCTGCTCGATTTTTCGCGCATCGAGGCCGGGGTGATCGAACCCAAAATGCAGGCATTCCGCATGCAGCCGCTGCTCAACAAAATCGAACGCGAATTCGAGCAGCAGGCCGATGCCAAAGGTCTGGCCTACCGCTCGCGCGAAACCGCGCTGGTGGTGCATTCCGACCCGGCATTGATCGAAATCATTTTGCGCAATCTGGTATCCAACGCGATCCGCTACACCGCGCACGGCGGAGTGCTGGTGACTTGCCGCAAACACGGCGGGCAGGCTGTGCTGGAAGTCCGGGACACGGGCATCGGCATCGCCCAGTCGCAACAGCGCGAAGTGTTCCGCGAGTTCCACCAGTTGGGCAACCCCGAACGCGACAGGCGCAAAGGCTTGGGGCTGGGGCTCGCCATCGTCAACGGTCTGGCGCGCAGGCTGGACCACAAACTGGCTTTGCTTTCCGCGCCGCAACGCGGCAGCGTATTCCGCCTGTCATTACCCATCGCCAGCCTGCTTCCGGCCGAAGAACGGGGAACGGAACAATTCAAAATGCAAACGCTCAATATGCGCGTGCTGGTGGTAGAGGATGACGCGGCCGTACGCACGGGCATGCGGCATCTGTTGCGCGATTGGGGCTGCGAGTGCGAGGCGGTGGATTCCATCGAAGAGGCGCTCGATGTGGCGCGCACGCTCAAGCCCGATGCGGTCGTCAGCGATTACCGCCTGCGCGAACATCGCACCGGACTGGAGGCCATCGCCGCCTTGCGCCAATTGCTGGGAGCCAGCCTGCCCGCGCTGCTGATTACCGGCGACACCGCGCCGGACAGGTTGCGCGAAGCGCAGGCCGGCGGCATACCGCTGCTGCACAAACCCGTTTCGCCGGACCATCTGTATAGTGAGCTGGTGAAAGTGCTTCAACTTGAACCCGGATAAACCACTCGCTCCTTCCCCCTTGCAGGAGGAAGGTTGGGATGGGGGTAGCGTTATGGAACGGTAGCGTTTCCACCCCCACCCTAACCCTCCCCCTGCAAGGGGGAGGGGATATTTCGGTTTAAGGAATATTTGCCGAAGCATTCATTGACCGCATCCTGCAGGAGCAGCAAAAAGTCATGATCCATATCTTGCACAAAGCATCCCGCCCTGCCGACATCCGCAGACACCTGTTCCGGGATGTCGGCATCATTGCAGTTGCCGCGTTGCTGATCGTCGGCAGCACGCTGGTCTGGGTGGCGGATGACGAATACCGGCAAACACAAGAGTCGGAGTACCGCCTGCTCGAAGCCCACGCGCGCAATGCCGACACACAGATTGCCGACACTTTGGACAGCATCAACCACTTGCTTGGCCATCTTGCTCAGGAGCGGCTGCGCAACCGCCTGCAAAGCGGCAATGCCTTCGCCGTGGAGCTGGGCCGCCACTGGAAGGATATTCCCGAAACCGGCACGATATTCGTGGCCGATGCCGCCGGGCGTATCCAGAGCACCACCGATGCGGTGTTAAGCGGGTGGGACGTTTCGCGCGCTCCCTTCTTTACCGTGCAGCGCGATCAAGCGCGAAAAACCAGACTGTTCGTCTCGCGCCCATACAAATATTTTCCCGGTGCCGCAACTGTGGTGTTCAGCTTGCCCGTTGTCGATGCCAAGCACAAATTTGCAGGTATCGTGGGGCTCACCGCCGGCTTTGCGTTCTTTCCCCGGATCTTGCAAACCATCAACCCCGACGACTCCGCCAGCATGTCCGTTATTTTCAATCACGACGGCGATTTGCTGTATCGCCGCAGTGAACCGGAGAAATATTTCGGCACCAACATTGTCACGGTGAGCACGGTATTCCGCGAGCATCTCAGCTCCGGCGGAAGCGTGACGCGACACATCGCGCCTTCCGCCTTTGACGGCAAGCCACGCCTGTTTCTGGTGCGGGACGTGGGCGATAGCGGCCTCGGACTGATTCTTTCGCGGCGAATGAGCGAAGTACTGGCGGTGTGGAAACGCAATGTGGCGATTTATGCGCTGATCTTTTTGTTCTCGCTGGTGGTGGTCATCTCGCTCGCCATCGCCGCCGCGCGCCGCAAACAGTCAGAGGATGCGCAAATCGAATCGCTGAACCGCCTGAAAAAAATCGCAGGACAAGTGCCTGGCGTGGTCTTCCAGTTTCGTCTTCATCCCGACGGGCATTTCAGCATCCCTTTCGCCAGCGAAGCTATACAAGAGATATTCCAGGTCAGCCCGCAACAGGTGCGCGAGGATGCAAGCAAGGCCATTTCCATCATCCACCCGGACGATTACCCGGCGGTGATTGCCCATATCCGGCAATCGGCGAAAGAGCTATCGCCGTGGCAGCAGGAATTCCGCGTGAAGTTTGCCGACGGCACCGTGCACTGGATGTTCGGCAACGCGCTGCCGCAGCAGGAAGCGGATGGCTGCGTGCTGTGGCACGGCTTCATCACCAACATTTCCGAGCGCAAACGCATGGAAGGCGACCTCGTTGCGGCGAAGCGGCAGGCGGAGTCTGCCAACCTCGCCAAGTCCAGATTTCTCGCCGCCGCCAGCCACGACCTGCGTCAACCCATCCACGCGCAAGGCTTGTTTTTGGGCGTACTGGCACGCACCGAACTCAACGCCTACCAGCGCGAGGTGCTCGCCAACGCCACCGCCGCATCCAGATCATCGGTGGAAATGCTCAACACTCTGCTCGATTTTTCACGCATCGAGGCGGGAGTCATCAAGCCCAAGGTGCAAGCGTTTTACATGCAGCCATTGCTCAACAAAATCGAGCGCGAATTCGAGCAGCAAGCCGATGCAAAAGGTCTGGCCTACCGCTCGCGCGAGACCGCAATTGCGGTGCAATCGGATCCGATGCTGGTGGAGCTGATCCTGCGCAATCTGGTTTCCAACGCGATCCGCTACACCGTGCGCGGCGGGTTGCTGGTCACTTGCCGCAAACGCGGCGAGCATGCCGTACTCGAAGTCTGGGACACAGGAATCGGCATCACCCCCGAACACCAGCGCGAGGTGTTTCAGGAATTTCACCAGTTGGGCAACCCTGAGCGCGACAGGCAAAAAGGCTTGGGCTTGGGGCTGGCTATTGCAGAAGGTTTGGCGCGAACGCTAGTCCATGAACTGACGTTGGTTTCCACACCGCAACGCGGTAGCGTGTTCCGTCTCACGCTGCCCATCGCCAGCGAAGCGCCAGTCGCAACCTCAGGCACGACTCAACACAAGAACCAGAAGTTGAATGCACGTGTCCTGGTCATTGACGACGATGAAGCCGTGCGCAGCGGGATGCGCCATCTGTTGCGCAACTGGGGCTGCGAATGCGAGACGGCGGAATCCATCGAAGAAGCGCTTGCGCTGGCGCGCATTCACGCACCGGACGTGGTCATCAGCGATTACCGTCTGCGCGAACAGCGCACCGGGTTGGAGGCCATCGCCGCCCTGCGCGGCTTGCTGGGGAATGCCCTGCCCGCGCTGCTGCTCACCGGCGACACCGCACCGGACACCTTGCGCGAAGCCCAGACCAGCGGCATCGCGCTGCTGCACAAACCCGTATCGCCCGGCAAGTTGTATCGCGGGCTGGTGGCGGCTATCGAAACGAAATAAGCCAGCGAATCCCCCCTTCTATTGATCCGGCCAGATTATGTTTGAACTCGGAAGACCATTACACCCCAACCCCTCCCAGCCTCCCCTTATCAGGGGAGGAGCAGACTCTGCTCTCCCCCTGATAAGGGGGAGTTGGAGGGGGTTTGATTCTCATACTTCAAACTTCACTTGGCCGGATCAATAATTCCATTTCCAGATTAATAGATAAATCAAATTCCTACTGCTACCAGTTCCCTCTCCCGCAGGCGGGAGAGGGTTAGGGTGAGGGTCGTTGAGTATTCGCCATGTTTGTTGCATCGCACAAACCCTCATCTCCAACCCTTCTCCCGCCTGCGGGAGAAGGGAGTAAATCCAGTTTTGAAATAGAAATGGGATAAAACAATATATTGACCACTTACTAACTAGTCAGTATATTTACTGCATGACGACACGCGATGAAATTTTACGGCTGGGCGAAGAGCTCATGCGCACGCAGGGGTTTAACGCTTTCAGCTATTACCACCTCGCCGATGCCTTGAAGCTCAGACCCGCAGCGGTGCATTACCACTTCCCGACCAAAGATGCGCTGGCGCTATCCATCATCAGCCGCTCGCGCGAAACATTTCATGCTTTTGCGGAGCATGCCGCGCGTGAACCCGATTTGCAGAAACGGCTCCATCAATTTGTGCGGATTTTTTCGGAAAACGCCGCCACCGACAAAATTTGCCTGATGGGCGCTGCCGGTGCCGATTTCTACACTTTCGGCGACGAAACCCGCGCCGAAGTTCAACTGCTGGTGCGCGAGATTATTGTCTGGCTGGCCGCTTTGTTGCGCGAGGGCAAAGCCTCCGGCGTGTTCACCTTCGACGGCACACCGCGCACACGGGCGATGCTGATCGCCACCAATATGGCGGCATCGCTGCATATCGCGCGCATCCTCGGCAAACAGGAGTTCCAGCGTATTGCCGATCAGCTCGTCAAAGACTTATGCATACCGCAGAAATCAACGTCCAGACGCAAGGAGAAATCATGAGACGAGTCGTTATCACCGGCATGGGCGCGATCACTCCGCTCGGCAATGATGTGGAAACCTTCTGGAATAATCTGCTTGCCGGACGCAGCGGCGCGGGGGCGATCACGCATTTCGATGCCGCAAAATTCAAGACCCGCTTCGCCTGCGAAGTGAAAAATTTTGATGCGGAAAAATATCTGGAACGCAAGGAAGCGCGCAAGACCGATGCGGTGACGCATTACGCCATTGCCGCAACCGATGAAGCATTGAAGTCGTCCGGCCTGCTCGCGGGCGATGTCGAGCGCGATGAGGTGGGCATCATCTGGGGCACGGGCATAGGCGGCATGCGCACTTTCGAGGAGCAGATGATGGAGTTCGGCAAGGGCGACGGCACGCCGCGCTTCAATCCGTTCTTCATTCCCAAAACCCTGATCGACAGCACGTCGGGCTGGCTCGCCATGCGCTACGGTTTTCGCGGCATCAACTACACCGCCGTATCGGCCTGCGCGACTTCCAACACCTGCCTCATGGATGCCTTCAATTACGTGCGCTGGGGCAAAGCGGAGGTGATGATCGCGGGCGGCTCGGAAGCCGCCGTCACCATGGGCGGCATAGGCGGCTTCAACGCCATGAAAGCACTTTCGACGCGCAACGATGACCCGCAGTCAGCCTCGCGCCCGTATGACGCAGAGCGCGATGGTTTCGTGATGGGCGAAGGTGCGGGCGCGCTGGTGCTCGAATCGCTGGAACACGCGCAACGGCGCGGCGCGAATATTGTGGCCGAGATCATCGGCGCGGGCATGTCGGCGGATGCCTATCACCTGACGGCCACGCATCCAGAAGGATTGGGCGTGCGCCTCGCCCTGAACCGCGCGCTGAAAGATGCCTCCATCCGCTGCGATGAAGTGGATTACATCAACACCCATGCGACCTCGACTCCCGACGGCGATTTGAACGAACTGAAAGCGATCCAGTCCGTATTCGGCGAGCATGTGCGTAGCATGAATATCAGCGCCACGAAATCCATGACCGGACATTTGCTGGGCGCTGCCGGTGCGGTGGAAGCCATCGCCTGTGTCAATGCGCTGCAACACGACCTCGTGCCGCCGACGATCAACCTCCATCAACTTGATGCCGGTGTGCCGTCAGATTTCAACTTAACGCCGGGCAAAGCGGTGCAGCGAAAAGTGAACATCGCCATGAGCAACACCTTCGGCTTCGGCGGACACAACGCGATTGTGTTGTTCAAGAAATTTGCTGGCTAGCCCCCCTTGTAGGTCGGGCTTTAGCCCGACTTGTCGGGTTAAAACCCGACCTACAAAACCATTTCGCACAGGAGAGATTCGTGACAAACAAAACGCACCGCGAACAGTTTTATCTCGACGATATTCGAGTCGGACAAAAGTTCGGCAGCGACAGCCACACGCTGGACGAAGCGCAGATCAAGGCATTCGCGGCGCAGTTCGATCCGCAACCGTTCCATCTCGACGAAGCTGCCGCCCGCGACAGTTTGTTCGGCGGGCTGGCCGCCAGCGGATGGCACACCGCGTCAATCACCATGCGCCTGCTGGTGACCAGCGGCGCACCCATGGCGGGCGGCGTGATCGGCGCGGGCTGCGAAATCAGTTGGCCGATACCGACGCGCCCCGGCGACACGCTGAGCGTCGAAAGCGAAATTCAAAAAATCGCGGTATCGCGCTCGCGCCCCGAGCGCGGCATCGTCACCATCCTCAGCAAAACCCACAACCAGCGCGGCGAGGTGGTGCAACTCATGACCGCCAAGCTGGTGGTATTCCGGCGACCTGTCGTTAACATAAAAGCAGTTGAAGATGCACTTCCAAAAGTTCTTGTTGCTACGCTGTTTGAGTAGGGGCGAATTTATTCGCCCGATTCGGTGCGATGGGCGAATAAATTCGCCCCTACAAATTGAGTTGAAAAGGAGAAACGAATGCCGTTCCTGAATTTACGCACTGTCAAAGGCTTGTTGTCCGATGAACAGAAAAAATATTTGATGGAAAAATTCACCGAACTGCTGATCGAAACCGAAGGCGGCGGCAACCCCGAATTTCGCAAAATGGTGTGGATACAAATCGAGGAAGAAGAGCCGGTGAATTGGCAGCTCGGCGAACTCCGCCCCAGCCCGGAATTCATCGCGGGCTTCGTTCAGCAACGCGAAGCAAGGCGCGCGAAGTGATGGAAATTTTTGCGTGGGCTTTTTTGGGCGGGTTAGTCGGAGCAGTGTTGATGGACATCACCGAAACGCTGGCGGCCGGACGCGGCATCAGCAGCGGGGTCAGCGTCGCGCTGGTCGGCCGCTGGTTCATGGGCTTGCTGCGCGGCCAGTTCTCCCATACCAACATTCTCAACTCCCCCGCCCTGCCCGGAGAAATAAAAATGGGATGGGCATTTCATCTGGTAATCGGCGGAGGCGGCGTTGCGCTACTCTATCCGCTGTTTTTTCATGCACTGAAATTTGCGCTCGCGGACAACCATCTGCTCGCCGGAATGTTTTTCGGGCTAGCCACATCGTTGCTGCCCTGGTTTATTTTGCTGCCTTCATTCGGCTGGGGACTGTTCGGCAGCAGAGGGCCGCAGGGATCGAACGCTTTGCTCGCCAGCACGCTCTCCCATATTCCTTATGGCTTCGGAGTCGGCGCAGTGGTCGCGCTGGGTTTAACCCGGAATATCCATTAGCCGTTTGTTCACTGTAGGAGCGAGCTTGCTCGCGAAGTGCTTTCGCGAGCAAGCTCGCTCCTACAAAAGTTCTCGGCCTATCGAACTATCCGGGCTTATATGTCCGCAATAGAAAATCGCAGCTTATCAATCCTCAATCAATCTCGCCGTCCACATAAAACCACCGCCCATCCTCGCGCACGAAGCGGCTGACTTCATGCAGGCGCTGCGCGCGTCCATGCACTTTGTAGCGCGCGACAAATTCGACGATGGCGTGATCGGCATCCAGTTGCTGCTGGCGCTTCACGTCCAGCCCTAGCCATTTGGTGGGAGCATCTTGCGCCAGAGCCAGTAAAGACGGGCGTGTAGAAGCATGCCAAGTCGCCAGCAGATAGTCTTCGCGCAACAGGGTGTAAGCGGTGTAGCGCGAGCGCATGAGCGCTTCGGCAGTGGGGGCGGGTTCGTTGCCTTCGACGTAGCGGGCGCAACAGTCGGCGAGATTTTTGTTGCTGCCGCAGGGGCAGAGGACGACTTTCATATCAATCTAAAAACCTAGTTGTAGGTGCGAATTCTTTCGCACAACATGCGATATTTGTGCGAATGAATTCGCACCTACATACACCTCATCAGTTTTGCCACAGCGGCGGCTCTTCCATCAGCGCGATCTGTTCGCGCAATTCGAGAATACGATTCTGCCAATAAATTTGCGTGTTGAACCACGGGAAGGCGTGTTTGAACGCGATGTCGTCCCAGCGCCGCGCCAGCCACGCGGAATAGTGAATCAGCCGCAGCGTGCGCAGCGCTTCGATCAGATGCAACTCGCGCGCGTCAAATTCGTAGAAATCTTCGTACCCCGCGAGCACGTCGCCCATCTGCCGCACGCGGTCTTCGCGTTCGCCGGAAAGCAGCATCCACAAATCCTGCACGGCAGGCCCCATGCGGCTGTCGTCGAAATCGACAAAGTGCGGGCCGTCGTCCGTCCACAGCACGTTGCCCGCGTGGCAGTCGCCGTGCAGCCGCAATTGCTTCACGTCGCCCGCCCGGTCGAAACAATGGCGCACGCCATCCAGCGCCTGTTGCGACACGCTGCGATAGGCCGCCTCGATGTCCGCCGGAATAAAATGGTTCGCCAGCAAAAATGCGCGCGGCTCGATGCCGAAGGTTTCCATGTCGAGCGTGGGACGATGCTGGTAATTCCTGATCGCCCCAACCGCATGAATACGCCCGAGAAAACGCCCCAGCCATTCCAGCGTGTCGCGGTTTTCCAGTTCCGGCGCGCGCCCGCCGTGTTTGGAAAAGATCGAAAAGCGGAAACCGTCGAACAGATGCAAGGTCGTGCCATCGACCGCCAAGGCAGGCACCACGGGTATCTCGCGTTCGACCA
The DNA here is from genome assembly GCA_028710605.1 of Sideroxydans sp. GTDB lineage: Bacteria > Pseudomonadota > Gammaproteobacteria > Burkholderiales > Gallionellaceae > Sideroxyarcus. Next base: position 147,993 of record JAQTTU010000001.1, read on the forward strand.
ACTCCTGTACGAAGGCGTGTTCTTCGAGAATGGCCGCGTCCGTCCAGCGCGCGGGACGATAAAACTTCGCCACCAGCGGCGTACTGTCTTCGATGCCCACCTGATACACGCGATTCTCGTAACTGTTCAGCGCCAGCAGGCGACCATCGCAACGCAAGCCGATGCTCTCCAGCGCGTTGAGCACGGTGTCGGGAGTGAGGGAAGAAAAAGAGGCAGAGGTAGTCATGGGGCAAGCATACCAGTCATTCCATCGGGCAACTACGCTGGTTAGACATCTGCACCGATACAAACCGGTCGTAGCCCAAAACTATTGCGATGCCGTTTGATTCTGTGAAGGCTGCCAAGGCATGATAGTCTATTCAACGGTCAACAAGAGACGCTACGAACAGCACAGAAGCAATCGAAAATGAGATGAAACGCCAAACGGAGACCCCAAACAAGATTTACGAGGTAACTTCCCATTACAAAAAAGCAGGGGCTGTTGTGATGGATAGATTCAGCACTCAACCTGAAGCACTAGCCTTTGCCAGGGATGCTACCGATGCCATCGAACCGGAAGCCGGTGATTCGCTAGTCTCTATCACCGTAACCAATCAAGCCACCAAGAAAATCTTGGGTACCTTCTATCCAGATTTCTATGAAGCTGAATGCATGGATGACGATGATGACGGCTAATCGGCCATACCGACCTGGCACACGGAGTGCGAGTGGACGGCCATCGCAGCGCAGGCCGATGCTCTCCAGCGCGTTGAGCATGGCATCAGGGGGAGTCTTGAAGAAAGCATACCAGTCATTGCATGGGGACTGGGGCGGAAGAAGCACTGCGGACATTTTTGTCGGAAACCCCAACCTGATCGCGCTTCACTTATTCCTGAAAATCCTTCAACCCATTTTCAATCTGCTCAATGCTGGGCAAACTGGTTTGCAACTCGGCGGGCAGTGATTCGAGCAACTTGTATTCCGCAACGCCCATCGGCTGGGTCTTATCGCCCAGGGCATATTCGGCCACGATCTTGTTTTTGCTCTTGCACAACAACAGGCCAATGGTCGGGTTGTCGTGCTCGCTTTTCACCTGACGATCCACCGCCGTCAGATAAAACCCGAGCTGCCCCAGATGCTCGGGCTTGAATTTGCCGCCCTTGAGCTCGATCACCACATAGCAGCGCAGCTTGAGGTGATAGAACAACAGGTCGATGAAAAACTCGTCGCCGCCCACATCCAGCAGCACCTGCCGCCCGACGAATGCAAATCCAGCGCCCAGCTCCAGCAAAAATTCGGTGACATGCTTCACCAAGGCGTGTTCGATCTCGCGCTCCTGCGCCTCCTCGGTGAGCCCCAGAAAGTCGAAGCGATACGGGTCTTTCACCGACTCGTGTGCCAGATCAGATTGGGGTTTGGGCAAGTTGGCCTCGAAGTTGGTGACCGCCGCACCGCTGCGCTCCAGCAAGCGGGTTTCGATCTGCATCACCAGAATATTTCGCGACCAGTTGTGTGCTATGGCTTTGGCCGCATACCAGCGGCGGCTTTCGGGGCTGTCCAATTTATCCAGCAACGCCAACTGGTGATACCAGGGCAATTGTGCAAGCACCGCTTGCACAAATTCCGCCTCCGGCCACGCCTCGGCAAAAGCACGCATGTATTTGAGGTTGCGCGGCGAAAACCCCTTCATCTCGGGAAAGGCCGTGCGCAAATCATGCGCCAGCCGCTCGATCACCTTGGCACCCCACCCTTGGCTTGCCTGCCGCGCCAGAATGTCGCGCCCGATCTGCCAGTACAGCAACACCAACTCGCGGTTGACCGCCAGCGTGGCGCGCTGCTGCGCCGTGTGGATGCGGGATTTCAGATCGAGCAGCCATTCGTGATAACCGGCTGGGGTGGGCGTGAGAGAAACGGGCTGATCGGTCATGGTGTCTCCTTTACGCCACCGTCACTTGGTCGTTCATCAGCATGGGCAGCAGCCAGATGCGGAGTTGGAGGGGGTGCTGATTTTCGCGGGCATTAGAGGAATAAGAAGCGGCAAGCATAGCAGTCATTTCATGTTGCGAGTTCCAACCATGGATGAGAATAGCTGGAGAATTTCCACTTTGGAACGACCTCCGCTAATGACGTGCAAGAAATCATCAAATTTCATCGCAACATATTTTGCTGAGCGAGGATTTAACAGAACACCTTCGATCCATTCTGTACCGTTACACTCCACCGAGGCAGCAAAGCTAAGCAACCAATACATGACAATTTGGCGGTAATCGGGGGCTGAAAAGTTACCACTACTACATTTGACTTCTATAAGAGTTTGTCCAATAGAAAAGTCGCCGTGACCGGATGATATCCATTGAAAACCGGGTACAGTGGGGGCTAGCCTTACAGGATACTCACGCTCTACAGCCAACCTAGACATCATTGTCGCTATGTTTTTGCCGACACTCTCGGCAAGCTGCTGATCGAATTTGGTAAGCTCATTCGGAATCTGAGCGTCAAAGTATCGTCTTTGCCGAGAGATGGCAATTCGCAAACAATCATCCCAGTCAATATTTTTTCCAGCGAGCAACTTCTCTCCGACAGTGAAGCCGAGTTCGAAAAGCATGGCTCTTTTGAGTTCACTTTCCTGCACTAACTCACGCGGTATCGGATCACACAGTGAACGAGTTGCCGTACGGTTAAAGTGAGCTACGACGCTTGGCGTTAATTGAGGAAATATTGAGTCGAAAACGCCCGGGATATCACGGGCAACAGTTCTTGGATCACTCGCTTGCTTTAAATTCATCGCACCATTTCCGGTAAATAGAAGTGAAGCTTGCAACATTTTGACGCTCAATTCCAAGCCGCCAAGCACCCTCTAGGTTTGGAGCTCTCTGTCGCATAAAGCCTTCGCCCTGATCCCCAAAAGAGTAAGCCGCAAGCCATATCATTCGCTGACACTCGGCGCTAAGTGCCCCCCAGCGATTTTGAACGTAGGTGAAAGAGTCTCTATCTTTCCATTGCCGCCAACAATCTATGCAAGCCCTCCTAACTGTGTCGGATTGGGTCTTGTCGTAGACTTTTTGAAGGAAAGCAGAACGTTGTGGTGTACGTGCAAACCGTAACGTTCGAAGATAGTGGAGAAGACTGGCTTCAGCCTGTAGTAGGTGTGCAGAATGCTCCGGGATGATATCTAGGAGCTGATCGAGCTCTGTAAAGATGCCGTTAAATTCTTCTGATGTGCGAAGATTTGCAATTCCTCGCATGATGGTTGACCACGAGGCACGGAAAGCATGCAAATTGCCTTGGCTAAGGAGTGTAGTTGAGAGCTGCAAGGCCACACTAGGTTTCTGTAATCGGAGAGTTCGCCCTATCTGAGTCACTAAAAAAGTATCAGGTACAGCCTTCTCTAGTTCGCTATTGAGAAGCCACTGGATTTGAAGGCTCTCGACGGTTTGCTTCAATGATTCGTAGTCTTCATCTGCCGTGTCCGAATATGGGTCAAAGTGCAGGTCAATCTCCCGAAGTTTTCCCGCCTTATCATCCTTATTACCAAGCTGAGTAGTTACATAATCCGTGTAATGTTTTGATGTGAGCACCACAGTCTTTGTCTTATTCAGAGTGAGACCGTAATCAGCAAGACTGTGCGAAAGAAAGGAAAGCGCCTTATAAGCATCTGCATGTGAATTGGCGATCAAAACATAGTCATCTACATATCTATGCCATCGGATTTCGGCATTTGTCATTCGATGATCAACTGAATTTAGAAATAGTTCGGCAAGTATTCGAGAGCACTGCCCCCCAACTGGGAGGCCAAATGACCTGCCAGTTGCGAATTTACTGAGAAGAGCATTTATCTGTTTGCTAATGCGTTTGTTGTCAGGAAACAAGTCATCTACGAAATTTTCAATGTAGTGATGTGAAATGTGTTCGTAGAAACTTGAAATATCGGTTTGAACAACAATCGTTTCAGCACCCGAGTTTATGGCCTCGGCAACAGTTGCCTCACGAAACGCCCTCCATGAGCATGCCCTATTGAACAACTCGCCTTCACCGTTGCGTAAGAAGCGGTATGAATGGACTCGGCCACTACGCTTATCTTCTAGGGTGTCAGCGATTGCAATGCCGAGCCCGTTAAAGTAAATGTTCCAAAATGCTTCAATTTTAGTTACGACTCGAAAGCCAGTCGGCCCTGTTGGTGCCAATAGTCGTTCACTGAAAATGCTGAGTGCAGAAAGTCTGCTTTTGCTATTCTCTTCACCATCACGTTGTAACTGTTCAAAGAACGAGAACGCTATTTGTGCCAGTTCAGTTTTCTTGTCCGAGACAAACCTTGTGTCAATATCAAAAGGAAGCGTATCGTTGTCGCCATGCGCACCGATATCGGCTGCCGCTCGTTTAAAGTGATTCAATGTGATATCTGGCATTTCTTTGCTCCATAGTGAACCGCCTCCAATTCGCTGGATACTCTACATCCTGATTATCCGGAATGCACGCCAATGCTGACATCTATCGACACAGCATCAACTGTCAGCGATGGCCCCCCCTCAAATCTCCTCAATCACCTTCCCCATCGGCAGCCGCGACTTCGGCAGCTTCGCGTTGAAGTCATCCGCCCCGCGATAGCCCAATGCGGCGATCACCACGCTGGTGAGACCCTGTTCGCGCAGGCCGAGTTCTTCGTTGAGGATGCGTTGGTCGAATCCTTCGATGGGGGTGGCATCGATCTCCAGCGTGGCAGCGCCGAGCAGCAGGGTGCCGAGGGCGAGGTAGAGTTGTTTTTCCATCCAGTGCTGCGTGTCTTTGAAATCGTAGCGGTGCAGGCCGGTGTAGAAGCTGCGACCCTTGCTTTGCGCGGCTTTGGCTTCGGGTGTGGGGTAGCGTCCGTCGGCATCTTCCTGCGCGAGCAGGTTGGCGAGGTGGGCTTCGTCCATAGTGGTGCGAACGCAGAACACGACGACGTGCGAGGCGTTGAGTATCTTGGGGCCATTGGCGGCATAGGGGCCTTGCTGCGCGGCCTTGGCGATGCGCGCCTTGCCTGCCTCGCTTGAGGCGATGATGAAGTGCCAGGGTTGCGAGTTGATCGACGAGGGCGAGAACCTGAGCAGGGTCTTGAGTTGTTCGACTTGTTCTGCCGGAATCTTACGGGCGGGGTCGTAGGCTTTGCAGGTGTGGCGGCTCAGGGCGATGCGGGCGATGTCCATGATTATCTCCAAGTTCAAGTTGAGCTTATCCCAGATTATCCATTAGACCGTCATTCCGGCGAAGGCCGGAATCCAGTTAATAAAAAGATGCTGCGAAGCAGACAAAACGAGCCACCTGTGGCGAGTTTCGAGGTACGGCCAAACGAGCCGCCTGCGGCGAGTTTCGAGGTACGGCCAAACCAAGATATCGTCCCACTTGCGTGGGAATTTGTTTATTCATCTGGATTCCGGCCTTCGCCGGAATGACGGGCTATTTCTAATGAACTATTTGGGCTTATGGCCGGGAGGAATTATGCCTGAATCATTTTTTGCTTCTTTGCACTTCCGCGAGACCCAACGCATTCCATCCTTCATGGCCCAGCTTGCGCATGGTCTCGATGTTCTTTTCGAAGATGGTCTCGGCCTCGGGGAACGCCGCCACGGCTTCGTCGATGCTGGCTTCGCGTATCAGATGCAGCGTCGGGTAGGGTGAGCGGTTGGTGTAGTTGGTGATGTCGTCGAATTCGGTGTCGGCAAACTGGTAGCGCGGGTGCATGCTGGCGACTTGCAGTTCGCCCGCCAGATCAACATCAATTAGCGCCGCATCCACCACGGCCAGAAAATCGTTGTAGTCGAGGAAGTCGGTCAGCACGTGCGGATGGATCAGCAGGATGGTGTCGATTTTTTCGCGCGGCGCTTCGGCCAGCACTTCCAGTTCGCGCAACACATCGACCAACAATTCTTCCGGCGTTTGCGCGGCGCTGACGAAGTAACGGATTTGTCCTTTGACGTGAACGCCTTTGGCGAACGGGCAAAGATTCAGTCCGATCACCGCGCGCTCCAGCCACAGTTGGGTGGCGGCGATGGCGGCTTCGTTGGTTACGGTTGTGTTCATTTTGGAGCTCCAATTGAGCCCCTCGCCCGCTGGCGGGAGAGGGGTTGGGGTGAGGGATAGTGAGCTTAAACAAAAATATTTAGCACCCACAGACCCTCATCCCCAGCCCTTCTCCCGCATGCGGGAGAAGGGAGTTTAACGACCTCTACCACCGGAACGATGCTGCGCCGAGGCCGGTGCTGCTCCGCGTCCCGCGCCGCCTGCCGGTTTGTTGCCGGTGCGCGGTGCGCCGCCGCTGCGCGCTTGTCCGCCGCCTGCGCGCGGTGCGGATTGGCTGCGACCCTGGCCTTGTCCGCGTCCGCCCTGACCGCGATTCTGCCCGTTCAAAATCGGTTCGGCTTTGATGCGCGGATCGGGTTCGAAGCCGGGCACTTGCACTACGGGAATTTCGCGTTTGATGAGGCGCTCGATGTCGTGCAGCAGTTTCTTTTCGTCGATGCACACCAGCGAACTGGCTTCGCCGTTGCTGCCCGCGCGTCCGGTGCGGCCGATGCGGTGCACGTAATCTTCCGGCACGTTGGGCAACTCGTAGTTCACCACGTGCGGCAGTTCGGCAATGTCGATGCCGCGCGCGGCGATGTCAGTGGCGACCAGCACTTGCAGTTTGGCGGTTTTGAATTCGGCGAGGGCGCGCGTGCGCGCGGCCTGGCTCTTGTTGCCGTGAATCGCCATCGCGGGGATGTCGGCCTTGTTCAGGTGATCGGCCAGATTGTTTGCGCCGTGTTTGGTGCGCGTGAACACCAGCACCTGAAACCAGTTGTTGTCCTTGATGAGTTGCGTGAGCAGCGCGCGTTTGCGCTCGCGGTCAACCGGATACACGCGCTGGGTTATCAGCTCGGCAGTCTGGTTGCGGCGCGCCACTTCGATCAGCGCGGGATTGTTCAGCAGGCCGTCGGCCAGCAGCTTAATCTCGTCGGAGAAGGTGGCGGAGAACAGCAGGTTCTGGCGCTTCTTGGGCAACACGGCCAGCACGCGTTTGATGTCGCGGATAAAGCCCATGTCCAGCATGCGGTCTGCCTCGTCCAGCACCAGGATTTCGACGTGCGACAGATCGACGGTTTTTTGATGCAAGTGGTCGAGCAAGCGTCCCGGTGTCGCCACCAGAATATCCACGCGGCCATGCAGTTGTTTGATCTGCGGATTGATGTTCACGCCGCCGAACATCATCATGGATTTCAGCGGCAGATGTTTGCCGTAAATGCGCACGCTTTCTTCCACTTGCGCGGCGAGTTCGCGCGTGGGCGTGAGCACCAGCGCGCGGATGTGGCCTTTGCCGATCACTTGTTTGTCGGCCAGAAGTTGCAACAGCGGCAGCGTGAAACCGGCAGTCTTGCCGGTGCCGGTCTGCGCGCCGCCCATCAGGTCGCCGCCTTTCAAAATAACGGGGATGGCCTGCGCCTGGATCGGCGTGGGTTCGGTATAGCCGCGCTCGGTAACGGCGCGGACGAGTTCGGCGGACAAGCCGAGGGATGCGAATGACATAATAATTTTCTTTCTGAATACAAACGGCCTGTCGTTCCTATTTTGAACGCCAGTCTGAGGCTGAATGAGGTGGGTAATGCGTACCGGAATGGGCGGCGGCAACTAGACTGAAACGATGTCGCGGCGCGCAGTGTAACAGAGAGCGGAGGGATGCATTCCATTAAAACCCTTTCCCCGCAGATTACACAGATTAAACGGATTAAAACCCGAATAATCGTGCGCTCCTTCCCCCTTGCAGGGGGAAGGTTGGGATGGGGGTAGAGTTGCTTAAAAGTAACGTTTCTACCCCCACCCTAACCCTCCCCCTGCAAGGGGGAGGGAATGTTTCGGTTTATGGCTTATTTTGGTTTATGTCAGGTTTAGTTTTTAATCTGTTTAATCTGCGGGCAAAAGGTTTTGCTTTCATTGCGGCATCACACGCCGCGCATTATGATGTTCGCGCTACACAGTCATCAATTCCCGCTTTTCCATTTCTGGAGAACTTCATGAAAACTTCATTCGGTGCTTTTGCAAAACTGTTATCCGTCGCCGCGCTGTCCGCGTTTATCGCCGCCTGTTCCAGCACGGCCAAAATCGAAAGCGACCTCGGTCTCAAGGACGCGCCGGACTGGGTCAATCAGGGCACGCAGGTGATGAACGACAAGGACGGGCGCTATTTCCACGGCGTGGGATCGGCTTCCCCCATGGGCGATATGTCGCTGCAAAAATCCGTGGCGGATGACCGCGCGCGCGCCGAAGTGGCGCGGGTGTTGTCGTCGTACATGGATGTGGTGAGCAACGATTACATGGCCGCAACCCGCGCGGGCGGCAGCGGCGCGAACGAGGAATCGGTGTCGCGCGAAATCAAGAATCTGACCAAGGTCAATTTGACCGGAGCGAAGATCATCGGCTCGTGGCGCGACCCGAAAACCAACATCATTTATTCCATGGCCGAGCTGGATATGAAACAAGTCAAAGGCACGCTGGAAGGCGTGCAGGACATGAACAGCGATTTGAAACGTTACTTCACAACCCAAGCGGACAATATTTTTGACCGCGTTGCCAAGGAGAAAAAATAATGAGCCGCACTTTGATTGCAAAATTTTCCGTTGCCGCCACGGTGTCGCTGGCATTGCTGCTGGGCGGCTGCGCCACTTCGGTGGAGCGCGTGGATGTGAACAAGGAGATCGACCTGAGCGGCGCGTGGAACGACACCGATTCGCAGCTGGTTTCCAAGGAGATGATCCAGGATGTGTTCAACCAGCTGTGGCTGAATGAATTCTTGCAAACGAATAAGCGCCAGCCGACACTGATCGTGGGCGAAGTGCGCAACCTGAGCCACGAGCACATCAACACCAACACCTTCGTCGCCGATCTGGAACGTTCCATGGTCAATTCGGGCAAGGTGCAGTTTGTCGCTTCATCCACCGAGCGTCAGGAAATCCGCGACGAGCGCAAGGATCAGGATTTGAACGCGACCGAGGCCACGCGCAAAGCGATGGGCGCAGAGAAAGGCGCGGACTTCATGCTGAAAGGCACGATCAACACCATCATCGACACCGCCGATAAAACCCAGTTGCGCTACTACCAGGTTGACCTGACGCTCATCAGCCTGACCGACAACCGCAAGGTGTGGGTGGGGCAGAAGAAGATCAAGAAACTGGTGGAGCGCAGCAAGCTGACGTACTAGCCGATATTTCATGGCATTGCGCACCTACAAACACTTCTCTTTGTAGGTCGGGTTTCAACCCGACATGTCGGGCTAAAGCCCGACCTACAAATGTTTGCTCGTAAATATTGCCAATACACCAGCCCGTCAGATGATGCGATACCCGATGTCCAGCCCACTCTTGCGCGGTAAGTTTTTCATCCGGCTGTGCGCCTTGGTCTGCGTGCTGGCTTTCAGCGGTTGCGCCACCTACAGCACCTCGTTCGAGTCCATCGAACATTCGCTGGCGACGCAGCAATACGACACCGCGCTGAAAGCCATCGAAGCGCAATCCCAAGACAAAAGAGAGCGCGTTCTGTACCTGCTCAACAAGGGCATGGTACTGCGCATGAAGCACGATTACGCGGCCTCCAACCAGTCGCTGGAAGCGGCCAAGCAGCAGATGGAAAAATTGTATGCCGCGAGCATCAGCCAGAACGCGCTGACCTTCATCGTCAACGATGCCACGGTCAGCTATGCCGGGGAAGATTACGAGCAGGTGCTGGTGCATCTGTACATGGCGCTGAATTATCTGGAGCTGGGGCAGCGCGACGAGGCGCGGGTGGAGGTGTTGCAGGTGGACATCAAGCTGCGCGAGATCGCGGAGAAATTTCCGGCCAGCAAGTTCACCGAAGATGCGCTGTCGCGCTACCTCAGCGGCATGATCTACGAGGAACTGGGCGAATGGAGCGATGCCATGATCGCCTACCGCAAGGCGTATGAGGCCTACCAGAAATACCAGCGCAATTTTGCGATGCCTGTTCCGCCCATGCTCAAATACGATTTGATACGGCTGGCACAGCGCGAAGGGCTGACCGACGAGCTGGCGCAATACCGCAAGGAATTCGGCATCGGCGAAGAACAGGAAATCGTCGGCCCGCCCCAGCCGCAAGGCGAGCTGGTATTCATCCTCAACAACGGGCTGGCTCCGATCAAACGCGAAAGAGCCATAGACACCTGGACGCTGCCACCGCCAGTGGTAGTTGTGCCAGCACACGCACCGCATCCGCCCGCGCAAACCCCGTCGCCGCCGATACTGGTCACCATCGCCCTGCCCTATTACGAATCGCGCCCCGTCCGTGTTGTCGGCGCGCGTATCAGCGTCTCCGGCAAACAGGCCGACACGCAAGTGGTGGAAGACGTTGATGCCATCGCCCGCGCCAGTCTGGATGCGCGCATGCCAGCCATCACCGCGCGCGCCGTGGCACGCGCGTTCGCCAAGGGAGCGTTGCAGGAATCGGTGGATAATGCGGGGGGCAAGAACGACGATGCGTTTGCAAAGTTTATCGGCTCGTTTCTGGTGCGCGTCTTCTCCGTCGCCACCGAACGCGCCGACACCCGCAGCTGGCTGACGCTGCCCGCAAACGTGCAACTGGCGCGGCTGGCGCTGCCGCCGGGAACTTACGATGTGACCGTGGAACTGCTGGGCGCGAATGGTCAGGTGATTGCGACCAACGTGTTTCCGCAAGTGACTATCCGCGATGCACGCAAAACGTATTTGACGCAGCATGCAATTCCTTAATGTAGGTCGGGTTTCAACCCGACATGTCGGGCTGAAGCCCGACCTACAACAAAAATATTTCTGCCACCAGGAGATGAAAATGAAACTCTCTAACTTTGCCGCATGCACCCTGTTGCTCTCGCTGCTTTCTGGCTGCGCCAGCGAACCGACCCGACCCGACTGGATCGCGGGTGACAGCGCCCAATACCAGCGCACGCAGTACCTGATCGGCCACGGCCAAGCGAACACGCTGGAAGAAGCCAAGGATAGAGCGCGCGCCGATGTGTCCAAGATTTTTCAGGTGGCGGTGGTGGTGAGTAGCGAAGACATGCAGCGCGCGAAATCCGATGCTTCCGGCGCGATGCAGCTTGAGCAGCAAGCCACGCGCAACATCAGCACACGCACCGAACAAATCATCAGCGGCATCCAGATCGCCGAAATCTGGCAAGACCCGGCCAACGCCAGCTACCACGTGCTGGCCGTGTTGCCGCGCATGCAAACCGCCACCACATTGCGCCAGCAAATCGGCGAACTCGATGCGATCACACGCAACCACATCGAACAATCGCGCAACGAGACCGACCTGTTCATGAAAATCGCCGCCGCCAGCCGCGCCATGAACGCGCAACAGGAACGCGAATCGCTGCAAAAAAATCTGCAAGTAGTGGACATCACCGGACGCGGAGTCGAACCGCAATGGAGCAGCGCGAAACTAAAAACAGACCTGCTTGAATTGTTGAAGCGAGTCAGCATCGCCCCGCAAGTCGCGGCGGATGCGCCCGCTGGTTTATCCGCCATGGTGGCAGGCGCGCTGGCGCAAGCCGGATTCGTGCTCGACACCAGCGGCCACCCGCAATTTTCCGTGCAAGCCAGCATGAACCTGACCGACCTCGGCTTGCAAGACGGCTGGTACTGGCAACGCGGCACACTGCAAATCACCTTGATAGAAACCGCCAACAACCGCGTGCGCGGCACGCGCAACTGGAGCGTCAAAGGCAACGCGCAGAACAAAACCGATGCCGCACGGCGCGCGATGGATCAGGCCGATGGGATTCTAAAACAGGAGCTGGGAGCGGCGATTATCGGCATGGCGATTGCAAAGTAGAATCGCGCAAGCTCAACTTGATCGCAAGCCAATAGATTCGGGCATCTCCAGAGAGCGCATGACGTAGATCGCCTATTGGCGGGCGTTGCGGGGCTGGTTGGGGTTGAAATTACACACGCGCTATGGTTTGCACAGGCTTCGTCATGCGGCCTTGCGCAGCTCTTCCCGGATGGTCTTGCGTACTACTGTTTCCAGGCTTTCCGACTGCATCGCTTGTTTGAGCGTGTCGTTAATCAGGGTTTGGTAGCCGCGTCCGCCCGCCTTGGCTTTGAAGTAGTCCAGCGTGGCGCTGTCCAGAAAAATATTGATCCGGCGCTTGGCGGGTAGCACCGCACCACCTGCGCCGCGCTTGCGCAACACCAGTTGCCCGCTGTCAATGTCGGCTTGGGTGATGGGCGCATCGTCAGCGATTTTTGTAGTAGATTTTTTGCTCATTTTTGTCTGCCTTTCGCATGGAAATAATGCGTATCGTTTTATCGGTTTCCGCTGTGGCGATTATCACCACCATGCACTTCAGGTGTCAGTGTCGATTTTCTGCTTACAAAAACAGTGCTGCCGAAACACCAAATCGTCCTGCCAATTCCTTTGCTTGGCGCGCATTGAATTCGCGGCGACCTGAGAGCAGTTCAGAGACGACACCTTGGCTTCCTAATTCAGGCAAATCTATTTGGCGTAATCCATCGCGTTGCATCAGATAGCGCAACGCCTCCGCTCCGGTGGCTGCTTTCGGCATCTTGTCTTTGGCTTCATATTCCGCAATCAGGTCGCCGAGGTAATCGGCCAGACGAGCGAGCGGGTGTTTCTCATCAGCGCCGCCCGCGTCGATTGCGGCATCGAGCGCTTCAACTAATTGTGCGTACTCTTTGGCGTTGCGCGCCGGTTGTAGCAGAGGCGCGACATAGCCCCAATGTTGAATTGCTGTTTTGACTCGTGCGTTCATTTCCAATCTCCCTGGTCATACTCTTTGTGTGTCAACACGGCTCTGATGAATAGTCGTCCTGTGTTGAAGTGGATTGCGGCGATGAGGTGCAGCTTGTTTCCTCCAATATCAAACACGAACATCTCGCCGACTTTATCGGTACCGGGAAAAAGTGCTCTCAATTCGGAGAATTTGCGCCACTCGGCTTTTTTGCACAAGCGATACCACTGTTCAAGTGCTGTTGCGCATTGAGGATGCGCTTGCTGTGCAGTCACGATGCGGCGGTGGGTGATGATGTGCATGGAGCGCAGCATATCTCAATAGGAGATATTTGAATGCATCTTCAAATCCAGTCCGTGCTTTTTCAGATTTACAAGGGTGGGCACGTTTTTGTACCCACGCGTTTAATGATCTTGTGACTATTGATCCGGCCAGATGATGTTTGAACTCGGAAGACCATTACACCCAAACCCCTCCCAGCCTCCCCTTATCAGGGGAGGAGCAGACTCTGCTCTCCCCCTGATAAGGGGGAGTCGGAGGGGGTTTGGTTCTCATACTTCAAACTTCACTTGGCCGGATCAATAACGCGTGGGCACAACCCCGTGCCTACCCTACCTTGTGCCTTGCAAAACACCTATTGACGCGCGTTGCGGGGCAGGCGGATATATCATTCCAAAATATCGAGACAAGACATCGCACATTACCCGTGGGATGATGCGCAAATGAAAGCTATTTTCAAAACCGTTTTGCTCGGCCTGTTGCTGCTGAATTTTTCAGCGGGGCATGCGGAAGAACTTGCGGCAATCAAACAGGAACAGGCCAACAGCGCACCGCACAGTTTCAATCTCTGGATCAACCCCGGCTTGCTCTCGTACCACTTCGACCGCGATGCCGGGTTTCGCGATCTCAACAGCGGTTTCGGCGTTCAGTCAGATGTATCCGACCGGCTGACGCTGATGGCGGGCAATTTCATCAACAGCGACCATGGCCGTTCAAATTACGCGGGGCTGGCCTGGCAACCACTGACTTGGCACGCGCTCAAGATAGGACTTTCCGCCGGCATCCTCGACGGCTACCAGACCACAAACAACGGCGGAAAATTTCTGGCGGTGCTGCCATGGGTAACCCTGCGCAACGAGCGCATCGGCATCAATTTCACTCTCATTCCTTACCCGCATGACCCGCATCATCTGGGAGCCATCTCGGGACAGGTGATTCTGCGCGTCTGGTAGGTTGATGCAGAGCGCCTATTGACGGGCGTTGCGAGCCCTTCGACTCTCAGGGCGAACGGAATTTTTCAGCTTAGACGTTGAACAGGAAGTTCATCACGTCGCCGTCCTGCACCACGTATTCTTTTCCTTCGACGCGCATTTTGCCTTTTTCCTTTGCGCCAGCTTCGCCGCCGCAGGCGATGAAGTCGGCGAAGGAGATGGTTTGCGCGCGGATGAAGCCTTTTTCGAAATCGGTGTGGATGACTCCGGCGGCTTGCGGGGCGGTGTCGCCTTTGTGGATGGTCCAGGCGCGCACTTCTTTTACGCCTGCGGTGAAGTAGGTTTGCAGGCCGAGCAGGTCGTAGCCGGTGCGGATCAGTTTGTTCAGGCCGGGTTCGTCGAGACCGAGGTCGGCGAGGAATTCCAGTTTGTCGGCCTCGTCGAGGTCGGCCAGTTCGGCTTCGATCTTGGCGCACAGGGCAACGACCGGCGCGCCTTCTTTCGCGGCGTGGGCGCGCAGTTTGTCCAGATGCGGGTTGTTCTCGAAGCCGTCTTCCAGCACGTTGCCGACGTACATCGCGGGCTTGATGGTGAGCAGGCACAGCGGCTTGATGATGAGCTTTTCGTCATCGCTCAAATTGAAGGTGCGCGCCGGTAGGCCTTGGTTCAGATGCGGCAACAATTTTTCCAGAATGGCGACCAATTTCTGCGCGTCCTTGTCGCCGGACTTGGCTTTCTTGCCGTCGCGCTGGATGGTGCGTTCCACCACGGCGAGGTCGGCCAGCGCCAGTTCGGTGAGGATGACTTCGATGTCGGAAATGGGATCGACCTTGCCCGCCACGTGCACCACGTTCTCGTCGTCAAAGCAGCGCACCACGTTCACGATCGCATCGGTCTCGCGGATGTTGGCGAGAAACTGGTTGCCCAGGCCTTCGCCTTTGGATGCACCCGCCACCAGCCCTGCGATGTCCACAAACTCGACGATGGCCGGTTGCATGCGTTGCGGTTTGACGATCTTCGCCAATTCGTCCATGCGCGGATCGGGCACTTCGACGATGCCGACGTTAGGCTCGATGGTGCAGAAAGGATAATTTTCCGCCGCAATGCCCGCCTTGGTGAGCGCATTGAACAATGTGGATTTGCCCACGTTGGGGAGGCCGACGATACCGCATTTGAGACTCATGGTTTTTCCTTATATTCCGAAATACTTGCCCGCAGATTACACAGATTGACGCAGATTTAATCTGGGTGAATCTGCGTAATCTGCGGGAAAAGGTTTTTGCACTTTATGCACTATGCAGCTTCAACATCGCCGCTTCCATTTTTCCTTCGATGATGAGCGGTGCGACATCTTGCGCGCGCTGCATCGCTTCTTCGATCAATACCTGCTCTTCCTTGCGCGGCGCGTTCAGCACGTAGTTCACCACTTCGCTGCGTTCGCCCGGATGGCCGACACCGACGCGCAAGCGCCAGAATTCTTTGGTGCCGAGATGCGCGATGATGTCTTTCAGCCCGTTGTGCCCGCCGTGTCCGCCGCCCAGTTTCAGTTTGGCGCTGCCCGGCGGCAGGTCGAGTTCATCATGCACCACCAATATCTGGTCCGGCAAGATTTTGTAAAACAACGCCAGCGCGACTACTGATCTGCCGCTCACGTTCATGAAGGTCTGCGGCTTGAGCAGCTGCACTTCGTGACCGTGCAAATTGGCGCGAGCAACCAGCCCGTGAAATTTGCTCTCGGTTTTAAAATTGAAACTGTGCGAGCGCACCAGTTCGTCCACCCACCAGAATCCGGCGTTGTGGCGCGTGGCTTCGTATTCCCTGCCGGGATTACCTAAACCAACAATGAGTTTAATCGGTTCGCTCATAATGAAAAAACCCGCCATGCAAAATTAGTTCGCATGGCGGGTCGTACTGTTTGCAGCTTATTTCTTGGCAGCAGCGGCAGGTGCGGCAGCGGCTGTTGATGCTGCGGAAGCGGCAGCAGCGGCAGCAGCATCGGCGGCAGCTTCCACTGCACCGCGCGGCACTTGCACGACTGCCACGGCATCGGTTGCATGGTGATGGCCGGCAACTTCAACGCCCTTGGGCAGCTTGACATCGGACACGTGGATGGAATGACCCAGATCCAGATGGGCCAAATCAACCTCGATGGCTGTCGGCAGATCGGCGGGCAAGCAGGCGATGTCCATTTCGTTCAGCACGTGGCTGATGATGCCGCCGCCGGTCTTCACGCCGGGAGCGATGTCGGCATTGATGAAGTGCAACGGCACTTTCATGTGGATTTTCTTCTTTGCATCAACGCGCTGGAAGTCGATGTGTTGCACTTGCTGGCGGAACGGGTGCATCTGGAAATCGCGCAACAGCACGGATTCCTTTTTGCCGTCCAGATCCAGCGTCAGCACGGAAGCGTGGAACGCTTCTTTGCGCAATGCGTAATATACGGTGTTGTGATCGAGTTCGATCATGGCTGCTTCGCCCGCGCCGTAAACAATGCCGGGAACCAGATTTGCTTTGCGCAGACGGCGGCTCGCACCCGTTCCTTGCGCTTTGCGTGTTTTTGCTGCGATTTCGATAGTCATTTTACTTCTCCACTTCTAATGAAGCTCTCCGCGACCAGTGAGCTTCGGGTTGCGCAGTGACCAACATGGCCACCGCAAATTACTAATCCATTCAGACGTGGCAAGTTGCCACCCCTGTTAATGAAAACTCGCCACGTCTGTCCCTCACCCCAATCCTCTCCCGCATGCGGGCGAGGAGGCGAACGACTCGCTACGCGAGTATTTCCTCAGTCCATAAACAGCGAACTGACCGACTCTTCCGCATTGATGCGGCGCATGGTCTCCGCCAGCAATTCCGCCACGCTCAACTGGCGGATGCGCGAGCAGTTGCGCGCTTCTTCGCGCAACGGGATGGTGTCGGTCACCACCAGTTCGTCAATCGCCGATTTTTCCAGACGCTCGATTGCGGGACCGGACAATACCGGGTGCGTACAGTAAGCGATCACGCGCTCGGCACCTTTTTCCTTCAAGGCATTGGCCGCTTCGCACAGCGTGTTGGCGGTATCCACCATGTCGTCCATGATGATGCAAGTGCGCCCGGCCACGTCGCCGATAATGTTCATCACCTTGGCCACGTTAGGCTTGGGACGGCGTTTGTCGATAATCGCCAGATCGGATTCCAGACGTTTGGCCAGCGCGCGGGCGCGCACTACGCCGCCCACGTCGGGCGACACCACAATCAGATTGTCGTAATGTTTTTTCCACACATCGCCCAGCAAAATCGGCGCGGCGTAGATGTTGTCCACCGGAATATCGAAGAAACCCTGAATCTGGTCGGAGTGCAAATCCATGGTCAGCAGGCGATCCACACCTACGCCCACCAGCATGTCGGCCACCACCTTGGCGGTGATCGCCACGCGCGCGGAACGCGGACGGCGATCCTGGCGGGCATAACCGAAATACGGCATGGCGGCGGTGATACGCCCGGCCGAGGCGCGCTTGAGCGCGTCCACCATCACCATCACTTCCATCAGCGAATCGTTGGTCGGCGCACAGGTGGATTGCAGAATGAACACATCCTTGCCGCGCACATGCTCCAGGATCTCGACCATCACTTCGCCGTCGGAAAAGCGGCTGACCGTGGCGCGACCGAGATGGATGTGGAGATGCTGAGCGACCTTTTCGGCCAGCTTGGGATTGGCACTACCGGTGAAGACCATCATGTCGCCTGACATGGTCACCTCGCTGAGTTGGGACGGACGTGAAGCCCGTCAGGACTTGATTGAAAAACTGGCTGGGGAGGTAGGGATCGAACCTACGAATGTCGGAATCAAAATCCGATGCCTTACCACTTGGCGACTCCCCAATAAACTCTATGCAGCAAAATCCTTTAGCGGGTGTTGTTGCAAACCCCGCGCGACAAATCCGCGCATCGTGGTCGGCAACTGCTGCAATACCGCTCGTGCTTCCGCTTCCGTGGCAAACCCGGCAAACACGCATGCGCCGGAACCGGTCATCAGCGCGGGCGCGAAACGCGCCAGCCAAGCCAGATGTTCGGCCACTTCGGGGTACAGCTTGCATGCCACCGCCTGCAAATCGTTCCCAAATTGCCCCGATCTGAAATCTTGCCCTATCGGAAGGGCGCGCATTGTCATCGAAATCGTATTTCGTGTCAATTCGGGATGGGTGAAAATCTGTGCGGTGGGCACATGTACCGGCGGGGTCAGCACCACATACCACGCATCGGGCAAAGGAAACGCCTGCAACTGCTCGCCCACGCCCTCGGCAAAGGCGTTGTCGCCGAACACGAATACCGGCACATCCGCGCCCAGCGTCAACCCCAATTGCATCAGGCGTTCGCGCGACAAGCCCAAATTCCACAGGCGATTCAAGGCCAATAGCGTCGTGGCCGCATCCGAGCTGCCGCCGCCCAGCCCGCCGCCCATCGGGATGCGCTTCTCCAGCTCAATATCCACGCCCAGCTTGCAGCCGGTCTCCTGTTGCAGCAACCGCGCGGCGCGCACGCACAAGTCGTGTTCCGGCGGCACGTTTTTCACATCATTAAGACGGCGCACCTCGCCGTCGTCGCGCAAAGTGAAATGCAGGGTGTCGTTCAGGTCGATAAAACGGAACAGGGTTTGCAGCAAGTGATAACCATCGGCACGGCGACCAATAACGTGCAGGAACAGATTGAGCTTGGCGGGGGCGGGACAGGTGAGCGTGCGCATCTAAAATTAAACCCAAATTCTAGCCACAGAGAACACAGAGGACACAGAGAAAGAGCGGGAAACTCCAAGCTTGGCTGACTCGCGCAGAGATGGATTGTCGTTGCTGACTTCTCTGTGAGCTCTGTGTTCTCTGTGGCAAATTTGTTTTTCAAGATTCATTGCACTTCCCATTCATCAATCAGCAACAGCACTTCCATGCCGTCGCGTTTCAGCGTCAAGCGCAGCGGCAGCGCATCTTTGCCATCCGCCGCATAGCGCAAGTATGTAATCTCCCATCCCTGCTGACGCAACACGCTTACATGGTCGTTCGCATCACGCTCGATTCGGGATTCGCTTTCGGGAGAAGGTAAAGCAGTGACCCAGTAGCGCAGGCCGGATAGCGGCAATTGCCAGCCCAGCACTTGCTGCATCAGGGTTTGCATATCCTGCGCGGCGTAGTGTTTGCCGGAAGCTTCCAATGTGGCGTTTTGCGCATCGCGGTGAATGCGCGCCACGGTTTGCCCCAGCGGAGCGAGCAGCAGAATCTCATCTTGCGCCGCGCCGTGCACCCAGCGCAATCCCGCGCTGTCGCGCTGTCCGTCCTGTTTAAACGAAACGCGACCGTTGAAAGCGAACGGTGCGTCGGCTTGAACAGAACGCTGCACCGTTACGGGCGCAGTCGCGCAACCAGTCAGCAGCAGAATCAACAGAAGGGAACGATACATATCGACCTAAAAAACATTTGCCCGCAGATTACGCAGATTAACGCAGATTTTCTGGCGGATGTTTTCATCACTACAAAGGTGTGTCGGTTGGCTCAAGATGATCTGTTTTTAATCTGCGTTAATCTGCGTAATCTGCGGGCGGAACTGCCTTTTATGAATCAGGGAATGAAACGCTTCATCACCGCATTCAGCGCGTCATTATCCGGGTTGGCCTTGGCGCTATCCGTCCACACTTTGCGCGCGCCTTCCTGATCGCCCTGCCGCCACATCACCTCGCCCAGATGCGCGGCGATTTCGGGATCGGGATTGGCTTTGTAAGCGCGGTTCAGAAATTCCAGGCTCTTGTCGAGTTTCCCCTGACGGAAATAACCCCAGCCCATGCTGTCGATGATCGCCGCATCGTCCGGCATCATCTTGTAGGCTTTTTCCACCAGCGCCATCGCTTCCGGGATGCGCACATTGCGTTCCAGCCAGCTATAGCCCAGCGCATTGTAGGCATGCGCATTGTCCGGCTCGACCTTGATCAACTTGCGCGCCAGTTGCTCGAACGTATCGTGCTTGTTCAGTTTTTCCGCGATGAGCGCGCTCTGGTAAAGCAGCTCGGGCTGATCGGGGAATTTCTCCAACCCGCGCGTCAACACTTTGAAGCTTTCCTCGAATTGCTTCGCTTCGCGCAGGAACTGCGATTCGATCATCAGCAATTGCACGCGCTGCGCATCGTCTTTCGGCTCAGCCGCTTGCAGCGCCTTGCGCGCTTCGTCCAACCGGCCGGACTTGTTGAGCAGATAAGCGATGCGCAAATGCGCCAGAAAATCGTGTTCGCCGCCGCTGATCTGGCGATAGTGCTGCAACGCGCCCGCGTCATCCTTCTTTGCCTCGCTCAGTTGGCCGAGGTAATAGTGCAGCGTGTTCTCATCCTTGTTTTTGTCGTCGCTCGCCAAAGCCAGGCGCAACTCCTTGTCGGCCCTGTCCAACTCGCCCATTTGCAGCGAGATCAGCGCGATGGCAAATGCCAGCTCGGGGCTACCCGGACGCTGTTGCAGCAGTTTGCCGAACTCATCGCGCGCTTCGGCATACTGCTTCTGTTCCAGCAACAGGCGCGCATAGATCAGGCGCACTTCCTTATTTTCGCCGTTTTTATCCAGATAATTTTTCAGCAACGCGATGCTTTTTTGCGGCTCGTCGCGCATCAGCAATTGCGCTTCCAGCACGACCGCCAGATCCCAATCTGGACGCAAAGCAACAGCCTGATGCGCCTCGCTCAAAGCCACATCGTTTTTATTGGCGGCTGCCGCCAGTTGCGCCAGAGCCCAGTGCGCTTCCGCCACTTGCGGATAGGGTTGCACCACCCGGGTGAACCAGTCCAGCGCGGCAGCTTTATCCTGCACACGTCCCAGCAAGCCGTAGATATTCATCAAAGTGCGCCCGACGTTTTCGGGATCGGATGCCAGCAACTCGGCGGCGCGCGGTTGCGCTTCCTGCAATTTACCCCCGCTCAACAGCAGCGAAACCAGCATCTGTTTGGCCATCGGCGAGCCCGGCTCCAGCTGTTGCCACAAGTCGAACGCCTCCACCGATTGCTCGTACTGGTGCGCCTCGAAGGAAAGTTGCGCCGCACGCTTGGCCACGCGCGGGTCGCGCGTGGTTTTCGCCAGATCGAGATAGGCTTGCGCCGCCAGCTCAGACCTGCCGCGTTGCGCCGCAATATCGCCCAGCAGGAACTCGTACAACAAGCGGTCGGTCAGCGCCACATTGGGCAAATCAAGCTTGGGCGGCTCGATGATTTTTTCCAGATGCTGCTTGTCCGCATTGGCGATCAGATCGGACGAGTCGCCCGCAGCTCGTTGCGGCGCTTGCGCGCAGGCGGCCAGCAGTGGAAATAGCAACAGAATGGAATGGCGATATGTAAGCTTCATGGTCTTTGGGAATTTTGATGCGAGCCGACAGTTTAGGTTATATTCGCCGCAACTCAAAACCACACGCGACGACCTGCCATGTCATCCCCGATAACCCTTTCCGCACAGCAACTAACCCGCTTCCACGGCAAGCGCCGCGTGGTCAGCGACGTATCGCTGGAACTGCGGCGCGGCGAGGTGCTGGGACTGCTGGGACACAACGGCGCGGGCAAGAGCACCACGCTGCAAATGCTGGCCGGTGCCTTGACCCCCGATAGCGGACTGGTCGAGGTGTGCGATTTCGACTTGGCGCAACATCCCGAACTGGGCAAAGCCTGCCTCGGTTTTCTGCCGGAACAACCGCCGCTGTACCGCGACATGCGCGTCGATGATTTCCTCATCTTCGCCGCCCGGCTGCACCGGGTCGCTCCCGCCAAACTCGCCGACCATCTGGCGCTGGCCAAGCAACGCTGCGGCCTGACCGACTGCGGCAACAAACTCATATCCACGTTATCCAAAGGTTACCAGCAGCGCGCAGGCATCGCGCAAGCCATCATCCACCAGCCCGCCGTGGTCATTCTGGACGAACCCACCGTCGGCCTAGACCCCACGCAAATCCGCGACATTCGCAACCTCATCCGCGAACTGGGCAACAGCAGCAGCGTGATCCTGTCCACCCATATACTGAACGAAGTGGAAAACATCTGCGACCGCGCCATTATTTTGCAGGAAGGCAAAGTGATTTTCAGCGGCGGCATAGACGAATTGCGACACCACAGCGATGTCGAATCCAGCTTCATCCGGCTCACCGCGATGTCGGGAAACGAGGGGCAAAAACAATGAATCAAAAAAACAATATTGAGCCACGGATAAACACGGATGAAACACGGATAGACCCAAGTGCTTCATCCCCTGTAGGAGCGAGCTTGCTCGCGAAAGCGCTTCGCGAGCAAGCTCGCTCCTACAGCGGGTTTCGCCCAAAAGAATTAACGACTGTTTGCGCGGCAAGCTTTCTGTCGCGTTCGGCGGAAATCTACATTTTGTTGCAACGCATGGTTTTATCCGTGTTTCATCCGTGTCCATCCGTGGCTGACAACAGGCTTTCAAAATGATACGCACCCTCGCCCTCAAAGAATTCCGCAGCTTGTTCGCCGCGCCTTCCACCTGGTGGATGCTGGCGCTGTTGCAATTTATTCTCGCGTGGTTTTTTCTGGCGCGCATCGACGACTACCTGCAAGTGCAGGCGCAACTGGCGCAGATGGGCAATGCGCCGGGCGCGACCATCGCCATCGCCTCGCCGCTGTCCGGCGTATTGGCCTTGATGTTGATGATGCTGATCCCGCTGTTCACCATGCGCCTGATCGCCGAAGAACGCCGCAACCAGACCTGGATATTGCTCACCACCGCACCGATCTCCGCCACCGCCATCGTGCTCGGCAAATTCGCGGGCTTGCTGGCCATGCTCACGCTGATCGTTGCGGCCTGCACGCTGATGTCCGCGACACTGGCCTTGGGCACGCACCTCGACGGCGGGCTGATCCTGAGCAACCTGCTCGGCGTGTGGCTGCTGGCCGCCAGTTACGCCGCGCTCGGTTTGTATTTTTCCGCCCTCACCCGCCAACCCATCGTCGCCGCGTTCGGCGCGCTCGCGGTTTCCTTCGGCCTGTGGATGCTGGACATGGGCAGTGACAGAGTGCGCGCGCTGTCGCCCAACGCGCATTTCCAGAACCTCAGCGTCGGCCTCGTCAGCAGCGCCGACATAAGTTACTTCGCGTTATTCATCGCGGTATTTCTGGCGCTCACCATCCGCCTCATTCGCCATGAACGGGGAGGACGATGATGCATTGCTTTTGTAGGTGCGAATTTATTCGCACATCTCTCGAAAAACGTGCGAATGAATTCGCACCTACACCGACCGCTCCAAAATGAAAAATATCTGGTTAAAACATTTCATTTTCGTCGTCGCGCTGATCGCAGCCTCCGTCGCGCTATACCAACTCGCCGCGCGCTTTCCGGCGCAGACGGATGTGACGCAAAACGCGCTGAACAGTCTGGATAAAGGCAGCGTGGACGTGCTGAAACAGATGGACGGCGAAATTAAAATCACCGTGTATGTCGCCGAGCAGGAAGCCAAATTCGGCGACATCCGCAAACTCATCCGCGAATTCATCGCGCTGTATCAGCGCTACAAATCCGATATCAGCCTCACCCTGGTTGACCCGGTGAAAGAACCGGAAGCCGTGCGCAAATCCGGCATTCAGGGCAACGGCGAAATGGTGGTCGAATACGCCGGGCGGCGCGAACACATCACCACGCTCAACGAACAAACGCTGACCAGCGCCCTGCTGCGCCTGGCGCACAACAAAGAGCAAATGCTGATGTATCTCTCCGGCCACGGCGAACGCAAACTGGACGGCGCGGCCAACTTTGATCTCGGCGAATTCGGCAAACGCCTGCAACAGAACGGCTACCGCATCGCCCCGCTCAACCTCACCATCGCGCCCGACGTGCCGGACAATATCGGCGTGCTGGTCATCACCCAACCGCAAACCAATCTGTTCAAAGGCGAGACCGACAAACTGCTGCGTTTCATAGCACGCGGCGGCAACGTGCTGTGGCTGCTGGATGCCGAACCGCTGCGCGGGCTCGAACCCGTCGCCGAAAAACTCGGCCTCGTGCTCACCCCCGGCATCGTCATCGACCCCGCCGCGCAACAGATGAACGCGCCCGCCGATTGGACGCTGGGCACCGGCTACGCACCGCACGCCATCACGCAAAACTTCGACCTCATCACCGTGTTCCCCTTCGCGCGCGCGCTGGGTATGGAAGACAACCGCGATTGGCAACGCCACATCCTGGTGGAAGGCGCAATGAACGGCTGGGTCAGCACCAACCACGACCAACGCTTCAACAAAAACCGCGACATCCCCGGCCCGGTCGATCTCGCGCTCGCCCTGCAACGCCAAGTGGAAGACCGCGAACAGCGCATCGTCGTGGTCGGCAGCGGCAGTTTCCTCGCCAACGCCTACTCCGGCAACGGCGGCAACCTCGACCTCGGCGTGAACATGATGAACTGGCTGGGCAACGAAGAACGCCTCATCACCATCGCCCCGCAAGCCGCCAAAGACGGCACGCTCACCCTGAGCACGCACCAGCTCACCGTGCTGAGCGTGGTGCTGCTGGTGGTGTTGCCGCTGCTGCTGATCGGAATCGGCGTGTGGCTGTGGTGGCGCAGGAGGTAACTACCAACACCTTTTCCCGCAGATTACACAGATTAACGCAGATTTCAGGCGTTGCCAGCCTTGCAAGGCGCTCTCATTTTTGCTTTTAATCTGCGTGAATCTGTGTAATCTGCGGGCAACTGTTTTTACAGGTTGATGAATATCCGCCATGCCCGAACTCCCCGAAGTCGAAACCACCCTGCGCGGCATCGCCCCGCACCTGCTGCATCAAACCGTCAGCGACATCGTCATTCGCAACGCCAGCCTGCGCTGGCCGATTCCGAAAAATCTGCCGCAACTGCTACGCGGACAAACCGTGCGCAACCTGCAACGCCGCGCCAAATATCTGCTGATCGAATTCGACCACGGCACACTCATCCTGCACCTCGGCATGAGCGGCAGCCTGCGCATCCTGCCGCACGGCACAGCGACGGAAAAACACGACCACTTCGACCTCGTCCTCTGCAACGGCCAACTCCTGCGCCTGCGCGACCCGCGCCGTTTCGGCGCAGTGTTATGGCACGAAGGCGATGTGAACCAACATCCGCTGCTGGCGCAACTCGGCCCCGAACCGATCACACCAAACTCACTCCTTCCCCCTTGCAGGGGGAAGGCTGGGATGGGGGTAGAATCTCTGGGCAATGCCGCTTCTACCCCCACCCTAGCCCTCCCCCTGCATGGGGGAGGGAACAAACCGGTATTCGACGCAGCCTACCTCTACCAGTCCACCCGCACCCGCAGCGCCGCCATCAAACTCGTCCTCATGGACAACCACCTCGTCGTCGGCGTGGGCAACATCTACGCCAACGAAGCCCTGTTCCGCGCCAGCATCCGCCCGCAACTCCCCGCCAACAAACTGAGCAAGGCACGCTGCGCCCTGCTCGTACAAACCATCCGGCAAGTGCTACACGAAGCCATTGAAAAAGGCGGCAGCACCCTGCGCGACTTCATCCACAGCGACGGCTCCAGCGGGTTTTTCCAGCAGCATTATTTTGTTTACGGCAGAACCGGCGAACCCTGCAAACACTGCGGCGCGCCCATCAAACAGATCAAGCAGGGACAGCGTTCGAGTTTCTATTGCGCGACGTGCCAGAAGTGAAATTTGAAATACAAACTTGATGGGAAGCCAATAAATACGGGCATCTCCATTGAGCGAATGGTGCGGATCGCCTATTGGCGGGCGTTTCCATGAGATGGCTTGGTGAAAATCGACCTAACTTACCTCAAGCGGATTGAGAATCTTCAATCCGTCTATCCACGAGAAGTCGCCGACATTGCATGTTGCCAGCGACAATCCGCGTTCAAGACAAGTGGCGGCGATGAGTGCATCGCCCAAGGAAAGCTTGTGTTGCTGGCGCAATTGGATGGCGATTTCGTAACTTGCATTGGTCGGGTAAATCAATTCGAGACTACCCAGCAATTCCGTCAGCGCAATTTTTTCCGCCGGGTGTAATTTATGGTAACCGAGGATTTCAACTTTACTGATGACGGAAACCTTGGGCAGCGTATCGACCAACCATTGGCGAAGCCCACCATATTCCGGCTTGGTCGCGTAAATAAGGATATTGCTGTCAACCAGCATAGTCCTTAATCCCTTCCCGGCATGGCGCGCTCTTCACGCTGCTCGCGCACCCATGCGTTCGGATCAACCCCGGCATAGGGATTCATCGCCGCAACTTTTTCCAGCGCGCGCGCCAAAGATTTCCTGCGCACATTTTCGTCAGGCTGCAGCTTCCCTGCTTTCTGTTCCAGATAAAGCACGTAATCTAAAACCTCGCTCTGAAGCGAGAGCGGCATACTTTCAAGATGATGCTGAATGGCTTGGTCTAGCTTCATGAGATCACTCCCTTTTCGAATCCGATTTTTGCAATAATACCCTGCATGAATGGGGAGTTAAACGGAATTGTTGAATGTTACAGTTTTACGAAAAATACCTCGAAACTGACTTTTTCCCTTAGCGATTACTGCACGCAACTTCGATTCATCCAGATACTCGGTGAGTAATTTTGACAAAACCTCAGAAATTTCCTCATTTGTAAGATCACCAAGGTATAGAGCAAAGTCCATATGGCGGTTGTGCTTCCATAGTTTAGTAGCGACAACCCTCCCCTTCTCTGCAATCATTCCATAAACAAGTTGCGGGTGAATTCGCTTATGGTCATCTGCCTTTTGGCTATAAACCATCACATCATGTGTCGTAGGAGATGTTTTGAATTCAAACACGACTCTAGGAATACGCTCCTCGTCATATATGCAAAGATCAGTCTCAAATTCGGAGTTAGTCTCAAAGGCTGATTGATACGCAAGTTTTTCGCCCTTTGTAATTTCATACTCTTCAGGAAGAAGATTGACCATAAGTATTTGCAATCGACGAACGAAATCCGACTCGTTTATTTGTGGCATTTAACACTCCTACATAAATACGAAAAACTGCATTAACCTGTCCTACACCTCGCTCAACACCCCATCCGCAAACACCAGCGCGCAGCGCACCGTTTTACCCGCATACACCGATTGCATCGCCGCACGATATTCCTGCATCTGCGCGCGGTAACGCGCGGCATCTTCGCTATCGCCTAGTTTGTAATCCAGCACCCATACTTCGTTGTCGAATTCCACCAGACGGTCGATGCGTTTCAGTTCGCCGTTGGCGTTGATGTAGGGCAGTTCGTTGTGGGCGGTTTGGTGTTGCTGTGGGTCGAAGAAGCGGGCGAGTTGGGGCATGGACAACAGGTGTTGGGCTTGCTGGTGGAGGGATTCCATTTCTGAGTTGGGGATGGCGAGGCGGCGCTGGAGGTCGCTCGTACTCAACGAGTGTTCCCCCACCCCAGCCCTCCCCCGGTGGGAGAGGGAGCTTTCGGTGAGATGTTGCAATAGTGCGTGTAGCCAGATGCCGCGCTGTTGTTGGGCGGTGTTGCGGGTGGTGCGTTGGCCGGTGGGGAGGATGGGGGGTAACTCAACCTTCGTGATTTCGTCATTCCGGCGCAGGCCGGAATCCAGCGATTCAATATCACCGCGCAGCGGACGACATAAGGGGTTTGTCTCGCTGCGCGAGAATTGTTTCTCTATCTGGATTCCGGCCTGCGCCGGAATGACGGAAGAAATTGCCGCCGCGATGCGGTCATACCACGACAACGTTTTTTTCTTTTCTTCCTTGTCTTCGCCTTTGCTGTTGCCGCTGACGATCAGCGCTTGTTGCGCGCGGGTCATGGCGACGTAGAGCAGGTTCATTTCTTCGCGGGCTTGTTGCGCGGCATCCTGCTCGAACAGCGGTGCGCGTTTTTTTCCGCGCGAGGCTTGGTCGGCATACATCGAGAAGTGCAATGGTTGCGGCTCGTGCGTCGGCCAATCCAGCAGTACATCGTTGCCTTCCTTGTTGTTCTTGTCCGCGTTCGCGTCCAGCAGCCAGACGATGGGCGCTTCCAGTCCTTTCGATTCGTGCACGGTGTAGATGCGCACCGCATCGCCCGCCGTGCCGAGCTTGCCTTCGTCCGGCGCGTCGTCGTTGCTGTCGCGCAGTTCGCGCAGGTCTTGCAGAAAACGCGGCAGGCTGGGATAGCGTCCGGCATCGATGTCCAGCGCCATTTTCATGAAGGCGTGCAGGTTGGCGCTGACTTTGCCGCGCATCTCGGGCGGCAATACGGCGCTGTAACGCGCGAGCACATCGCCTTCGAAATAGATGCGGTCTAGCAGGTCATGCACGGGGAGTTTGTCGGCGAGGGCGAGCCAGTTTTTTAGCAGGGCGGCGGCGCGTTGCAATTCAGGCGATGGGTTGGTTAGGTGTTGCAGGCGTTGCCACCATGAAGATTTGCTGGAATTTTGCCCTTCGACAAGCTCAGGGCGAACGGTTGTTTTACTTTCGCTCCCTGCAATCAACATCAAATCCGCATCGCTGCACGCAAACACCGGCGTGCGCAGCACTTGCGCCAGCGCGAGATCGGCGAAGGGGGTGATGAGAAACATCAACAGCGCTTGCAGGTCTTCCGCTTCCAGCGTGTCGAGCAGACCGCCGCGACGCGAGCTGATGAAGGGGATGTGTTTCGCGCGCAGGGCTTCTTCATACACGGCAAGATGCGTGCGGCTGCGCACCAGCACCATGATGTCGCCATAGCTGGCGCGGCGGGTTTGGCCTTCGTCGTTGACTGACCAATCGCTGACGATGGTTCTGAGTTGTGCGGCGAATTGTTGCGCTTCCTGATGACGTGCGCCTTGTTCGGTTTCGGCTCGGGGAGTAGTGAGAGGGTTTCGTAGGTCGGGATTTATCCCGACAGGATTTTCGGAAAGTCGGGATAAATCCCGACCTACAAAAGAGGGCGTTTCATTGGTGAGTGATTTATCTTCTGCGACGGCCAGCGGCAGCACCAGCACATGCCCCGGCAATTCTTTTTGATGCGTCTGATGTTCGACGAATTCAAATCCGTCTGGCTGTTCGTGGAACACGGCGTTCACGGCATCGACCACGGGTTGCGAATTGCGGCGGGTGGAACTATTGCCCAGCGTTTCGGCGGCAAAATGTTGTTGCAGATATTCGCGCGCCACGCCGAACAGGCGCGCGTCGGCGCGGCGGAAGCGGTAGATGGATTGTTTGGGATCGCCGACGACGAACACCGTGGGTTGCGAATCGACGGCCACCGCCGCGTCGAACCACGCGCGCAGGATTTGCCATTGCAGCGGGTTGGTGTCCTGAAACTCGTCGAGCAACACGTGGCGGTAGCGGCTGTCGAGTTTGTATTGCATGGTCTCGGCGTGTTCGCTTTGTTGCAGCAGGCGGCACAACTGCCATTCCAGATCGGAAAAATCCATCTGCTGCGCCTGCGCCTTGAGCGCCTGATAACGTTCGAGGAACGCCGCGCCGCAATGCAGCACGGCCTCGTTCAGGCGATACGCCTGCTGCTCGGCAACTTCGTCGCGCACGGCTTGCAAACTGGCTTGCAGGTTGTGCACCACACCGGCGAACACGGCTTCGTTCTGGTTCTTGGTGGCTTTGAGTTTGCGCGGTTCGTCGGCCTGCGTGAACAGCAGCGGCCATACTTTTTTGAAACGCGCTTCCGGTGCGTTGTCTGTCCACGCACGCTCCAGCACGCCCGCATTTTCCTGCTGCTTGGCCGTGCCATTTAATGCGAGCTGATGCGCCAAGGCAAACAACTCTTCTTCACTGTTGACGCACACACCCCAGTCGGCGATGAGGTCGAAGTCCATGTCAACTGCCAGGGTGCGCTGCAATTGGGAGAGTGCGAATTGGACGGCATCACTTTCATGTTCCTCCCCCTTCAAGGGGGAGGTTAGGTGGGGGATGGGGGAGTTTTCGTTTGCACCCGAACCCATCCCCACCCCGGCCCTCCCCTTGAAAGGGAGGGAGCTTAAGTGCGACGTATAAGCCCACCACTCCGCGCGCTTGCCTAAAAAATTGAACAACAATTTGCGCGTTGTAAATAAACCGCATTCGCCAAACAGCCACAACATCTGCTGCGCTTCGACGCTGTCCGGCTGCTTGCGCATCTGCTCCAGCAATTCTTCCCACGCCTCTTCCTGCGCGCTGCCCGCGCGTTCCAGCAGCGACGCGGCTTGCATCACGTCGGCGTTCAGCGGCGCGCGCTGCATGACTTGCATGAACCAGCCGTGGAAGGTGCTGATGGTAATGCCGGGCTGCGCCAGCAATACCTCTTTGTACAAACCGCGCGCGCGTTGCAGTTGCGCCTCGCTCAAATTCTCTATTCCGCGTTCGGCAAAAAACTGCCGCACAAACGCTTCATCTTTCATCGCCAAATCGCGCAACCACAATTGCAAACGCGCCTGCATCTCCTGCGCCGCTTTGCGCGTGAAGGTGATGGCGAGGATTTGCGACGGCTGCGCGCCGTCGAGCAGCAAGCGCACGATGCGCGACACCAGCAGCCATGTCTTGCCGCTGCCGGCGCAGGCTTCGACGACGACGCTGCGGTGGGGGTCGAGGGCAATGTGGTTAGTCATGCCCACTCTCCATAACCGTCATTCCGGCGCAGGCCGGAATCCAGCAAATAAAAAATTCCTCGCGGAGCGAGACAACACCAAGATCATGTCCGCTACGCGGGCTGTTCAATTGACTGGATTCCGGCCTGCGCCGGATAACCAGCCACTTGGCCGACGTTGTTTGTCGGCCTAGTGGAATGGCTAGTAGTTCCATCAATGACGTGGAGAGTGATTGTCTGGCTTGCATGTAACTCACCATTCCCCTTTCCTACATAAACCCCGCATCTCGCACCACCCGCACACCGCATCAATCCCATTCGCAGGCAACCCCGCCCCGCCGCGTATCGCTTCCATCACGCTCACCAATCTCTCGGCATTCAATTGCGCCAGCAGCGGCATGTCTTCTTTCGGCGCAACCAGTTTCACTTTGCCGTTTTCGATGCTGACAAAGGCCGCATCCGCTGCTTCGTGCGCGTAGGCGTAGCACGCGAGCTGCACATCTTCGCCCGGCTCTTTCAATTTGTTGCGCAGCACAGTGTCGCTCTGCGTCTTGTAATCCAGCACGAGCTTTTCTTCGCCGCGCACATCGAGGCGGTCTATGCGTCCGCGCAGGCGCACGGCTTCCAAATCCCAATCAAACGATTTCTCCGATTCGGCATAGCGCCAGCCTTGTGTTTCGTTTTGCTGTTGCCATTCAATGTAGGCAGGCAACGAGACATACCAGCGCGCCAGCCACGCGCGCGCCGCAAAATCCTGTTGCAACAAGTCGGCGAACACTTCTTCGCTGATCTGGCGCAACGCGGTTTCCAGTTCATCAACTGCATGCCCGCTCACCGTTGCAAAACGCTCGTGGAAGCGCTGCAATATTTCGTGCACGCGCTCGCCGTAGTCGCGCTTCTCGATGCCTTCCTGCACTTCGTCGAGTTCGTTCAAACGCAAAATGTAGCGCGCAAAGAATTGATACGGACAGGCGACCAGCGAGTTGTAGGCGCTGATAGAAATACTGGCGGGGATAATTTCGTTTGCCGCATTCGGTGTCGGTTGTGCGGCTTGTGCCAGATCGGCCTGATGCGCGTCTTCAGCCGCGAGATAGAAATGGAGCTCATACTCATTAAAGTCGGATTGCTCATTAGCGCCGAACCTGTTCCTTCCCCCATGCAGGGGGAAGGGGGCATCGGAAAATGCGGCAAAATTTTTCTCCAACTCGTCGCGCAATATTTGCAGGAACGGACTGAGCAGCCCCGCTTCGCCGTTTCTATCTTTCTGCCAGGTGACCAGCACGCAATCGTTCAGCGCCAGCAGCGCCAGCAAATCGTCGCGCTGGCGCGTCGAGTGGATAGCGCGCGCGGGCAAATTCAAACTGCTGCGCACCGCATCGTTGAACCAGCGCCCGCCGTCCGCCACGCTGGGCAAATGATCGGCATCGCAGCCGAGCAACAGCACCGCATCGAAAGCGCGCCAGCGCGTGGCGGCCAGATGGGTGAAGCGCACCGGGCTGTCTATGCTGCTGTCGCGGAACGTTTCCGTATCCAGTTGCTGCGCCAGCCAGCGCCGCCATTCGTGGAAGCGGTAACGCCCCTGGTCGTTCGCCAACTCCTGTTTCCAAGTATCCAGTGCGCGCAGCAATTGTTGGCCTGCGTCGTCCTGCTGCAAACCTTGGTCTATGCCCAGCACGATGAGACTTTCGCGCAACGCACTCAACCATTCCGCCAGCGTTTTTTTCTTTCCCAGCTCCAGCAGCGCCGATGCCTGACGCAAGCGCGCCAGCGGTTGATGCAGCGCGATTTCGTGCTCGGCCAGCGCGCTGAATTTTTCCAGCCCCGCCACCACGCCGTGCTGGCGCAGCAGTTGTTCCAGTTGATACACCGCCGACTTGCGCTCGCCCGCCGCCATGTCGGCGAAGATGAACGGCGACTTCAGCAGGTCGAGCAAATCGTGATGATAGAAATCGCTTTGCAGCGCAGTGAGCCAGCGATCCAGCACCGTGCTCACCGACAGCGTGGCAAACGTCCAGCCGGTCTCGTCCGTCACCAGTATCTCGGCGCGTTCCAGCAACGCGCGCATACGCCGCGCCACCACGCGGTCTTGCGCCACGATGGCGATGTCGCGCTTGCCTGCTTGCAGCCACAAGCGCACTTGCATCGCGGCGGCGCGGGCTTCTTGTTCTAGCGAAGTCGCGGCGAAGAAACGCGGAGCATTGCCCGAGGCTGACGTTTTGTTTTCAATGGAATGAAATATATTTTCCAGTGACGCAACGTCCCTCCCCCCCAACCCCTCTCCCGCCTGCGAGAGAGGGGAGTTTGACTCCCTCTCCCGCAGGCGGGAGAGGGCTGGGGTGAGGGGCTGCTTTGCGAAGCCCGCACTTCCAATCCCCATCTCGCGCAAATCAAACACCACCACCTCAGCGCGTTCGGAATACTCGCGCAGAAAATTCTGCTCCAGCGTATTCCAGTCCGAAGCGCGCAACACATACAACGGCTGCGTCGCCCGCGCCGCCAACGTCGCCAGCCGCTGCTGGTACGCGCGCGCCGCGTCCAGTTCCTCGCCGTCCTGCATTGCATGCCACAACTCGAACACCAGCCGCGCCTCCAGTTGCAGCGTGGCATTCTGTTTCGCCTGATACGCCTGCTGCACAGCGGTGGCAAATTCGTCCGCATCACTTGGCAATACCGCGAGCGACTGCGTCAGCTCGTCGAACAGCTTGAGCAATTCCTGCGTCATGCTCCACAGGTCGGCATGCTCGAACCATTGCAGCTTGCGTAACTGCTGATAGAGCAGCGCACTGCGCTGGCTGTCGCTGACGAGTTGCGTTTCAAGTGGAATGCCTTGCGCCCAATCGTTCAGCGTCACCATTTGCGGCAACAGCAACGCAGGCAGTTGCGCCGCGCGCATCAGTGCCTGTGCCAGCGGTTGCGCGGCGTGAAAATTGGGCAACAAAATGGTGATGCCGCGCAGATCGGGCGCGGGATGCGCGGCGAGAATGCGCTGCGCGATGCGGTCGAAATAGGTCGTGGAAATGTTCACAGTCAGTAGGATGGGTTGAGCGCAGCGATACCCATCGCCAATGTTATTGAATGATTGATGGGTATCGCTGCGCTCAACCCATCCTACACCACCTCGCCCGCAAGCCAATAGATACGGGCATCTTCAAACACCACGCATTGTAGAACGCCTATTGGCGGGCATCTTCAGGCAGGTGCGCAAAATAAAACCGTGCTAGCGCGCCAAACCTTGCAACCAATGGCGATACAGTTGCTCCGCCGCACGATGCAGTTGCGGCATTTTATCCTGCATCTGCATTTGCATGTCCGCCGCCGTTTGCACGCCGGGGCTTTGCCGGTTCGCGGCGATTTCATCCGCACCGTTTTCGCACCAAGCACGAATCATGGACTCGGTCATTTCCACGTGGCATTGCAGCGCCAGGTGTTTGCCGATGGCGTAGGCCTGATTCACACAATGCGCACTGGAAAGCAGATGCACCGCGCCTTGCGGCAGGCTGAAGGTTTCGCCGTGCCAGTGGAATGAATCGAACTCACGAATGTCGCCGAACCACGTGCGCGCCGTGGCGTTGTCGGCCACTTCGACCTTGCCCCAACCCAATTCCTTCACCGGATTTTTCGTCACCACACCACCCAGCGCTTTGGAGATAAGCTGCCCGCCGAGGCAGTGGCCGAGCAGCGGCACATCATGCTCCACCGCATCGCGGATCAGCGCCAGCACTTCGGGTATCCACGGCAGATCGTCGTTGACGCTCATCGGCCCGCCCATGAAAACGAGGCCGGAATAATCCTGCGCATTGCGCGGCACGGCATCGCCCGCGTCGATGCAAATCAATTGCCACGGGATATTTTTCGCGTTGAGGAAAGTGGTGAAGTAGCCCGCGCCTTCGCTGGGCGAGTGACGGAAGATGGCGATGGGTTTCATGGTTGTGCGATGAAAAATCGGAAGCGTATTTTATGTGGCTTTGGGCGTTGTCGCCATGCATCGTTTGGCACAGCATGTAGGGCGCAATAACCAACGGGCATTGCGCCGGATGGAAACCTCCGCAATACTCCCCGTATGCCTGACTATCGTCGCGCCTGACATCCGGGCGGCACCTATTTTTTCACCGTCAACTTGCTGCAACGGCAAGATAACTACTTGCTGACCAAACACATTGAAATACTGCGCAGCGTGGTCAAATCGGTGCAGCAACGTCACCCTTTTCTGATTCACGGTTGGGTAGTACTGCCCAACCATCTGCACTGTGTGATCGAATTGCCGCCGAATGACGCGGACTTTGCAACACGCTGGCGGCTGATCAAGATGGATTTTTCCAAAGCCTTGCCTCGCACCGAAAGAATATCTGCCGTGCGCACCCGGCGCGGCGAACGCGGCATCTGGCAACGGCGTTATTGGGAACACCTGATCCGGGATGAGCGCGATTATCGGGCGCACATGGATTATGTGCATATCAATCCGCTGAAGCACGGGTTGGTCGAACGTGTGGCAGAATGGCCTTATTCAACGTTTCATCGACTGGTTGACCAAGGTATCTATCCGATGGATTGGGCGGGCGGATGCGAAAGCGAGTTGGGATATGATGAATAGCTTATGGTTTTGGAATGAGGCGGTCACATCCGGCGCAATGCCCGTTGGTTACCTCGCAGAGGTTCTTGCACCCTTTGGGTGTTGCGCCCTACGCTGGCTACGCAGGCTGAAAGGATTTTAATATGAATCATAAAGATTACCGAAACCTAGCATTGAGGTGTTATGAAAATTATGAAACCGGAAAAACTTTCCGCAAAGAGTTTTTAATTAGAAATTACCCCAACGGCATTAAGAAGGAAGACCTTCAGGAGATTATAGGCCCACGTGTTATTTACGTTTTACGACTTTCTGCGCTTAATGAAGATTCAATTTCAGCCATTCCAAATTGCAAAGACGAGCAATCTATTCTTTATATCGGAGGACATGCATCCGGCAAAAATACAGAGCGCTATAACATCATGATCGCAGCTTGCAGGAAAGCAAAAAAGAGTTTTGACGATAGCGCCAAAGTTAATGAAGAGCGATTTGCTCTTAACGATCAAAATAACGGGCACGCTGTTGCAAATAATTTCACAACAGGTCTTCTTCGGCTAGGTTTTTCAATCGAAGATTGTAGTTTGGATATTGTTGACGGAAAAAATGAATGCGATGAATTGGAATTGCTGATTGGATACCAAGAAAAGTTCCACCGTCTGCCACCTTGGAATCGCCAGCGTGGTGGCAGTAGCGTTACTCATAGCCCGCCGTAGGGTGCAATAAGCGCAGCGCATTGCATCGGATGTTTTAACTTCACACATTCGGCGCAATGCCCGTTGGTTACCTCGCAGAGGTTCTTGCACCCTGTGGGTGTTGCGCCCTACTATGACCCAAATGAAAACGGGCATTCTTCAATGCCCGCTTCTTTTCCACTACCTAACCCTCAATCTACTCAGACGCTCATCTCCAGCATCAACTGGTTGATGCGTTTAACAAACCCCGCCGGATCATCAAGCTGTCCGCCTTCGGCCAGCAAAGCTTGATCGAACAGCACCGCCGCCCAGTCGTCGAAACGGGCTTCTGCATTTTGCAGACGCAGCACCACCGGATGCTTTGGATTGATTTCGAGGATGGGCTGCATGTTCGGCATTTTCTGACCGGAGGCTTTCATCAGGCGCGCGAGGTTGCCGCTCATGTCGTGTTCGTCGGCCACTAGGCAGGCAGGCGAGTCAGTGAGGCGGTGCGTGATGCGCACTTCCTTGACGCGGTCGGCGAGGCTGGTTTTGATTTTGTCGGTCAGGCCTTTCAGTTCGTCCGCCTGCTTTTCCTGTTCCTGTTTTTCGGCGGCATCTTCCAGCGCGCCCAGATCGAGACCGCCCTTGGCCACGGACACCAGTTGCTTGCCGTCGAACTCGGGCAGGTTGCTCACCACCCATTCATCCACGCGGTCGGACAGCAGCAGCACTTCGATGCCCTTCTTGCGGAACACTTCCAGATGCGGGCTGTTCTTGGCGGCGTTGAAGCTGTCGGCGGTGACGTAGTAGATTTTTTCCTGACCGTCTTTCATGCGCGCGATGTAGTCCTTCAGCGCCACGGTTTCGTCGGTGGTGTCGGCCTGGGTCGAGGCAAAGCGTAGCAGTGCGGCGATCTTGTCCTTGTTGGCGAAGTCTTCGCCCACGCCTTCCTTCAACACCTTGCCGAACTCGCCCCAGAATTTGGCGAACTTCTCTTTGTCGTTCTCGGCCATGTCGGCCAGCAGGCCCAGCACCTTGCCGGTGCAGCCTTTGCGGATGGCTTCGATGTCTTTCGATTCCTGCAGAATCTCGCGCGAGACGTTCAGCGGCAGGTCGGCAGAATCCACCACGCCGCGCACGAAGCGCATGTATGACGGCATCAGCTGTTCGGCATCGTCCATGATGAACACGCGGCGCACGTAGAGCTTGATGCCGTGGCGCGTGTTGCGGTCGTACAGGTCGAACGGCGCGCGGCTCGGGATGTACAGCAGTTGCGTGTATTCCTGACGGCCTTCGACGCGCGCGTGCGTCCACGCCAGCGGATCGTCGAAATCGTGGCCGACGTGTTTGTAGAATTCCTGATATTGCTCTTCGCTGATCTCGTTCTTGCTGCGCGTCCACAATGCCGAGGCCTGATTGACCGTTTCGTCTTCATCCAGCGTCTCGTACTTGTTCTCTTTCCATTCCTCTTTTTTCATCAGAATGGGCTGCATGATGTGGTTGGAATATTTCTTGATGATCTCGCGCAATTTGTAGCCGGCCAACAGGTCGTCCTGATCTTCGCGCAGGTGCAGCGTGATCTCGGTGCCGCGTGTGGCGCGCTCCACCATCTCGATGGAAAACTCGCCGCCGCCGTCGGATTCCCAGCGCACGCCCTGGTCGGCCTTCTCGCCCGCGCGGCGGGTGAACACGGATACCTTGTCGGCCACGATGAACGCGGAATAGAAACCCACGCCGAACTGGCCGATCAGGTTGGCATCCTTCTGCTGGTCGCCGGACAGCTTGCCGAAGAATTCGCGCGTGCCGGACTTGGCAATCGTGCCGAGGTTGGCGATCACTTCGTCGCGGCTCATGCCGATACCGCTGTCAGCGATGGTCAGCGTGCGCGCGTCCTTGTCGTAAGACACGCGGATGTTCATCTCGGAATCGTTCTCGTACAGCGCGTCGTTATGCAGCGCCTCAAAACGCAGCTTGTCGCAGGCATCGGATGCGTTGGAAACCAGTTCGCGCAGGAAAATCTCGCGGTTGGAATACAGCGAGTGAATCATCAGTTGCAGCAGTTGTTTGACTTCGGTCTGGAATCCCAGCGTCTCGCGGCTGGCGGTGGTAGTTGCGGTCATACGTCCTCCGTGGAAAAAGTGTGCAGACTATTTGAGGATGTCTGGCTGTTTTTCAAGAGGGCGAAAAGCAAAAAACCTTTTGCCCGCAGATTACGCAGATTAATCAGATTAAAAAACACCGCCTGCGATTGGCTTTGAAATCTGTTTAATCTGAGTAATCTGCGGGCAAGGCTTTTATTCTTTGGTTTTGTCGCGCTCGATCAGCGCATACGCAGAGTGATTGTGAATCGACTCGAAGTTCTCGGATTCGATGGTGTATGCCTCAATGCGTTCGTCGGCATTCAGCACGGCAGCCACGTCGCGCACCATGTCTTCCACGAACTTGGGGTTGTCGTAGGCGTGTTCGGTGACGAACTTTTCGTCCGGGCGTTTGAGCAGGCCGTACAGTTCGCTGGAGGCCTGGTCTTCGGCGAAGCGCACCACTTCCTCGATCCACACCGAGCTGCGCGTGCGCACGGTGAGGGTGACATGCGAGCGCTGGTTGTGCGCGCCACGATCGGAGATTTCCTTGGAGCACGGGCACAGGCTGGTGACCGGGATCTGCACGCGCATGGTGAAACGGTAAGTGCCCTCGACGATCTCGCCGATGAAGGTCACGTCGTAATCAAGCAGGCTTTGCACACCGGAAATCGGCGCGGTCTTGTTGACGAAATAAGGGAAGGCCATTTCGATGTAGCCGGATTGCGCTTCCAGTTTTTCCACCATTTCGCGCAGGATGCTCTCGAACGACTCGACCGAAATCTCGCGCCCGTGCTGGTTGAGAATCTGCACGAAGCGCGACATGTGCGTGCCTTTGAAATTGTGCGGCAGATGCACGTACATGTTGAACGTGGCGATGGTGTGCTGCACGCCCACGCTTTGATCCTTGACCATGATCGGATGGCGGATGCTCTTGATGCCGACTTTGTTGATCGCCAGGTGGCGGGTATCGGCACTGCTTTGTACGTCGGCGATAGGTTTAGGGCTCATGGCTATTTCTCTAATTTAAATTTTGTAGTGGAATTATATCCAATGTCCGACAAATATTGTCGGGCAATATTATTCCGCGATCTTTTCGCGGATGGCGCGGGCTATTCCCGCCGCATCCAGCCCGCAATCGGCCAGCATCTGCACGGGGTCGCCCTGCTCCAGGAATTCGTCCGGCAAGCCCAGATGCATGATGCTCACAGTCACGCCGTGTTGCGCCAGACATTCCGCGACCGCGCTGCCCGCGCCGCCTTGCAGCGCGTTTTCTTCCACGGTGACCAGCAGCACGTGCTCGCGCGCCAGCTTCAGTACCAGTTCCTTATCCAGCGGTTTGACGAAGCGCATGTTGGCGACCGTGGCATCAATTTGCGCGGCGGCTTGCAACGCGGGCGCCAGCATGGAACCGAAAGCGAGGATGGCGACCTGCTTGCCTTCGCGGCACACCTCACCTTTTCCGACCGGCAACGTATCCAGATTTTTTTGCACTTCCGCGCCGGGGCCGCAGCCGCGCGGATAACGCACCGCGCTGGGCGTGTCCAGACTGAACGCGGTGCTCAGCATCTGCCTGCATTCGTTCTCGTCGGCGGGGGTCATCACCGTCATGTTGGGGATGCTGCGCAGATAGGACAAATCGAAACTACCCGCATGCGTCGCGCCGTCCGCGCCGACCAGTCCGCCACGGTCGATGGCCAATACCACCGGCAGATTCTGGATGGCGATGTCGTGGATCAGTTGGTCGTAAGCGCGTTGCAGGAAGGTGGAGTAGATCGCCACCACCGGTTTGAAGCCGTCACAGGCCAAGCCCGCCGCGAAGGTGAGCGCGTGCTGTTCGGCGATGCCCACATCGAAATAACGCTCGGGAAATTTCTCGGCGAACTCGACCATGCCCGAGCCTTCGCACATGGCGGGCGTGATACCGAGCAGCCGCGTGTCTGCCTCCGCCGCATCGCACAGCCAGTCGCCGAACACTTGCGTGTAACTCATTTTGCAATTGGCCGTCGGTTTGACTCCGTGGTCGGGATCGAATTTGCCCACGCCGTGATACAGCACGCAATCGTCTTCGGCCTTGGCGTAGCCTTTGCCTTTCTGCGTGACGATGTGCAGGAACTGCGGGCCTTCCAACTTGCGGATGTTGCTTAAGGTATCGACCAGCGTATCCAGATCGTGGCCGTCGATGGGGCCGATGTAGTTGAAGCCGAACTCCTCGAACATGGTGCCGGGGATAACCATGCCTTTGAGGTGTTCTTCGGTGCGCTTGGCGAACTCCAGCACCGGCGGCATACCCTTCAATACTTTCTCGCTGCCGCGCCGCATCGCCGCGTAGAAACGCCCGGACATCAGCTTGGCCAGATAATTGTTCAGCGCGCCGACAGGGCGCGAGATGGACATGTCGTTGTCGTTGAGGATGACCAGCAGATTGGCGTCCATCGCGCCCGCGTTGTTCAGCGCCTCGAACGCCATGCCGCCGGTCAGCGCGCCGTCGCCGATGATGGCCACCGCGCGCTCGTCCGTGCCGCGCAGTTTGGCGGCCACGGCCATGCCCAGCGCGGCGGAGATGGAGGTGCTGGAGTGTCCGGTGCCGAAAGCATCGTAGGAACTTTCATTGCGTTTGGGAAAGCCGGAAATGCCGCCCGCCATGCGCAAGCCGCTCATCGCTTCGCGCCGCCCGGTGAGAATTTTGTGCGAATAGGTCTGGTGGCCGACATCCCACACCAGCTTGTCCTGCGGTGTGTCGAACACGTAATGCAAGGCGATGGTGAGTTCCACCGTGCCGAGATTGGATGAAAGATGGCCGCCGGTTTTGCTCACCGATTCGATGAGAAACGCGCGCAACTCGTCCGCCAGTTGCGGCAGTTGGGCGCGCTCCAGTTGGCGCAGATCGTCGGGAGAGTTGATGGAATCCAGTATGGGCTGCATCAGAATTTTCGCATCACGATGAAGTCGGCCAGTTCGCGCAGGCGTTGCGCCGGGACACCCAAATCCGCCAATGCTTCAAGCGCTTGCTGGTGCAGTTCAGCCGCCATTTTTTTTGCGGCTGAAACGCCGAGCAAACTGACATAAGTCGGCTTGTCGTTGTCGGCATCCTTGCCCGCCGTTTTGCCCAGCGTGGCGGTGTCGGCCTCGCTGTCGAGAATGTCGTCCACCACCTGAAAGGCCAACCCGATGCATTTGCCGTAACGGTCCAGCTGGTCGAACTGGGCTTGCGTCAGATGGCCGCAATGCGCGCCCAGCATGATGGCGCAGCGGATCAGCGCGCCGGTTTTGTGGATGTGCATCTGCTCCAGTTCCGGCAGCGTGAGCTGTTTGCCCACGCTGTAAAGATCAATGGCCTGCCCGCCGCCCATGCCGCGCGAACCGCTGGCCACCGCCAGCAATCTGACCATCTGCAATTGCGTGGCGGCATCTTCGTTCAGCAAATGCTCGGACAATAACTGGAACGCCAGACTTTGCAGCGCGTCTCCCACCAGCAGCGCGGTGGCTTCGTCGTATTCCACGTGGCAAGTAGGTTTGCCGCGCCGCAACACGTCGTCGTCCATGCACGGCATGTCGTCGTGCACCAGCGAATAGGCGTGGATGATTTCCACGGCGGCGGCGGCGATTTCCACGCGCTCCTGCGGCGCACCCGCCAGTTCGCCCGCCGCAAAAGCCAGCAGCGGACGCACGCGCTTGCCGCCGTCCAGCACGCTGTAACGCATGGCGGCATGCAGGCGCTGCGGCATGATGTCCGGCTGCGGCAGCAGGCGCTTTAAAGTTTCTTCAAAACCGGATTGATGGGCGGAAGCCCAGGAAGAAAAATTCGACATCATCAGTTCGCTTCGTTGCTGGCGGAGAAATCCTTGAGCGCGCCGTCTTCCAGCACGCGCACTTGCTGCTGCGCATCGTCCAGACGGGAGCGGCAGAAAGCCAGCAGTTCGGCACCGCGTTTGTAGGCCGCCAGCGAGTCTTCCAGCGACAACTTGCCGGACTCCATGTCCGCCACCACTTGCTCCAGTTCTGCGGTCGCTGCTTCGAAACTCTGTGTCTTGCCGGATTTAGCCGCCATCTCGATTCCCAATATGCCTCGGTTTCTGCGTGAGGGCGGCATTTTACCCAAGCACCCCGCACAGAGCCAATTATTATTGCCCCCCCATTCGATTTCGGGGACAATCCCTGCCCCGAAAAATGGTATTCACAAGGATAAAGTGGGTATGTCTGAAATCGCCAAAACACCTCAAATCAATCCCGTTTCAGCGCAGCCGCCGCTGCGCTGGTATTTCGATCCGAAAGTGCTGGAGATCGAGCAGCGCGTGCTGCTGGATGCTGGACCGAAGTACGTCGGCCACGAATTGATGGTGCCCAATCTCGGCGATTATCATGTGATCGAGTGGATGAACAAAGCCAAGATGCTGGTGCGCAACGAGGGCGGCGTAGAGTTGCTGTCCAACATCTGCCGCCACCGCCAGGCCACCATGCTGGAAGGACGCGGCAATGCCAAAAACATCGTGTGCCCGCTGCACCGCTGGACTTACGAGAACAACGGCGAGCTGATCGGTGCGCCGCATTTTCCCGAAAATCCCTGCCTGCATTTGAACAAAACCCCGCTGCAAAATTGGCACGGCCTGCTGTTCGCCGGGCAGCGCGATGTCGCCAAAGACCTGACCAACATGCCCGCGTTCAAGGAGATCGACTTCTCCGGCTACATGCTGGATCGCGTGGAAGTGGACGAATACAACTTCAACTGGAAGACGTTCATCGAGGTCTATCAGGAGGACTACCACGTGGTGCCGTTCCACCCCGGCCTGGGACAACTGGTCAATTGCGACGAACTGAACTGGACCTTCGGCGAGAATTTCAGCGTGCAGACCGTCGGCCTCAACGACCCTAAACGCAAAGCGGGCAGCGCGGTGTACCAGCAATGGGCCGACCAGCTAATGAAATACCACAAGGGCGAGTTGCCGAAATACGGCGCGATCTGGCTGACCTATTACCCCAACATCACGGTCGAGTGGTATCCCAACACGCTGGTGGTGAGCACCGTCGTGCCGCGCGGCACCGATGCCTGCACCAACATCGTGGAGTTCTACTATCCCGAAGATATCGTGCTGTTCGAGCGCGATTACGTGGAAGCGGAAAAGAAGGCCTACCGCGAAACGGCGGTGGAGGACGACATCATCTGCCTGCGCATGCACGAAGGCCGCCGCTCTTTGTACAAAGCGGGCACGGAAGAAGTCGGCCCCTACCAGTCGCCCACCGAAGACGGCATGCGCCATTACCACGAATGGCTGCTGCGCAATTTGCAACCGCATCTCTGATTTTGAACAGGAATAATTCATTGGCGGTTTTTCGTAGGAGCCAGCTTGCTGGCGAATGCTATTCGCGGCTAAAGCCGCTCCTACAATAAACCGGGCATGGGCGCGCTGTGGATGCTGGTCGCCGGTCTGCTGTTCGCCGTGATGGGAATGTGCGTCAAGTTCGGCTCGCCGCATTTCTCCACCGCCGAACTGGTGTTCTACCGTTCCTGCTTCGGCCTGTTCATCGTGTATGCGATGCTGCATCGCCAGAAAGCCTCGCTCGCCACGCCGCACTGGCGCGGCCATTTGTGGCGCGGGCTGACCGGCACGGTCGCC
Source organism: Sideroxydans sp. (assembly GCA_028710605.1). Lineage (GTDB taxonomy): Bacteria > Pseudomonadota > Gammaproteobacteria > Burkholderiales > Gallionellaceae > Sideroxyarcus. Next base: position 191,359 of record JAQTTU010000001.1, read on the forward strand.
ATGATGCTGTTTTTCTACTGCATCGCCACGCTGCCGCTGGCCACCGCGATCACGCTGAACTACACCTCCGCGCTGTTCCTCACCGTGCTCACCATCTTGGTCTATAAGGATCATTTCCACCTGCCGCTCACCGCCAGTCTGGCGCTGGGTTTCGTCGGCGTGGTGGTGCTGCTGCACCCCACGCTGGAACGCGAACAATTCGGTAGCGGTTTGATGGGATTGCTTTCCGGATTCCTCGCCGGTTTCGCCATCCTCAACGTGCGCCAGCTCGGCTTGCTGGGCGAACCGGCGGTGCGCGTGGTGTTCTATTTCAATCTGGTCGCCACGATCTTCAGCGGCCTCTGGATGTTGCAGGGCGAGATGCATGCCGTGGCGTTGCGCGACCTGCCCCTGCTGCTGGCGCTGGGCGCATCGGCCACCTTCGCCCAGCTCGCCATGACGCGCGCCTACCGCATCGGACAAACGCAAGTGGTCAGCGCGCTGTCCTACAGCACCATCGTATTTTCCGCCCTGTTTGGATTATTTTTCTGGCAGGAATTGCTTTCGCCCGGTTCGTGGCTGGGCATCGCGCTCATCATCGCCAGCGGCATGTTAAGCTTGCGTCTGGCTCCAACTCACACACAGGCACGCAAATGATTACCATCGAAGAAAACAACAACCTCGTCAACATCGCCGTGATGGGCGAATTCACCATCGCCGACTTCAAACAATTCGAGGAACACGCGCTGCACCATCTCGCCGCGCCCGGCACAGTGAACCTGCTGTTCGATCTGCGCGGCATGCTGGCCTACACCCCGGACGTGGCCTGGGAAGAACTAAAATTTTTCAGCCGCCAGCACAACCACGACTTCAACAAAATCGCCGTCGTCACCGACGACCAGTGGATCACCTGGCAGGCATGGCTGTCGCGCCTGTTCGTGGATGCCGACATCCGCGCGTTCGGCGATTACAGCGAAGCGCAGGGCTGGGCGCAGGTTTAATTTGAACAAAAGCTTTTGCCCGCAGATTACGCAGATTCCCGCAGATTAAAAAATGTAACTTTGGGTTGTTTATTCACCTATTGGGTGATGCGGCGCTCATCCGCAACCGACTGAAAATCTGCGTAATCTGTGTAATCTGCGGGAAGAACTAAGGTTTTAAGAATCAACCCGCTCTCGCGGGTTTTATTTTGCCTCTCTCTTCCGCACATTCCCTACCCCAATTCCATTGCAGTTTGATGACATCGCGCAGCGCTGTTGCGCATTAGACACGCCCGCGTGAATTTTTTGTTACACGGCGGGAATTTCAAAATTCCGCGACAGAATCCGCCCCGAATTCTCGCTCAAGAGAATTTATTTGATTGCGTCGGCATGCTCGTTTGCCGGTGAAACCAACCTAAAAATTAAGGAGTTTGAAAGATGCAAAAGAAACTGATCGCGCTGGCAATCGCTACCGCATTTTCCGCACCCGCGTTCGCCGACAACGCGAACTTCACTTTTTACGGCAAGGCCGACGTGTCATTTGACATGGTTTCCACCGGCGACGGCACAACGACCGCCAACGGCGCAACCGCCGTTTCCGGCATCAGCAAGCGCGTGGTGTCCAGCAACGTTTCCAAGTTCGGCTTCAAGGGTTCCGAAGATCTGGGCGATGGTCTGAACGCAGTGTGGCAGATCGAGCAACAAATCAACTTCGACGACGCGGCCAAGAACACCTTTGCCAGCCGCAACACCTTCGCCGGTTTGAAGAGCGACAGCTACGGCACGGTGCTGTTCGGAATTCACGATACGCCCTACAAGATGGCCGTGCGCAGCCTGGACGTGTTCGGTGACGGCATCGCCGACAACCGCGCTTTGCTCGGCGCTCCGAAACCTGCGGCTTCCGCCGCAGGTTTCGAACTGCGTCCTACCGATGTGCTGGCCTACGTCAGCCCGGCGTTTTCCGGCATCACTGCCGCAATCGCCACGGTCAATCTGAAAGAAGCCAACACCGACAGCACGCAAAAGGATGGCAGCGCGTTCAGTCTGGCTTTGATGTATAGCGGCGCGCCGTTCTACGGTTCTTTCGGTTATGAGTCACACAAACTGGAATACGTGGCTGCCGGCGACAAGGAATCCGCCACCCGTTTCGGCTTCGGCTACACCCAGGACGAATTGAGCGTGGGCGCGGTGTATGAAAAAACCACCGACACACTGGGAGCCGCCAATGCCGACAAGTACGGCCACAGCGCGTTTTATCTGGGTGCCAAGTACAAGATGGGCAACGATGCGGTCAAGGTGGCGTTCGGCAGCGCGGGCAAACTGGCTTCCGTGGCAGACAGCAAAGCTTCGCAATTCTCCCTCGGCTACGACCACGGCCTGAGCAAGCGCACCAAGGTATATGCTGTTTACACCAAGCTTTCCAACGGCAAAGGCATCAACTACGCTTTCTCGCAAAACTCCGGCGCAGCCAGCACCACCTCCGGCTATGGCACATCGCCTTCCGCCTTCTCGCTGGGCATGCAAACCACTTTCTAATTCGGAAGGTGAGCACCGCGCTCACACGGTTTGTTTGACGAAAAAAACGGGCATCTTCGGATGCCCGTTTCAATTTCCGATAACCTGCTTTACGTAGGTCGGGCTTCAGCCTGACATGTCGGGTTGAAACCCGACCTACATGAAAAACACGCGCGCCAGCTCGACTCCGGGATCGTCGGCGCGCATGAATGCTTCGCCGACCAGAAATGAATGCACTTGATGGCTGCGCATCAGCTTCACATCATCCGATGTAAAGATGCCGCTCTCGGTGACGACGATGCGGTCGTGCGGGATGCCGGGCAGCAGGTCTAGCGTGTTTTGCAGGGTCACCTCGAAGGTGCGCAGGTTGCGGTTGTTGATGCCGATCAGCGGCGTGGCGAGTTGCAGTGCGACTTCCAGTTCTTTGGCATCGTGCACTTCCACCAGCACCGCCATGCCCAGCTTGTGCGCCAGCTTTTCCAGTGTCTTCATCTGGTTCAAAGTCAACGCCGCAGCGATCAGCAAAATAGCATCCGCCCCCATCGCCCGTGCCTGATAAATCTGGTGTTCATGCACCATGAAATCCTTGCGCAGCACCGGCAGCTCGCAGGCCGCGCGCGCCTGTTTCAAATATTCCGCGCTGCCCTGAAAAAATTGCTCGTCGGTCAGCACCGACAAACAGGCCGCGCCATGCTGAGCGTAACTGGCGGCGATTTCAGCCGGATGAAAATCGGCGCGGATGACCCCTTTGCTGGGGCTGGCTTTTTTGATTTCGGCGATCACGGCGGAGTGTCCGGCGGCGATCTTGTCGCGTATCGCGCCGACGAAATCGCGCGCCGGTGCGGCCTGCTCGGCCTCGGCGCGAATGACCGGCAACGGCTTGGCGGACAGTGCGGCGGCGACTTCCTGACTTTTCACCGCGAGAATTTTATTGAGGATGTCGGACATTTTTTCGTCATTCCCGCGAAAGCGGGAATCCAGTTATTCAAAAAGCCCACGCAGTGGGACAACGCCTCGGTTATGTAGGAGCGAGCTTGCTCGCGAATATTACGGGGAAATTCGCCAGCAAGCTGGCTCCTACACACGATACAAAACCAAGGAGCGCATTCTAGCGCAAGCGCAATGCTAAAATGCCCGTCGATTCCAAACATTGAGGTGTGCGATGGAAAATATAAAAAAATATATGCAACAAGTCGGGCTGCAAGCGCGCGCCGCGTCGCGGGTGATGGCGCAAGCCGGCACCAATGCCAAGAACCACGCGCTGGAAAATATTGCCACCGCCATTCTGCTCAACAGCGGCAAGCTCATCGCCGAAAACGCCAAGGATGTCGCCGCCGCCAAAACCGGCGGGCTGGATGCCGCCGCGATCGACCGCCTCACGCTCACCGAAAAAACCGTGAAGTCGATGGCGGAAGGTCTGCGCCAGATCGCCACCTTGCCCGATCTCATCGGCGAAATAACCGACATGAAATTCCGCCCTTCCGGCATTCAGGTCGGCAGGATGCGCGTGCCGCTGGGCGTGATCGGCATCATCTACGAATCGCGCCCGAACGTGACGGCGGATGCCGCCGGGCTGTGCATAAAATCGGGCAACGCGGCCATCCTGCGCGGCGGTTCCGAAGCCTTGCATTCCAACCGCGCGATTGCGGCTTGCGTGCATCAGGGTTTGCGCGAAGCCGGATTGCCGGAGAATGCGGTGCAAGTGGTGAACACCACCGACCGCGCCGCCGTGGGCGAACTTATCACCATGAAAGAGTATGTGGACGTGATCGTGCCGCGCGGCGGCAAGAGCCTGATCGCGCGCATCTCGGAAGAAGCCAGAGTGCCGGTCATCAAACATCTGGACGGCATCTGCCACGTGTATATCGACGACGAGGCCGATCTGGCCAAAGCCATCCGCATCGCCGACAACGCCAAGACCCACCGCTACGGCGTGTGCAACGCGATGGAAACGCTGCTGGTAAACGCGAAGGTCGCGGCGCAGGTGTTGCCCGAGCTGGGCAAAATCTATCTCGGCAAAGGCGTGGAACTGCGCGGCGACGATGCCGCGCGCAAACTGGTGCCGCAGATGAAGGTCGCCACCGAAGAAGACTGGCACACCGAATACCTCGCGCCGATTTTGAGCGTGCGCATCGTGGCCGATGTGGACGAAGCCATAGACCACATCAACACCTACAGCTCGCAGCACACCGACAGCATCGTCACCGAAAATTATTCCAGGGCGATGCGCTTCCTGCGCGAAGTGGATTCCGCAAGCGTGATGGTGAATGCCTCGACACGATTCGCCGACGGTTTCGAATACGGACTGGGCGCGGAGATCGGCATCTCTACCGACAAAATTCACGCGCGCGGCCCGGTCGGGCTGGAAGGCCTAACGTCGCAGAAATTTATCGTGCTGGGTAACGGGCAGATCAGGATTTAAAACATATCTGCCCGCAGATTACACAGATTCACACAGATTAAAGGCAAAACCATTTTGGGTTTGAATCTGTTTAATCTGCGTAATCTGCGGGAAACGCATTTTTAGGAAACAACATGAGCCAAACAATCGAAATCAAAGTCCCCGACATCGGCAATTTCAAAGACGTTGCCGTCATCGAAATCAGCGTGAAGCCCGGCGAGCCAGTCGAAAAAGAGCAGGCGCTCATTTCGCTGGAAACCGACAAGGCGACGATTGATGTGCCATCGCCGGTGGCGGGGGTGGTGAAAGAAATCAAACTTAAAGTCGGCGACAAGGTGAGCGAAGGTGCGGTGATTTTGATGTTGGAAACACAAGAGCAAACCCCTCCCGGTTTCCCCTTGTCAGGGGAGGTGACTACTCCCTCCCCTGACAAGGGGAGGGCTGGGGAGGGGTTAAAAGCTATGACAACACCCGCCCCTCAATCCCCAATCCCCAATCCCCAATCCTCCGACATCCACGCCGAAGTCGTCGTCCTCGGTGCAGGCCCCGGCGGCTACACCGCCGCGTTCCGCGCGGCCGATCTGGGCAAGCAAGTGCTGCTGATCGAGAAGGAGAAAGTGCTGGGCGGCGTGTGCCTCAACGTTGGCTGCATTCCTTCCAAAGCGCTGCTGCATGTAGCCAAGGTCATCAACGAAGCGCAAGAGGTGTCGCACCACGGCGTGACTTTCGCCAAGCCCAAGATCGACATAGACGCGATTCGTACTTGGAAGGAAAGCGTGATCGCCAAGCTCACCGGCGGCCTCGCCGCGTTGGCCAAGCAGCGCAAGGTGCAAGTGTTGCGCGGCACGGCGAAGTTCACTTCGCCCAACAGCATGACGGTGCAAACCGCCGACGGAGAAAAGATCGTCACCTTCGACCACGCCATCGTCGCCGCAGGCTCAAGCGTGGCGCGCATTCCCGGTTTCCCTTACGACGACCCGCGCATCATCGACTCCACCGGCGCGCTGGCGCTGCAAGACATTCCCAAGCGCATGCTGATTATCGGCGGCGGCATCATCGGGCTGGAAATGGCCACGGTGTATGACGCGCTGGGCAGCAAAATTTCCGTAGTGGAACTGGCGGACGGTCTGATTCCCGGCGCGGATAAAGACTTGGTCAAACCCTTGCACACGCGCATCGCCAAACGTTACGAGGCGATTTACCTGAAGACCAAAGTCACCAAGATCGAAGCGCAGAAAGCCGGACTGAAAGTGACGTTTGAAGGCGAGCAAGCACCCGCCGAAGCACAGGTTTACGACCGCGTGCTGATGGCCGTGGGTCGCCGTCCGAACGGGCGCGAGATCAACGCCGAAGCGGCGGGACTGACCGTGAACGAGCGCGGTTTCATTCCGGTGGATAAACAAATGCGCACCAACGTGCCGCACATTTTCGCCATCGGCGACATCGTGGGCGACCCGATGCTGGCGCACAAGGCGGTGCACGAAGGCAAAGTGGCGGCGGAAAATATCGCCGGGCACAAATCCTTTTTCGAGCCGCTGACCATTCCTTCCGTGGCTTACACCGACCCGGAAATTTCGTGGATGGGACTGACCGAAACCCAAGCCAAAGCGCAAAACATCGAATACGAAAAAGCTGCGTTCCCGTGGGCGGCTTCCGGTCGCGCCTTGTCCATCGCGCGCGAAGAAGGTTCGACCAAAGTGCTGCTCGATCCCAAGACGCGCCGCATCCTCGGCATGGGCATCGTCGGCGTGAACGCGGGCGAGCTGATCGCCGAAGGCGTGCTGGCATTGGAGATGGGCGCGGACATGGAAGACATCGGCCTCACCATTCACCCGCATCCGACGCTGTCGGAGACACTGTGCTTCGCGGCGGAAATGGCGGAAGGCACGATCACCGATTTGTTGGCACCGAAGAAAAAACATTAAACCGAAATTTCGTGTAGGAGCGAGCTTGCTCGCGAATTTTCCGAACATTTTCGCGAGCAAGCTCGCTCCTACAATTCGGCATTCAAAATTGCACCCGCAGAGGAATAACATGAGACCGCTACTGCTGATTGCCTTGCTTGCTCTGAGTGTTCCAGCCAGCGCTTTCGACCTGAACTCGTTGCAAAAACGGCTGAACGACATCCGCCATCCGCCCGCCGCAACACCGGCAGCCGCTTCGGCTCCGGTCACGGCATCTGCTCCGGCAGCCGCACCCGTTTCCGGCCTCGCGCAATTCTCCGCGCAGGATCAAGTCGAAAGTCTGCGTCAGGCGCTCACCCAAGGCGCGGAAACGGCAGTGGCTTCTCTCGCCAAGGAAAACGGTTTTCTGGGCAATGAAAAAGTTCGCATTCCGCTGCCGGAGAATCTGCAAAAAGCCGAGCGCGCGATGCGCAAAATCGGCATGGGCAAGTATGCGGATGAGTTGACGACTTCGATGAACCGCGCCGCCGAAGCCGCCGTGCCGGAAGCGAAAACGCTGTTGGTGGATGCAGTGAAGAACATGACGGTGAACGATGCCAAGGACATTCTGTTGGGCAACGACGATGCGGCCACACAATATTTCCGCCGCAATACTGAAACTCAGCTTGCCGAAAAATTCAAACCTGTCGTCAACCAGTCCATGCAGCAAGTCAGCCTCGCGCAGACCTACGACCGCTTCGCGGGCAAGGCAAAAAAAGTGGGGCTGGTCAAGGAAAGCGACGCGCATCTCGACGACTACATCACGCGCAAAGCCTTGGACGGTTTGTTCCTGATGATGGCCGAACAAGAAAAAGAAATCCGCGCCCATCCGCTGCAAGCCAGCAGCAGCCTGGTGCAAAAAATCTTCTCGTTCCTGCTCGGAAAATAGATTCTGTGAACGGCACTGCCCGCCAACGCCCTTCAATAGCCGATCTACGCATATCACTTGATGGAGATGCCCGTATTTACTGCCTTGCGGGCATGTTACATTTAAAAAAACAGCTTCGAGCGCATCTCATCGAATGACTGAAACCTACAGCCTCGCCGGGCTTTTCATCAGCAGCTTCCTCGCCGCCACCCTGCTGCCCGGCGGCTCGGAAGCGGTGCTGTTCGCCACGCTCAAGGCCTATCCCGAAACTTACTGGACAGCACTCACCCTCGCCACCATCGGTAACACACTGGGCGGCATGGTCAGCTTCGGCATGGGCTGGCTGTTGCCGATGACGCAGCAACTCAAACACGTGGAAAAAGTTCGGAAGTTCGGCACGCCCGCGCTGCTGCTGGCGTGGACACCGCTGCTCGGCGATGCGCTATGCCTCGCGGCGGGATGGCTGCGCCTGAACCCGTGGCAGGCCGCTCTGTTTATGCTGATCGGCAAGGCCGCGCGCTATGCCGTCGTGGCGGCGTTGAGCTAGGACACACCGGCTCTATGCAACCATGTATTCACTTATCCAATACTTGCCGCAGGAATGCCGTGAGTTTCTCGCGCACTGGCGGGCTTTCCAGCGACTGGATATGCCCCGAGCCAGGGACGATCAATAATTCTTTGGGTTGTTTGGCTTGCTCGAACAACAGGTGCGCATAGCGCACCGATACCACTGTATCTTGATCGCCGTGAATAACGAGCAGCGGGATGGGGCTGATTTGTGCGACGGCATCCAGCGGCGCGTAGTCGTTATCGACCGCCACCCAGGGCAACCATTGCAACGGCCAGGTCAGCGCGAAGTGGGACAGGCTGTCGCGCGCGACCTGACGATAATCGGAGAACGCGCTGTCGCTGATGAGGGCGCGGATATTCGCGCGGTAGCTACTGTGCGCGGTGTAGTAAATCGCCAGCGCGCCGCCCAGACTCTGCCCCAAAATCACGATGCGCTGTGGATTCACATTCTTGTGCGTCAGCAAATGGCGCATCGCGGCATCGATGTCCATCTGCACGCCTTGCAGCGTGGGCAATCCATCCGATGCGCCATAACCGCGATAGTCCAATGCAAGCACGTTATAACCTTGTGCCGGCAGCCAGACCACGCTGCGGAAATGGGTGCTAATATTTTCGGCATTGCCGTGCAGGAACAGCACAGTGCCTTTGGCTGCGCCCTGCGCGGGTAAAAACCACGCGTTCAGTTTCGTGCCATCACCGGCCTGAAAATTTTCGTTCTCATATTCCACACCCCAGCGCGTCGGCGTGTCTATGAGTTGACGGTGCGGTTGAAAAAACACCTGCGTGCAACCGCTTAGGCTGAACAGCAAACCCATCAAACAGATTGTTTTGAATGTGCGCATATTAGAAATAGAGCAGCAGCGAGATGGCTGCCGTATTGTAGATTTTTTTCAGTTCGCGCAAGCGCGCAACATCCGCACGCAAGGCCAGATTGCGGCTCAACGCGATTCGTTGCTCCAACCCGAGGTTCAAAGTGCTGTCCTGTTGCCCGGCGAAGTAGCGCATCGTTTTAAAGTAGGGATGAACACGCCATGCCGGACTGAGATCGATATAGCTGCCGCTGCTCGCGCCGATACCAAGAGCATAAGCCTTGTTCAATGCGCCGCTAAAGCGCATACCGGTATCGCAGAAGGCGTAAGCGAGTGCCGCATTTTGAGTGATGCTCCAAGCCCCGCCCATGCCGCCATCCAGCACCGTTGCCAGCGGTTCGCTGCCGTTAACCGCCTTGACGCGCTGCCAGCCGCCGGAAATATGCCAGGAAGGCGAGTGGAAAAATTCATCGCGCGGCGAGATCGACAGAATGTTGACGGGCACAAAACTCTCCACCCGCGAGGCGGCGGAATCGTAGTGGCGCAGTGTCATGCTAAAGAATTCGATGCCCGCTCCGCGCACATAGCCCGCGTCCTGATCCATCAGATCGTGATATGTGGCACGCACCTGCACTTCCTGGAAATTTTGCGCGGCGCGCCTTCCCGCGCCCAGCGTGATGCGCGATGAACTGTGGCCTTGATCGGGTTTTGTCTCCGGCTCCGGCAAATTTTCCTGCGGCGTAATGATGTCCAAACGGCTGCGCGCAGTCTGTAATGTTTGTACCCATTGTGCGGGATCGGCGACATCGTGATGGCCGGTGACTTGACGGTAATTGATGTAGTCCAGGCTGGTTTCCAGTACGGCGGCTTCACGCGCCAGCGGCAGCGCAAGCAAGGCCGGATCGGCATCCGCGATCTGGCCCCGACTGAGTGCCAGCACCAGATTTCGATCTTGCGTAGCCATCAGCCCGAACCGGTTGCGCAACAGCGTGGCATTGGACGGGCGGAATACAGTGCGCTCTACCAAACCGGGATGCGAGGTGATTTCGCGCACGGTGTCGGAGGGAATCGCGCCCCGGCGAAAATTCTCGGTGAACTCGAATTCCGGGCGCGCCACCTGCAACAATCCCAGCAGATGGTAAGAACAATTTTCATCGAAGAAAAAATAATCGAAATACTGCGGCCCCAATTCCCAGGCATGCATCAGCACGCGGTCAATTTCTTCGGGAGTGAGTCGCAAGTGGTATTCCCATATATCGCGGTTCTCAAAGTCGCTGTATTCGCGCACCTTGGCGTAATAAGGCAGCATGGAAAACGCGCCCGCATAGCCGCCGAACAGACCGTTCACGGCAAAAGCAAAGCCGTTCGTTTCGCCGGTATTCGCGGCAAAATTTACCGAGTACGCGAGCAGACGGGTGTGCTCATCCTGATCTTTGGCATCGACGCGCAAAAAAGTGTGGCCGTACATTGACGATGGATTGTTCATATAAGCCGACGCGAAGATCAGCGTCAGGCCGGAAGGGTTCAGCGAGGCATGCCAGTTTTCGTAGCGCTTGCAGGTATGCGGAGGCAAACGCGCCGCATCAAATTTCAGTTGGGTATCGAGCCAGGTATAACGCGCGATAAATGCGCACTGGGGATTTTGTACGGTGGCGGTTTCCTCGATGTTCGAATAAAAGCTGGTCAGCGTGGCATCCAGTTCGGCTTGCGGATCGGTCTTGCCATCCGCCGCCAGATAAAACTGCGGACTATCCACCAACCCCTTGTATCCGGGGGCTATGAGCCTTGGCACATAGTGCATCAGCTTGCGCCATTCGGGACGTTCGGCCAGTTTCATCTGCCGCGCCTGCGCCTGCAATTGCGCGAGGTATGCGCTATCGGTCGCGGCATATACGGCGGCAGGTTGCAATAACAAAACGACAAGCCAAATCCAGCGCATGAGAGTAGGTAATACTGAAAACGGATTCATAAAAAAACCCAGTAGATGACTACTGGGTTTTTATTCAAACTGACCGGCTGTTACAGCGCAGCTTGATAGCGGGACAGTTGTGCGTCAGATGCCAACACTTCGCGCAGGGCAACGATGACTTGCTCCGTCGCAACCTGGTCGGTGGTGAAAATGCGAGCCAGATTGTCTTTGGCTGCACGGTTAAACGCGGCCTGGTCTTTTGCTTCAACACCCATCAGGTGAGACAACGAAGCCAGCGTTTCGCCGCTGCCGACAGACATGTCGCGCGCCAGTTGCTGTTTATTGTTTTCGATAAACATGGCGGTCTTCATGTTTGAACTCACAGTACCATCAGGGGTGCAGCCCAGCGTGCCGGTAGAAATACCGAAAGTCTGGTTGCCGGATGTACCGTTTGTGGTAACCGCCATAACTTGTGGAGCAATACCGGACTGGCCCTTGAAAACCATGGAGCCCAAACCGCACCCGCCCACGTTATCTGCCGCAAATGCGGCTGTCGGCAAGGCAATAACCAAAGACAATACTGTAATGATTTTCTTCATGTTTGCTCCCTAGATGAGTTAATGATAAATCGCTGTGCAATCCCCGAATTATTGGCGGAACGCGACAACCTTATACCGCTTGCATTTTATCGTTGTCAACTTGCGCGACATCAGTGCAACATTTTCAGCATCGCCACCCCCCAACCCACACCAAACCCGTTGACTTCGTGCGCAACAATACCCAACCCGCCGTCGCAGCGGCTGGCTGAAAGATCGACATGCAGCCACGGCGTGTCGTGTTCGACGAAGCGTTTGAGGAAGCGCGTGGCGAGGATGTGGTCGGCTTCGCCATCGAGGGTGCATTGTTTGATGTCGGCGACTTTGGAATCGAGCGCGGGTTCGTAGTCTTCGTCCTGCGGAAAAGCGCATAGACGTTCGCCGCTTTGTTTGCCGACACTCACCGCGCGTTGCGCCAATTCGTCTGTCGTGCCGAACACGCCGCTGTAACGCGCGCCCAGCGCCATCGCCATGCTGCCGGTCAACGTGGCGAAGTCGATCATCAGTTTCGGCTTCGCTCTTGACGCAAGCGTGAGTGTGTCGGCCAGCACCATGCGCCCTTCGGCATCGGTGTGCATCACTTCGATGGTTGTGCCGTTGAGCGCCTTGACGATGTCGTTTTGTTTGTAGGCTTTGGGGCTGATGTGGTTCTGCGCCAGCGCCAGCCAGCAGTCGATGTTCACCACTAACTTCTGCTGCGTGGCGGCGAGCAGAATGCCCAGCGTCACCGCCGAGCCGTTCATGTCTTCGTGCATGTTGTGCATGTAGCGCGACGGTTTGAGGTTGTGTCCGCCGGTGTCGAAGCAAATGCCTTTGCCCACCAGCGCCACGGTCTGCTTGGCTTTCGGATGGGTGTAAGTCAGATGCACGATGGCCGCGTCCTCCGTCTCGCTGCCCTGCGCCACCGCCACAAACGCGCCCGCGCCCATCTTGCGCAGCGCCTTCATGTCGAACTCTTCATGTTTCCAACCGTTGTCCTGCGCCAGTTTTTTTACGCGCTGGCGGTATATGCCGGGCGTGAGTTCGTTCGGCGGCAGCACGGTCAGTTCGCGGCACAGCAGATTGCCTGCGGCTTGCGCCTTGAGCGCGTCGAACGTTTCTTGTAGGGGCGAATTTATTCGCCCGTTTGTGCGCCGCTGGGCGAATGAATTCGCCCCTACATCCAACCCGTACACCTCGATCTTCTGCAACGCCTTGCGCTCGTCCTTCTTCTTGTGCACCGGCAACAGCGCGCCGTTCACCCACGCGCCATACACCGCCAGTTCGGCGGCGCGTTGCGCGTGTTCGCCCGACACCGAGATCGCAAGCGTCTTCGGCTGCTCCTCCAACAACAACTGCAAACCCTTGCGCACCTGCACTTGCTGCGCAAACGTATCCTTGTCTGAATCCACCATCGCCCACGCCACCAGCGCGCCGTCGGCCGCGTTCGCCGCCACGGGCGACTTCGCCAGCTCGTCCGCTTTCATGGCGCGGCGTTTGAGGACGGCGGTGAGCAATTCGCCGTGCGGCACATCCTTGGGCAGGGTTTTGGATTTGGGCAACAGCACCAGCAGGTGCGTGATGGAAGATGAAAGTGTTGCGGGAAAAGATAGTTGAGCGAGTTTCATTGGTCTTGATCTGGAATGAATTGATGGCGCGATTATACGAAGCTTCGCGAAAAAACATCATTCATTTGCCACCATCACAACAGAATCACACCACCAAAACCAACTCCGAATATTTTGCCAGAATCGCGTCGGCAGTCAGCAAATGGCATGGCTCTATCATGGCTTGCGCCATGAGAATTCGGTCAAACGGGTCGCGGTGGTGTAACGGCAAACTTGCTACTTTTGCGCCGTGACCAAAACGCACGGGCAATTCGACAAATCCGCTGTCCAATGCCGCCTGCGCAATTTCTTCGGGAGAAATATTGAAATTCATCCTTTCAAGCTGCGATTTGATGGCGATCTCCCAAATGCTGGCGGCGGAGAACATCACTTCGTTGAGCGGAGATTCCAGTGCATTGCGCGCGTCCTTGGGCAAACGCTTGGGTTCGCCCAGCGCCCAGATGAGAATGTGGGTGTCCAGCAACAGTCTCATTACCGCCCCTCGAACGAGGCCAGCACTTCTTCCGGCAACGGCGCATCAAAATCCGCCGGAACGGTGAGCTTTCCCGCCAGTATGCCTAGCTTGCGTTTTTTACTGGGCGAGACAAAGGGAATCAGCTTCGCCATCGGTTTGCCCGCCTTGGCGATCACCACCTCATCCCCCGCCACCACCTCGTCCAGCAAACGTGAGAGGTGCGTTTTTGCTTCATGGATATTGACGGTGGGCATGGCATTCTCCTTGGTTAGTCCAGTTAGTTTAACCAATGCGCAGGCAAGAAACAACGAGAGTTGGTTTATGCTAGGATTCACGCCCTGCAATTCACTCAACGCCGCAATCACACGACTTTCACCATGCGCCAATACCTAGACCTCATGCAGCACGTGCTCAACCACGGCACACACAAATCCGACCGCACCGGCACGGGAACCACCAGCGTGTTCGGTTACCAGATGCGCTTCGATCTGGCGCAGGGCTTTCCGCTGGTCACCACCAAGAAGTGCCACCTGAAATCCATCGTCCACGAATTGCTGTGGTTTTTGCAGGGCAGCACCAACACCAAATATTTGAAGGAAAACGGCGTTTCCATCTGGGACGAATGGGCGGACGCGAACGGCGATCTCGGGCCGGTGTACGGCAAGCAGTGGCGTTCGTGGGAAACCGTGGACGGGCGCGTGATAGACCAGATATGGGATGCCGTCGAACAGATCAAATACAACCCCGATTCGCGCCGCATCATCGTCTCGGCATGGAACGTGGGCGAGTTGAACCGGATGGCGCTCGCCCCTTGCCATGCGTTTTTCCAGTTCTATGTGGCGGACGGCAAGCTGTCGTGCCAGCTATACCAGCGCAGCGCCGACATCTTCCTCGGCGTGCCGTTCAACATCGCCAGCTATGCGCTGCTCACGCTGATGATGGCGCAAGTGTGCGGCTTGCAGCCCGGCGATTTCGTGCACACTTTGGGCGACGCGCATCTGTATTCCAACCATATCGAGCAGACGCGCGAACAGTTGTCGCGTCAACCGCGACCATTGCCAAATATGAAGATTGATCCCAATGTAAAAGACATCTTTGGATTCACTTATGAAAGTTTCACATTGGAAGGCTACGATCCTCACCCCGCCATCAAAGCGCCGGTGGCGGTTTAGGTTGAGCAAATGAAGAAAAACCCAACCCCTCCCAACCTCCCCTTATCAGGGGAGGAGCCGAGCGGCTTCCTCCCTGACAAGGGAGGGCTGGGGTGGGTTGGTTTTGATTTGTTTTAAAACCACATCTGGCAACCAACAAACCGATGAATACTCCCAAGCCCGCCGACAACGTCATTGACGAAGCGCAACTAACCAAACTCCTGCTCGACTTGAAACATTTCCGCGCGGAAGCGGAGAAAATTCAGCAGAGTCTGCTGAAGAGTTGGCAGCCGCATATCCACAACACGGAGTTCGTCGATTCCGCCAGCAATATGGCGGCTTACATCGGTTTGCGCCGCCACGATTTGCGCGAGGTTCAGAACGTGCTGGCTTCTATCGGTCTGTCTTCGCTGGGGCGCACCGAGGGGCATGTGCTGGCGAATCTGGATGCGGTGATCCATGCGCTGGAAGCGCTGACCGGCGCGCCGACGCAGCTGAAAAAATTGCTGGCTGCCGCGCAGACTTTCAACGAGATCGGCTCGCGACTGACACACCGCACCAACCGCCTGTTCGGCCCGGCGCACAAGCATCGCGCGGTGCGCATCATGGTGACGTTTCCGAGCGAGGCGGCGGCAGACTTTCCCTTCGTCAAGGAACTGGTGCAGCGCGGCATGGATTGCGCGCGCATCAACTGCGCGCACGATTCACCCGAGGTGTGGCAGAAGATGGTGGAGAACGTGCGCCGCGCGGAGCAGGAACTGCAACGCAATTGCAAAGTAATGATGGATCTGGCGGGACCGAAACTGCGCACGGGTTCGTTGGCCACCGAACAAACCGTGATCCACCTCAAACCGCTGCGCAACAATCGCGGTGTCATCACCGCGCCCGCCACGGTGATCCTCGACGGCAGCGGCAACCCCGGTTGCAACGCGGGCAAGGACGGCCTCGGACGCAGGTTGCCCGCGCGCCTCGGCGTGGATGCCGACTGGCAGCGCCGCCTGAAAAAAAACGACCACATCAGCTTCATCGACCTGCGCGGCAAGGATGGCACGCTGGTGGTGGAAGAGCGTTTGTCCGACAGCGAAGTGCGCGCTTCGTGCCAGGCCACCGCGTATCTGGAAGAAAATATTGCGCTGAAACATATCGCGCACATCAAACACAATCACCCGGTGTTCGAGGCGTTTGTCGGGCCGATTGCGCCCACGCCGCTGACCATTTTGCTGCGCGACGGCGACATGCTGATGCTCACGCGCGAAGCCATCCCCGGCGAACCCGCCGAGATCGACGAAGCGGACAACAGCATCATCCCCGCGCACATCAGTTGCGCGCAACCCGCCGTGCTGGAGCACCTCAAAGTCGGCCAGCGCGTGCTGATCGACGACGGCCACATCACCACCGTGTTGGAAACGCTGAACGAAGAAGGCGCGCTGCTGCGCGTCACCCGCGCCAATGCGGCGGGTTCCAAGCTGATGGCGGAGAAAGGCCTCAACTTTCCCGACAGCGATCTGGCGCTGCCCGCGCTCACCGAAAAGGATTTGCTCGATCTGGATTTCGTCGCGGCGTATGCCGACATCGTCGGCTATTCCTTCGTGCAATCCGCCGCCGACATGCAGGCGCTGATCGAGGCGATGGCCGCGCGCGCTGCCGACAAGCTGGGCATCGTCGCCAAGATAGAAACCAAAAACGGCTTGCGCAATCTGCCCGAGATCATCGTGCGCGGCGCGGGCCGGCATCCGTTCGGTGTGATGATCGCGCGCGGCGATCTGGCGGTGGAGATCGGCTACGAACTGCTGGCGGAAACGCAGGAAGAAATTCTATGGCTGTGCGAATCGGCGCATGTGCCGGTGATCTGGGCGACGCAAGTGCTGGAAGGCTTGGTCAAGGCAAACCTGCCCTCGCGCGCCGAAGTCACCGACGCGGCCATGGCCGAACGCGCCGAATGCATCATGCTCAACAAAGGCCCGTTCGTGCTGGATGCCATCGACGTGCTCGACCACGTCGTGGCCAGAATGGAATCGCACCAGCAAAAGAAAAGCTCGCGCATGAGAACGCTGCACTGGTGAAATAACCGCCATGCTTGCTCCCTTCTCCCGCAGGCGGGAGAAGGGCTGGGGATGAGGGTCAGTGCGATGCAACCAGCTTGGCGAATACTCAACGACCCTCACCCTAACCCTCTCCCGCCTGCGGGAGAGGGGATTTTAAGGACAAATTGTGACTGACCAACCCAAACTCTCCCTCATCGTCGCCATGGCGAAAAACCGCACCATAGGCGTGAACAACACCCTGCCTTGGCGCTGCCCGGAAGACTTGAAGCATTTCAAAGCGCTGACCATGGGGCACCACATGATTATGGGGCGCAAGACCTTCGATTCCATCGGCAAGCCGCTGCCGGGGCGCACCACGGTGATCGTCACGCGCAACACGGAATTGAAAATCGAAGGCTGCCTCATCGCGCACTCGTTGCCAGAGGCGATCCAATTGTGCGCGGGCGATGACGAGATTTTTGTGGTGGGCGGCGCGGAGCTTTACGCGCAAGCGCTGCCGCTGGTGAACACACTGTACATCACCGAGATTCAGCAGGATGTCGAAGGCGACGCGCATTTTCCGGCATTCGATAAAAACACGTGGCGGGAAAGCTCACGCGAAGTGCGTGCGCAGGAAACGCCGCAGGCGTTGGTGTATCACTTCGTAAGTTACCGCAAGATAGGTTCGAACTAAGAAACTAAACCCTCACCACAGAGACACAGAGGCACAGAGGAAAAACCCGGAGAAAGGCCAACAGGGTATTGCTCTGATTTTGTGACTCTGTGTCTCTGTGGTGAATGGTTTTACCCCTCCAAGGACATCGTCAATACGTCCATATCCAGACCATGTTCACGCCCTTGCTCATCACCGCGATTTGCGGCACAAACTGCGGCACGTCGTTGCCGAACAAGCGCCACGCATCGAGCATTCCGGGAACGGCCAGCAGCAAGGCAAGCCGGTCGTTGGACAGCCCCGTCGCTTGCGACATCCCCACTGTGTCGCCGCGCGGATGATTTTTCAGGAAGGTGAGGTAAGCCAGCGTTGTGCCGAGTTGCGCGCACACCATGCCCGCGCCGAAGTTGCTCGGCTTGCGCTTGGATGCGCCGCGATCCTGCAGCGCCACTTCGTCCAGCATCCATTGCGTTTGAAAACCCGCCGAAGCGATTTGCAATTGGTCGCCATGTTTGAATTGAGCGTGGGGATAAGTGATGGATAAACCGTCGTGCCCGACTTCATAACCTTTCGCTTTCGCCACCACAAAATGCCCCGCTTCGTGCGCGGCAAGACTGGCGGCAAAGCCCAGCGCGAAGTCGCCGAAGCCGGAACGCGCATCGGCTAGCATCCAGGCTTGCGCGCGCACAGTCATTGGCGCGAACAGCGCCACCCACAAAACAGCAATTCCCAATCGTCTCAACAAAGCTCACCTCAAAATTTGCAAATTTGTTTGCTGTAGGAGCCAGCTTGCTGGCGAATTTTTCCCCATAATATTCGCCAGCAAGCTGGCTCCTACAAAAATTTCAATTTCACCCTCCGGTATAATCCGCATCATGCCAGAACACACCCAATCTCTCGAACTGCTCGCCCCCGCCAAAACCGCCGCCATCGCCCGCGAAGCCATTCTGCACGGCGCGGACGCGGTGTATATCGGCGGCCCAAGTTTCGGCGCGCGCGACAAGGCGGGCAACGCCCTGTCCGACATCGCCGAGCTGGTGAATTTCGCCCACCGCTTCCACGCGAAGATTTACGTCACGCTCAACACCATGCTGCACGAAGCCGAGTTGGAAGCCGCGCGCAAGCTGGCGTGGGATTATTATGAAGCGGGCGTGGATGCGCTGATCGTGCAGGACATGGGCTTACTCGAACTCGATCTGCCGCCCATAGATTTGCATGCCTCGACGCAATGCGACATCCGCACGCCGGAGAAAGCGCGCTTTTTGGCCGATGTCGGCTTTTCGCAACTGGTGCTGGCGCGCGAACTGACTGTCGCCGAGATCGCCAGAGTGCGCGCCGCCGTGCCCGCCGATACCGTCATCGAACACTTCATCCATGGCGCGCTGTGCGTGGCGTATTCCGGCCAGTGCTACATCAGCCATGCGCACACCGGACGCAGCGCCAATCGCGGCGATTGTTCGCAAGCCTGCCGCCTGCCCTACACCCTGCAAGACGCGCAAGGGCGCGTGGTCGCTTACGAAAAGCATTTGCTGTCGCTGAAGGACAACAACCAGAGCGCCAACCTGCGCGCGCTGATAGCCGCAGGCGTGCGCAGCTTCAAGATCGAAGGGCGCTACAAGGATGCGCCTTACGTGAAGAACATCACCGGCCACTATCGTGTGTTGCTCGATGAGATTTTGCACGAGCGCCCCGAGTTGCACGCCGCCTCCAGCGGAAAAACCAAACTGCTGTTCATGCCCGACCCCGACAAAACTTTCCATCGAGGCGCGACAGATTATTTTTCGCAAGGCCGCAAGATGGACATCGGCGCATTCGATACGCCCACTTTTGTCGGGCTGGAATTGGGCACGGTAACGCAGCTCGGCGACAAGTGGTTCGAAATGGAATCGAATGAAGAGTTGGCGAACAGCGACGGCCTGAATTATTTGTACAAACGCGAAGTGATCGGCCTGCAAGCCAACGTGGTCGAGCGCCGTGGGAAAGTGTGGCGCGTGTTTCCCAATGAAGCTATGCACACGCTGCAAGGATTGCGCGTAGGTCTCGCCATCAGCCGCAACCGCGACCACGCGTGGGAACAGGCGCTTGCCAAAAAATCTGCGGAGCGGCGCATCGCGGTGAGCGCCACGTTTGCCGAGGCTCCCAGCGGATTCTCTCTCACGCTGCAAGATGAAGATGGCATCGCGGCTACGGCCAGCGCCGATTTTGAGAAACAGCCTGCAAAGAATCCGACAGAAGCGGAAGGCAATGTGCGCGAGCAACTGGCGCGTTTCGGCAGCACGGATTTCGAGTTGCGCCCCGTCAACTCATCCCCCATCCCCCCTCCAACTCCCCCCTTGAAGGGGGGAGAGCGCAATGCTCGATCAACTTCACTCCCTCCCCTTCAAGGGGAGGGTTGGGGTGGGGATGGGGTAAAAGCCATCACCATCAACTGGTCGCAACCCCGCTTCGTACCCGGTTCGTTGCTCAACAAACTGCGCCGCGAAGCCGCAGAAAAACTCGCCGCCGCGCGCCTCGCAGCGCACGCCCGCCTGCCGCGCAAACCCGCCGCCGAACCGCCCGCGAAGCATCCCGAAGAATCCCTGTCCTACCTCGCCAACGTCAACAACTCCGCTGCGCAAAATTTCTACGTCAAACACGGCGTAAAACTGATTGAGGCGGCCTACGAGCAACACCGGGAAGCGGGCGAAGTCTCGCTGATGATTACCCGCCACTGCATCCGCTATTCGTTGAGCCTGTGCCCCAAACAAGCCAAAGGCGTGATCGGCGTGCAAGGCCAGGTGCGCGCCGAGCCGATGACTTTAGTCAACGGCAGCGAAAAGCTGCGACTGGAATTCGACTGCAAGAAATGCGAGATGCACGTGATGGGCAAGATGAAGAAACATGTGCTGAAATCATCGGAGAAGCCCGTTACCTTTCATCGCTAGATTAAAGCGGCTTCTCCCGATACAATGAAAAAACCTTTGTCGCACCATGCCTATGACAAAGACAACTCACTTAATTAAGGGAATGAATCATGGGAAATAAGGGGAATATCGACATACCTTTGCCGAGCGGCATGAAATTACTTGAAGACGGCCAGCATGCGCAGGATGCGCTTTGCAACATGCTCAAGGATGTCAAAGGCTTCGAGGTTTTTGACCGCGCCGATCTCGAATTTCTCGCCCGGCACATGAAGGCTTACCGCGTGCAGGCGGGATCAACCATTTTCCGCGAAGGCGATAGAAACAGCTATTTGAGTGTGCTGATCGAAGGGCGTGTCGGTGTTTACAAGGAAGACAGCGACGACGAAGTCAAATTTTTCGCCGCCATTTCTCCGGGCAGGATTTTCGGCGAAATTTCGGTGATCGATAACCTCCCGTACTCGGCCAGCATCGTGGCCGAATCCGATGCCACCATCATCACCATGAGCCGCGAAAGTTTCCGCCAGTGCGTCGATGCCAACCCCGCCATCGGCGTGCGCATGCTGGACCTCATCGCCAACCTGCTTTGCGCGCGGCTAAGATCCGTCAGCAATCAGCTGGTGGATTACATTGATGTTTAACGTCTGAATGTTGCGAGAGGCCATGCAGAGGAGCTCCTTTGGGTGCTCCCTGCCTGCCCCTCAGCCCTGCGGCACGGTCTTGGCCCACGACAGATACAGCTCCCACTTGGGGTCGGCTTTGGCTTCGGATTCGATGCGGTAATCGGGATATTTTTGTTTCAGCGCAGGGGCGACTTTTTCGAGTTCGGCATCGCCGCCGAAGTAAAAGAAATATTCGCGCAGTCCCGCCGATACCAGACGGCGGGTGTAAACCGCCCAGCCGTGGCCGTAGTTCGAGACGAGTTGCAGCAGATCGTTCTCGATCTTGTCCAGCATCTCGGCTTCTTCTGGATGCCAGTACGATCCTTCCGGTTTTTTCTGACACCACACGCCGACCCACGCGAGATTGGGCAGCTCTTCGCCGGGCAGTTCGCCCACGAAACTGTCGTCGAGTAGAACCTGCGATTGGTTGCCGAGGATTTCCGTATCGTATAGTTGCCAAGTCATTTGCGTATGTCCGTGTTGGGTGAAAGAAACGGAATTATATATTCAGCCGCTTCCCGCAAAGTTCATTTTGCAAGCCGCAACATCGTGGAGAAGCCCGTCAATAGGCAATCTTCATGCATGATGCCACGCGGCAGCCGCACTGCATGGCCGCGCTCCATATTTGCTTGCGCTCCCGGTTTATTTTGCAAAATGCCGGAGTATGATGGCGACCGTCGGCGCGGGCTTTGCGCTCGGATCTTTTCCGACCTCATTATCTTTTTTCCGCTTTGACTTTTGAAGGAGGGTTTCATGAACAAAATTTTTCTGTTCGTACTCGCGTCTCTCGTCTGGACATCGGCCAATGCCGGTCAATACAACCCGAAAATGAAGGCGTGCCGCCAGGATTTTGAAAAGTATTGTTTCACCGTCGAAGAAGGCGGAGGCCGCCAGATGAAGTGTCTCTACGATGTCCGCGACAAACTGACCCCCGCTTGCGCGAAGCTCATCAAGAGTAAATATCCGCGCTATGTGAAGCAGCACAAGAACATGAATGCCCAGTAGGAACCGGTTCGCATCCGCAGTTGTTTGTCCATCACAGCAAAAAGGCAGCGCTATGCGCTGCCTTTTTTATTGCCACAACCCGGATCGCTTCATTCATCCGACAGCGCTTTGCCCAGACACGCCGCACTCATCGCGCAGAGTTGCGCCCATGCGCTCAGCGCAAGCTTGTGCTGCCCGTATTCCGAGAAACTTGCCTTGATGTTGAACACGCTGCCGCTCAGACGCTCGATGCGGTGCGCCTGTATCGTCCCCGCTTCATCGCGGTAAGTTGTTTCTACCGTCACCGCGCCCGTGTCCAGCGGCACGAAAGCCAGCACGATGCTCACCATGTTGAGCGCGGGCGATACCGGCTGAATGTCTTGCAGGCGGATGTCCATGCGCAAACGCGGGGTGGAAGCGTGCGGCGTGATAAGTTTGCCGAGTTGCGCTTGCAGCTCCGCGCCCAATTTTTCCTGTTCATTTTTTTGTTGCGCGTTCAGCGATGCATCGGTCTGCACTTCAACCCGTTCAAGTGCGAATTGCCCGAAACGCGCCGGGTCGAAACCCGCCCGTTCGTACAGCCGCAGCGATTTATCCTGATGGATGAGCACCAGCCCGCTGTCGGTAGCAACCTCGTTGCGCACATGTTGCGGCAGACTGGCGCATGCGGCTAGCAGACTCAAACACAGAGCCGCAAACGCGACTTTCTTTTTATTTTCCATGCGGCATCCCCCCGTTGCTTAGCATGCGCGGCACCAACCATGCGATGCCGTGTTTGATTGCATCCCAACCTTGCTCTTGCTGGATCGGGATGCCGCTCCATGCCACCGTGCGCCGCGCGCGCACCATCAAATGCAGCGCGCCCGCCACGATAAGGTTGATGCTGACGTTGAGTTCGACCGTGTCGGGATGGGTGTCGCCGCCCAGCACTTTCGCCACCTGCCTGCCCCACTCTTCTCGGACTTCGTCCAGCACTTGCGACAGCGCGTTGGGCGCGTCGATTTCCATCGCCAGAATCTCAATGGTCAGCGGGCGTTTGCGCAGCGCGTCGATGAAGCGCGACAGGAAAGCGGTGAGCAATTCTGCGATGGGTTGTTCGCGCAATGCGGCGATGTCCGGCAACAGCTCTTCGATACTTGTCCAGAAATTTCCGCGCTCGCCGAAGGCGCGCAGCAGCTCGGGCAAGCCGCCGTAGTAACGGTAAATGAGCACCTTATCCACGCCCGCCTGACGTGCGATTTCATTGATGCCCAGCGCGGAGAAACCGTCGCGCGCCAATATCTGCTCGACGGCGGCGAGAATCTTTTCTTCGGTCGCGGCGCGGTCGCGCGTGCGCGGCGCTTCTTTGGTTTTCTTGCTGCCGGATAGGCTGGCGCTCATGTCGCACTCCTGATGAGATCGCTCAATTTTCTGCGCGGCGCGGGCGCAGTATCCGGCGCATAACCGATGCGCGCCAGCATTTGAATGGTGTCGCGTTGCGGGTCGGTGCCGAGGTCGCGGTGCAAGCCGAGAAATTGTTCGCGCATCTCGGGGTACTCCTGCAATGCCTGCGACATCGGATGCAGGGCGACACCGCACTGCGTCGCTGCGAGTTGCATGCGCACAAACGCGCGCCCCGCCTCGACTTGCTGGCTGCGCGAGTTGCCGCGCGTCACCTGCCATATCCAGCCCATCGCCGAATTCGCCAGCGGCACGACGCTGTCGCGCATCCTCTCCGAGGCCATTGAACCGGGCGCAGGCGGCGCATCGCGGCGGAACAAACCGATGGCTGCGGCGAACTCCGGCACGATGCCGGTCACGGTGAGGCCGTCTCGGTGCGCTTCGATTTCCTGCTGCCCGACGCGCAGCATCTGCAACGTTTCCATGACCGCCGCATCGGTCTGCTGCTCCGCCATCCACGCCGCCGCAGCGCGACTGCGCAATTTGTTCACTTGCCCGATTTCCAGCGTCGCGCCGATTTGCATGGCGGGTCGTTGCGCGGCGAGCACGATGGCATCCAGTTTTTCCTTGGGCACGGGGCGCTGTACATCGAACGGCATACGGTTGGTGCGCCGCAGCAGCACTTGCGCGAACAGCGGATCACTGACCGCCTGCGCCGAGCGTCGAAACGTCAGCCTCGCCAGCGGTCGGCCGTCCACCGCATTCGCGCCGAATTCGCCATCGGGAAACAGCACCACCTCGCTCGCAAATCCATCCGCGCCAGCCGCCATCACCAGCAACTCGATGAACGTGCCGTGCCCGATCACGATCTGTCTGCTATAGGGATCGGTCGCGGGCAACAGGCGCTGCTTGTCCACATACAGCGTCAACTCGTCCGGCTGCGCGCGCAAATCGACCAGCCAGGGCTGGATGTTGTGCGGATTGGGCGCGAGCAGCGCGTAACTCAGCCAGCGCAGCCGGTTATCCTGCTTGGCAGCCGGGCCTTGCCAAGCCTCAGTTGATGCGACTTTCACCGTCGTGCATCCCGTCTGTCCAAAGCCTGCTCCCACCAGCAAACCGCCGCCGACCAGGCGGATAAAATCGCGTCGTTGCATTGTCTCCCCCCTCTTCCTGAGCCTTGAGTCTTGCGTCTTGTCACTTGTCGGTGACTTTAAGCGAGGGGCGGTGAATTGGTCAAGCCGAATTTTTGAATCCCATTTTTTGGCATTGCCCGCTCAGTGCATTAACGCACAGAGAATTCATCGGGAAAGAGCGGTGCTCCCGTTGGCGCCGATGCACTTTCCGCAGCGGATTGCGTTCAATCAACCAATAAGGAGTTCGACATGAACTGGGATCGTATCGCAGGCAACTGGAAGCTACTCAAAGGCAACGTCACGCAGCAGTGGGGAATGTTTAGCGACGATGAATTTGATGTGTTGCACGGAAAACACGAACAAGTAGCCGGAAAAATTCTGAAGTCGTATGCCATCAACCGTGACGAAGCCAACAAGCAGCTTGGCGCATGGCTGGCACGGCAAGAATTGATGCCGCAAAAGCGGCATTGAACCCGCGTCAATCTCATGCGGCTTGAGGAATGAAAATTTTCCGCTGCCGAAACCGGCAATCCCCCTGTAGCGCCAAGGCTTACGCGGCACAAAAGCTGTAAGTATTTGTAAGTTTTGATATGTAAAGTATTTGCTATTGTTGCCCCGCAAACGCTATGGCACGATGTTCGCGTCTGCAATAAAAATAATATCGGGAGTTGTAATGGGAGGTTTCATCGAGAATTTCAAACACCTCACGCTGGGGCGTTTGCTCATCATGATTTCGCTCGTGGCGGTGGCGGTTTCTTTCCTGCTGATTTTCTTTTTATCGCAGATCGTCAGAGATCATGCCGTGCATACTTTGGCGCGCGAGGATGCGCGGCAGACTTCCAAACTGGTGTTCCAGAGTTTGTATTCCGCCATGCGCAAAGGCTGGAACAAGCAGGAGATCAACGATTCCATCCAGCGCCTGAACTCATCGTTTCCCGATTTGAGGATACGCGTTTTTCGCGGCGAAGCGGTGGCCGCGCAGTTCGGTGCGATGCAGGGCGAACTGGATCAAATCGGCCGCGATGCCGCGCTGGCGCAGGCATTGCAGAGCGGCCAGGAAGCGTTGACCTTCCCCGACAAGAATTCCATCCGCTACCTGTTTCCGGTGGTGGCCACCGAGGAATGTCTGGTGTGCCATACTCAGTCGCACGTGGGCGCGGTGCACGGCGTGATCGACATCACCTACCCGATCACTTCGCTGAAAGTGTCGTTCGACGATGTGATCAATTCGATTGTCGCTTACACCTTGTTCACCATCCTGCTGGTGTTCGCCATTCTGTATTTGAAGCTGCGTTTCCTGGTCGCCAACCCCATCGCCAACCTGGTGGGCGTAATGCGCAAGATGACGCTGGATATGGATTTAAACCAGCGCGTCAAAAGCAACAACTGGCTGATCGAACTCAAACACCTGACCGAGTATTTCAACCACCTGCTGCAAACGGTGCAGGATTACAACGCCAAGCTGGAAGAAATGTCGGTGCGCGACCCGCTGACCGGAATGTACAACCGGCGCAAGTTCAACGAATTTCTGCGCTACGAAATCATCCGCGCGGAACGCCACGAACACGGCTTTTCGCTCATCATGATCGACCTGGATAACTTCAAGTACATCAACGACACCTACGGCCATCCCATCGGCGACATGGTGCTCAAGGAACTGACGGCAATGCTGCTCGAAGGGCTGCGCAAAGGCGACGTGCTGGCGCGCATGGGCGGCGACGAATTCGCCATCATCCTGCCGGAAACGCCGGTCGCCAACGGCATATTGGTGGCGAACAAATTGCACCAGAAACTGGTCGGGCGCGAGTTCGAATTGCCGGTCGGCAAAATACGCACCACGGCCAGTTTCAGCATGGTGAGCTATCCCGAGGACGGCAAAACCGAGGACGAGCTGTATGCCGCGATGGACGTGGTTTTATACAAAGCCAAAATGCACGGCAAGAACCAGGTCATGGTGGCCGATCCTGCTGAGGACCGCAGCATGATGACCGTCTTCAAGCAGGGCGATTTCCTGCGCAGCGCGCTGCGCGAGGACAGGATAGAAGCCTTCCTGCAACCCATCGTCGAACTGAAAACCAATACGGTGATGGCCTTTGAAGTGCTGGTGCGCATCCGCGACAACGGCAAAATCATCCAGGCGTGCGACTTTATCGAAGTGGCCGAAGAGTTGGGCATGGCGCAGGAACTCGACCGCGAACTATTCCGCAAGGGTCTGGCGCATTACGCGTATATCGCCAAAATACATCCGCAGGCCAAAATGTTTTTCAACCTGTTCCCGCGCACCTTCAGCAATTTCGAATGGGTGCGCGGCATTCCCGCCATGGTGCGCGCGGCGGGCGTGCCCTGCGAAAACATCGTGCTGGAAATCACCGAGCGCGAAGCCCTGCCCAACCTGATGCAGGTGCGCGCGATGATAGAAGAGCTGCGCGCCAGCAAAATCTCGGTGGCGCTGGACGATTTCGGCAGCGGCTTCTCGTCGTTCCTGTACCTGAAATATCTGGAGATCGACTACGTCAAAATCGAGGGCAGCTTCATCCGCCAGATCGTCGCCGACCAGCGCGACCGCATCATGGTCGAACACATCAACAGCATGGCGCACCAGTTCGGTTTGAAGACCGTGGCCGAATTCGTCGAAGATGAAATGACCGCGCAGATACTCGCCGAGATCGGCGTGGATTACGCGCAGGGCTATTACTACGGGCGGCCCGCGTTGCCGGAGTGAAGCTGTTGGCTGGTTTGGTAGGATGGGTGGAGCGCAGCGATACCCATCGTAGATTGAAAATTATTGATGGGTATCGCTGCGCTCCACCCATCCTACCTGCTGTTTCAAATTACGAGTTGAGCGGCAACACCACATGCGCTTCCAGCCCACCCGCCGGATGGTTCATCAAAATCAACTCCCCGTTGTGGCGTTGCACGATGTTGCGCGCGATGGAAAGTCCCAGCCCCGTGCCGCCGGTTTCGCGCGAGCGCGAATGTTCGATGCGGTAGAACGGGGTGAACACTTTTTCCAGCAGTTCCGGCGCGATGCCGGGGCCAGAATCGCGGATACGGATGTGGCACTGGCGCGCGTCGCGGCGCAGCGACACTTCGGCGCGCTGGCCGTATTTCACGGCGTTGTCCAGCAGGTTGGACAGCGCGCGGCGCAAGGCCAGCGGGTACGCTTTCAGTTGCACCGGCGTGTGCTCGATGTAGGCCACCGGTTGTCCGGCATCCGCTGAGTCGCTGCACAAACTATCCAGCAGCGAATCGAGATCGAGCAGTTGTTTTTCCTCGCTGCTATCCAGACTGCGCGCCAGTTCCAAGCCCTCCTGCAACATCTGCTGCATGGCCTGCATGTCGCCCACCAGTTTGTTGCGCAAGGTTTCGTCCGGCAGTTTTTCCAGACGCAAGCGCATGCGCGTCAGCGGCGTTTGCAAATCATGAGTGATCGCGGCCAGCATGCCGGTACGCTCGCGCACGTCTTCGTAAATGCGTTGCTGCATGCGGTTGAACGCGCGCGTGGCGGCGCGCACTTCGTTGCTGCCCTGCTCCGGCAACGTTTCGCCCGCGCGCGAAATGTCCAGCCGGTCGGCGGCATCGGCCAGTTGCCGCAACGGTCGCGTGGCGATGCGCGCCACCAGCCAGGCCAGCAGGCCGATGCACAGCGCGAACAGCAGCAGCGCGCTCCACACCGGCGGCGGCGAACGCATGGGCGGCACGGGAACGGTCAGCGCCAGCGTGCTGCCGTCCTGCAAAGTGAGGTTCAAACGCTGGCACTGCGGCGGTGCCGGCATGCGCCGCCGCCATCCCGGAGCGTCATCGCCGCAGGCGAAATTCCCGGCCAGTTCGGCTTCGACCTTCACCTCTTCCAGACGCTGATGCAACGCCTCTTCCAGCGCCGTATCCCGTTCACCCAGCCCGGACACAACGCCGCGCATCAGATGCCCGCGAATGCCCATGCCGTGCGGCTCGCGCAAAAAATCTTCGCGCTGCGGCGGCGGCATTTTTTCCAGCGTCTCGACCAGCGAGGCGATCTCGCCGGACAGATGCTGGGCGCGCACGCGCTCGAACATTTCCTGCTGCCGCGAATGGGTGAACAGCACCGTACCGGCGGCGGCCACGATCATGCCCAGCAACAAAATCAGAAACAGGCGACCGTGCATGGAACGGAAAATTGTTGTCATTTCATTTACCAAAAAACAAATTTAGCCACGGATGTACACGGATGAAACACGGATTTTATAAATGAAAATTCCCTGAAATATGTATCACTCTGCGCGTGTCGATCAATCGTCACGACTTCAGGTTTTATCTGTGTTAATCCCTGATAGTTCATTAGGCCGAGCGTGCTTGCAGGAGCGAGCCAGATCGCGAAAGCACTTCGCGAGCAAGCTCGCTCCTACAGTGAAAATACGGCTAACGGATAATCCGGGTTTATCCCAAATAATCCATTAGAACCGAACTCACTCCTTCCCCCTTGCAGGGGGAAGGCTGGGATGGGGGTAGAGTTGCTGAACGGCCACATTTCTACCCCCTCCCTAACCCTCCCCCTGCAAGGGGGAGGGGACGTTTCGGCTAATGAATTATCTGGGTTAATCCGTGTGCATCCGTGGCTGACTGATTCTCAAAATGCACCCCGCTTCACATTCGCCGCCAGCAAATACCCTTCGTTGCGCAGCGTCTTGATGAGTTTGGGCTGTCGCGCATCGTCGCCCAGTTTCTGGCGCAGGCGGCTGATGTGCAGGTCGATGGATCGGTCCAGCGGATCGGTCTCGCGGCCTTGGGTCAGGCCAAGCAACTGGTCGCGGTTGAGCGCGCGGTTGGGGCGTTCCAGCAGGGCCTTGAGCAAACGGTATTCGCCGCCGGAAAGCATGACCACCAAGCCTTGGCTGTTCTGCACTTGGCGCGTGGTTTCGTCCAGTGTCCAATCGGCGAAATGCCATAGCGCGGACGAGCTGCTTGCATCGTTCATCGGCGCGCTGCTGCGGCGCAACACGTTGCGGATGCGCACCAGCAACTCGCGCGGTTCGAACGGTTTGCACAAGTAATCGTCCGCACCCATTTCCAGTCCCAGAATCCTGTCCAGCGGTGCGCTGCGCGCGGTGAGCATGATGACCGGAATGGCGGAATGCGCGCGCAGATCGCGGCACAGCGTCAGCCCGTCGCTGCCGGGCAGTGTGAGATCCAGCACGATCAGGTCAATCGGCGTAGTGTCCAGCATCTGCTGCATGGCCGCGCCATCCTGCGCGGTGCTGATATGCCAACCTTGCTCGCCGAGATAATCGGCCAGCAGGCTGCGAATATCCGCATCGTCATCTACAATCAGGATGCGCGGCGCTGTGGTTGAGGTATTCATGCGGCGGACATTACAACGAAATTTGCAATCGCGGGCAACCGATACAAATCTGTACAAAACACTTGTTGCCGGACATACGCCGGATACATGCGGCGGGTTAAATGGGCACCGTGCTTAGAGGCACTTCTTTCAACCTTAAAAACTTTTTGCCACAGAGGACACAGAGTTCACAGAGAAGACAGTTGTAACATCATGGAGAAATTGCTTTCGGAAAATCCGCGACACCTTGAGTGTTCGCATCTTTCTCTGTGTCCTCTGTACCCGCAAGGGGTAGGCCGTGGTTGTACGGGGCTAAAGCCCCAACAACACACGCACTGGTCTCTGTGGCAAATTGGGTTTCAGGTTTAACAAAACAATGGAGAACGAACATGAATAAGTCGGTGAAGATGATAATGGCGGGTGTGGCGATCGCGGCTTTGTCGGCCAGTGTGTATGCGCGCGGCGGCGACTGCGGCGACTGGGGCGGTGGCCCGATGATGGGCGGGGGTTCGATGAAAGGCGGCATGAATATCGAGCGCATGCAAAAGATGCACGATGCGCGCATGACCAACCTGCACGACAAACTGAAACTGACTTCGAAACAGGAAGCCGCGTGGAAAAAATTTGCGGCCTTCGATCCGGTGCGCGGAACAAATCGTCCCGACCCCGCCGAGATGGACAAGCTGAACGCGCCGCAGCGCATGGAAAAAGGTCTGGAGCGCATGCGCGAGATGGAAACGAAAATGGCCGAACATCTGGCCGTGCTGAAAGAGTTCTACGCGGTGCTGACACCGGAACAGCAAAAAGTGTTCGACGATGAAATGCCTGCACCCGGCGCACGCGGACAGCGTCGCGGCCGCTAAGCAAACCTCGTGAAGAAGCCCGTCAATAGGCGATCTACGCCATATACATAGCATAGAATGCCTATTGACGCGCTTCTTCGCGTGGACGCTTGTGTAGGTGCGAATTCATTCGCACATCACGCGCGATTCGTGCGAATGAATTCGCGCCTACAAGAATTTTTATTTTCTGAATTACCGAAAGGCTGCACGTGAAAAGTTTGTCGCGGATTTTTCTGCTGGTCGTTCCGCTGTTCGGTTGCGCGGTCGGGCCGGATTACGTCAAGCGCGATCCCGCCGCGCCCGCCGCATGGGCAAATGCTGCCGCGATTAACACCAAGCAAAACACCGGAGATATTTCGCGCTGGTGGCAACGTTTAAACGATCCGCTGTTGACCGAATTGATTGACGAAGCGCTGCGCAACAGCCCCGACTTGCGCAGCGCTCAGGCCAAGTTGCGCGAGTCGCGCGCGCGGCTTGATCTGGCGGACGGCGCGCTGTGGCCCACACTGAAAGGTTCGCTCTCCGCCAGCCGCAGCAAGGGCAGCGCCGCCACCGGCTCGGGCGCGACCGGTAACTTGTACAACGCCGGATTCGATGCGAGCTGGGAACCGGATGTGTTCGGCGGGCAACGCCGCGCGATTGAAGCCGCCGCTGCCGACGCGGATGCCACGCTGGCGAATCTGCACAACACGCAAGTTTCGCTGTGCGGCGAAGTGGCGCTGAATTATGTGCAGTTGCGCAGCTATCAAATCCGTCTCGACATCGCGCGCAACAATCTGGCGGCGCAGCGCGAGACGCTGCAAATCACCGAGTGGCGCGAGCAGGCCGGGCTGGTCACCGCGCTGGAAGTGGAGCAGGCGCGCGCCAATTTGCAACAGACGCTGGCCGGCGTTCCCGCACTCAACACCAGCCTGACAAAGGCCGAGAACCGGCTGGCGATATTGCTCGGCAAATTCCCCGCCGCGCTGCACGACAAATTATCCGCCGCCGCTGCCCTGCCCGCCTTGCCGGATGAAATCGCGCTGGGCATTCCCGCCGACACGCTGCGCCAGCGTCCCGATGTGCAAGCCGCAGAACGGCAAGTCGCCGCCGAAACCGCGCGCATCGGCCAGCAGACTGCCGCGCTGTACCCGAGCTTCAGCCTGAGCGGCAGCTTGGGCTGGAAGGCCTTCACGGCAGGCGCACTGGGCACGAGCGATGCGCTGGCGCGCCAGGTTTCCGCCAGCCTCGCGCAGACGATTTTCGACGGCGGCCAAACCCGCAGCCGCATCAACGCGCAAAACGCCGTGCAGGAACAAGCCCGGATCGCCTACGAAAAAACCGTGCTGTCGGCGCTGGAAGATGTGGAAAATTCGCTGGTCGCTTACGCCAACAACCGCGAACGCGCGGCGGCGCTGCAACTGTCTGCCAGCGCGGCGCGCAGCGCGGCAGAGATGGCGAAGCAACGCTACGACAGCGGGCTGATAGACTACCAGAGCGTGCTGGATACCGAGCGCAGCCGCCTGTCCAGCGAAGACACTCTGGCCAGCGCCGAAGCCGATCAACTGACTGCGCTGATTGCTTTGTACAAGGCACTGGGTGGTGGGTGGAGCGATAACAATTCAAGTCCCTCTCCCGCAGGCGGGATAACCAGCGACTTGGCTGGCGTTTTGGGCCAGCCTAGTCGAATGGCTAGTAGTTCCACCAGAGGGGTTGGGGTGAGGGTTGGCGAGTGACAAAGACTCTTTTGGTTTCTCACAGACCCTCATCCCCAGCCCTTCTCCCGCCTGCGGGAGAAGGGAGCAAAGCGGACAATACATTTTGTTTTTCGAATAATCTGAAAGCGTAAAACCATGAACCTCTCCGCCATCACTTCACGAATAACTTTGCGCTGGAGCATCGCCGCACTCGCCGCCCTCGCGCTAGTCTGGTATTTCTATCCCTCCTCCGCCAACGGCAACGGCGTGCGCTATCTCACCGAGGAAATATCCAAAGGCGATCTGGCGGTGACGGTGTCGGCCACCGGCAATTTGTTGCCCACCAATCAGGTGGATGTGGGCAGCGAGCTTTCCGGCATTGTGGAGTCGGTGCTGGTGGATGAGAACGACAGCGTCACACGCGGGCAGGTGTTGGTGCGGCTGGACCTGTCCAAACTGAACGATCAGGTGACCAAATCCAAAGCCGCCGTGGATGCCGCCGAGGCGCAAGTGGCGCAGATGCAGGCCACGGTGAAAGAGGCCAAGGCCAATCTGGCGCGCTTGAGTTGGGTGTCCGAGTTGTCGCACGGCAAAGTGCCATCCAAAGCCGAGCTGGATGGTGCGGTGGCGACGTTTGCGCGCGCCGAAGCGAACGAGGCCAGCGCGCGCGCTTCGGCGGCGCAGGCGGTTGCCGCGCTGCGTTCGGATCAGACCAATCTGTCCAAGGCCACTATCCGTTCGCCGATCAACGGCATTGTGCTCACGCGCAAGATCGAACCGGGGCAGACCGTGGCCGCTTCGCTGCAAGCGCCGGTGCTGTTCACGCTGGCGGAAGATTTGTCGAATATGGAATTGCAGGTGAATGTGGACGAGGCCGATGTAAGCCAGGTCAAGCCGGGACAACCCGCGCACTTCACCGTGGATGCCTGGCCGGGTCGCAAATATCCGGC
This sequence comes from Sideroxydans sp., assembly GCA_028710605.1. GTDB lineage: Bacteria > Pseudomonadota > Gammaproteobacteria > Burkholderiales > Gallionellaceae > Sideroxyarcus. The sequence goes on from JAQTTU010000001.1 coordinate 224,682, forward strand.
GCAGATTTTGCGCGTGGGCTACGGCGCGCAAACCACGGACGGCGTGGTGACTTACAAAACCATGCTCAAGGTTTCCAACAGCGATCTGAGCCTGCGCCCCGGCATGACGGCCACGGCGGAAATCTCCACGGCCAAACGCGACGGCGTGCTGCTGGTGCCCAATGCGGCGCTGCGCTTCACGCCCGCGCAAACTGTGCAGGCGGAAAAGAAAAGTTCCTTCGTTTCCGGGCTGATGCCGCGCCCGCCTTCGCAACCCAAACGGGTGAAAGAAAATGCCGCAGGCGCAAGCAAACAAATCTGGATTTTGCGCGACAACAAACCCGTCGCCATCGAAGTCAAAACCGGATTGACCAACGGGCGCTACACCGAGATCGTCAGCGGCGAATTGCAGCCCGGCATGGCGGTGATTACCGGAACGCAAAAGGCCGCGAAATGAAGTTCATCTCTGCTGTAGGTGCGAATTTATTCGCACATCACAAGAAATTCGTGCGAATAAATTCGCACCTACAAGCGCATTGAATGAGGAATTCAGGATGACTCAGGAAAATCGTCCCAACTCCCACGTACCCATCATCACCCTGTCCGCCATCACCAAAACTTACGGCCAGGGACAGGCGGCGTTTCAGGCGCTGGGCGGTGTGGATTTGTCGGTGCAGCAGGGCGAGTTCGTGGCGATCATGGGACCCAGCGGTTCGGGCAAATCGACGGCGATGAACATCCTCGGCTGTCTGGATACGCCGACTTCCGGCGCGTATATTTTCGACGGGCAGCATGTGGAAAATCTGACGCGCGACCAGCGCGCATTGTTGCGCCGCGATTATCTCGGCTTCGTGTTTCAGGGCTTCAATCTGCTGGCGCGCACTTCGGCGCTGGAGAATGTGGAACTGCCATTGTTGTATCGCGGCGAGTCCGTCGAAGCGCGCCACCGCATGGCCAAAGCGGCGCTCAAGTCGGTGGGGCTGGACGGCTGGGAACACCATACGTCATCGGAACTTTCCGGCGGCCAGCAGCAGCGCGTGGCCATCGCGCGCGCCATCGTGACCAACCCCAAAGTGCTGCTCGCCGACGAGCCGACCGGCAATCTGGATTCCAAGCGCGGCCACGAGATCATGGATCTGCTGGTCGGCATGAACCGCGATCTGGGCATCACCATTTTGATGGTGACGCACGAGCCGGACATCGCCGCTTACGCCGGGCGCATCGTGCATTTCGTCGATGGACATGTCGAAAGCGACACGTCTAATTCAAAAACCAAATCAGCCACGGATTAACACGGATTTTCAATAAACACTGAAAAACATTTGCCCGCAGATTACACAGATTTACGCAGATTCTCATGCGAATTTAAATCATCCAAAAAGTGAATATACGGCCAATGTTTTTGTTTTTTTAATCTGCGTTAATCTGTGTAATCTGCGGGCAAAACTGTTTTTATTATTAGGAGCTGCAACTAAATGGGCTGGACAACCTTACTGCTGGCGCTGCGCGAAATCCGGCGCAACCTGATGCGCTCTTTTCTCACCGTGCTAGGCATCGTGATCGGGGTGGCGGCGGTGGTCACCATGGTCACGCTGGGCAACGGCGCGACGCAATCGGTGTCGGATCAAATCTCCAGCCTGGGCAGCAATCTGCTGATGTTGCGCCCCGGCCAGCGCATGGGGCCGGGCAGCAGCAGTGCGGGCGCGCCCAATTTCAAAATCGAGGATGTCGAGGCGATCAAAAGCCAGATCGGCCAGCTCGCCGCCGTCGCGCCGTCGGTGAGCCGCTCGGCGGTGCTGGTGGTGGGCACGCGCAACTGGATGTCTTCCATCACCGGCACCGACAGCGAATATTTTGCGGCGGGCAACTGGACGCTGGCTGAAGGACGCGCGTTCTTCGTCTCCGAAGAACGTGCGGGCAAAGCGGTGTGCGTGATCGGTGCGACGGTGCAAAAAGAATTGTTCGGCGAGCGCAGTCCCGTGGGCGAAGAAATGCGCATCAAGAATTTTTCTTGCGAAGTCATCGGCGTGCTCGCCGCCAAAGGACAAAGCGGCATGGGGCGCGATCAGGACGACACCGTGCTGATGCCGCTGCGCGCCGTGCAGCGGCGGCTGACCGGCAAGCAGGATGTGAGCATGATTTTGATCTCGATGGCGGATGGCGCATCTTCCGAACAAGTGGTCGCCGACATCAATTCGCTGATGCGCGAACGGCGCAAACTGGCGGATAACGAAGACGACAATTTCAACGTGATGGACACCAAGGAAATCGCCAAGACGCTGTCCGGCGCAATCGGCACCATGACCGCGCTGCTGGGCGCGGTGGCCGCCGTCAGCCTGCTGGTGGGCGGCATCGGCATCATGAACATCATGCTGGTGTCGGTCACCGAACGCACGCGCGAGATCGGCATCCGCCTCGCCATCGGCGCGCTGGAAAAAGAAGTGCTGATGCAGTTCCTCACCGAGGCGGTGGCGCTGTCGGCATTCGGCGGATTGATCGGCATTTTGCTGGCGGTACTCGCCTGCTACGGCCTGTCCAGCCTGATCGACATTCCATTCGCATTCGACCCCGGCATCAACCTGCTGGCCTTCGGCTTCTCCGCCGCCATCGGCGTGATCTTCGGCTACGTCCCGGCAAGACGCGCGGCGCAGCTTGATCCGATTGAGGCGCTAAGGCACGAGTAGCGGCTTCACTCCCTTCTACCCGCAGACTGGAGCGAACACTGTCGCCAATATTTCGCCCGGATTGAATCTCATGAGTCATGCCGAATTTCGTAGGTCGGGATTTATCCCGACGCTGTTGGCAGTTTGAGAAAAAACGTCGGGATAAATCCCGACCTACGAAAGCGTGTGGTTCACAGATAGGGAATGTAAAACACGGTTCAACAGTGATTCAAATCCCCGCCCACCACAACCGCAATCTGATGCCGATCTCCGTGGTGTAGCCCACCTCGACAAAACTGATCTTGCCATCCGGCGCAATGATGAAACTGGCGGGCACGGCATGCACGCCCCACGTGGTCGAGACGCGGCTGTCCGGGTCGTTTATCACCGGAAATGTGATGCCGTTTTCCTTGATGTATTGCGCGACTTGCTGCGGCGTGCCGCTCTGCATGGCGATGCTGATGACATCGTGATTGTCATGCGCGAGGTCTGCTATGGAACCCTGTTCGGCGCGGCAAACGGGACACCATGTCGCCCAGAAATGCACCAGCACCGGATGGTCGGGATGCGCGGGTAAAGTAAACGGTTGGCCGCTGAGCGTCACGCCCTGCAACGCAGGCGCTGCGCCGCTGACCATGTCGCGTTGCTGCCAGAGGCGGATGCCTGCGACAACGACAATGAACAGCAGCACTTCAATGGCAATGCCGCGCCATTTGTTTTTGGATTGATTGGCCATATAAAAAGTTGGACGGTTTGTAGGTGCGAATTCATTCGCACATAACTCTTCATTCGTGCGAATGAATTCGCACCTACATCAAAATGCAGAACCAAGCGCCAACCAAAATCACCTCGCCCGCAAGCCAATAAACACGGGCATCTCCATCAATTGCAATGTGTAGATCGCCTATTGACGGGCTTCTTCGGGCTATTGCCTATTCAAAATCGCCCCACGGATTTTTGCTGCCGCTTTTGCCGCCGCTGTGCAAACGCTCGATCTCGCGCCGGTCGCGTTTGGTGGGTCTGCCTTTGAATGCGGGCAGCGGCAGGGCTTTGTTCTGTTCGGCGATCTCGGCGCGGCGCGCGCGGCTGGCTTCGGTTTCGCGGTAGAGTTTCTGCGCTTCCGGTGCGGGGCCGCGCCGGTTGGAGATGCCCAGCACTTCGATTTCAAAATGGTATTGGCCGAGCCGGATCACCAGCATGTCGCCCGCACCGACGGTCTTGGCCGGTTTGATGCGCACTTCGTTCATCGTCACTTTGCCGCTCTCCACGGCATCCACCGCCAGCGCGCGTGTCTTGAAAAATCGCGCCGCCCACAGCCATTTGTCGATGCGCAGTTTGTCTGGAGAGTCGGTCATTAAAGAGTTGAAAACCTTTCACCACAGAGACACAGAGGCACAGAGAAAGTCACAAGCAAAAAACTTCAATCAATATCTGAGAGGGTTTCTCTGTGTCGTTTTTCTCTGTGCCTCTGTGCCTCTGTGTCTCTGTGGTGATGGTTTTGATTTTGATATTTATTTCACACAGTCCACGTAATACACCCTCTCGCCGTTGCTCTTCTCCGCCACCAGGCCGTGGATGTCAGTTTCAAACCCTGGAAAACGTTTGTTGAAGTCGCGCGCGAACTTGAGGTAATCGACGATGGTCTTGTTGAAGCGCTCGCCGGGGATCAGCAGCGGGATGCCCGGCGGATACGGCGTGAGCAGCACGGCGGTGATGCGGCCTTCGAGCTCGTCGATGCTTACGCGCTCGATCTCGCCGTGCGCCATTCTGGCGAAAGCATCCGACGGTTTCATCGCGGGCACCATGTCGGACAAATACATTTCCGTGGTCAGGCGCGCCACGTCGTTGGCCTTGTAGATGCCGTGGATATGGTCGCACAAATCGCGCAGGCCGACCTTCTCGTAGCGCGGGTTCTTGGCGATGAATTCGGGCAGCACGCGCCACAGCGGCTGGTTCTGGTCGTAGTCGTCCTTGAACTGTTGCAGCTCGGTCACCATGCTGTTCCAGCGGCCTTTGGTGATGCCGATGGTGAACATGATGAAGAACGAATACAGGCCGCATTTTTCCACCACCACGCCGTGCTCGGCCAGATATTTGGTGACAATGTTGGCGGGGATGCCGCTGTCGGCAAAGTCGCCATCGACATCCAGTCCCGGCGTGACCACGGTGGCCTTGATCGGGTCGAGCATGTTGAAGCCTTCGGCCAGTTTGCCGAAGCCGTGCCAGCGGTCGTCGCCGCGCAACACCCAGTCTTCGCGGTCGGCCATGCCTTCTTCCGACAGGTAATCGGGGCCCCACACCTTGAACCACCAGTCCGCGCCGAACTCGGCTTCCACCTTGCGCATGGCGCGGCGGAAGTTAAGCGCTTCGGCGATGCTTTCTTCCACCAGTGCGGTGCCGCCGGGCGGCTCCATCATCGCGGCGGCCACGTCGCACGAGGCGATGATGGCGTACTGCGGCGAGGTGGAGGTGTGCATCAGGTAGGCTTCATTGAAACAGTCGCGATCCAGTTTACGCGTCTCGCTGTCGCGCACCAGAATCTGCGAGGCTTGCGACAATCCCGCCAGCAGTTTGTGCGTGGATTGCGTGGAGAAGATCATCGACTCTTTGGCGCGCGGGCGGCCGCGCCCGATGGCGTGCATGCTGCGGTAGAAATCGTGGAACGCCGCATGCGGCAACCACGCTTCGTCGAAGTGCAGCGCGTCGATCCTGCCGTCCAGCATCTCTTTCAGCATTTCCACGTTGTACATCACGCCGTCATAAGTGCTCTGGGTGATGGTGAGGATGCGCGGCTTCTTGGTCTTGTCCTTGATGAACGGGTTCGCGTCGATCTTGCGCTGAATGGTTTCCATCTCGAATTCCGATTTCGGAATCGGACCGATGATGCCGAAGTTGTTGCGCGTCGGCGTGAGGAACACCGGCACCGCGCCGGTCATCATGATCGCGTGCAATATGGACTTGTGGCAGTTGCGGTCCACCACCACGATGTCGTCCGGCGCGACCATGGAGTGCCATACGATCTTGTTGGAAGTCGAAGTACCGTTGGTGACGAAGAACAGATGGTCGGCATTGAAGATGCGCGCCGCATTGCGCTCGGAAGCCGCTACCGGGCCGGTGTGGTCGAGCAACTGACCGAGTTCGTCCACCGCGTTGCACACGTCGGCGCGCAGCATGTTCTCGCCAAAGAACTGGTGGAACATGCGCCCCACCGGCGACTTCAGGAACGCCACGCCGCCGGAGTGACCGGGGCAATGCCAGGAATACGAGCCGTCCTGCGCATAACCCACCAGCGCGCGGAAGAACGGGGGAGCCAGCGAATCCAGGTACGACTTCGCCTCGCGGATGATGTGGCGCGCCACGAATTCCGGCGTGTCCTCGTGCATGTGAATGAAGCCGTGCAACTCGCGCAGGATGTCGTTCGGGATGTGGCGCGAGGTACGCGTCTCGCCGTACAGATAGATCGGAATATCGGAATTCTTGAAACGGATTTCCTCGACGAAGGCACGCAAGGTACGCAACGCGACTTCCGTCTCTTCCACGCTGCCCGCGCCGAATTCCTCATCGTCGATGGACAGCACGAACGCCGAGGCACGGCTTTGCTGCTGCGCAAATGAAGTCAGATCGCCGTAACTGGTCATGCCCACCACCTCAATCCCCTCTTTTATGATGGCATCGGCCAGCGCACGAATACCGTGACCGCTGGCGTTCTCCGAACGGTAATCCTCGTCGATGATGATGATAGGGAAGTTGAATTTCATGGGTGACTCCTGACTGCGGGTAACGGGTTAAAAAGTGGCGCGGATTGTCGCAGGTTTTTTTGGCGACGTGGGAAATACGAAAGGCGCTATTCGCGTGGTGGAAAGGGGTTTTTGAGCCGCTGCACCAGCTCCGCCAGCACCCCGCGAAACTGCTGTTCGTCGCAGCCCATGAGCACGGCATCTTGCAGTGCGTCCTCGCAGACCTGACGGATCTCGGCGAGATTCTCTTGCAGGACTTTGTTCTTTTCCACGCAGGCGATGACCTTGCCTTCGGTGGAACGCCAGATGACGTGATGGACTTGATTCATATCAAAAGACTCAGGCAAAAACCGTTAGCCACAGAGGACACAGAGACCACAGAGAAAACCTCTTCGATCTCCCTCGCTCTCTCTGTGACCTCTGTGTTCTCTGTGGCAAAAAAGGTTTTCATGTCTTCGGCAACGTCACGCCGACCTGGCCCTGATACTTGCCGCCACGGTCTTTGTACGAGGTTTCGCACACTTCGTCGCTCTCGAAGAACAGCACCTGCGCCACACCTTCGTTGGCGTAGATCTTCGCGGGCAGCGGGGTGGTGTTGGAGAATTCCAGCGTGACGTAACCTTCCCACTCGGGCTCAAAAGGGGTCACATTCACAATAATCCCGCAGCGCGCGTAGGTGGATTTGCCCAGGCAGATGGTCAGCACGTTGCGCGGGATGCGGAAGTATTCGACGGTGCGCGCCAGCGCGAACGAGTTGGGCGGAATCACGCAGTAGTCGGCTTCCACATTGACGAAGGAATTCGGGTCGAAATTTTTGGGATCGACGATGGTGCTGTTGATGTTGGTGAACAGCTTGAATTCACGCGCGCAGCGGATGTCGTAGCCGTAGCTCGATGTGCCGTAGGACACGATCTTGTGCCCGTTCACTTCCTTCACCTGACCCGGCTCGAATGGCTCGATCATGCCGGTTTGTTCCGCCATACGGCGTATCCATTTGTCTGACTTGATGCTCATCTTGCTTCCTTGGCTGGGTTTGTGCGGGCGGGATTTTACCCAATTCCGCTGGCACGCGTGGGTTTTGCTACAATCGCGCCTCGCTAAAGGAATCGTGCAAAATGTCCAGTCAATCCCCCCGTAAAATCCTCGTTACCTCCGCCCTGCCCTACGCCAACGGCAGCATCCATCTGGGCCACCTGGTCGAATACATCCAGACCGACATCTGGGTGCGCTTCCAGAAGATGCAGGGCAATGAATGCCACTACGTCTGCGCCGACGATACCCACGGCACGCCCATCATGCTCCGCGCCGAAAAGGAAGGCATCACGCCGGAACAACTGATCGCCCGCGTGTGGCAGGAACACTACGACGACTTCGCCGCCTTCCACGTGCAGTTCGACAACTACGGCTCGACCAATTCCGCCGAAAACAAGCAATGCGCGCAAGACATCTACCGCACGCTGAAAGCCAGCGGCCTGATCGAAGTGCGCTCCATCGAACAATATTACGACCCGGTAAAGAACATGTTCCTGCCGGATCGCTTCATCAAGGGCGAATGCCCCAAGTGCCACGCCAAAGACCAATACGGCGACAACTGCGAAGCCTGCGGCGCGGCGTATGCGCCCACCGATTTGATTAACCCGTTCTCCGCCGTGTCGGGTGCGAAGCCGGAATTGCGCAATTCCGACCACTACTTCTTCAAACTTTCCGCCGACACCTGCCAGCAGTTTTTGCGCGAATGGACACGCAGCGGCGCACTGCAAGCCGAAGCCGCCAACAAGATGCAGGAATGGCTGGGTGCGGAAGACGAGAACAAACTCAGCGACTGGGACATCTCGCGCGACGCGCCCTACTTCGGCTTCGAGATACCCGATGCGCCGGGGAAATATTTTTATGTGTGGCTGGATGCGCCGGTGGGGTATATGGGGAGTTTCAAACAGTTGTGCGCGAAGAACACCCTCACCCCCAGCCCCTCTCCCGGTGGGCGAGGGGAGCAAGAGCTCCCTCTCCCTCTGGGAGAGGGGTGGGGTGAGGGAACGCCTTTGAATTTCGACGACTACTGGAAACAAGGCTCCGACACCGAGCTATACCACTTCATCGGCAAGGACATCCTGTATTTCCACGCGCTGTTCTGGCCGGCCATGTTGCAACACGCCGGTTTCCGCACGCCGACCAAACTGTTCGCGCACGGCTGGCTCACCGTCAACGGCACGAAGATGAGCAAATCGCGCGGCACCTTCATCACCGCGCGCAGTTATGTCGATCACATCAAAAACACCGAATACCTGCGCTACTACTACGCCGCCAAACTCAACGGCAGCATGGAAGACCTCGACTTGAACCTTGAGGATTTTGTGGCGAAGGTGAACAGCGACTTGATTGGGAAGTACGTCAACATCGCATCAAGAGCCAGTGGCTTTATCACCAAACATTTTGACGGCACTATCCAATCACTCGCTGATGAGAAATTTCAGATATTGATAAACGAGACAAGAGGGCGAGTTGCAGAAGCTTATGAAGCTAGAGATTATGCCAAAGCCGTTAGGGAAATTATGTCTCTTGCCGACCACATCAACGCCGATTTTGATTCTTCTAAACCTTGGGAGAAAGCAAAGAAGCTGGACGATGCTGGCGCGAAGGAACTGCTGCACATAATTTGTTCGAAAGCTCTGCATGGTTTCAAAGCCATGTCTTTGATGCTTTTTCCTGTGCTCCCAAAAACTGCAAGGGCAGGACTTGGTCTTTTCCGTGCAGGCAATAATCCACAGTGGCATGACATTGGCCTTAGTCTTGAGCAGAAAATTAACACCTATGCACACTTGATGACTCGTCTTGATCCAGAACTAATCAAGGCAATGGTCGCTGCCAACCAAGAAAGTTTGAAGCCAGCACCTGAATCTCATTCACCCACTCGTCATGCTGAGGCACAGCAACATCAACCCTCACCCCTAGCCCCTCTCCCGCCAGCGGGCGAGGGGAACATGATTGCGCCCATCGCCGAGACCATCAGCATCGACGACTTCAGCAAGATCGACCTGCGCGTGGCGCACATCGTCAATGCCGAGCATGTGGAAGGGGCGGAGAAGTTGTTGAAGCTGACGCTGGACATCGGCGAGGAAAAACCGCGCACGGTGTTTGCGGGCATCAAGTCGGCTTACGATCCCGAAAAACTCAAAGGCCGCATGACGGTGATGGTCGCCAATCTCGCGCCGCGCAAGATGAAATTCGGCATGTCGGAAGGCATGGTGCTGGCGGCTTCGGGCGAAACGCCGGGATTGTTTGTTCTGTCGCCGGACGATGGCGCGATGCCGGGGATGCGCATCAAGTAAAGCGAAAAACCTGAAAACCTGTTTGCCCGCAGATTACACAGATTAGCGCAGATTATTTTCAACATATTCCACTTCACGCAGATGGTCGAGCTAACCATCTTATGAATGTGGCTGTTCAATCTGCGTAATCTGTGTAATCTGCGGGGAGCTTTTGATTTTCAGATTCGACCAACCTCAACAACACCGGAGCACCCCATGGACTACGACGTTCTCATCATCGGTTCCGGCCCTGCCGGTCAGCATGCGGCATGGCAGGCGGCGCGCATGGGCAAGCGGGCGGCGATCATCGAGCGCAAGCCGAAGATAGGCGGCGCGGGTTTGCAGACGGGGACGATTCCCAGCAAGGCGTTGCGCGAGGTGGCTTATCAGCTCTCGCGTTCCGGCGGCATGCGTCAGGCGTTCTCGCCCGACAGCCGCGTGCGTTACGGGCTGCTGGCCGATGCGGTGCGGCGCAAGGAAGGTGTGATCGCACAGCAGGAATCGGTGCTGCTGCAACGCATCTTGCGTCACGGTGTGGCGCTGATTCCGGGCGAGGCTTCGTTTGTGGATGCGCACACCATGCAGGTGGTGGATGCGGCGGGCAAGACGCGCAATATTTCGGCTGAGGTCATCATTCTCGCCAGCGGCTCGCGCCCGCGCCGCCCCGCCGCGATCCCGTTCGACAAAAAAACCGTGCTGGATTCCACTTCGATTTTGAATCTGCGCCAGATGCCCAACAGTTTGCTGGTAGTCGGCGGCGGTGTGATCGCTTGCGAATTCGTGTCCATCTTCGCCTCGCTAGGCACGCAAGTGAGTGTGGTGGATAGTCACGCGCAATTGCTGGAATATCTGAGCGAAGATGTGGTGGATGTGTTGTGCGAAAGCTTTTGCAGCATGGGTGTGACGCTGCACATGCAGGAGCGGGTGAAAGAAATTCGCCGCGAAGCCAGCGGCACGCTCACTGTGCTGGAAAGCGGCAAACAAATTCGCACCGATGCCGTGCTGTTCGCGCAAGGCCGCGAGCCGAACAGCGAAGGGCTGCAAGTGAGCAATGCGGGCATCAACATCAAGGACGGCTGGATCGGTGTCGATCAACATTTCCAGACCAACGTGCCGCACATCTTCGCCGTGGGCGATTTGATCGGCCGCCCCGCGTTGGCCTCCACCGGCATGGAACAGGGACGCGCGGCAGTGATGTACGCCTTCGGCGGTGGCACACAGGAGATGGCGGAAAATCTGCCGATGGCGGTTTACACCATCCCGGAAATTTCCTACGTCGGCAAAACCGAAAAAGAAGTGCAGCAGGAAAACATCCCCTACCTCATCGGGCGCGCCTATTTCAAACACAGCGCACGCGGCCAGATCATCGGCGACGCGCAGGGCATGCTGAAACTGATCGTGGATACGCGTAACGAGAAACTGTTGGGCGTGCACATCGTCGGCGAACAGGCCAGCGAACTGGTGCACATCGGACAGCTGGTGATGAACCTGGGCGGCACAGTGCGCGACCTGGTCAGCAACGTGTTCAACTACCCAACGCTGGCCGAATGCTACAAACTCGCGGCGGTGGATTGCACACATCAGTTGGAGCAGCGGAGAACGATGTAGGTCGGGTTTTAACCCGACAAGTCGGGCTAAAGCCCGACCTACAAGTGTTCGCGCATTAGTTATGTAGGGTGCGTTTACGCACCAAAGAAAATGGTGCGCAAGCGCACCCTACCCGATTGAATAGACAGCATCACCTTGCCCGCAAGCCAGCAAATATGGGTATCTCCAAGCACCGACCAATGCGGATCGCCTATTGACGCGGCTCTACAAGGAGATTGCGCTGCGGAAATTTATTTCTGGTCGGCACTCAGCTGATACACCGCGCCCGCCGGGGAGCGGCATTCGCCGATGGCGCGTCTGGACTCGAACAGGAATTCGCAGCTCAGGCGCTGGCCCGTGTCCGAGGTCAGTTGCGCGCGTACCGAGTTGGATGAATACGTCGCCACCATGTTGCGCGAAAAAGGGCTCGCGCCGCCGAAAGATTGCGAGTACGCCACGCCGCTGGCGACAATGTAAAACCCTTTGTAGAGTTGCCCGTCCACCACCGCTTCGATGCGTTGCCCGTCAGGAAAAATCGTGCCCTTTTGAATTTTGGATGCGGGATCGACCAGTTGAAACGGCACGGGCTGCGGAGCGGAACAGCCCGTTGTCATGGCCAAAATAAACACGCTTGCGCTAATACTTTTGATGGTTGTTTTCATTTTTATTCTCCTTGCAGACGGTTATTGGACGGAGTGTTTCAGCAGCTTTTCATCGGCTGTTTTTTTCAGCCAGAAGTGTATCTCCGGCAGTGCCGCGTTGGCCGCATCTTCGCCGGACTTGAGCAGAACTTGTTTCGAGGCCGGATTGATTTTTGGCGTTGCGCCGATCTGCGGGCGGATCACCACCTGCGCCGCCCTGATTTCATTTTCGGCGATGGTCTGCTGCATGATACGCGCGCCCTGTATCCATATCTGTAGCGCGTTCGACAGCTTCTGTCCATTCATCGGCAAACTTGAAACATCCACCGCAATCACAATATCGGCTCCCATCTGCTGCGCGATTTTTACCGGCACGGGATCTTTCAGACCGCCATCGACATATTCCGTTCCGTCGATTTCCACCGGCAGGAACACACCGGGAATGCTGCTGGATGCGCGCACCGCCATGCCGGTGTTGCCGCGATTGAACGCCGCCGACTTGCCGCCGGACAGCTCGGTGGCGACTGCGGCAAACGGCTTGTCGAGTTGCTCTATGGTGCGGTCGTGCAGTTCGGTGTTGATGAAATCCTGCAAGCGCTCGCCGCGAATGTAGCCTTCAAACGAAAGCTCGAAATCGTTCAACTGCCCCTGCTCCAGATTGAGCGCCAGCTTCTCCAGTTGCGCCGCGTTGAATCCGCCCGCGTAAAGTGCTCCCACAAAACTGCCGACGCTGGTGCCGACCACCATGTCCACCGGAATATGGTTTTCTTCCAGCACTTTAATCACGCCGACATGGGCGAAGCCCCGACTGCCGCCGCTGCCCAGCACCAGCGCGACCAAAGGACGGTCGGAAGTGTGCGCGACGATAGGCAAGGCTTGCGGCGGCGGAAGGATGTTTTTGATTGGTGCGCTGGCGCAGGCTGCGAGCAACAGCAGCGGCAACAACAGGCAGAAGCGGTTGAAAAAATTATTCATTTGATTGCCATTCCACGCTGGGTGGGCACGTTTCATGCGCCCACGCGGTTTGCTTCATGGCGCTGTTCCGCCTTTGCAGGGGCGAATTTACCTCGAAGAGGTCCATGCACCCTGTGGGTGTTCGCCCGTTTTGTGTTGGGTTGGGCGAATGAATTCGCCCCTACAACCCGATCCGCCCACGCGGTCAACGTTCAACAATCAACGCGTGGGCACATGAAACGTGCCCCCTACTTGCTGATCGCGGTGAGTATGCCTTGCAGGATGGCGACCGGCGTGGGCGGACAACCTTGCACCACCACATCGACCGGAATGACGTTGGAAATTTTGCCGCAGCTGGCGTAGCTCTCGCCGAAGATGCCGCCGTCGCAGGCGCAATCGCCGATGGCGACCACCAGCTTGGGTTCGGGCGTGGCATCGTAGGTGCGCTTGAGCGCGATCTCCATGTGGCGCGACACGGGGCCTGTGACCAGCAGCAGGTCGGCGTGGCGCGGGCTGGCGACGAATTTGATGCCCAGCCCTTCGATGTTGTAATAGGCATTGTTGACCGCATGAATCTCCAGCTCGCAGCCGTTGCACGAACCGGCATCCACCATGCGGATCGCCAGCGCGCCGCCGAACGCATCCAGAATGGATTGCTGCAAACGCTGTTCGACCGGGCGCATGGCTTCGTCCGCCTGCGGCGGCGTTTCGGTTTTGATGCCGGTCTTGATGATCTGTTTGAGTATCTGGTACATCAGAGATCCTGTCCGCTGTAACTCAAGTTGAACGATTTGTTGATGAGCGGGAAATCCGGCACGATGTTGTCGATGATGGCGTGTTCCAGCAGCGGCCAGTTTTGCCACGACGGATCGTGCGGATGCACGCGCGCGAGCTTGCCCTCGCCATCGGTGTGGATCGCCACCATCACTTCGCCGCGCCAGCCTTCCACCATGCCGATGCCGAAACCATTGGCGGGCAATTTTTCCAGCGGGGTTGGCTCGCCTTCTTCATAGATCATGTTGGCCAATATTTCGCGCTGCAAGCGCAGCGATTCGAACAGCTCGTCGAAACGCACGATGGCGCGCGCCGCCACGTCGCCGTTGCGGTAGGTCGCCATGCGCACGTCCAGCTTGTCGTAGGGCGCACAGGGGAACTGTACGCGCGCATCCCACGCCTGCGCGCTGGCACGTCCGGCAAGACCGCACAGTCCGAGCTGGTCGGCCAGTTTCGGCGTGACCGTGCCGGTACTGATGAAACGATCCTGCAAGCCCGCATGTTCGTCGTAGATGCCGCGCAGGATGCTCACTTCACGTTGCAGCATGGCGCATTCTTCCTCGATGATGCGCTTGCCTTCGGCGCTGATATTCGCGCTGCCCCCGCCCGGCACAATCTTGTCCATCAGATAACGGTGGCCAAACAGCTTGGCGTTGTTGCGCAGCACTTGTTCCTTGAGTATCCAGAATTGCGCGAAACCAAAAGCCAGCGCCACATCGTTGCCCAGATAGCCGAGGTCGCCCAGATGATTGGCGACGCGCTCGCGTTCCAGCAGCAGTGCACGCAGCCACAGCGCGCGCTTGGTCGGCGCGATGTTGGCGATGCTTTCCGCCGCCATCGCATACGCCCACGCATACGCCACCGTGCTGTCGCCGCTGACGCGCCCGACCAGCTTTGCACCTTGCTGCAAGCTCATGCTCTCGAAACGTTTCTCTGTGCCCTTGTGCACGTAGCCCAAACGTTCTTCCAGACGCAACACGCGCTCGCCGATAATGGAGAAACGGAAGTGCCCCGGCTCGATGATGCCCGCATGTACCGGGCCGACCGGAATCTCGTGCACGCCCTGGCCTTCGACTTGCACAAAAGCGTAATCATCAAGGGTTTGGATTCCATTCTCCGCAGGAGAATGGACGTTTGCTCCCTCTCCCGCAGGCGGGAGAGGGTTGGGGTGAGGGGCGTTGAGATGCGAACTGCCATCAAAATCCTTGCGCAACGGAAAACTGCCGCTGTGCCACGACGCGTGGCGCAACCACTTGCGGTGATCGTGACCTTCCTGCGCGTACAGGCCGAGCATGTCGTAAGCCGCGCGCTGCATGCGGTTGGCGGCGGGGAAAATGCGGCTGATGTCGGGATATACCGGCTGCACCGCAGACAGTTTCACGTTCAGGCAAATCAGTCCGCTTTCGGTCATCAGCGTCACATGCAGCATGAAACAATTTTTTTCAATGCGCGCATCGCTGCCCCACAACGCCACCAGTCTGCCGCCGCCTTCGCGCACTTGCTGGCAGATGGCATACAGATCATCCGGCGCGATGTCGCCCGACCATGCCGGAACGGCGTCGGTCATTCTGTTGAGTTTCAGGTTGGGATGTTTAATCGGCATTGTTTATTTTAAAGTCAAAACCATTCAGCCACAGAGGACACAGAGATCACAGAGAAAAGCAAAACCTGCCTCTCAGCCATTGAAGCGCTCCCCGCCAAACTTGAATCTACCTGTGTCATCTCTGTGTCCTCTGTGTTCTCTGTGGCAAAAAAGGTTTTCAAGAATTATCCCAGCAGCGCCGCAGCCTGACGATACCAGTCGGCCAGATACGGCGGCATGTACAAACCGAGCATCAGCACCAGCAGCAAATGGGCGAATACCGGCACCAGCGCGGGCGAATGCGGCAGCGGTTTGGCCGTGGTTTCGCCGAACACCACGGGCTGGATTTTGCCGAAGATGGCGGCGAAGGCCACGCCCAGCGAGATCAGCAGAACCGGCGTTGCCCACGGATAGGAATGCATGGCGGTGGTGATGATGAGGAACTCGCTGGAGAACACGCCGAACGGCGGCATGCCGAGAATGGCGAACGTGCCCAGCGCCAAGCCCCAGCCCACGGTGGGGCTGACTTGCAGCAGGCCGCGAATATTTTCCATCTGCTGCGTGCCGACTTTTTGCACGGCATGGCCGACCGCGAAGAAGATCGCCGATTTGGTCAGCGAATGCACGGTCATGTGCAACATGCCGGCGAAGGTCGCCACCGGCCCGCCCATGCCGAAGGCGAAGGTGATGAGCCCCATGTGCTCGATGGAGGAATAGGCGAACATGCGCTTGATGTCACGCTGTCTGAACAGCGAGAACGAAGCCACCGCCACCGACAGCAGGCCGAAGCCCATCATCAAATTGCCCGCGAAGTGCGTGCCGAGCGAACCGTCCACCAGCACTTTGCTGCGCACCACCGCGCAAAACGCCACGTTGAGCAACAAGCCGGACAGCACGGCGGATACCGGGGTCGGACCTTCCGCGTGCGCGTCCGGCAACCAGCTATGCAGCGGCACCAGGCCGACTTTGGTGCCGTAGCCCACCAGCAAAAATACGAAGGCCAGTTTGAGCACGGTCGGTTCCAGATCGCCTTTCACTTCATTCAAATGCGTCCACAGCAGCGCCGTGCCGCCTTCGCCCAGCACGCGCTCGGCGGCGAAGTACAACAGAATCGTGCCGAACAAAGCCAACGCAATGCCCACGCCACACAGGATGAAATATTTCCATGCCGCTTCCAGACTGGCCGGGGTGCGATACAACGACACCAGCAACACCGTGGTCAGCGTCGCCGCTTCCATGGCCACCCACACAATGCCCATGTTGTTGGTGGTCAGCGCGATTAGCATGGCGAAGGTGAACAACTGGTACATGCTGTAGTACAGGTGCAGCATGCCGGTGGAGAGTTTGCCGTGGTGCTGTTCGATGCGCATGTAGGGGCGCGAAAACAGCGAAGTGGTGAAGGCGACGAAGGCGGTCAGCGCCACCAGAAACACGTTGAACTGGTCGATGAAAAACTGTTCGCCGAACGCGACTTGCGGGCCGGAGTCGATCACGCGCATAGTCAAAAAAGCCGACGCGATGAAGGTGAAAAAACTCATCAGCGAGTTGAGTTCCGCCGCCCACGGGCGCGAGCCGAACAGCGCCAGCAGCACGCCGCCCAGCAGCGGGATCAGCAACAGCGCCATGAGTTGCACATCAATCATCTTTAAGCTTTTCCATGTTGGTGATGTCCAGACTGTCGAAGGTCTCGCGGATCTGGAAGAAAAAGATACCGAAAATGAAGGTGGCGACCAGCACGTCCAGCGCGATGCCCAGCTCGACCACCAGCGGCATGCCTTGTGTGGCGCTGGTGGCGGCAAAGAACAGGCCGTTTTCCAGCGACAGGAAGGCCACCACTTGGGTAACCGCCTTGCGCCGCGTCAGCATCATCAGCATCGACAGCAGCACGCTGGCCAGCGCGATGCCGATCAGTCCGCGCGTGATGCCTTCGGCCAGTTGCGAGATCGGCGCAGCCAGGTTGAACGCGAAGATCACCAGCGCGATGCCGACCAGCATGGTGGTCGGGATGTTAATCATGGTCTCCACATCCCAGCGCACGTTGAGCTTGCGGATCAGGCGGTGCAGCAGCCACGGCAACAGCAGCACTTTGAGCAGCAGCGTCAGCCCCGCCGAGTAATACAGGTGATGCTGGCCGGTGGAATACGCCACGACGAATGTGCTCAAGGCGAGCAGCGCGCCCTGCCACGCGAACAGGTTGATCAGCGACAAAATTCTGCGCTGCGCCAGCATGGCGAACGCGATCAGCAGCAGCAGCGCGGCCAGCAGGTTGATGAATTGCAGGGTGAGTGGAATCTGCATCGTTATGCGCCCAGCAGGAAATGGATCAACAAGCCCAGCACGGCCAGCAGGAAGGCGGTGCCGAGGAATTCGGGCGCGCGGAAGATGCGCATCTTGGCGGTCACTGTTTCCAGTACGGCCAGCCCCGCGCCCGCCACCAGCAATTTCAGCAGCAGCCACACCACCGCCAGCGGCAGCCCCGCCCAGTTGCCCGCTTCGACGATGCCGTAAGGGAAGAACAGCGCGACACCGATGGAAATATAGGCCAGCAATTTTAGGCTGCTCGCCCATTCGATCAGCGCCAGATGGCGCGCGGAATATTCCAGAATCATCGCCTCGTGGATCATGGTGAGTTCGAGATGGGTGCTGGGATTATCCACCGGGATGCGCGCATTCTCGGCCAGCAGCACGATCAAAAACGCCAGCGCGGCGAAAGCCAGACTGGGATACAGCACGAACTGGTGATAGGCCAGCGACTCAACGATGCGCGGCAACTGGGTGGAGTGGCTGATCATCGACGCGGTGAACAACACCATCAGCAGCGCCGGTTCGGCGAGGAAGGACACCAGCATTTCGCGCCGTGCGCCCAGCGTGCCGAACGAGGTGCCGATGTCCATCGCGGCCAGCGCGATGAACACGCGCGCCAGCGCGAACACGCCGACCAGCGCGATCACGTCGGCAGCTTGCGAGAACGGCAAGTCCACCGCGATGATAGGAATAATCGCCGCCGCCAGCCACATGCAGCCGAACACGATATACGGCGTAACGCGGAACAACCACGAGGCGTTGTGCGCCATCACCGCATCCTTGTGGAACAGTTTGCGCAGCACGCGATAAGGTTGCAACACGCCCGCGCCGGAACGGTTTTGCAGCCACGCCTGACACTGGTTGACCCAGCCGGTTAGCAAGGGCGCGAGCAGCACCACCACCAGCAGTTGCGCGAGCTGGAACAGGATGGCGAAGAAGAGATTGAGGTTGAAGTTTTCCATCACACGAACACCAGCAACACGATCAACGTGACAAACGTGTAAGTCAGATACAAATGGATGCGCCCGTGCTGCAACAGCCCGGCCAGCGCCGCGAGTTTTTCGGTGATGTGTTTGATCGGCAGATACAGGATGTACCACAGCCGGTCTTCGGTTTGTCCGTGATAGCGCGGGTGCGTGTCGAACGGGCTGGGCACATCGCGTTCGATCTGGAAAAACGGTTCGAAGATGCGGCGTATCGGCTGGCCGAAACCTTCGGCGGTATCCTGCATGCGCGGCGTTTGCGCGGGGAAGCCGCAATCCCACGGCGGGCTGCGGCGCAGGCGGCCATGATAAAAGCGCCGCACCAATACGCTGGTCAACAGCATCACGCCCAGCACCGCCAGCAGGAAATACAGCGGGCTGTAGCTGGCGCGTTCGGTATCCACAGGCGCGAGGAATACCCAATCATTCGCGGCATTGCCCAGGTGCGTGCCCAGCAGCATTTGCGACACTTGATCCAGTTGCCCCACCACCATCACCGGAGCCAGCCCCAGCACCACGCAGGCCAGCGCCAGCCAGCCCATGCCCATGCATTCCCATTTGCCCGCGTCATGTGCGTGCTCCAGCGATTTCTCGCGCGGCTGGCCAAGGAAAATCACGCCGTAGAATTTCACCATCACGTAAGCGGCCAGCGCCGCCGCCAGCGCGATCACCGCCGCCGCCACGGGAACCAGCATGTTGATGTAGTTGTTGGGCAAGCCCGGCGACAGCAGGAAGGCTTGCAACATCAGCCATTCCGAGACGAAGCCGTTCAGCGGCGGCAGACCCGCAATCGCCAGCACACCCACCAGCATCAGCGCCGCCGCCCACGGCATGCGCTGGATCAACCCGCCCAAGCGCCCCATGTTGCGCTCGCCGGTGGCATGCAGAATCGAACCCGTGCCGATGAACAGCAGGCTCTTGAACATGGCGTGGTTCAGGCTGTGATACAGCGTGGCGATCAGCGACAGTGCGGCCAGCGTGTCTTTGCCGTAAACGTGGAAAATAATCGTGAGGCCGATACCGACCAGCAGCAGGCCGATGTTCTCGATGGAGGAATAGGCCAGCAGGCGTTTCATGTCGCCCTGCACCGCCGCGAACATCACGCCGAACACCGCCGTCAGCAGCCCCAACCCCAGCGCCAGCACGCCCCACCACCATAATTGCGTGCCGAGCAGATCGAACGTCACGCGCAGGATGCCGTAGATGGCGGTCTTCAGCATCACGCCGCTCATCAGCGCGGACACCGGCGACGGCGCGGCGGGATGCGCCTCGGGCAACCACACGTGCATCGGCAACACACCGGCTTTCGCGCCGAAGCCGAACAGCGCCAGCAAGAACGCCACCGACGACCAGAATTCGGTCAGGTGCCCGGCGCGCATGGTGTCGAAGGTGTAAGCGCCGATGCCGAGCCCGGCCTGCATCACGCCGAAGCTCAACAGAATCGCGATCGCGCCGACGTGCGCGATCAGCAAATACAGGTAGCCCGCTTTGCGGATGTCGGGAATGCTGTGATCGGTGGTGACCAGAAAGTAGGAAGACAGCGCCATGGTTTCCCATGCCACCATGAACATGTAGGCATCGTCCGCCACCAGCACCAGCGTCATGCCGACCAGGAACAAGTGATATTCGAGGCACAGCAGACCCAGCGTTTCGCCCGCCATGGATTTGAAATAGCCCGCGCTGTAAAGCGACACGCCGAACGACGCGCCGCCCAGCAAAATCAGAAAGAAACCGGACAGCGGATCGAGACGCAGATGGAAAGGCAGATCGGGCAAGCCCAGCGGCAGCACCATGATGTTTGGCGTTGCGGCCAGCGCCCACACGCCGACAGCCGCCAGCAGCAGCGAGGTCAGCGCGCTGAGCGGAAAAACAAAACGATTGATGAACTGCGGAGTCCGTTGCAGCAGCAACCCGGCCCCCCCGAGCGCTATCCAGAACTGAACCAGCCAGCCGACCACATCCAACGGTAATATTCCCACAGCGTCCATCCGGCGTTACGTGCCTTTAATTGAATGCCAAAAACAACAGGCGGCGATTCTACTACCGCGCTCGGAAGCTGTTCAAGAAACCGATCTCCGATGCACACCAAATACCCCATGAGCGTAACCCGAACGAGTCAGCCAACCCCTATTGCCCGGATAATCCATTAGAACCGAACCTGCTCCTTCCCCCTTGCAGGGGGAGGGGACGTGATAGCTAATGGATTATTTGGGTTGACCGCAAGGCAATAACGGCGGGCATCTCCGTGATGCGCATCGCGCGGATCGCCTATTGACGGGCTTCTCCGTGAGGTTGCAGTTTAGTATTTCGCGTTGCGCTGCCGGTACCAGGCGATGAAATCCCTGACGGTGCGGGCGTTGACACTGTCCGCGCTATTTGTAGTCATGTTCTTTTTGGTGCTTGATCGCCAGTATTGTCACGATATCCAAGGGAGGTTCGTGGCAATACAAGGCGAGGTAGCCGCTAGTTCCAAAGTCGATGACAAGCTCACGAAAACCGGGGCGATCTTCCGTCGGTCTTCCTATCAGGGGCGATTGTTTGAGTGGGACAAGTGCTTCGCGGATGGCAAGCAAAGCGCGTCTGGCGGCGCTTGCGTCTTTTTCGAGCAGAAAAGCGTGAAGTCTGGCAATGTCTGATCTAGCCCGTTCGGACAGTATTACGTGTGGCATGTTGCGATGGGAGCGTTAGGATTTTGTTGAGCTTCATCCACCCATGCGCCGAATTCATCGAGCGTAATGTGCAAACCCGTTTCTTTGTAGTGCTCGAAAGAAACCTCGGCGGCCTTGATGAAATTTTGGCGCGCCTCTTCACGCTGCACATATTCAAGAATGGCTTCCTTCATAAGGTAGTGCGGAGTGCGTTTTTTCAAGGCGGCCAGCGAAGCAATCCGATCACGGTCGGAGGGATCAAGTTTGACCGTGACCATACTCGGAGAGCGCGGCTTTTCGACAGAAATTGTTTTCATGGCATTACCCGATACTAATAGGTGATACCCATTCTAATGGACTACCCAGTGTAGTCAAGGCGAAACGCAGTCGTCCGCAAACTGTCGGTTGAATAATGCCGGACTCGGCATATTTCCGGGATGCTCAACGCTGCTATTTAAAGAACGGAAATCACCATCAATCGCATGATGCGGATCGCCTATTGACGGGCATCTCCGTGAGGTGGGTATTTAACAAAAATCCATTAGAACCAAACCCGCTCCTTCCCCCTTGCAGGGGGAAGGTTGGGATGGGGGTAGAGTTGAGGAACGGTAGCGTTTCTACCCCCTCCCTAACCCTCCCCCTGCAAGGGGGAGGGGATGTTTCGGCTAATGAATTATCCGGGGTTAATATTTCGCGTTGCGCTGCCGGTACCAGTCGATGAAATCCTTGGCGGGCATGGGGTGGGCGATGCCGTAGCCTTGCACGTAGCCGCAGCCCATGTCGGTGAGGGTTTGCAGCAGCGCGGGGTCTTCCATGCCTTCGGCCACGGTTTTGCGGCCGAAGGTTTTGGCCAGCGCGATCACGCCTTGCACGATGGCGCGGTCGGCTTCGTTGCTGGCCATGTCCTGCACGAAGGACTGGTCGATCTTGAGCGTGTCGGCGGACAGTTTGCGCAGATAGACCAGCGAGGAGTAGCCAGTGCCGAAATCGTCCAGCGCGAAGGTGACTCCCAGTTTGCGGCAGGCTTCGATCACGGCGGAGGATTGCCCCATGTCTTCCAGCGCGGCGGTTTCCAGCACTTCGATCTGCAACCTGCCGTGTTCCAGTTTGGGGTATTGCGCCAGTTTGAGCTGCAATTCATCGACGAAATCCGGCGATTGCAAATGGCGCGCGGCGATGTTGATGCTGACTTCCATCGACACGCCCGCGCGCTCCCAGGCGTGCAGTTGCGCCAGCGCGGTGTCCAGCACCCAGATGCCGAGGCGGGTTTCGATTTCGGAATTTTCGATCAGCGGCAGAAACTCTGCCGGGTGCAGCAGGCCGCGTTCGGGGTGGTGCCAGCGGATCAGCGCCTCGACTCCGACGACGTTGTTGGTCGCCAGTTCCAGCTTGGGCTGGTAATACAGTTCGAACTCGTCATGCTCGAAACCGGACTGGATGCGCGACCTGAATTCGTGCAGCGAGCGCACCATCTGGTCGTTGATGATGTCGTAGGCGTGGTAGCGGTTCTTGCCGGTCTGCTTGGCCACGTACATCGCCTGGTCGGCGTGGCGCAGCAAGGTATCGCCGTCTTCGTCGTCGTTGGGATAGAAGGTCACGCCGATGCTGGCCGACACGGCGATTTGCTGCTCGCCGATCTGCATGGGCGCGGAGATGGTATGCATGATGCGCTCCAGCACTTGGAAGCATTCGACCTCGTGCATCAGGTCGTTGAACAGCACCACGAATTCGTCGCCGCCCAACCGCGCCAGGGTATCGCCCGCCCGCAACACTTCGTGCAGGCGGCGCGTGATGTCGATCAGCAGCAAGTCGCCCGTGCCGTGCCCGTACTGGTCGTTGACGCTCTTGAAACCGTCGAGGTCGATGTAGCAGATGGCCAGCATTTTTCCGCTGCGCTGCGCGTGCACGATGGCTTGGCGCAGACGGTCGGCGAGCAGGCGGCGGTTGGGCACGCCGGTGAGCAAATCGTAGTTGGCGGCGCGGCTCAGTTCGGCCTCGTGGTCCTTGAAATAAGTGATGTCAGAGAACACGCCGACATGGCGCTGCACCTTGCCCGCGTCGTCGCAGATGGCCGAGATGGCAAGCAGTTCCGCATAGATTTCGCCGCTCTTGCGCCGGTTCCAGATTTCGCCGCGCCACGCCCGCTTCTCTTTCAGCGAGCGCCACATCTCGGCGTAGAACACCGGGTCCTGGCGGCCCGAACTGAGCATCTTGGGGTTCTTGCCCAGCACTTCTTCGCGGCTGTAACCGGTGATGCGCGTGAACGCCGGATTGACATCGATGATGATGTTGTCGGCATCGGTGATGGTGATCGCTTCCTGCGTGTTGTCGAACACGCTGGCCGCGATGCGCAAGCCCGCTTCCGCCCGCTTCAGCTCGCTGATGTCGCGCCCGACGATAACCAGCCCTTTGCGGCTGCCGTCGTCGTTGAACAGCGGCACTTTAATGACATCGAACGTCAGTTTGTCGCCGTCCGGCATGGGCATGATTTCTTCCACGCGCAGCATGCCGCCCGCTTGCCACGCCTGCTGATCCGTCTCCGCGCATTGCAGCAGCGCGGCCTTGTTGTGCGGCTCGACCATCTCCGCCAGTTCCGCGTCGCGCTTGCCGCGACTGGTTCGCGCATCCAGGCCGAATGCCGCGCGCGCGGCGGAATTGGATTCCAACCAGCGCCCTTCGCCGTCCTTGAATTCGATGGCATCGGGAATCGCCTCGATCAGCGTGCGCAGCAGCTCTTCGCTCTGGCGCAGTTCGGCGGATTTCACATACACCATCTGCTCCAGCTCTTCCTTGCTGCGCCGCATTTCGGTAATGTCAACCAGCGTGCCGATGATGGCCGGTCTGCCCTGATATTCGATTTTGCGCCCGTGCACATCGACCGCGATGGGCGAACCGTCGCGTTTGGACGCGGTGAAGCTGTAGCGCAAATCGCCCACCTCGCCGTCGAGACGGCGACGGATATTTTCCGCGACCAGCGATTGATCGTCATCGTGGATGAACTGGCGCACTGGAATCGCATCCACCATGCCGTCCGCCGATTCGTAGCCGAACATCTTGACCAGGCCGGGGTTGACGTAGCGGAACACGCCGTCCTGAATGATGTAAATGCCGACCAGCGACTGCTCGACCAGCGCGCGGAATTTGGTGGATTCCTCGGCCACCAGCCCTTCCAGCCGCCGCCGGTATTCTTCCAGTTGCAGCATGGATTGTTTGCGGCTGGTGACATCGCGCACCACCGCGTGGATGCGCGGTTTGCCGCCGAGCTCAATACTGTTCAGGGTGATCTCGACATCGAACGGCGTGCCGTCAACGCGCAACGATTGCCACTCGACCAGCAGCGACTCGCCGCGCAAGACTTGTTGGTATTTCTCGAAAAATGCCTGCGACGACAATTGGCCGCCCGGTTGCCGTTCCGGCGCAAATTCCAGCGGCGAACGTCCGATGAGCTCCGCCGCCGTAACGCCGTACATGTCCGCGCCCTTGGGGTTGCACTCGATGATTTTGCCGCTCTCGTCCAGCAGGAAAAAACCGTCGTTGGCCGAGGTGAACAGCGTGCGGTATTTGAGTTCGTTTTCGGCCAGTGTTTGTTCCAGACGTTTGCGCTCGGTGATGTCGCGGCCTATGCCCAGTGCGCCATCTACTGCTCCGCTCTTGTCCCGCTCGGCGACGAAAATGACGTGATGCCAATGCAGGCTGCGGTCCGGGTGCAATATCTCGAATTCGACTTCCACCCGCTCGCCGCTTTCGATGACCTGCTCGACGAGCGCTTGCAGGCCGCGCAACTGCGCCGATCCGGGATCGGACTCAAACGGCAGATTTCCCACCACCGGCAAGAATTCGGGCGCGATGGTGAGCGCCATGGCCGGATTGACATAGATCACCCGGCAATTCCGGTCGTAGCGGATGACGTTGTCCGGCGTATTCTCGGCCAGCGTGCGGAATTCGCGCTCGCTTTCCTGCAACGCGCGCCGGTTGCGTTCGCGTTCGGAAATGTCGCGCGCGATGCCCAGCACGCCGATCAGTTTTCCCCGGCTGTCGCGCATCGGCGACTTGATGGTCTCGAACAATCCGCGATAGCCGTCCGCCGCAAACGTCAGCCATTCTTCGTTGACGTTAGCGCTGTCCGACACCATCACTTTGCGGTCGTTCGCGCGGAAAGAATCGGCCTGTTCCCTGTCCACAAAATCGTAATCGGTCTTGCCGATAATTTGCGCCTCCTTGGCACCGAACAGCAGTTCGAAGCGGCGGTTGCACGACAGGTAGCGCCCCTCCGCATCCTTCAGCCAGATCAGGTCGGGGATGGTGTCGATGACGGCGTGCAGCAGCAGCTCGTCCACTTCGAACTTTTCGCCCAGCAAGCCGTTGACCATGGACTGGGTCAGATCGTGCTCGCCCACCAGCCCGAGCATGCGCCCCGCGTCATCCACCACCGCCAGATGGCGCACCTTGCTCGCCAGCATCTGCGCGGCGGCCTGGTTGATGGTGGCATCGCCGGTGATGGTCAGCACCGGCGAAGTCATCACCTGCGCCAGCGGCACGCCGACATGATCGGGTTCGCGCGCATAAAACTTCACCACGTCGCGCTCGGTGACAATGCCGACCGGCCTGTCGCCCTCGACCACCACCACGCAGCTCTCGCGCTGCGCCTGCATCAGGTTCAGCGCCTGCATCAGGCTGCTTTGCGGCGGCAGGCTGAGCACGGAACGTTTGACCACCGAGACCACCAGATGGTGTCCGGCCAGCGCGGTGAGATTCAGATGCAAACGGAAGTCGGTTTCGCTGACCACGCCGATGACCGCGCCGTCTTCGTCCGCCAGCACCAGATGGCGGATGCCTTCGCGCATGCAGGTCTGGTAGGCCTCCAGGCTATTCCGTTCGCCGGACATGACGATGACGGGCGCGGACATGCCGATGTGCAGCGGGGTTTCGGGAGGCGAACCGGCGCGCATGGCGCGCAAAATGTCGCGCTCGGTAACGATGCCGACCGGATGTCTGTCCGCGTTGATGATGACGATGCAGGAATACTTGCGCTGCGCCATGACGCGCGCCGCCTCGGAGATAGAGGCATCGGCAGGCAAACAGGCGACATCGCGCGAGGCGATGTCGATCAGCTGGTTTGATATTTTTTTCATTTTTTCATACTCGACACAACCCGACCGTCTTTGCGGCGGACACACTGTCAAGCGCATCCTGTTAGGTTGTGGAAATTCCTCCAAGGCCGCACCGTAACACTCGCGGCATTATTTTTCAACTTGTTGGATTTTTGATGGTTTTTTGGATAGTCAGACACGCGGGTCGCACCCCGCATCACGCGTAAACCACTTGCACATTCTCCGCGCCGCAGAGGGCGCGCAACCCTTCGAGCAACTCGTCCGGCAGCGAAACCTGCCATTCCTCGCCCAGACGCAGCGGTGCGCTGCCGATGAAATTGCGGTAATTGATCTGCACCGGGCATTGTCCGCCGCACCAGGGTTTGAGTTGTTCGGCCAGTTGCGCCACGCGCACGTTGCCGTCGATGGTGCAGAAAATATCCAGCCGTTTGGCGAAGGCGGCGCGCGCCGAGGCGTAGTCGAACAACGCTTCCGCCGTGACGCGCATGTTGCCGGAGTAGTCGTCCATGCTGGCGCGGCCTTGCACCACCAGCAGTTCGTCGTCGCGTATCCACGGGCGGTTGGCATCGTACAGGTCGCTGAACACGGTGACTTCCAGTTGCGCGCTGCCGTCGTCCAGCGTCACCACCGCCATCTTGCCGCGCCGCGTTTGCAGGATGCGCACGCCGTTGACCATACCCGCCAGCACCAGTTGTTTGCCGCTGTTGCGTTTGACGAAGCCGTTGTTACCGGCGGCCGGGGCGACCAGTTCCGGCGTGACTTCGACCAGTTTGTGTTTGACGAAGTTGGACAGCTCGGCGGCAAATTCATAATACGGATGCCCGCTCAGAAAGAATCCCAGCGCGGTTTTTTCCTGCGCCAGTTGTTCGCGCATTTTCCAGCGCGGAACATCGGCCATTTGCAGCACCATGTCGGCGCTGTCGTCGTCGCCGAACAGACTGTTCTGGTTGGCCGAGCGCGCGTGCTGTTCGGCGTTGCCCATGGCGGCATCGAGCGAGGCCAGCAACTGGTAGCGATGGTCGCAAATTGTGTCGAACGCGCCCGCGCGGATCAGCGCTTCGATGGAGCGGCGGTTGACGATGCGCTTGTCCACGCGACGGCAGAAATCGAACAGGTTTTTGAACGCGCCATCCTTGCGCGCCGCCACAATATTTTCCACCGCCGCTTCGCCCGTGCCTTTCACCGCGCCGAGGCCGTAGGCGATGGTCTTCTCATCCACCGGCGTGAAGCGGAAAAACGAGCTGTTGATGTCCGGCGGCAAAATGCTCACGCCCTGCTGCAAGGTGTCCTGATAGAAGAAACTGACCTTGTCGGTGTTGACCATTTCCGAGGTCATGGTCGAGGCCATGAACGCGGCGGGGTAATGGCATTTCAGGTACGCAGTCTGGTAGGCGACCACCGAGTACGCGGCGGCGTGCGATTTGTTGAAACCGTAACCGGCGAACTTCTCCATGGTGTCGAAGATTTCGTTCGCCTTCTTTTCGTCGATATTGTTGTTCGCCGCACCCGCCACAAAAATGCTGCGCTGCTCGGCCATTTCCTCGGCCTTCTTCTTGCCCATCGCGCGGCGCAACATGTCCGCGCCGCCCAGCGTGTAACCGGCCACCACCTGCGCCGCCTGCATCACCTGCTCCTGATACACCATGATGCCGTAGGTCGCGCCCACCACTTTTTCCAGACAAGGATGCGGGATGACCACTTGCTCGCGCTTGTGTTTGCGGTTGATGTAATCCGGGATAAAGTCCATCGGACCGGGACGATACAACGCGTTCAGCGCGATCAAATCGTCGATGCAGTCCGGCTCTGCTTTCACCAGCGAATCCTTCATGCCGCGCGACTCGAACTGGAATACAGCGGTGGTGTTGGCGGGTTTGAAAATCTTGTCGTAGGTCTGTTTGTCGTCCAGGGGGATGGTGTCGATGTTAAAGAGTGTTCCCTCACCCCCGCCCTCTCCCGGGGGGAGAGGGGGCAAAACAGCGTCAACATCATGCTGCACCGCTTCGTTGTGCGGAGCGGCGACTTCACTCCCTCTCCCCCCGGGAGAGGGTTGGGGTGAGGGAACACTTTGTGCATTCCTCCGCGCTGCTTGCAATTGCCGCACATACCTTACCGCCCAATCAATGATCGTCAGCGTGCGCAGCCCCAAGAAGTCGAACTTCACCAGACCGACCGATTCCACGTCATCCTTGTCGTACTGGCTCACCGTACTCTCGCTGCCTTCGGCGCAATACAGCGGGCAGAAGTCGGTGAGCTTGCCCGGCGCGATCAGCACGCCGCCCGCGTGCATGCCGACATTGCGCGTCAGGTCTTCCAGCCGTTCGCCCAGCTCCATCAACTCATCCACGCCTTCTTCGCTATTGATGATCGCATTGAACTCCGGCTCCATCTCGCGCGCCTTGGCCAGCGACACCGGCTTCACGCCATCCAGCGGCACCAGCTTGGACAAACGGTCGCACAGCATGTAGGGAAAATCCAGCACGCGTCCCACGTCGCGGATCACGCCTTTGGAGGCCATGGTGCCGAAAGTGGCGATCTGCGACACGTTGTTCACACCGTATTTATGGCGCACATATTCGATCACACGCTCGCGCCCGTCCTGGCAAAAGTCCACGTCGAAGTCGGGCATGGACACGCGCTCTGGATTGAGGAAGCGCTCGAACAGCAAGTCGTAACGCAGCGGATCAAGATCGGTGATGCCCAGCGAATACGCCACCAGCGAACCCGCACCCGAGCCGCGCCCCGGCCCCACCGGCACGCCGTTGGGAAATTTTTCGTCGCGGAATTGTTTCGCCCAGCGGATGAAGTCGGCCACGATCAAAAAGTAACCGGGGAAACCCATCTTGATGATGGTCTGGATTTCGAAGTCCAGCCTGTCCTGATACTCCGCCCACTTCTCGGTGCGCTTCGCCTCGTCGGGATACAGGTGCGCCATGCGCTCGACCAGCCCGCGCTGCGATTCGCTGCGCAGAAAATCATCCAGCGATTCGCCGTTGGGCGTGGGGAAATCGGGCAGGCAGGGCTTGCCCAGTTTGAGCGTGAGGTTGCAGCGCTTGGCGATCTCCACGCTGTTCTGCAACGCCTCCGGCAGATCGGCGAACAACGCCGCCATCTCGGCTTGCGTCTTGAAATATTGCTGCGCGGTGAACACGCGCTGACGGCGTTTGTCGTTCAGCACATAGCCTTCGGCGATGCACACCCGCGCCTCGTGCGCCTTGAAATCGTCGATGGCAAGAAACTGCACCGGATGCGTGGCCACCACCGGCAGCGCCAGCTCCGCCGCCAGCTTCACCGTGTCGCGCAAATGCACTTCCTCGCGCGGCGCGCCGTAGCGTTGCACCTCCAGATAAAAACGGTTGGGAAACAACCCGGCGTAATCCTGCGCGATGACTTTGGCACTGGCCGCATTGCCGTTCGCAAGCGAAACACCCACTTCGCCCAGATGCGCGCCGGACAACGCGATCAGCCCGTCCGTGCCCTCTTGCAACCATTCGCGTCGAATCTCCGGGCGACCGCGATTCTGGTTGTGCAAATACGCCCGCGTCAGCAACTCGCACAAGCGCAGATAACCCGCGTGCGACTGGCACAACAGCAGCAAACGGAACGGCTGCTCGCGCAGCGCATCGTTGCTCACGAACACATCGCAGCCCACCACCGGTTTGATCCCCGCCCCGCGCGCCGCCTTGTAAAACTTCACCAGCCCGAACACATTGGACAAATCGGTCAGCGCCAGCGCGGGCATGCCATCGGCCTTCGCCGCGCTCACCGCCCCGGGAATGCGGGCGATGCCGTCGGCGATGGAATACTCGCTGTGTAACCGGAGATGAACGAAAGAGGGGTGCATGATATTCGCGGAAAAAATCTGGGCTGGATTTTACCATCGCGCAAACTATGCTCCGGGAATAATCCTGAAAATTATTCGGGAGCGCGCGGAGGGAAATGCGCAATTTTCAAAACAGAACATCGTGGAGATGCCCGCCAATAGGCGATCTACGCGATGCGATTGATGGAGAGTGGCGTGGGTATTGGCTTGCGGGCGAGATGTGTTTCGCGCCTCCCTCTTTTACTCGGCGCGCATCCGGTTGAGCAGTTTGGGCGAATCCTGAGAAACGATTTTAGCTTCCATCCGCAGAATTTTAGGTTGCCCTAAAACAGAAGTCTCGCAGCGGGATTATGCTAACCGAATGAATAAATGAAAAACATCCGCATTGTGTTGACAGCGCGAACAGACATAGGCGACATTGCTGGCTTATGAAAATGTTTTCAATTTCTAGTTAGCCCTTGGGAGGTATATGTCCGATTTCAAGCTCACTCAAGGAATTGTCGAACTCAGCGTCGCAAAGACTTGGGATGAGGCAAAGCTCGAATGGGGGCTGGAACACATATGGCGAGAAGATGAGCCCGATACTTGCCTATGTGGACATTTTCCGATAGTTGAAATCTGCCTTCTCAGAAACTACCGAAACCAGAATACTGCAATCGTTGGAAACTGTTGTGTCAAGAAATTTAAAACCCTTCCGTCCGATCTTATATTTCAAGCAATCGGTCGCATTCAAGGAGATATTGAGCGCGCCATCAATGCAGAAACAATCGACCACGCATTCAAGAAAGGCTGGATAAATGAATGGGAGAGAAAGTTCTATATGAACACATGGCGCAAGCGAAAACTATCAGGAGCGCAGCATGACAAGCGTGTCCAAATTAACCAGAAGGTTATTTCTCACATTGTTCGAGCTCGCAATCAAAACAAGGGCTAACCCTACGCTCAAGTTCGCTCCCTCCGCTCGAAAAAATGGGGGCAACTCTTGCATTACGACATCCCAACCCCTAACCCACGCATTGACAAAGTAGCTACTTTGCCAATATTGTGCGGGCATCATGAAAACTTACACCGCCAAAGAAATGAAGAACCGCTTGGGTCAGGTTTTTGAATCTGCCGAAAGCGCGCCTGTCGAGATCACCATGAACGGCAAGGTGTTCGCGTACCTGCTTTCCGCCGAGGATTACTGGAAACTGAACGGCGGCAGTAAGCTGGGCGAGCAGGAAAAGCGCGATGTGCTGATCGATTTGATGAATGGTGAAATCACCGCTGTCGCTGCCATGAAAGCGCTTTGCCTGACGCAGCGCAGTGAGCTGAAAAAAGTATCCGCTGAATTGGGTGTCGGTGTTAAGGATAAGTTGTTAAGCGAGAAGAACGATAAGCGCAATGCTTTTTTCGCGGACATCGCCAGCGGCAAGGCGCGCGCTGCCGATGCGATGTTGTTCCGCGAGGTGGCAGTCAAGTGTCGAGGCCGCGCGAAGTTCAGAAGCGACGAGTATTGAGTGCGCAGCAAAACTGAAAGCCTCCTCTAAAAATCCAAATTTCGTCGCAATACTGCGTTGCTCACAAAAAATTGCTCCTTACATATCCGACATATGCTGCGTCGCAATTTTTTGCTCGCGCCTTGTCTTGCTTAGAACTTTGAATTTTTAGAGGAGGCCTGAAATCGCGTTTTCTTCCACCAACCTTGATACGGTTCTGAAAAATCTGCCGCGCGATGCAATCCTTGTCGGTGGGCAGTCGCTCATTTTCTGGTTGTCGTATTACAAGCTCGACAGCTTGTTGCGGGGTACTCCGGCCATCAGCAAGGACACCGATATTCTGGGCGACCGAAGCCATGTCGCGCTGATCGCGAATGCCATCGGCGGCCTCGCCAAATACCCTCCCAAAAAATCCATCACCATTATTTCCGGGCAAGTGTTGCTGCCGGTGGGTGAGCATGAGTTTGTGAATATTGATGTGATTCATCATGTCGGCACGATGGACACCGACGGCGTAAAACGCCGCGCGGTGGAAATGGCGGCGGACGGGCATCCGTTTCTGGTGATGCATCCGATTGATGTGCTGATCAGCCGCGCGGAGAATTTCCGCTGCGTTCAGGACAAGCAAAATGCTGCCGGATTAAGGCAGGTGACGCTGGCTATCAAAGTGGCGGAGCTTTATATCGCCGAAACCATCAAGCGCGATGAAAAAGTCGCGCTTAACGCTATCGAGAAAATCGCCGAAACGGCTCGCAGCCCGGCAGGCATATTTGCCAGAAAACACGGGGCTGAAATCTACGAAGCAATCAATCCGGTCAAACTCGTCAAACTGGTTGAGAGCAAGCGTTTTATTGCCGACAGGTTGCCCAGACTGATTGCTGAAATGGAAGGCGCGA
The DNA here is from genome assembly GCA_028710605.1 of Sideroxydans sp. GTDB lineage: Bacteria > Pseudomonadota > Gammaproteobacteria > Burkholderiales > Gallionellaceae > Sideroxyarcus. The sequence continues at coordinate 257,144 of JAQTTU010000001.1, forward strand.
GGGCTTCCCGTTAATCTTCTCTGTTTTTCTCGTATTATCCGGCGCAGTCCATGAGCACATGTTTTATCATGAAACTGTTTTCAAAATAACAAAGGCACTCATCTATGGCATGGAGTTATGAAGAACTGGAACAACGGCTCGAAAAATATGAGGTTGCCGTATCTGTCCGGGGCAGCACATTCCTGAAGGTTTTCTTCGGCATTTTCGGGGCGGCTATCGCGGTTGTCGTGCTTTTTATGACGAATATCCTACCCACCCCGGTTGCTGAAACTTGTCTCGCCGCAGCGCTCATCGCGTTTTGTTTGCTGGCGGCCTACATCGCTTTCACCGCGAAAGCATTCCATGAAGCCAACGGCGTATTTTGCCCCCATTGCGACGCATCACTGGCGACGCTGGGCGATGCTCTGGAGGGGTTTGAGGAAGATGGCATTGAACGACCGGAAAGTATGGAGTGCCCTCAATGTCATCGCGTGGTGGTACAGAAGAAAGCGCAATAGTCCGCATTTCCCGGTAAACGGCTGCATGCGTTGATTGCTTGAACCCAGAAACGGCAGTCGATGGCTAATACACTGCCACTTCCCAGCGTTGCACTGTCTTGGTAGGTGCGAATTTATTCGCACGCCAAAAGAGTTATGTGCGAATAAATTCGCACCTACAAACACCTCAACTGCGGTTTTTTTTGATTGAATCGCCCGTTGCCGCGCGCTTATTTAGCCGTGCCGTCCGGCACAGTGCCGACGCGAAATGCCGGCGCTTGATATGCGCTATCCGCCGCCACGCTGTTCACGGTCGAGGCATTGCCGTCGCGCAGGGCGTAGTAATGCGGCGACATGATCTCCACGCCGGCGGCATCGAATTTGTCGAGAATGTTGCGGTGCATGTCCGAGTAGATGTTGGCCATAAATTGCGGCTCTTTGGTGTAGGCGTTGATTTCGTAGCTGACGTAGTAATCGTCCAGCGAGGTTTGCAGCACGAACGGCGCGGGCTGCGGCAGAATTTTTTCCGTGGCCAGCGCGGCTTCAATCAGCAGGTCGCGCACTTGTTTCCACGGCACGTCGTAGCCGATGGTGACCGTGGTATGCAGAATCACGCCGCCGCCATCCGCCGCCGAGGTACTGAAATTGATGATCTGCGCGCCCATCACCAGCGAATTGGGAATGGTCACGATCACATGCTTGATGGTATTGATGCGCGTCACCAGCAGCGTTTTCTCGACCACATCGCCCTCTGTGTCGCCGACCTTGATGCGGTCGTTCAATTTGAACGCGCGGGTATAGGTCAGAATGATTCCGGCCACGATATTCGAAATGGCCGACGAGGACGCGAACGAGATGATTGCCCCGAGCACCAGACTCACGCCCTGAAAAGCCTGCGAGCTGGAACCGGGAATATACGGGTAGGCGCTGATGAGCGCGGTGACGATGACCAGGAAGCGCACGATCTGGTAAGTGGGACGCGCCCAGTCGGCGTAGAACCAGTCAAACTTCAATTCGCCGCGTTCGATGAGCCTGAAAATATAAGCAATCAGTTTCAGGATATAAAACGCGATGAAGCCGATGACGAAAATGTAAAACAGATTCGGGATATAGCCGATGACGTTGTGAAAAATCGTGGCGAACGGTTTGAGCAAATATTCGAGTATCGTGGCGCGCAACTGGCGCGTTTCCGGGAAAAATCCGAGACTGAGCAACAGAAAAACATACAGGCACAGCAACACGATAAACGTGCGCAAGAGTTTCAGCGCGGCCAGCAACAAGCCCTCAAGCCGTCTGGAAGAAAACAGCTCAACCCCTTTGAAGTGAATTCCCTTCTTCCAGTATTGGTCGGAAGCGAGCACCTTGCCGGTCAACCAGACGAACGCTTTATTGTTCCAATGCAAGGCCAGCCACAATCCGATGAGGGCGAGAAAGAAGAAAGCGCTGGCGAAGCCGTAGATATGCCACGAGCGTTGGGTGCGGTAGTCGGTTACCGCCGCCCGTATCCGCCCGAGAATCTCCCCGGCCAGCGCCTCCGCAGATTTACCCCGGATTTCCGCATCGCGCGCCGTCACGATCATCAGCATCGCGCCGTCGCCGCCTATGCCCTGCCCTTCCGCCAGCGCGCTCACTTTGAGCGTGGCGACATCGGCATTGCCGTCGGCAAAATTCTGGATGTTTTTCAGAATGAGTTGGGCGCGGCTTTCCGGGCTCAGCGAAGCGATCGGACTGCCGGTGATTTCGATAATTTGCACCCCGGCAAATTGCACCGGGAAACCGGCGGGAGACGATGCGGCCTGCGGCGCGGAAGCCGCGAGCGGAGCACTGGCCAACTTGCCGGAGGGCGCGCCTTGCTTGGCATGCGCGGGCAGCGCGCCTAGCGCGCACGCGACAAAACACAGTACAGAAAAGATTCGCATCGCCATTGGGAGTGCTCCGAAAAAGTCGTTTCGTATTGCGTACCCGATGCATTCTGCGGCGGCATGGCAAACAAAGCAACGAAACCATTGTTGCCCGGAGCCAAAAAGTTCCCCAGCTTCACCGGGATATATTTTTCCATGCATTAAACATTAATTTTGATTTTTCGCTACACTGCGCGGCCTGAAAGCAGGTTAACCGGGGTCGAACAGACAGTTAACAGACTGCCGGAGATGTGCCATTCAAGGAGACAAGACATGAAGCGATTTGCAGTAGCACTGTTGCTGGCGACAGGCATGAATCTGGTCTATGCGGGAAGCGATCAGCAGCCAGGACCCAACGAAACCAAATGGAAAAAAGAATGCGGCAGCTGCCATGTCGCCTATCCGCCCCGGCTGATGTCGGCGGAAAACTGGCAAGGCCTGATGGACGGGCTGGACAAACACTTCGGCTCGAATGCGTCCCTCGATGCCAAGGACAACAAGCAGATTCTCGCTTTCCTGAAACGCAATGCGAGCAACGGCAATCTGTATAGTTCATCCAGTTTGCGCATCAGCGATACGCCCTGGTTCAAACGCGAACATCACGTGATCGCCGCCAAGGAATGGGATCATGCCGACGTGAAGAGCCGCTCCAATTGCGAGTCTTGCCACGGGGCGACCGTGCTGGGAAGCTGATGCGGGCTTTGCCCGTAGGTCGGGCTTCAGCCCGACATATCTGTTCAGATTTGAAATTGTCGGGTTGAAACCCGACCTACAAAATAAAAAGCCGCCCACAAGGGGCGGTTTTTTTATTTGGCGGAGAGGGAGGGATTCGAACCCTCGGTAGGCTCGCACCTACGCCTGATTTCGAGTCAGGTACATTCGACCACTCTGCCACCTCTCCGAACACTGCATTTCCGCACGCGCCGATGAAGCCCGGAAGCGTGAGGGCGCGCATTTTACCAGCAAGATTAATTTTTCGGGCAGAATGTTCGACATGCGCAGCCTGCTCCCCCTACAACTTGCCGTCGTCCTCGCGCTGGGTGCCTGGCTCTGGGTCAAGACCACCGCTGTTTCACCTTTGCCGGATTGGCATCGGGGCGAATTGGTGGTCATCGTGCCGCCCGCCGAAATGGAAACCGCGAACGCTTTTGAAACGGCGCTGGCCGCCCAGTTTGCCCAGCAGTTACAAGTGCGGCTGAAAACGATTCCGCTGGCGATAGACGAAAAACTGCCCGCGCTGGTCGCGCACAAGGCGCATCTGGCGACGGCGGTGCGCAGCACAACCGATTACGCATTGCGCTTCAGCAAATCCTATCAGGCGCTGGATGAACTGCTGATCTGCCAAGGCGATACGCCGGACGATATAGACGACCTCGCCGCGCGCACGCTGGTGGTCGCCGCCGGTTCGCCGCAGGAATCCGTGCTGCGCGAGGTGCAACGCGAACACGACAAGCTGTCGTGGCATTCGCAGCGCGATACTTCGCCGGTCGAACTGCTGGAACAAGTGGCCGAGGGCAAGCTGGACTGCACGGTGGCGAACAACGAGCAACTGGCCACCGCGCGCAACTATTATCCCGATCTGGGCAATGCGCTCGACCTCGGCTCACCTTCCGATTTGACCTGGGCTTTTGCCGCCGACGGCGACCCGCAATTGTTCGACGAGGCGCAGCAATTTTTCGCGCGCATCAAACGGGACGGTACGTTGCGCCGCCTGATAGACCGCTACTACGGCTACAACGAACGGCTGAACGCGGTGAACGCCGAAGCCTTCATCAACCAGGCGCGCACGCTGTTGCCGCGTTACCGCCAGTTGTTTCAGGAAGCCGCCGACCTCACCGGCATCGACTGGAAACTGCTCGCCGCGCTGGCCTATCAGGAATCGCACTGGAACCCGCAAGCCACCTCCTACACCAATGTGCGCGGCATGATGATGCTGACCGAAGAAACCGCCGACCGCATGCAGGTGGAGAACCGTCTGGATGCGCGCGCCAGCATCCTCGCCGGTGCGCGCTACCTGCAACTGCTCAAGGAACAATTGCCGCTGCGCATCAACGAAGAGGACAGACTGTGGATGGCGCTGGCCGCTTACAACCAGGGCATGGGACATCTGGAAGATGCGCGCATTCTGGCGCTGCAATCGGGCTTGAACCCGGACGTGTGGTCGGACGTGAAACGCACCATGCCGTTGCTGGCGCGCCCGGCTTACTTCGCCAAAGCGAAACACGGCAAAGCGCGCGGCGGCGAAGCGGTGATTCTGGTGGAAACGATACGCCTGTATCACGACATGCTGAAACGGCTGGACAGCGCGGACGAACAAAACAGCGCGCAAAACAATTTGCCGGACAAACTCATCGGCCTGCTCAAGGGCAGACTGGGTCTGAGCGCACCGCAGCAACCCCGTGAAGATGCCCGTCAATAGGCGATCTACAAGCAGCCCGTTACGGCGTTTTCACATTTGCCGGAACAAGTGCGCGTAGCTTCTGCTCACCGCGACCTTCTCCGTCCTGTCGCGCAAAGTGAGCGACACCTTGCCCAGCAAATCGTGATGCGCGGAAACAATTTGTTTGACGCTAACCAGCGTGCCCCGGTGCACTTGCCAGAATTGTTCCGGGTCAAGTTGGACTATCAAGTCCTTCAGCGGCGTGCGCAGCAACAGCTCGGCATCGCGCGTCAACACCGTGGTGTATTTGTCGGCGGACTGGAAGTAGCACACGTCCTCCACCGCCAGCATGCGCACCGACTGTCCCACCTGCACTTTTAACCAGCGCAAATGTTCCGGCTTGGCGGGTTTCGCCAGCAGTTGTTGCAAGCGCGCCATCAAGGCATCCGGCTCGAACATGGCGCGCTGCTGCAAGCGTTCCACGCAGCGCGCCAGACGCTCGTCGGAAACCGGCTTCAACAAATAATCGGCAGCCGCCTGCTCGAACGCCTGCACCGCATGGTCGTCGAACGCGGTGACGAACACCACGCGGCAATCCTTGCCCGCCGCCCGCGCCGCATCCAGCCCGCTCTGCCCCGGCATGCGGATGTCGAGGAAAGCGATGTCGGGGCTGAGTTCCTGCAACGCTTGTTCGGCAGCGATGCCGTCGTGCACCACAGAGATGATCTGCAACTCCGGCCAGAGTTGCATCAGCCTGCGTTGCAGGTCGGCAGCCAGATGCTGTTCGTCGTCGGCGATGAGGGCTTTCATTTCACACCACCGTCATTCCCGCGAAAGCGGGAATCCAGTTGATTGAAGAAACCTTGCGCAGCAAGACAAGACCCACTATTTGTCCGCAACGCGGGATGTATATTTGTACTGGATTCCCGCCTGCGCGGGAATGACGTTTAAGTTTCATCGCGGCAACTCCAAGCTCGCCGTCACGCCGCCGTGCGGATTATTTTCCAGCACCAACCTGCCCGCCGCGCCGAACAACGCCGCCAACCGCGCACGCACATTCGCCAGCCCCGCTCCGCCGCCTTCGTCACCGATCAGCCCCACACCGCTGTCCGTCACTTCGATGCGCAGCAAAAAACTTTCAACAGAAACTCGAATCACGATCTCGCCGCCGCCAATCTTCGGTTCGATGCCGTGACGCACCGCGTTTTCCACCAGCGGTTGCAGCAGCATGGGCGGGAACAAGGAAAGACGGGCATCTTCGGGCACTTCCACGCGCCAGCGCAGGCGTTCGCCGAAGCGGATTTTTAAAATCTGCAAATAATTTTCCAGCATGTCCAGCTCGTCGCCCAGCGTGGCGTGGTCGCTGCGTGCGCGCACCAGCGCGATGCGCAACCAGTCGTTGAGACGCTCCAATAATTTTTTCGCCAGCGCCGGATCGCTGTCGATCAGGCTGCCGACATTGGCCAGCGTGTTGAACAGAAAATGCGGCTCGATCTGCGCTTGCAACATTTTCAGTTGCGCTTCCATCTGGCGCTTCTCGCTTTCCATCTCGTTCATGCGCCGCTGTTTCACTTCGGCATCGAGTTGCTCGATGCGCTGGCTGAGAAAATATGTGAGGCTGCCGATGCCGCCGAAGAACAGACCGAGCACCACCGCCACCCACGCTTGCGGGTTGTCCCAACCACCGGCATCGGTGATCCACGCCGCCAGCGACACGCCCAACATGATGCTGCCGGGAAAGCTGAACGTGAGTATCACCGCGCGTAAACGCTTATTGGCGACACGGCACATCACCGAGGCGTTGATGGCGTAGATGGACAAACCGATGCACTGCGAAAATACGAAGTTGATCCAGAAACCACCGCCGAATTTGATCGCCGTGAGCAAGCCGGCAATGGCCGTGTTGAACAGGAGATTGATGAAGGTGGTAATGAAAATGTTTTTGCGCATGCGCGGATTATCCAGCAATTCTAATTCGAACCAGTAGTCGTTGATTTTCATTCCCTCTCCCGCAGGCGGGAGAGGGCTAGGGTGAGGGTTGTTGAGCTGCAATCAAACTATCCGGCACGCACAAACCCTCATCCCCATCCCTTCCCCCGCCTACGGGGGAAGGGAGTAAAACATTTGCACCACTCACGGCAACGCAACCTTCAATCCCGCCGTAACACTGCGCGCGAACAGCGCCGACATTTCCTGACGCGCACTGCCGCTGTTGAACACCAGCGTGGCAAACGCGCTGAAATGCGGACTCAAATTTTTTTCGCCGTAAGCGCCCAGTTCATTGCTGCCGTCGGTGACATTGTGCGTGAACATCGCGCGCCAATAATGCTCGCTTTCCATCATGTTGCTCTGCCACACCAGATGCAGGTAGTCGCGCCCCAGCAAAGGCGGCGCGTAGCCCAACGCCATGCCCGCCCACATTGGAGAAGCGGCGGCGCGAGCGAAGTAGGCATCCGTTTCAGCCTGAGTGTAGCCGTGGTTGTCGTGCAGATATTCGGCGTTGAACGATTGGCCGTTTTCAAACGTGTAAGCCGCACCCGCCAGCGACGTGGTGCGGCGCGGCGAGAGCGTTTGCAGACTGAACGGCTGCGCCGCATCGGCGGGCGATTGCAATGCGGAAACGCGCGCCGACGACCCCAATTCGCCATACAACAACAGCGTGTCGCTCAATGTGTACTGCGCGTTCGCACCATAGAACGCAGGCAGATCGGGCGCTTTCACCGCCACCACACCATACGCCCATTCGCCGCCGCGCTGATCCAGTTTGACCAGCCAACTGTCGCGCCACACATCAGGCGCGACTGCGCCATATCCCGATCGCACAATACGCGCCAGCGTGGCACTGCTCTGCATGTCCGGTGTCCACGTGAGTTTGACGTTATCCATACCCACCAACTCGCGCATCGGATCGCTGCGCCCGTTGTCGAAATAAAACGGGCTGGACGGCGAGCGGAATTGCGCCGCGCCCCAGTTCATCACCTCGCGCCCGACGGCGACATTCCATCCCTCGGCGGCGCGTACGCGCAACTGCCATTGGCTCACATAACTTTCGTCGCTGCGCTGCAAATTTGTATCGCGCACAGAGGCGATAGGCCGCGCCGTAAAACGCACCGTTTCGTTCTCTGCCTTGAAATTAAAGCGCGCTTCCGCCACAACACTGCGCTGCGCCAACTGCGCGATCTGGTTGTTCGGATTCAACACACTGTCGTCGCGCAAACTCATGCGACTGGTGTAACCGTACAGCGTGCCGTCCCACGAGGTGCGGCAGTCCGATTCTTCAGCGCAGGCGGGTGTGACCGCGAGACACAACAGCAGAAAACTAGCGCGGCGCATCTTGGGCATCCAGTCTGCATTGCCGCATGTAGAGGAACAGCGGCAGTCCGCAAGATACGCCCACACCCAGCGTGCCCACCACGGGCAACCACAGGTGTTTCATCTGCAAGCGCATCCCTTCCACCCGGATGAATACGAACAACGTCACGCCCGATACCAGCACATCCAACCCTGACAAGCCGCCGATACGCGTGGAAAACAACTCTTCAAAGAACAGCGGAATATCGAGCCCGTGATCCATGAGCCAAGGCACGAACAAAATATTGGGCAGGATCGTGCCGATCACGCAAAGAAGCAAAAGCAGATGTCGAAATTTCATTGATGCCTCCGAGTTGTTGTATTTAACCTGATTCGATCAAAACTTCATCGCCACGCCCGCGCTCAACGCCGTCCCGGCGCGCGTCTTGTCACCGAACAAAATGTCGTTGCGCAAGGTCACGAACGGTTTGAACGCGCCGTTCGTCTCCGGCTCCCAACCAAGGTTAGCCACCAGACCGGGCACGTTAGCCGTGGTGCTGTTGACTCCGAGATAGCCGATGGTGCCGATGGACAGGTTGAACCAGCCGTTCACTTTTTTCTCCAGCACGATGCCCGCCGCGAGATAGTCGCCTTGTTTGGTGTTGACGCGCGTCAGCTCCAGGCCGTACTTCTTTTCGCTTGAAGCGTCGAACAGCAAACGCATACCCGCATGCTGGTATGAGTTGCCGTCCATGCTGCCGAAGCCCGCATGGGGACGGATCAAAACTCCGGCATCGGCAAACGCCACGCTGGATAAACACAGGCTCATTGCCACACAAATATTTCGCAATTGAAGGTTCATGTTTGTTTCGCTTTCTAACGTATTTGCTAAATTCACCACACCCAACTCATCTGCAAGCCCCTAAATACTGCAATCTCCAAGCTGGCCATATCGTAGATCACCTATTCATGCGGCTCGCGGAGGAGTTGACCTATTGCAACTGCCCCAAATCAAATTCCGATGCCGCGATCTTTTTCACTTTCACCGTACCGAATTCCATCACGGTTTCCGCGTCAATCAGCGCATCGCGGATGGTCATCTTGCTCACGAAGGCCGCACGCTTGCCGTCATGTTCGATGCTGTTGTTGTATTCAAACTTCGCCGTCTTCAGCAGCTTGCCGCTCACCGAATAAAACTCGGCCTTGACCCCGACCATGCGTTTCACCGACACCCAATAGCGGATCTTGTCGTAGGTCGCGCGCTTGTGTTTGGCAGACAGGTCGAGCACATAGCACGCTTCACCATCCAATGTTTCCGTGCCGTTCATTTGCGCCTCGTAATCCTTGGCGTAGTTGGTGGCGGCGATGTCGCCGTTCGATGCCTGACCGCTCATGCGCTGGCGCGGCGAGATGGGAATGGGTTTGGACAGACCCGGCTTGGTGAGCCACATGTTGCGATCCACTTGCAGAATTTTCGAGCCTTTGAAACGCACCGGCTCCTGTGTTTCCGCCACGCTGGATTCATCCACCGCCTTGACGACGATGCGTTGCGGCTCGTCGATCTTGTCGCCGTCGCGCGACTGCAATTTGATCTCCCACACGATGCCCGGCAGCCCGCCACCGCGCGCTTGGTCGGAGTCGAGCAGAATGCGGTGCGCATCGGGTGCGGCAGAAGACGCAGCGCTCCACAACATCAGCGCAAGCAGGCTTAAACAATGTATGTTTGATTTCATGTTTGTTCCGATCCGCGTTCAGTTGAAATACGAATGTTTAATGTTGTTCCGATTCGTTTTGATTCCCAGCAGCAGCAAGGAAAACATTGAAGAATACAAAATAAGTTGCGGCGCAGTTTGGTCGAGTAGCGAAGGATATTTGGCGATCACCAGCGACAAGCCGATGACAAAATTCACTGCATAGATCGCCAGGATCAGCAGCGGCACCGCATTCGACATTTCGCGGCGAACGCCATGCACCACCAGCGCAATCCCGCCCACCAGCAGCGTCGCGCCAACTTGAAGGAATGCACCCTCCAGACTTGCGCCAGCAATCGCACTCAACTGCGCGACATCCCCGTAGATGTTCATCCAACCCCACGCTGTGTGCGCCAGCGCGAGCAACACCGACACCACGCCACTTGCTACAAGATATTTGTTCACGACGCCTCCACTTGTTTTGCTACGCACCATGGCGACTCCTCTGCCGCTGCGGTCGAGTGATAACCCATTTGAACACCAGATACAACAGGATGCTCAAGCCGCTGAACGCGCCCAACCATTTCAGTGCCGAGGCCATCGTGGTGGCGTACAGCAACGCTTGCGGTTGCGCCGGATACAGATTGAACAGCGCGATGAAGCCGAAATTTTCCAGGTAATCGCACAAGCCAGCCGCGAACGGATACAGCACCAGCCATTGCGGATAGACATGGCCGCGTCGCGCCAAGCGTTGCAGCAGGTAAACCACGATCAGCGCAAAAGAAAACGAGTACAGCGGAATGTAGAGCACATCGAGCGGCATCATCAGCCACAGGTAGAAATGCGCCGCTGCATCCGGTACGGAGCCAAAAAAATGCGCGGCGGTTTGCACGCCGTAGAACATCGTTACATCCAGCGGCAGCATGCCGTCGTTCATCTGGCCGAAGCGAAAGGCAATGACGTTCATCACCACGGTCATGGCCAGATTCAGCAGCAGGAACAGCAGCACGTTGCGGCCTGATGCGTGTTTGCTGATGCAATGGATTAGTTTGTTGTCTGACCAGTTCATTGTCGTTCTCCTGTTCGTGCGGTTGGTAGGAGCGAGCTTGCTCGCGAATATTTTTGAGTCATTCGCGAGCAAGCTCGCTCCTACATCACACATGCCCCAGCGCATCAATGATGTCCTTCTTCGCCGCACGTCTTGCGGGCATGTACGCCGCCAGTGTGCCGACGATCCCCATCAGGAAGAAGGTGAAGATGATGCGCCCCGTATCCAGATCGACCAGCAGCGGCACGGCGGCGGCGCTGTTGGGCGGGGTGTAGGAGATGTTCGCCACATTGATACCCCAGCGCACGAGCAGCGTGATGAGCAAGCCGGTGACGCAGCCGATCAGTGTGAGCAGCATCGATTCCATGGTGAACAATTTCACCACGCCGCTGCGTTTCAAGCCGATGGCGCGCAGCGTGCCGATCTCGCGGGTACGCTCGACCACGGTCATGCCCATCGAATTCGCCACGCTCATGATGACCACGGTCAGCACGATGGAAAAGATGAAGCCGAAGATCATGTCGAACATGCCGTGCACCTGGTTATAGAAATCCGACAGCTCCTGCCAGGTCTGAATCTCGACATCGAATCCGGCGGCATTCAGTTTTGCTTGCAGTGTGTCGCGCATGGCGACGGTCTGCTTCACATCATCCAGCAACACCGTCAGCCTGTCGGCGCGGCCTTCCGCATCCAGCAGCGAACGCGCCAGCGCCAGCGAGACGAAAGCGAACTTGTCGTTGCTGCCCGCGTTGCCGGTGTTGAACGTGTGTCCGACGGTGATGTCCAGCGCGTTGGCTTGACCGGTCAGCGTATTCACCAGCACCGCCGCCTGCTCACCATTTTTCAAATGCAACATATCGACCAGACCTTCGCTCAACTCCACCACTTCGTCATGCTTGGGATCGAGCACTTTCTTTACTTTCTCGTACATGCCGCTGGCTTTTTCGCGCTCGGTCAAAATGTTTTGCTGCAAGCGTTCCATCGCCGACGGTTCGATGCCTTCGGCAATGAAGATGGTACTGGCGCGGCCATTGCTGACCAGCCCGCTCATGGCGAGGCGCGGCGAGATCAGCACCACATGCGGCTCCTGTTGCAGGATTTTGGTGATCGCCGACACCTCGTTCGCAGTAAGCATGTAGCGTTCGGGATCGAGCTTGCCTTCCTTGCGCATGCCGCGCTTGCTCAAGGTCAGGTGTCCCAGCAATTCACCGTGAATGGATTGGCGCGCGAGCCCGTCATACACGTTGTGTGTGTATCCGGCGAACAGCGTGATGGCGGAGAAGCCGAGCGCGATGGCGAGCAGGGTCACCAGCGAACGGCGGCGGTTGCGCATGAGTCCGCGCAGGGCGAGTTTGAATGTGTTCTTCATGCGGTCACCTCGTTCATCGTCATTCCGGCGCAGGCCGGAATCCAGCGGTTTTGTTCAACATGCCTTTGGGTTTTGGCCTTGCTGCGCAAGGGAATATTTTTATTAACTGGATTCCGGCCTCCGCCGGAATGACGGATTTGATTCTTCATGCGGTCACCTCATCGCTTTCGATATTGCCGTCGCGTAATAATATTTTTCTGTCCACATGTTCCAGCAAACGCGGATCGTGCGTGGTGAACACGAACGTCACTTTGCGCGCGCGGTTCATCTCGCGCATCAAGTCCACCACCATGCGGCTGTTCTCCGAATCCAGATTGGCGGTCGGTTCGTCGGCGATGACCAGCTTGGGATTCACCACCAGCGCACGCGCGATGGCCACGCGCTGGCGCTGGCCGCCGCTCAACTTGTCCGGCAAGGAATGCTTGAAGCGTTCCAGCCCCACATCCACCAGCGCCGCCGCTGCACGTTCGCGTGCCGAATGTTCGGCCACGTTCTGAATCTGCAACGGCAGCATCACGTTCTCCAGCGCGGACAGCACCGGCACCAGATTGAAGTTCTGGAACACGAAACCCAGTTTCTTGCTGCGAAATTCGGTGAGCGCGTCGTCGTCCAGCAGATGCGTGTCCTGCCCGTCGAAAGTCACCTCGCCCGCCGTCGGCGCGTCGATCAGGCCGATGATATTCATCAGCGTGGATTTTCCGCTGCCGGACGGCCCCCACACCGCGAGGAATTCGCCCGCGTGGATGTCCAATGAAATGCTGTGCAGCGCATCAATCGTCGTCTCGCCCAGCATGAAGCGGCGTTTGATGTTGCGCAGTTTGAGAATCGGGGATTGCGTTTCGCTCATGGCATCCTCACTGCAAATGGATGGATTGGGTGACCGTACCGTCACCGACATCGAACGACGCTTCGGCGAAGTCCGGTGTCCCGACAAGATGGCGCGCATCGTTGGAAAATCCGTACAACTCCTTCGGCTTGCCGACAAAATTCGTATCCAGTTTTTCGTTGTGATTTTTGTCGGCAAAAGCGGAGATGGCGTATTTGCCGGGCTTCAGATCAGGAATGATGAGTGTGGTTGCATCGCCGCTCGCCTCCGCCTTGAGTGCGAGCACCGTTTTATCCGACAAGAAAGTTTCAGGTGAATTGAACAGCGCAACCATCAACACCTGCCCGACCAGCCCCTCGCCGTGAAATACCAATTTCAATTCGCCCGCCTGACTGGCGAACGGCAGCAGCAAAGCTGCCAGAATTGCGATGTGCTTCATGTTGCCTCCTGTGGTGATGACGGGAGACACTGTAATGAAACGGGATGGGATGCGAAAGAGTATTGAGACGAAATGCAGAAAACGGGGAGTGAATTGCCGATGGCTTGATTTATCAGGGAATATAGCCGGGTATCCTGGATTCGTCCACTTCATCCATCTGCTCTTCCGCCAAAAAACGGTGCGCATATTCCAGATACACTTTTTCGCGGATGAATACGTCGAACAGGTCTGGATCGATATGCCCGCTCTGTTTGAATTTCCCCAGAATAGACAGCGATTCGGTGAGGGTTTTGCCTTCCTTGTAAGGACGGTCTTTGGCGGTGAGCGCCTCGAAGATGTCGGCGATGCCCATCAGTCTCGCCTGCACCGACATTTGATCGCGTTTCAAGCCGTTGGGATAGCCTTTGCCGTCCATGCGCTCGTGGTGGCCGCCCGCGTACTCCGGCACATGCTTCAGATGGCTGGGCCACGGCAAGGATTCGAGCATTTTGATGGTGACCGAGATGTGGTGGTTGATGATCTGGCGCTCTTCGGCGGTCAGCGTGCCGGAGCGGATGGTGAGATTCGCCAGCTCATCTGCACTGAGGAAATTCGCCGCCTCGCCCTGCTCGTTGCGCCACTGGTATTGGGCGATGCTTTGCACGCGCGCGATGTCGGCATCGGACATTTTTTCGGAACCGGTGTTGCATGTCCACAAAAACTCGCGGTCGGAATCGAGCTGGCAGATGCGCGCTTCATATTCGTCAGCACTCAGGCGGCCTTCGAGCATTTCTATCTTGGCATCGCGTTTGAGCACTTCCAGACGCGTGTCCAGCAGATGGATACGGTCGAAAATGGTTTGCAATTTGGTGGCTTTATCGACCACATGCACTGGCGTAGTGATCTTGCCGCAGTCGTGCAGTAGTCCGGCGATCTTGAGTTCGTAACGGTCTTTGTCGGTCAGGTTGAAGTCTTTGAGCGCGCCTTGTTTGTTGCGGTTCGCCGCTTCCGCCAACATCATGGTCAGCACCGGAACGCGCTCGCAATGCCCGCCGGTGTAGGGCGATTTATCGTCGATAGCGGTGTTGATGAGGCTGATCAAAGATTCGAACAGCTCTTCCATTTGCTGGATCAAACGCCGGTTGCTGATGGCGATGGCGGCTTGAGAGGCGAGCGACTCCAGCAACTGCTGGTCATCCTTAGAAAAAGGCTGCACGCCCCCGCTTTGCTTGTCTATGGCGTTGATGAGTTGCAGCACGCCGATGATTTCGCGCTCGTGATTGCGCATCGGCACTGCGAGGAATGAACGCGAGCGGTAACCGGTCTTGGCATCAAATTTTTTGGTGCCGGAAAAATCGAAGCCTTCTGCAATATAGGCATCGGGGATATTGACCGTCTCACCGCTCAAGGCGGCATGGCTCACCACCATGGCGTGATTGGGCTGCCCGTTCTCATACAGGCGGATAGGATAGAACGGGATCGGCTCCCCCGACAATCCGCCCATGCGGATACCGAGCGAGTCGTTGTTCAGTATCTCGAAGGTCAACTGCTGATGTTCGGCATCCAGCAGGTACAGCGTTCCGGCATCGGCATTGGTGATTTTCATGGCCGCGTTCAGGATGCTTTCCAGCAGGCGATTGATGTCGCGCTCACTGGATAACGCGACACCGATTGCATTGAGATCGCTGAGACGGTTGAGCAGCCCTTCCAGCGTAGTACGCTGTGCGTGCTCTTGCGCCATGACCTTGTTCGTATCCATTTTCTACTTGATGCACACCGCGCGCACTTGGTGAATGTCGGTGACACCGGTCAATACTTTCTCTATGCCGTCCTGCTTCAGGGTGCGCATCCCTTCCTCCAGTGCAATGGCAAACAGTTCCGCCACACGCGCGTGTTCCTGAATGGCTTTTTTGATCGGATCGGTACCGATCAGCAATTCGTGCAAACCGACACGCCCGCGATAGCCTGTGCCGGCACATTTGTCGCAGCCGACTTTTTCGTAAAGCGTGATCTGGCCTTTGTCGTCGCCAAACAGTTTGACCCAATCGGCATACAGCGCTTTGTATGCGGCATTCGCGTCTTTCTTCCAGGTTTCCGTCCCCATCAGCTCAAGCGCATATTCCGTGAGCAGGGATTTGATTTCTTCCTGCGTGGCGATATGCGCTTTCTTGCAATCCTTGCACAGGCGCTTACCCAAACGTTGCGCGAGAATACCCAGCAGCGCGTCGGCGAAGTTGAACGGATCCATGCCCATATCCAGCAGGCGGTTGATGGATTCCGGCGCGCTGTTGGTGTGCAGGGTGGCGAATACCAAGTGACCGGTAAGCGAGGCTTCGATACCGATAGACACCGTTTCCTTGTCGCGCATTTCACCGACCATAATCACGTCCGGGTCGGCACGCAGAAAAGCGCGCATGACGGTGGCAAAATCCAGTCCGGCTTTCTTGTTGATCTGCACCTGACGCAGACCTTTTTGCGTAATTTCCACCGGGTCTTCCGCCGTCCAGATTTTGGTGTCCGGTGTATTGATATGTTTCAGGATCGAGTGCAACGTGGTGGTCTTGCCGGAACCGGTCGGGCCACACACGAAGAACAAGCCGTAGGGTTTGGATACGGTCTTTTTTATCAGGTCAAGGTTGCGCGCCGAGAAGCCCATGTTGTCCAGCGGAATCGGGTCGCCCGATGCCAGAATACGCATCACCACGTCTTCCACGCCGCCCTGCGAAGGAATGGTCGCCACGCGCAGCTCAATGTCCAACGGGCCGTATTTTTTAAACTTGATCTTGCCGTCCTGCGGTTTGCGCTTCTCGGAAATATCCAGATCGCACATGATCTTGAGGCGAGTCACCAGCGCATTACGGTAGGTTGAAGGCACCTCGATGTAATTCATCAGCGAGCCATCTTTGCGCACACGAATCATCGTTTTTGCTTTGCCCGGCCCCGGCTCGATATGAATATCGGATGCCCCCATCTTGTAGGCATCGACGATGATCTTGTTAACCAGTTTGACCAGTTCATTGTCGGCCGCAGCGCTGACATCATCCTGACTTCCAGCGCCTAAATCTTCGTCTTCCTCGCCTCCCAGCGAAGTGAGCAGGTCATCCACCGAGCCTTCCATATCGGCCATGTTGCCGCTGAAATCCCCGGCACCGCTGCTGCTACCACCACCGCTGTAAAACAAGTCGAGCGTGGATTTAAATTCACGATGAGTACAAACTTTGTAAATAAGTTTGTTTTTGGGGAAGATGTTGTTAACCACCCGCGAGGCCTGAATCCGCTCGGGGTCGGTGGTCAGAATCACTACGCCTTCCGGCGTGTCGTCGATCGGCACCCAGTGACTGCTTTCCACGTATTCGCGCTTGAGGTTACGCAACAACTCGGATGGTTTAATGCGATCTGTTTTGTGCGGCTCGTAGGGCACACCGAAGAAATTGGAAAGTGCCTTGCCCAACGCATCCGGTTTGACCTGAAATTCGTCGAGTAGCACATCTTCGATATCAACCCCTTTGCGCCGCGCGGTGCGTGTAGCCAACTCAAATTCGGCGGCCGACATCACCGCATCGGAGACCAGATAATCGTATTTGGTTTTGACCCCGCCGCTCTGTTGTTGACGCTGGCGCAGCGCAACGGAAAGGGTCTGTGTCAGCTCGCGCACTCCCTCTTCCACCATGGCGGGGAACGGCATGCCAGCCTTGTTATTGATGACCTGCATCACGCCGACCAGGTCGCCGTTTTCTTCCACGATAGGCGCAACCAGCATTTGCTTGGTGCGGTAGCCGGTACGCTTGTCCACGTCCTGCAGGAAGCGCAAAGTAGTGCTGTACGATGCTAATTCCTGCTCGTCATAAACGTCTTTGAGGTTGAGCAATTTTTTGCGGAAGGCGGCATAGCCGGCAATGCTTTGCTCGGCAATCGGCAACTTCAAATCCTTGAACGAATTCAGCCCGGTCTTGACTTTGGACACCAGAGAAGCCTTGTCCTCTCCCACCACGTAGATTGTCAGCCGGTCAGCATTGAACAACGCGCAAATATCCTTGCTGACATCCAGCATGATTTCATCGATATTGCTGGTGGCATGAATTTTGTTGGTGACCTGATTGAGGTTCTTGGTGAACTCCAACCTCACCCCCATTTCAGTGGCGTTACCTTGTGCCGGACTATTCATCACTTCTCCCCGCCTTGCTGTTGTTGTGCCTTGCGGATTGACCGCAGACAATTTTCCAATACAAAAACGCGCATTGATCGCTTGCAGCCGTTTGTCGTTACTGTTGACATATCAAAACTCAAACTCTTGTCCGTTCTGTAAAATACCGGGAGCAAATCCCCGCACGCATTCACCAATCTCTTTCATGGTCAACTCCACCTCTCCCGGCTTCAGATGCGTGATGAAAATTTCCGGGGACAAATGAAGTTTGGATAACTCTTCAGCTAGCAACCCGGGACACAAGTGTTTGGACAAAACGGCCAACTCCTTATCGGCATCGGAAAATGCCGTTTCCACAATCAAATAACGCAAATTCTGTATGCGATTGACCTCTTGCCAGAACGCGTCGCAAGTTGTGGTGTCACCGCTGAATACCAGACTCGCCTCGCCGCTATCAATCTGATAGCCCACGGCGGGAACGACGTGATTGACAGGTAGTGGAGTTATTTTTCGTCCGTCGATCTCTACCGCCTCACCCAGCTTAATTTCATCGTAACGCATCACTGGTTGATGCATATTGGGAATCTCGGCAAAATCAGGCCATATCTCCCAGTTAAAAATATGCCGCTGCAATATTGCCAATGTCTCGGCGGTGGCATGAATGAGCAGCGGCTTGTCGCGCATCAGCCCCACACTGTCCACCAGTATGGGCAGGCACGCAATATGATCCAGATGGGAATGCGTGATGAAAATATGGTCGATCACGCTCATTTCTGCCAGACTCAGATCACCCAAGCCAGTACCGGCATCAATCAGTACATCGTGATCCAGCAATAGCGATGTCGTGCGGAAATTCCCGCCGATTCCACCGCTGCATCCCAGCACTCTAAGCTTCATCGCTTGTAACTCATTTCGTGTTGAAGATGAACACTCCATCCCAGTTGTCGCCCGGCGGTTCATTACGGTAATAGGCGACACGCTCGGCATACACTTGGTACAGTTTGCACTGCGGCGACATATTGCGCAGGCTCAACAATTGAAGCTCGGCTTTATCCCAGTCTTGCTTGCGATAATAACGCAACGTCTGATGGAACAGCTTGACCTCTTCCGCCAACTCCTTGTCAACTTCGCCATTCAATCCCAGCGGCTCGAAAATCGCCACCGGATGCACTTTGCCTTTTACGCGCACCAAATCCACTTCTCGATACAAAAAATCGGGCACGGCTTGTCTGGTCGTTTCACCCACCAGCACCTGCGCGCCATACTCCTTGGTGATCCCCTCCAAACGCGAAGCCAGATTCACCGCATCGCCCATTACAGTATAGGCTCTACGAACTTCAGAACCCATGTTCCCCACGCTGACGCGACCGGTGTTGATGCCCACGCCGATATGTATCTCCGGCCATCCGCGTTGTTTGAACTGCGGTTGAAGTTCCGCCAAGGTGCGCTGCATCTCCAGACCGGCCAGAATCGCATGATAGGCGTGGCGTTCGTCCGGCAAAGGCGCGCCCCAGAACGCCATGATGCAGTCGCCCATGTATTTGTCAATCGTGCCGCGTTGCTTGAATATTATGCGCGAAAGCGGGGTGAGAAATGCGTTCATCAACAACGACAATTCCTTGGATTCAAGCTCCTCGGAAATGGTGGTGAATCCCCGCACATCGGAGAACAGAATAGTCATCTCGCGGCTGTCGCCCTCCATCGAGATGCTCTCTGGATTTCTGGCCATTTCCTCGACCACTTCGCCCGGCACATACTGTCCGAACAATCCGGTAATCTGCCGTTTGGCGCGCGATTCGACAAAATAGCCGAAAGTCATATTCAATACAAACAGCACCAATATCATCAGCATGCCGCCCGCCAGCGGCATTGCCATATTGCCGTATTGCCACAGCGACATATTCAGAACGACATCGCCGGTCATCAATCCCAGCGTAATCAGCAGGCCGCGTATCGGGCTCAACAGCGGCAGAATCACGCTCAGCACCACACCGATGAACAGCAACAGAACCACGTTTGCGCCCAGCACATAATGGGGATTCTGTTTGAGATTTTGACTGAGAATGCCGCTGATCATGTTGGCATGAACCTCCACCCCGGGATACACCTCGCCCACCGGCGTGGCGCGCATATCCACCAACCCCAGCGCCGATGTTCCCACCAACACAATCTTGTTTTGCAAGTCTGTCAGCGGCAATTTTTCGTGCAACACATCGGTTATGGAAATATAGCGAAATGTGCCGCGCCCGCCGCGAAAGGGAATCAGCGTGCTGACATCGCCATCCACCGGAATAGTCAGCTCCCCCTGCGCGGATACCAAAGACAGCCACTCCAGCCCGCTGTAATTCTTGCTTTGACTATCCGCAAATCCGGGCACCAGTTTGGGAAAACCCAATACCGAACGCACCACAGCCAGCGATAAAGAGTCGTAATAGGCACCGTCATATTCCACGATCATCGGGATACGCCTGACTACACCATCAAAATCGACCTGAGGATTGAAATGCCCCGCCGAAGCCGCACTCTGCTGCAACTCTGACAGATTGGCACCATAACTGTCCCATTTTAGAAAATTGACCGGATGCCCTCTGAAAAATCCGGCAGAAAAGACTGGCTGCGGAAGCGCGCCAACCATACTGCTCGTCGCTCCAGCTTCGCTGTTGCTGAAGTAATATCCCAATACCACGTTGCGCTGTTTGAGCTTGTTGGCGAAAAGCGCATCGTATTCAAGATGCGGCTTGATCTGGTTCAACACTGACTGAAACTTGGGAACATCCTTGAATTGCTTGCGCCCCAAGTCCAGCAACACGTTGAGGCCGGAACTGGTGTCTTTCTCGGCAAAGACCACGTCAAAACCGACCACCGCCACGCCATAATGATCAAACAACTCATCCATCAACAATGCCAGCTTGTCGCGCCCCCACGGCCAACGCCCTTCTTGTTTCAAACTTTTTTCGTCGATATCGAGAATCACGATGCGATCATCGCTTGTATTCGGCAAGGTCAGCCGCATACGATAATCATACAATTTTGCATCAGCATATTGGACAAAGCCCAGCTGATAGAATTTGGCTGCATCACCCAGAAAAGCCAGTACAAGCAGAATACCCAAGCCGATGAGAAGCGCGTGCTTTTTCATATACCGACCTCTTCTTCAGCAGAACGATGCATCACTGAAAAATCACTTTGAAGCCCCTGCTCAGGCCTTGAAATAGAACTCCATCTTGACACCGGCCAACTCGATAATGTCGTGATCGTTCAACAGATGCGGCTGCTCTCCCACCGAAGACCCATTCACCAAAGGAAAGCTGCCTCCTTCGACGTGAGTAATAAAATAGCCGTGCGGACGGCGCGCAAGCACGGCTACCTGAACCCCCGGCTTGCCCAGAGTCGTCAGATTCTTGCTGAGTTCCAACTCCTTGCCCAGGTTCGGACCATTCAGGATTTGGATTACCGCAGCTTGCGATTGTCCTGCCGTAGCTGCCACAGCGGGCTTGACTTCCGCTCTGGGGGTGGTCGAATTGAATTGAGTCGTTGATTCATGCTTGGCGGCAGCGGCTGCCGCAGCCACTTCAACTTGCGCAGTGCGACCGAGACTGTCATCCGCTCTGGCTGGAGTCGCTGTTTTGACTGGAGCGCGCAACACCATGGTCTTTTCGAAATCTGCCGACGAGGTTTGGGTGGGCTGGTCGTTCAAATATTTAAGCTTGTATTTTCCGATTTCAATGACATCGTTGTTCTGCAAAAAATGTTTTTGCGTGGGCGAACCATTAACGGATGATCCGTTGGTACTGCCTAGATCCTCGAAAAAGGAATCGTTCAGAATCGTAATAACCGCCGCATGCTCGCTGCTCACCGCAAGATTGTCGATGGCAATATCGTTGTGCGGTTTGCGCCCAATGGTCGTGCGTTCTTTGTTCAGTGGGTATTCTTTGATAACCACCCCGTCCATGCTTAGAATCAATTTTGCCGGCATCTCAATTTCCCCGTAATAACTTGCTACTTCATCAACTCTTAAACCACGACTTCAACTTGGCCAGCCATCCCTGTGGCGCTGCATAACCGCCTTTAACCTTTACCAGGATGACAGAAACGTTGTCACGCCCGCCATTGTCGTTCGCCTGCTCAATCAATTGTACCGCTGCGAGCGCAAGGTTTCCCCGCAGCATCTGCAACGTTGCCCCGATATCTTCATCCTCGACCATATCGTTCAGCCCGTCCGAGCAGAGCAGATACACATCTCCAGGTTGCACATCATGCACATGCACTTCCGGCACAACATTCGCATCGATCCCGACGGCTCGAGTGACCAGATTCTTGTTTTTGGATAGCTTAGCCATCTCTTTGCTGATGACTCCGCTATCGATCTGTTCCTGCAGCAGCGAATGGTCGCGCGTGATGGTTTCAAATACTTCGTCGCGCAAACGGTACATGCGCGAATCCCCCACATGCGCGACCGCAACACGATCATCGTAAAACAGCGCCGTCACAATTGTCGTGCCCATGCCGGAGTACTGCGGCTGGCTCTGAGCGGCATTGAAGATGGACAGGTTGGCTTTCTTTACATTCTCGCGCAGTAGAACAACACCCACCTCATCCCCGGAAGCGGGATCGATTTCTTCCGGCCTGACTTCATCAAGACTATGCCTGATCTCGCTGGACAACACGGAAACGGCGATCCCGCTGGCGACCTCGCCCGCATTGTATCCGCCCATACCATCCGCCAACACCACCAGTCCATGCGGGGCATCGAAGGTCACGCTATCCTCGTTGTGGGAGCGCACCATGCCCGGATTGGTTTGACTGACTATCTCCAGTGCATCTTTTACATTCACGGTTTACCCTCGCTGTTGATGGTTACTGTAATCCGGCCGCACATTGGCGGATCGCGTCCGCCATCGCAGCGCCATTCTCATAGCGATCTTCTTTCTTCTTCGCCAGTGCTTTATTGATGATGGCAACCACGCACGGAGGCAGATCTGGATTGATGCTCAAAATATCGGTATGCGGTTCATTGGCGATGCGGAACATCAATTGCGCCATGGAATCGCCTTCGAATGGCAGCTTACCACACACCAGTTGGTACAGACTTACCCCCAGCGAGAACAAATCGGAGTGCCCTTCGATCTTGGTGCCGGCCAGTTGTTCGGGCGACATAAATGAAGGAGTACCGAGCACCATGCCGGTTTTTGTTTTGGACGAATCGGTGATGCGCGCGATACCGAAGTCGGTGACTTTCACCGTATCGCTTTCCATGTCATACATGATATTGGCAGGTTTGATGTCGCGGTGCACCACATTCAAACTGTGGGCATATCCCAACGCATCGGCCACGCGCGCGATGATGCTCAACACCTTGGGCAATGGCAACAAAGTGTTCGGCTTTGTGTAAACCACCAAATCCTTGCCCTTGAGAAATTCCATTGCGATGTAGGCCAGATCATGTTCCTCGCCCGCATCGTACATGGTGACAATATTGGGATGGTTCAGGCGGCCCGCCGTTTCGGCTTCGCGGAAGAAACGGGCTTTGACATCTTCCAGTTCGTCCGCTTCGAACTCCTGCGACAGCGCCATGGTCTTGATTGCCACAACGCGGCTGATCTTCGGGTCTTTGCCCAGATACACCACCCCCATCGCGCCCTTGCCCAATTCCTTTTCGATCTGGTAACGCCCCAGCATGGGCTTGGCCAGCCCGGCTTGATCCAGCTTCATCGTACTGTCGTTGCTGTGACCGGAAGAGCCGCCGAGAATGATCGTTTCCGACATCGCCTTGGATTGCGCAGTGCGTGCTTCCAGATCGCGAAACTTCGGATTGTGTTCTGCCATATATCTGAACACCGACTCGGCCTTGTTGAACTGGCGCTTGCGCTCGAAATCCAGACCAAGGTTGTACAGCACATCCATCAGACTATCGTCCAGCGGCACTTTGCGGAATTTGTCGAAGGCTATATCCAGTTGCCCCTGCCCCTGAAAGGCCAAGCCCAACATGCGGTTGCTTTCGGCAGAATCCGCATCGGATTTTTCCTTACCCTTTTCGGTCAGCAGGAAGCGCTTGGTGGTCAACAGCAAATGTCCAACCAGCAACAAAGCGATTGGCAACATCAGTTGCAACCACATCGCCTGCGTCGTCATCAGCACAAAATGCACAACCAGCAGAGTGACAAACAAACCTCCGGTAACCGCCGCTCCCAGCCCCGCACTCAAACGCGGCAACAGCAGGATTAGATACAATGCAACCAGCAGGAACACCGCGATTTCCGCCCACACTCCCCAGCCGGGAACCACAAAAAAATCCTGCTTCAAAATGCTGGAGACCGAGTGCGCCAAGGTCAGCACCGGCGGAGTCGCCGCAGAAATCGGGGTCACCTGCGCCGCACCTACTCCGGCAGCCGTCGCACCGATCAAGACGATTTTGTCCCTGTATTTTTCAACAGGAATTTTGCCTGTCAGCACGTCGTAAAATGAATCCACCTGAAATACCGACTTGCCATCCCGGTTCGCATAAAAATAAGTATGCATGCGAAGAGCCGGGTCAGTGGCAATGCTCAAATTGCCGAGCTTGACTCCTTCGCCCAACGTCACTTGAATGTCTTTCGGATCAAGATTCAAACTCTTCGCCGCAATCATCAGTGACAGCGACGGATAGTATTGGTCGTAGTAACTCACCACCAGCGGTTCGGTGCGTATGCCACCATCCACGTCGGGGGTTGCGTTGATATGGCCCATCGCGATTGCGGCCTGCCCCAGCACCTGAATTGGCACCAATGCGCCGAGCGCAGGAATCGGCATGCCCGCATCGGATTCTCCTTTAACATTCACCAGACTATTTTTCAAAACATAATCCGGCAACGCTGCGTCCGGTTTGCCTTGCGGCTCGCCCAGATCAAAATACATACCGAGCAGCACATTGTTGACCTTGGTCATGCTCTCAGCGAGCTTTTGATCATTATCCAGATGCTGCAAAGCTTCCTGCGTCAAGCCATGCAATTCCTGCCATGCAGCAGGACTGGTTTGTTGAAGGGGAGATTGTTCGAGATTGCTGGCGATTTTGAGAATGTAATCCAGACCGGCATCCACTTGCGGCTCAAAGAAAAACACCGTATTGCCGATGACTTTGGGATGACCTTCGCCCAGCTTCTCCAGCAGCTTGCCTTGAATCTCGCGCGGCCACGGCCAGCGCCCAAGATTGGCGATACTTTCATCATCGATCGCGATGACTGCAATTTTGTCGCTGGGTGTACGCGATGATGCCAACACGCCCCAGTCGTAAGCCTTGCGTTCCAGACTCTGTATCAGGTCGCCGCTGGCAATGAACATGAACACCAGCGTGACCAGCAAAGCCGTGAACCAATCGGTCTTCCAAAATGTTTTTTTCATATTCGTCCTGCCCGTTTTTACTCAACCCCTGAGCCTGCAAGGGCGGATACTAAAACATTTTTCAAACCCAAGCCATACCTGTTTGATTTATCAGCCGTTTCACTTCACCAACAGCACGGGCACTTGAGCCAAATGAGCGACCTTGCTGGCCACCGATCCCAACAGCAAATCCGACCATGAGCCCTGACCGTGAGCGCTCATCACGATCTGATCCACAGCCTGCTCTTTGGCGTACTGCACGATAGCCTCGGCGGGGATACCGATGCTGATGTGATAGGCGTAGGCCAGACCGGTGTTATCCAGCTTGGCGCGCGCATCCGCCAATGCCGCATTGCCCTGTTCGCGATAATAGTCGTTGATCGTTTCCTGATCGATGAACAGCTTCACATTGCCGGAAGCCAGTTTCCATTGCACGTTGAGCAGATGAATCTGCGGGGCTTGCTTCAGCCACGCCACGCTGGCGATCACATAATCCACCGCGCGGTTAGCCGCTGCCGAACCATCTACCGGAATCATCACTTTCATCATTTACTCCCTCCCGATTGTCCCCCGGCAGAGGACACTTGCCCATCCACCAAATGGACTGCTTCGGCCTTCACCGCCATGCGCGCCGCCAGCCATTTACCGACCACCAACACCAATACCGCGCATACCACCGGCACCAGCCAGTGCAACGAATGTTGCGCCTCAACCAGCGGCTTGAACAATGCCTCGCTAACCAGCATTTCTCCGGCCACATAACCCAGCAGCGCGCCTCCCGCGTAAATGATGAACGGAAAACGGTCTATCAGTTTCAACACCAACTGGCTGCTCCAGGCGATCAGCGGAATGCTGATCAGCAAACCAAATACCAGCAGCGATACATTGCCTTTCGCGGCAGCCGCCACACCCAGCACGTTATCCAGACTCATCACAAAGTCGGCGACAATGATGGTCTTCACCGCGCCCCACAAATGCGTTTCCGCCTTGATGTTGCCCTCGCCGTGTTCTTCTTCCGGCAGGATCAGCTTGATGCCTATCCACAACAGCAGCAGTGCGCCGATCAGTTTCAAATAAGGCAGCGCCAGCAAACTCACCGCAAAAAAAGTCAGCACGATGCGCAAGCCGATTGCGCCGCCCACACCGTACAGGATGCCCTTTTTGCGCTGCGCTACAGGCAAATTGCGACAGGCCAATGCGATCACCACCGCATTGTCGCCCGACAACAGCAAGTCGATCACAATGATCTTGAACACGTCCACCCAGAACTGGGCGGAACTCAGCATTTCCAGCATTGCATTCCTTTAAAAACAGGAAGGGGGAAGAGAGAAGGGATCGCGCCTGCGGCGCTCAAGGGAAAACAATCCCTTTCACCCTTCCCCCTTCCCCCCCTTTACCCTTCTCTTACAAACCCTTCAACACTTTCTGCATGGTGCGCCCCATCTCAGCCGGATTGCGCGTGATATGAATGCCGCATTCTTCCATGACTGCCAGCTTCTCGTTGGCTCCGCCTTGGCCGCCGGAGATGATCGCACCGGCATGACCCATGCGCTTGCCGGGAGGTGCGGTCACGCCAGCGATGAAGCCGACCACGGGTTTTTTCATGTGGTCTTTGATCCAG
Source organism: Sideroxydans sp. (assembly GCA_028710605.1). Taxonomy (GTDB): domain Bacteria; phylum Pseudomonadota; class Gammaproteobacteria; order Burkholderiales; family Gallionellaceae; genus Sideroxyarcus. The sequence goes on from JAQTTU010000001.1 coordinate 283,665, forward strand.
CGCGCGCACTCTTCTTCGTCCGTGCCGCCGATCTCGCCGACCATGATGACCGCATCGGTTTCGGGATCATCGTTGAACAAGCGCAACACGTCGATATGCTTGAGACCGTTGATCGGATCGCCGCCAATGCCCACGCAAGACGACTGGCCGTAACCCAATGCCGAGAGTTGTCCGACCGCTTCATAAGTCAGCGTACCAGAGCGCGACACCACACCGATGCGCCCCTTCTTGTGGATGTGTCCGGGCATGATGCCGATCTTGATCTCGTCCGGCGTGATCAGGCCGGGGCAGTTCGGTCCGATCAGGATGGTCTTCTTGCCTTGCATCTTGTAGCGCGTCTTCAGCATGTCGTGCACCGGCACGCCTTCGGTGATGCAGATCACCAGATCCAGTTCGGCTTCCACCGCTTCGTCGATGGCGGCTGCCGCGCCCGAGGGCGGCACGTAAATCACCGACACGGTTGCGCCGGTGGCTTTTTTCGCGTCGAGCACGCTGGCATACACCGGAATGCCGTCAAACTGTTCACCGGCTTTTTTCGGATTCACACCGGCCACAAAACAATTCGCACCGTTCGCATATTGCTTGCAGTGAAAAGTGTGGAACTGGCCGACCTTACCGGTCATGCCTTGCGTGATGACTCGGGTATCTTTGTTGATGAGTATGGACATGTTGTTTAACCTTTCGCAGCCGCGACAACCTTCTGTGCCGCGTCAGCCATATCGTTACCGGAAATAATGGGCAGGCCGGAGTCGGCCAGAATCTTCTTGCCCAAATCGACGTTGGTACCTTCCAGACGCACCACCAGCGGCACACCGAGTTTCACCTCGCGCGCAGCAGCGACCACGCCTTCGGCGATCACGTCGCAGCGCATGATGCCGCCGAAAATATTGACCAGAATCGCTTTGAGGTTGGGGTTCTTCAGCATCAGCTTGAACGCCTCGGTAACCTTCTCCGTGGTCGCACCGCCGCCCACGTCGAGGAAGTTGGCCGGGCTGCCGCCATACAGCTTGATGATGTCCATAGTCGCCATCGCCAAGCCTGCGCCGTTCACCAGACAACCAATGTTGCCGTCGAGCTGGATGTAAGAAAGGTCGAACTTGGAGGCTTCGATCTCCGCCGGATCTTCCTCGTCCAGATCGCGCATGGCGACGATCTCTGGACGACGATACAGCGCATTGGAGTCGAAGTTGAATTTCGCGTCCAGCGCCACCACGCGATTGTCTGCGGTCACGATCAGCGGGTTGATCTCCGCCAGCATCGCATCCTTCTCCACGAACGCGCGATACAAGCCTTGCAGCACTTTGACCGCTTGCGCATTCGCCACATCGGGAATGCCGATGTCGCGCGCCACTTTGGCCGCTTCGGCATCGGTCAAGCCGGTTGTCGGGTCAATGCGCACGGTGTGAATTTTTTCCGGCGTATGTTTGGCGACCTCTTCGATCTCCATGCCGCCTTCGCTGGAAGCCAGCAGCGCAACGCGCTGCGAAGCGCGATCCACCACCATGCCCACGTACAGTTCCTTGACGATCTGCGCACCTTCTTCGATCAACAGGCGACGCACCACCTGGCCTTCGGGGCCGGTCTGATGCGTGATGAGATGCATGCCCAGAATTTGTCCCGCAAATTGGCGCACTTCGTCCAGCGACTTCGCCACTTTCACGCCGCCGCCCTTGCCGCGACCGCCCGCGTGAATCTGCGCCTTCACCACCCAAACCTTGCCTCCCAATTGCGTTGCAGCCGCAACCGCTTCTTCGACGCTGAAGCAGGCCACGCCGCGCGGAGTCGGCACGCCGAACTCACGCAATATCTCTTTCCCCTGGTATTCGTGTATTTTCATGATTCCTCCAAATTTAGGAAGGCGGAATTTACCAGACTGCCCATAGATGTGCAGTAGCTTTCAAGCAAATACGGGCGCGCGCCGCATTTACTTATTCTGATGTCAATTCATTATTTGAAAAACATAACATCGCGGAAACGCCCGTCAATAGGCAATCCGCATCATGCGCATCGTGGAGATGGCCGTATTTACTGGCTTGCAGGGAAGGTGCAGATTGTTTATTGGATGCAAATGCAACGGGGTCGCCGGAAAATCTCCGGCGACCCCGCCTTTCTCATCACTGCATTAACTTTTAGAAATCCCAGCGCAACCCGGACGAGAAAAAGAAACGTGAACTTTTGGTGGATGATTGCGAGCCCTCGAATGTCCCGCTGTCAACACCGATATCCCCTTCAAACGTCAGTTGATCCCTGATGCGATAAGTCCCGCGCAGCGTCGGCGAGATGCGCGAGGTCACGCCCCCCGTCTGATCTGTCTGGCGATAAAACGACAGCATAGTGTCCGTCGCCCAGCCGTTATTGAACGGGAAGTGATTGGATAGAGACAACGATTGCCCGTTCACTTCGCTGCTGGTAGTGATCGAGGTATTTATCGACCAGATGTCGCCTTCCTTGTAGATACCGCTGCCGACAAGCTGCGCCGATGCCCCCTTTTCTACGCCGCGACTTGGAGAGGCAGCAAGAATGCCCGTATTCGTATTCGTCCCGCTGGCGGGCAACCCGGTGGTATTTGACACGCGCACATCGCCGCCCACCTGCCATTTATCATGAAACGGCCAGGTCGCACCGAGTTGCGCCATATTCGAAGTGGCGGTGCGAGCCAACGCCAGATCGCGCAGTTGGCTGACGGACATGGATTGCATAAGCGTGCTGATAGACGAGGTGCTCGCGCCATTCAATGCATTGCGCACACTCAGGAACGGGGCTTTGCGGTGGTCGAGCATGAAGTTCACGTTAACGCCGGATACTCCTGTCGTCCCCATCAACTGCGCTGCATTCAACGCCCTGAAATAGGTATCGTAATCCACGCTGGCAAACAGCGTTTTCTTGTCCTCAAAATAGCGCCACTCCGCGCCCAAAGCACGGCGATCCAGCGTGCCATCCACGCTTTGGTTAATGCCGTAGAACGTGTATGAACCCATGTCGTAACTGACACCGAAGAAGGTCGGCCTGCTTCCCGACGAGTTGTCCCACAATTTGCCGACAACGCCGTTCACACGCGAATCCGGCGTGTCCGCCATAGAACCATAGATTCCGTCAAAGCGTCCCATCACCCCGCCGCCCGACGAAGATTGCCGCCCCACGCGCAACAGATAATCCAGTTTGCGATTCTTGATTTCGCCGTAGGCAGCGGTCAAACGGTTGGCGCTGGACTGACCTGAAACAAAGTTGGCGGTATTGGCATCGCGGAACACGATGCGTCCGTCATACTCATCGCTCACATAGCGTTCGGACGCGTCCACGTTGGTGATGAGCATGGAAGTGTCTGTCATCGAAGTTGATACGGTCGAAGCCACATTGTTATAAATTTGCGTCGAATCGGAATTGCTCTTGCCGTAGTAGTAATGCGAAGAAATACTCCCGAAGCGCATCCAGCGCCCGTCTTTTTTCTTTTCTTCGGTTGTAGCGGCCACCTGAGCGCCGCCCTTGCCGGAGAGTGCGACCAGACGCTGCATGACTCGCGCCACGCCTTCCCCTTCCGTGTAAAGACGCAGGTAAAGATCGTATTCCGTCTTGGCTTTGTCAAACTGACCGGCGCGTTCCCGCGCTACGCCCACCCACTCCTGTCCATCCTGCGTGTAATCATTGGGCGGCAACAGCAGCAACTTGTTCAGGGCATCAATGGCGGCTTCGTTCTTCTCGGCGGCGAGCGCTTCGCGCCCCTGCACCATCAGCGCACGCGCCTGCTTGTTGTTCTCAACAAGGTTCGCTTCGTCCGCCGTCAATGTTGCCGCAGGTGCGACTTCAGGTTTGATGGTGGGCAAAAAAGGCAGCGCAACCTTGCTCGCCGATATATTTCTGTCCGGCTTGATCGTGATGCGCAAACTGCGACTGTCTTTGCCCGGCGCGACAGTAAACTCGGCTTCGCGCGAAAACTCGACCACCAGTTTCGGCGCGGAATTCATGTCGCGCGTAGTCACCGTAAAGCTCGGGATAAGACCGGAAGGCGGAGAGTTGCGCGTCTCGTTATCCAGCCACACTTCGTTGCTCGTTTCCTTGTCAGCCTGCGGCCTCACGTCCTGCGCGCGATCAATAAATATCTCCAGCGTCTTGCCGTTTTTCGCGGGGAAATGCCGCAAGTATTGCACGGGTGCCGTCGTGTGAATCGTGGCGACGATGCCGTCGCTCTGGTATTCCAGACTGACATCATCCAGCGGCTGCGCAACAGCGTTGCCGGCTATTGCCGAAAATAAAAACATACCGCAAGAATGTCGATACCTTTTAAAGAAAGACCTGATTTTCATCTCTACTCCTAATCCAACTATCCTTAAAATCCTGTAATCACCTGTCGTGGCCGCACGTCAACACATGCAGCCGAAACGACAGCTCATGGCTCGTTCCAGTAGTCGTATCTATTCTGGTGACAAGAGATGCAGTCCTGCCCGACAGAAAAGTGTTTATGCCCGTAACTTTTTTGCTTCATTCCCGCAAAGTTGCTTGTTCCGCTCAAATGGCAGGCGATGCATTGCGTACCGGCTTTCATCTGACTGTGATTCATGCCGGCCCAAGTGGAAGCGGTGGAATGACACCAATTGCACTGGGCGGGTGTATTCAACAGATTGGCAAGCGCATAGGCATGGTTTGCGGGAATACCCGTTATTCCAGCATGAGTCCCGTTGTGACAGGCCACGCAATCGCCCGCACCGAATGCCGCATCGTTGTGCCGATAGCGCGCACCGGCAAAGCTGGCGTAGCTCCGCACATGGCAGGACTCGCAATTGGTGATACCAACCGCCGTCGCACTGCCATGGATCGCGTTGACGGCCTGCGTCACGCCGCCTGCCGTCGTGTAAGACGGATTGGCGTGGCACTCGCCGCATGAAGTAAATGGTTTGTCGTGCTTGAAATAATGGCTATAGAAGCTGTAGTAGTTGCTATGGCAAGACGCGCAGTTGCTGATTGCCAAATTTACAATAAAAGTAGCGTGTTTGGCGGTTGTCGTGTAATTGCGCCCCGGCCCTCCGGCCTTATGGCAGAACGAGCAATCCTGCGTCGCGCCGGTATGGTTCCAGCTCGCCGGAGTCCACGCGCTGCTGCGGTGACATTGGTCGCAGGAATAGGTAGTCGCAATATGTGTGCGATGCTTGCCCGTTGAGATGCGCCCATTGTGGCAAGTGGCGCATTGTCCCGGCGCGACCGTGCCGTGATTGAAGCGCGCGCCCAGCCAAGTGGCGGTATTGAAGTGGCAGCTTTCGCACGGCGCGTCGGTGATGATGTGGCTGTTCGATTTGGGGGTCGCCACGATGCGTTTACCGACCGCATGGCAGCCATCGCAGGTGCGCGGTATCCCTTTAAACACGCCGCCCGCATGACAGGTTTCGCACGCTGCCGAGGCATGCCCGCCGGAAAGCGGAAAACCGGTGGTCATGTGATTGAAGTCGCGTCCGCCCATTTGCGTTTCGGCCAGCGCCTGCAACGGCACCATAGACAGCGCTACCACAAACAAACTGCACAACATTTTTCTCATTCGTTTCATAACTTACCCGCACATTCAAATTCCGCATAAAAAGGCCGCGCAGAAACCCCTGCGCGGCCGGCAATACGTCAATTATTCAGACCAATCCTGATATGAGCCGGATCTCTTATGGCAACTCGTGCAGTTGTTAGCGGCACTGCCTTTATGCGACTTCTTGGTTTGCTGATTATTCCCCTGATAAGCATTGGGGCTGATGTGGCATGTAGCGCAAGTATTGCTGCCAATACTGTAGGTATGCAAAGTATTGATGTTCACTTTTGCCGTTCCGATGTGGCAACTACTGCAACTCACTCCGGCATTGAACGGAATGTGGTTGCTCGGCATGGCACCGAGCGCCCCTTGCCAAGTAGTTTTGGAAGTGTGGCAATCGCTGCACGCGGCTGTAGTCGCAATATGGCCAGACGGTTTGCCCAGTATCTTGCCGCCGGTTGTATAAGCTCCGCTGTGGCAAGTCGCACAGGCACTCGCAGTGTTGTGGTCAAAGACAGCGCCCGCAAAACTGGAGGTGCTCTTGTGGCAAGACTGGCACGAAGTCAGCCCCATTGCCGTGGTGACATTGTGGATGGCATTGGTCGCATGCACCACTCCCGCATACACCGGGCTAATGCCGTGGCAAGTTCCGCAGTTGGTCGATGCGCCCGCCCCCGAATGGTCGAACGTTGCGCCAACAAAACTGGAATAACTCTTGTGGCAAGCCTGGCAAGAGGTCAAGCCCATTGCCGTCAAACCGGTATGAATGCTACTGGTTGTGTGTGCCACGCCCGCATACACCGGAGTATCGTGGCAAGTACCGCACGAGCTTGACGCACCCGCCCCAGAATGATCGAACGTCGCACCGGCAGTAAAGCTGGTGAAGTTCTTGTGGCAAGCCTGACAAGTGTTCAGCCCCATTGCGGTTGCGCTGATGTGAATGGAGGAAGAAGGTTTCTGCTTCACTCCCACATACGCCGGCTTATTCTCGTGACATGTTGCGCACGAAGTCGATGCACCGGCATGATCGTAATAGGCGCTGTTGAAGCTATAGTAATTCTTGTGGCAAACGCCGCAAGTGCTGATCCCCATCGCCGACATCGTCGCCGCGCTCATGTGCGTGGATGCAGAATAGTTACGCCCCGGACCAGCCGCGTTGTGACATGTCACACAGTCAGCAGTTACGCCGGTATGGTTCCAGCTAGCCGGAATCCAGGCGCTACTGCGGTGGCATTTGTCGCATGAATAAGTGGTAGCAATGTGAGCACTGTTTTTCCCAGTTGAGATGCGTCCGTTATGACAACTGGCGCATTGCCCCGGCGCTACCGTACCGTGATTGAAGCGCGCCCCCAGCCAGGTGGCGGTATTGAAGTGGCAGCTTTCGCACGGTGCATCGGTAATGATGTGACTGTTCGATTTGGGAGTGGCCACGATGCGTCTGCCGACCGCATGGCAAGCATCGCAAGTTCTCGGTGTGCCTTTGAACACGCCGCCCATGTGGCAGGTTTCGCACGCCGCAGCGGCGTGACCGCCGGAAAGCGGAAAGCCAGTGGTCATGTGGTTGAAGTCGCGCCCGCCCGGCTGCGTTGCCGCAACGGCCTGCAATGACGCAAAAATTAGCGCTACGGCGAACAAACCCCCGATTACTCGTCCTAGTCGTTTCATGAGATACCCCCAAATTATTATTTTCACTACTTAAGTATTTGGCTTGCCCAAGGCCTACCCTGTTTGAAACAAGGCCGTTCGCAATTTCAAAGCGAACACCGAGCACACTACATCAAGACTATTTGCAATCTTATTATCCCCGACGCGGGCGGCACCCGAAACACCGCGCATCGGTTTGCACTTTAAGACGAACGGCAGATACGGTTGCTAACGTGTCGCCGCCCCCATCTTTACGGTTTTCCAGTCATTTCCCTCGTGGCAACGGTCGCAACGGTCGCCGAAGTTGCCGTTGTGCACATCATCCCTGTCATGGCAGCTACCGCACGCCGAGGACAGCAACACCTTCTGCCCCGACATCGGTTTCTTGTGGCAGGAGTAGCACTTGTCGGCGGTTTTCTTGTGCGCGCCATCCAGCTTGAACTTAGTCTTATTGTGGTCAAAATCCCATGACTGCCACGAGCGCGTAGAGTGGCAAGTCTGGCATTCGGTTCCAAACTTGCGTTTGTGCGTATCGTCTTTTTCGTGGCAACCGAAGCATTCCTTGCTCGCATCCTTGAAGGTCGGCGCGGCATGACACTTCTTGCACGACACGAGTGAGTGCTTGCCCAACAGCGGGAATACCGACATGCGCTGGTGGTTGAAACTGGTCTTGTTCCACGATTCTTCCACGTGGCAGGACTCGCATTTCTTGCCTTCCTGGCCTTTGTGCTTGTCGTCCTTTTCGTGGCAGGAGAAGCAGTCGGTTTTCAGCTTGTCCTTGTAAAGATCGCCTTTGTGGCACGACACGCACTTGACCGGCGCGTGCTTGCCCAGCAGCGGATATTTGGTCTGTTTGCCGTGATCGAATTTGATTTCTTTCCAGTCTTTTTCGACGTGGCAATCCTCGCACTTGGTGCCGAAGTTGCCCTTGTGCTTGTCGTCTTTCTGGTGACAGGCATTGCACAGCGTCTGCAACTTGTCCTTGTACAAATCCCCCTTGTGGCACGACACGCACTTGGCCTGCACGTGCTTGCCCAGCAGCGGATACTTGGTCTTGCTGTGGTCGAACAGAATTTCTTTCCAGCCTTTTTCGACGTGGCAGTCCGCGCATTTCTGCCCGAAACTGCCTTTGTGCTTATCGTCCTTCTGGTGACAGGAAATACAAGTCGTCTTCAGCTTTTCCTTGTACGGGTTGCCTTTATGGCAGCTCTCGCACTTGGCGGGAGCATGCTTGCCCAGCAGCGGGTACTTGGTCTTCTTGTCGTGGTCGAAGGTGATTTCCTTCCAGCTCTTCTCGATATGGCAGGTCTCGCACTTCGGCCCGAAATTGCCTTTGTGCTTGTCGTCCTTCTTGTGGCACGAGAGGCACTGCATGGACGTGTCTTTGTATTTGCTGTTGATGTGACACTTGTCGCACTTCACTTCCTCGTGCTTGCCCAGCAGTTTGAACTTGGTCTTGGAGTGATCGAAATTGGTGGTCTTCCAATCCTTGTCCGAGTGGCACTTGGCGCAATCCGTTCCCAGACCGCCTTTGTGTTTGTCGTCTTTTTTGTGGCAGCTATAACAAACGCTGGGCGCGTCGCGGAATTTCACTCCCGCCTTGTGGCAACTGGTGCATTTTGCTTTTTCGCCGAGGTGGCCGCCCTTCAACACAAAATCGGTCAGCTTGTGATCGAATTTATCGTGATCGAACGCGGCCACTTTGGCCTCGCGTCCTTTGTGTTCGGTGTGGCATTCCTTGCACTCTTTGCCCTGCTCCATGCGCCCGTGGTAGCCGGTCTTGTCGGCAATATCCTTGCCGACTTCCTTGTGGCAATCCGCGCACATGGTTGACTGCGCGCCCTTGTCGAATTTCTTGTGGCACTTCTCGCACTCCTCTTCCACCTTGGCGTGGCCTTTGATGACCTCGCCCGGCATCAGCAATTTATTGGCGTGCGCCTGCGCGGACATCAGCAGCCCGGCCAGCATGAGAATTCGCAAGAAAGTTTTCATATTCAAATCGGGATTGGTAACTTAATAAGCATGCACCGCATACACGTGGTAGAACGCGCTGAACACCATCATATAAACCAGCGGAATATGGAAAATGTGCCACCACGAAAACAGCCGCTCGTAGGTGCGGAACTGCGCGGCATCGCGCACTGCGCGCAGGTAGGACGAAATTTTATCGCGGTACTCCTGCAACATATTTTCCATACCGGCCATTTGCTGTGCGGTGAAATTTTTCTCGCCTGCCTGCGCCAGCATGATCTGGCGAATTTCTTTGGACAACGCACGCGACAGCGCCGAAGCCTGATAACCCACCCTGACAAAGTTGGCGAAACCGTAGCCGGTATCTTTGCTGTAACTCTCGGCACGCGCGCGGAACTCATCCAGGGCTTTTTCCACACTGGGCGCGAAGCTGAACATGGATTTGACATCGCCGCTCTGCTCCATTTCAGCGCGCAATTCGTTCACCGTGGTTTGTCGGCCATAAAGCCCGTGGTGAATTTTGGTATAAAAGAAACGCCCGAAAGTGCCGCTGCCCGACACCAGCAGCATGCACAACATCGCCACCGCCGCGTTGGGCGAACCGATGGGATGGATGAACGGGATATACACGTGATAAGTGGAATGGAAAATGATGGTCATCGGTCCCAGAATGCCCAGCACCATGTGCCACTTGAACCATGAGGGCAAAATACCGAAATTCTCGAAGAACTTGACGCGCTTGCGCAACGGGTAGAGCAGCAGCACCAGCATCATCAGGCCGCCCGCCAAACCGAGGTTATAGCCGAAATCAAAAAGCTCCTCGCCCGGCTTGTACAACGTTTGCGGATACAGCACAAAATAGCCGCCGAACGTAATGATGCCCACGATGCCGATGAATATCAGCCAGTGCAGATGTTCAGATTGATTTTTTGCTCTCATCACTATTACCTTCCCATTATTTTTATAAACATCCAGTCATTCCGGCACAGGCCGTAATGCTGCAATTCTATTGGACTTTCCCCCGTCCGTATTTTTTCGGGCTGCGGATTGTAGAGGGGAAGCCCAGCCCCGGCAATTCGGAAATTTTACGTTTGGACGTTTGTCTTCCGTGGCCTCGCAACATAGAATGCCGCCGACCGCACACCTCACCGTTTCTTAATCCAAACTTCACGGGCGACACATCATGGATATTTTCGACTATTCGATTTACCTCATCCCTTTGTTCATCATCGTTTATTTCTACCTGAGCGGCAGAAAGAAAAAAGAGAACGCCTCGGTCGAAATCATGAACGAGGCCATCGAAGCCGGACTGACCGAGCCTCCGTCTTTGCACCCCGAAATCGACCCCAAAATGTGTTTGGGTTCCGGCAGTTGCATCCCGGCCTGCCCCGAAGGCGCGATCGGCATGATTAAAGGCAAGGCGGTACTGATTAACCCTACCCACTGCATCGGCCACGGCGCGTGTGCGGCGGCCTGTCCGCACAATGCGATCACGCTGGTGTTCGGCACGTCCAAGCGCGGCATGGACATCCCGCAAGTCAGCCCCAGCTTCGAGACCAACGTCCCCGGCATTTTCATCGCGGGCGAACTGGGCGGCATGGGATTGATCCGCAAAGCGGCCACGCAAGGCACGCAAGCCATCGAACATATCGCCAAGCTCAAGGGCGGCAGCAATCCTTACGACGTGGTCATTATCGGCGCGGGTCCGGCCGGACTGGCGGCAACGCTGGGCGCGATGGAACACAAATTGAAACATGTCACCATCGAGCAGGACACTTCGCTGGGCGGCTGCATCTTCCAATATCCGCGCAACAAAGTGGTGATGACCGCGCCGGTGAAATTGCCCGTCGTCGGCGAGATGCGCTTCAAGGAAGTCAGCAAGGAAAAACTGCTGGAATTTTGGCAAGGCATCATCGACAAAACCGGCATGAAGCTCAACTTCAACGAGCGCATGGAAGCCATCACCAAGACCGACAGCGGCTTCGTGGTCAAGACCAGCAAAGGCGAATATGCGACGCGCGCCGTGTTGCTGGCTATCGGACGGCGCGGCACGCCGCGCAAACTGGGCGTTCCCGGCGAAGACCAAGCCAAGGTCGTGTACCGCATGATTGACCCGGAGCAGTATAAAAACATGCACGTGCTGGTGGTGGGCGGCGGCGACAGCGCGCTGGAGGCGGCGATTGCGATTGCCGAACAACCGGGCACCACGGTGACCCTGTCTTATCGCAGCGATGCGTTCGGGCGCGGCAAACCGAAAAACCGCGACAACCTGAAAGCGATGACCGACAAGGGCAGAATCGACGTGCGCCTGAAGTCGAACGTCAAGCTGATTGAAAAAGACAAGCTCGTGCTGGAACAGGATGGCAATAAATTCGAAATCCCCAACGATGCCGTCATCGTCTGCGCGGGCGGCATTCTGCCCTCGCCGTTCCTCAAGGAAATCGGCGTGCTGGTGGAAACCAAATTCGGCACAGCCTGATGCCGCGCCCGCATTGGCGCGGCATTGAGTCTGGCTTGCCGTTTCTAAAATCATTATCTCTGTCTCTCGATTAGACTTGCGCGGCTTGTGCGAACTTCACCTTCACACACAAGCCGCGACCGTTTTCGTTCTGCCCGAATTGCAATGAAGCGTCGTGCACTTCGGCGATGCGTTTGACAATGGACAAACCCAGGCCGCTGCCGCTGGCCTGCGTGTCCGCCGGGCGATAAAAGCGCTCCGCGATTTTGTCTATTTCACCCTCGGGAATTCCCGGGCCGTCATCGCTCACCGACAGGCAGACCGCCCCTTGCTCCCGGCCGATATTGACTTGCACCGTTGTTCCTGCCGCCGTGTGCCTCACCGCGTTGTCGATCAAATTGCGCATCAGAATGCGCAACAGCTCGGGATTGCCCGGAACGCCTATTTCATCGCCGTCGGCCAACTCGATATGCACCCCTTTGTCCAGCGCGGACGGCGCGATTGCCGCAATTTCGCCGGAAGCTTTTTCTCTTAGACTGCAAATTGCCGTCGCACCGCCGTCCAGCGCATCCACCCGCGCCAATGTCAGCAACTGTTCGATCAAGTGCGTGGCGCGGTCGCAACCCACGATCGCGTTGTCCAGCGCATGCATGCGTTCCGCATCTCCGCTGGCGGCGCGCGCCACTTGTGCCTGCGCCTTGATCGCCGCCACCGGCGTGCGCAACTCGTGCGCGGCATCGGCGGTAAAGCGCCGCTCTTGCTGAATGGTCGCGTCAATGCGCACAAACAACTGGTTGAGTCGTTCGATCAGCGGCAATACTTCTCGCGGCGCGGCTTCTGTGTCCAGCGCAGTCAGCGTGTTCGGATCGCTATTCCCGACATCAGTGGCCAGCTTGTCCAGCGGGCGCAAGCCGCGCGCCACCGCCACCCACAGCAAAGCAGCCAGCAACGGCAAGGAGAGCCATAGCGGCTCCAGCAAGTTACCCGCGATGCCGCGAGCAACTTGATCGCGCACATCGGTACGCTCTGCGACATGAATCCGGTATTTTCCGTAATCATCCCAAGTGCTGTACACGCGCCAGCTGTGTCCTTCGACAGTGCTGTCGCTGAAGCCGTAATCCTGATTGGCCAACGGTTGCGCCGGGGCGTTGGCAGAATGCAGGCGAAGCTGGTTGCCTTTTTCCCAAATTTGAAACGCCACACTGCGATCACGCTTGTGCAACTGCGGCGCATGCTCGGTTTCGATGTCGTCGATATCGTGCGAAGCCTGTACAACCAAGAGCGCGGCGGTCTGCTCCAGATAAACATCCAGCACCTCGTCCAAGTCTTCGCGCGCGTCAAAATAGGTGAAGGCCGTCGCTCCAATCCACACCAGCAGCACTGTCGTCAGCGACAGCAGCAGCAATCTTTGCTTTAACGAGCCGTGGCCGCGCATATCAAGCCTTCTTGTCATCGCGTATCAAATAGCCCACGCCGCGTATGGTTTCGATCAGCTCGGGAAACAGCTTGCGGCGCAAATGATGGATATGCACTTCCACCGCATTGCTCTCAACCTCTTCGCCCCACGCATAGAGCTGCTCTTCCAGCTGAGCGCGCGACAGCACTTTGCCGGTGCTGAGTATCAGGGCGTGCAGCACCGCAAATTCTTTGGGGGACAGCTCCACAACTTGATCGCGATAAAGCACGCGATGGGCGGCAGGATCAAGCTGCACTCCGCCAGCCTGCAACAGCAACTCCGCCTTGCCGCTGGCACGGCGCACCAACGCGCGCAACCGCGCCGCCAATTCGCCCATATCGAACGGTTTGAGCAGATAGTCGTCCGCGCCCGCATCCAGCCCTTTGATGCGGTCGTCCACCGTATCTCTTGCGGTCAAAATCAACACCGGCATCGGCGCGCCGCGACTGCGCAGGCGGCGCAACACCTCCAGACCGTCCAGTCGCGGCAACCCCAGATCCAGCACGACTGCCGCGTAAGCCTCGGTGCCCAGCGCCTGATCCGCCGTTACGCCGTCGCGCATCCAGTCCACGGCATAGCCGGACTGCTTCAAACCGGCCTGAATGGCATCGCCCAGCAGTACATCATCTTCGACTAGCAGAATACGCATATCACCCCCGCTTATCTAACGTGTCCGTTGGCATAGTACGTTGCCTTGCGCCGTTCTCCAATTAGCGGGGAATCCTGATGTTGTGCTCGTTGAAATCGCCGCTCTCCGCCTGAGGATGGCAAGCGGCGCAATTGGCCGGGCTTTTCACCTTCGGGTTATTCCAGACAGTGGGCGAAATTTCGCGGCCGTCGTGTTTGTGTTTAAACCAGGCACCTTCCGTGATTCGCAGCGGCGCTGCGGCGGCACTCCAGCGGTTGGACGCATTGCTCACCAGAAAATCGGTGATCTCTTTGTTCTCCTGCTCGGTCAGCGAAGCATCCGTGCCGAAATGCTTATCCAGACCGGACATCACTTTGCGCCAGGATTCGGCGGGCAACAATCCCGGCGAATAGGCAATGTGGCAGGCGGAACACTCCTGCTTGAATGTGGCATTCACTTGCGGAGGTTGAACCGGTTTCCCGCGATTCTCACCGCCGTATTTTCCACCATGGCTTTCACCCACACCCCACCAGCCGCGTTCTGCACGCTCGCTTTCTTCGGCATGGGCAACCGACATCATGCCGCCCGCCAGTAACGCAGCAACGGCAAACGTTCCGACAAACTTTCTGGCATCCAACAACATAATCATCTCCTTATTTAATTGTGAGCAGATAAGCGAGCACATCGCCTTTTTCCTGCGCGGTACAGGCGCGGCTCAACACATCATTGCAATTGCGCTTGAACCATTTTTCCACTTTGGCCGGATCGGTAAAACGCTCAGCATTGGCCGACGGTGCCAGCGGTTGAATGACTTTGCCGGTCTTGCTATGTTTGCCGGAGTTGGCGGGATTATCGGTATGGCATGAAGCGCAGCTCAATTCACCTCCATGCTTTGCCTTGAAGAACTGCTCCCCGTTCACCGCAGTGAACCCCTTATTGCCGCCCTCGGCCTTGGCCGAACTCGCCAGAGAATTCAGTATTTGATTCGGTGTTTCAGCCAACGCCGGTTGTGCCACCAGCCCGGCAACGGCCACCAACACTGCTACATAAAATATACGCGACATGATTTGCTCCCAAGAGTTGCTTTTCGATGCGTGCACAATAATGAGGCCGACTTAAGGAATTCTTAAATGCGGAACAATTTCTTTTCCCATGCAGGAAAGAAGGAATTCCCGGATTCACACCACCACACATGATCGCAAGCCAGACAACACGCCATTCTCCATCGACCGCATGTCGCAGATCGCCTATTGACGCGGCTTGCGGGGCAGAGGGCTCAATTTAATTTTGAAATATTGACAACAAAAAAGCCACGCATCGCTGCATGGCTTGATTTGATTGGTGCCGCTTGTCGGATTCGAACTGACGACCTACCGCTTACAAGGCGGTTGCTCTACCAACTGAGCTAAAGCGGCGTAGTGTTGGCTTGCGCCGCACTGGGTGAAACTGGTGGGTCGGGCGAGATTCGAACTCGCGACCAACGGATTAAAAGGCCGTACCGTGTTTCCCTCAACCATGCGGGTTTGAAGCCCGTTTCCGGTCCGCAATCTTTGCAAAACTTAGCCTATAACGGCGCGCCTTCCAGAATGTTTGCGGACTGAAATTTGAGGCGCGCATTATGCCACAGGAATTTAGTTTTTTTGGCCAACTTTTTGGTTGTTGTTCTAATCGGCGTTCTATCCAACAAGTCTGGCCAGACTTTCATATTTGTTCGAGAGTGGTGCATTAGCGAAATACTCATTAACACCTTCCTGTGAAGCCGATCGAGCGAGCATTAAATTGTGCTCCATCTGCTTGTGAGCAATTACAGGTGCGTATGTGGGGTTGCTACGCATTTTGTCCAACTCCTTCGCTGCCGATTCAGACAATGTTTCAGAATAGGTGTAGGTAGCCTTCCCACGCCTGAAGAGGTAGTCGAGGATGATGAGATCGCCGGGAGGCTGTGCATCGGGGTGTGAGGTCTTGTGCATGGAAATGTCGATCTTTTTGCCTTGATACTCCACCCAGGCATGTGACGCAGCTCCGTCCCACTCGCCATCATTGATCCAGCCTACAACAACCCGTACCGAGATGCCATACTTGCGCCGCAGATGCTCATAAAGGAAGAAAGCCAAGTTGTAGCAGCCCTCGGTCATACCGAGGGTTTCCACTATTTTGGTGTATGTGGCCAGCGCGACTGTTGCGACAGTTTTTTCATCTCCAGACAAAGAAGCCAGCCAATTTTCGTTTTGGGCTTTGAGTGCGACAATCTCAGCCTTCCTGCGCGATGCTTCACCCATGAATAACTCCGTCTATAGTTTATCTAGCATGCAATTGCCTTTCGGTATTGCAGTTATTTTTTAGGATTTGACTCGGCCTGCAGTTTGGCTAGGTGCGGTACATTTTTTGCGCGTTTGGCTTTAGAAAAGTCATATTCGGCTTTCATGATCTCTTCATCAGCCACCGTCGTATTGTGTGAAGAGGTGCGCTGCCGAGGCGGCTTTTGTTGGCCATGACGTTCACTCTTGCTCATATCATTTTGCTTTCTGAATTTTTCGCCACTCCCACGGCGGTGTAGGGCTAGCTTCCGCCCACACGCCCAACTTGGACGCTTGCGCCGTCCTCTGGTCGTTGTAAAAGGTGCTATCGGTCACGTATTTGTCATAGACCATGGCCATGCCGCGCCGGACCTGTTCACGATTCACATCGAGGCCGTCCACCGCGATACCGCATACTGAGCGTCCGTAACGGTCGGTAACGTCGCAGGTGACCGTTACCACCTTGCCGAAAGTGAGCTGAGCCAAGGATTGCTTGGAGTCGTTTCCAAAAGGCTGCGAAGGCTTGTTTTTGCCGTGGGATGTCTCGGGGGCATCGATCTGCGCCAAGCGGATCCGGCGCTGCGTGCTGGAAGCGTCCAAGATGGTGAGGGTGTCACCGTCGGCCACGCTAACAACCTTGCCGGTGATCGTATCGGCCAACACCGCCTGCGAACACAGTAGCAAGGTCAAGAGCGGGATCGCTACAGCAGCTCTTATTTTATTCATACCAGCAATTCCATTATTTACGAATGAACTTGCGGCCTTGCGCAAACCAGCTACGCGCCTCTTCTGTGTTGCCCTGATCGAGCGCAGCCATAACATGCGCCAAACCGCTGACAGCCTGCTCTTTCGACAAGCCACCAGCTTTATAGTCATCGAGAACATGGCCGAGGAAAGCATCCATGTTGACGTGATCGTGTTCAGTCAGATTCTTTGTTCCCATGATCGTCTTTCCGATTAGTGTTTAGCTGTTACCGCTTTTCATTTCTTCAGCAGTAACCAAAGCATGGCGTACTGTTCCTGGAATGAGAATGGATAACTTCCCTTTGTTCTTCCCACTCAGAGCTGCGCGAAATTCTGCCCCAGTCACTTTCATGACAGTCCAATCTTTCGGCTGTGCGCCGAGCCAGCCTGCCGCATAAAGCCGGAAGTTCTCGGGCACGGGTGAAAGTTTTTTTAAGGCAACTTTCCCGTAATCCGTTTCAGCGAAGACATCTTTTTCCATGCTCATACATCGCCTTTCCGTTCGGGATTAAATTAGGCGCTACGGTTTCGGATAAACAATTACGTCAGTTATCCCGGTCGCGCATGTCTTGCAGTATTCATCGTCCCCATTCCGGCACCATCCTGCCGCGCAAAGTAAGGAGTCAACCTCCTCTTTGGATTTCTTGGGTACGAATATGCTTTCACCGCAGTTTGCACAAATACACCTGAAACCTTTTCGGAACCCAAAGGCTGCGATCATGCTGCCAATAACGGCCATGGCGGCGCAAAGAATGGCGCTATCAAGGTGTCCAGAAAACACACTCAGTATTGCCATTAAAACCAGTGCGAGCACCAGTAACAATAATTGCTGCTTTGCACCCATATTTATCCTTTCCTATCGACCTAATTTCACACAGGCATCGAGCGCAGCGCGTCCAGAGCGGCAGCACGAACACACACTCTTATTGAGCAGCCCACTGTATGCATGGATGCGATTACCACGGCACTTTTCGCAAAATCTGACTGCAATCATGATTCCCGCCCTCCCTTATTTGTCATGCCATGTGCCCCAGTTTTCATGTGTCCGGCAAAAGTTAATTGCAACCAGGACAGCCGCGACTGCCTCAATAGCTGTAACCCAAGCAGCCCATGCTGGCGTAACATGGTTCTCGCCACCTGAGATTGCACTAAGCACGAAAAGAATGAAAGCTAGGATGAATAGACCAATACGAAAACTCACCCAGTATGGAACCAGAATCAACAACCCCATGCCTATGATGCCCAGCACTTCTGGATTCATTCCAATTGCCATAATTCCATGTGTAACAAGTGAGAATGAACACCCTGTCGCCACCCAATAGACAAACAGAATCGAGAGCAGAATAGCACCAGCAGTCTCTTGTGATTTCGACATGGCTTCCCTTCTCATTGCGCCGGCACGGCGCAAGCAATGACCTCAAATTTTGCATTGCACTGCGGGCAATATGTGATAACCACTTTACCGGCAGATGATACTCGGCGAATCGCCGCGAACTTATGCCTTTTGGGGCATTGCGCGTTGTCTCGATATGTTTTCTTCACTGAAGTATTCATACGCATATAGTACACGTCGCGCCGTTTACTGCAAAGCACTATTTTGCGTACACAGAACAAATTTCTTTGTGTGTACGGCGGAATCGTCCCAATACGTTACTTACCGACTGTTTTGACAGTCCGGTTTCAGCTATCGCGTCCTGATTGCCTTTGCCTTTCACCAGCACAAGAAAGGCTGCGGTGCGCGCAGGCTCCTTGGATTGAATCAGCTTGGCGATCAGGTCGAATTGTTTCTTCGTGAGTTCTGGCATTACTGGTTCTCTTGATTTAGCTGAGCTTGAGCGCCGGGTGTGATGCGCGGATGCTTGGCCATCACTCCATCAATACATGCCTCTACGCGTGGGGCTTGTTCTTCCATCAAATCACTCCTGCTACCAATTTACTTAATCGTGCCGTATCGCCCTGGCACAGCGCCCGTGTCGCCCCCAGACTGGATTGCCCAAGGATTTCATTGATCGTGCGCAACTTGACGTGTTTGCGGTGCAGCTTCACGGCCAGCGTCCGCCGCGCCGATCCGGTGTTGCATCCTTCAAGCCCGGCACCTGCGATCAACTTATTCAATAAATTTGTGAGGCTGGCGCATGAACGGTATGTCTTGTCACCCCTTTCGGTCACGCGAAACGTGAACCCATCACCACCCTTGGCCAAGAACAACGGCGAGACCGGATCAAGCCCACGGTATTTCACTTGCTTTGGAGCCACGCCAAGCCCTTTGGCGATGCGCTCGGCTAGGTAGGCATCAATCGCCGCCACGAGCCTCTTGTTCGTCCACATGAGCGGCCTGATGCGGCCATTGAACGAAATATCGGCGCGCACCTCGGTATCTTCTTTCGGCTTGCCATTTTGCAGGTAGTCATTCACGCGCAGCGCTGCAATTTCAGACGGCATCAACCCGGTGCCAAACAAGGTATAGATCAGCGCCACGTTGCGCACGCCGTGTTCGCCGGTTGTTGCAAGAGTCACTTTGACAAGCAGATCAAGATCCTTGTCTTCAACAATCTGCGGCTTCGCCATTCGCATACCCACTTCTACAAAATGCCGGAGATATTACCAGAACTGGATGGTAATACATGCCTAATCAGTATAGTTTCACCATCCAGAAGCGCAAAAACGCATGCCATGGCGCGTTGGCGCTCTACATACCGGAAACGGCCTAATTCCCCATCCAGGTTATTTCTCGCCTCGCCGGTTGCGGATTCGCGGTCTGCTGGATATAGATTGGCAGGAGGTCGCCGATCTCCATCATCCAAGGAGAACAACCATGCAACAGCCAACTATTTACCTGCCAGGCGATGAAGTAATACTTAAGGATCGACGCACCGGCCTGCTGTACGCCCTCACCCAAAACAGCCGCAATCCGCTGGCGCGCGACAACCGCCGACCGGCCAATTGGTACTTTCTGCCAGATCGCGTTGGCACGCACGGCGCAGTGGTGACAAGCCAACCCTGTACCGTGTCAGAACAGGATATTGGAAGCAAGATCAGGCATCGAGCAGGCGCTTGGCCAGCGCCAGGTCATGTAATTGGTTTCGAGGAACGGCAACAGGTATATGTCGCGCACATGAAGGATGATATTTGCCGTGGGTAACGGCCAAGATCACCATCGGCTCACCGCGCTCAAGCATGTGTGCAGTTTGCTTTTTTGCGCAAGTTGCAGTTTTGGCAAGTTTGGGTGCCGGCGCTGGCCAGCCAGCCGGTGACCGGCGAGTATCAAAACCAACGCCCTGCTGCCCCATTACAGGCAGGAGGATGTGAAGGTGAGACGGAATGATGGTTGTGCGTTGGAGAAGCTGGGATGCGGCGGCAGCGATTCACGGCGGGCGAGCGACGCGCGCATGAGGTCGAGCGGGATGGTGCGGTGTAGAGGCGATGGGATTGGGCGGAGCGGCACGGCGATGGGTGGGGTTGGGCGGCGACTTTGCACGCGGGCATGAAAAAATCCCTGGCCGTCAAAGACGGACGCAGGGATTTTGTTTATTGTTTTACGCTGCAACAGGAACAGTTGCTGCGTCAGGTAATTCGCTGATTGCTTCCAATGCATCAAATACTTCTTGATACACGGCAGCACCCTGTTCTCCGTCCCAATAATCCTGCTCGGAACAACGACTAACGTAGTCGATATCGGACTCGTTGTTTTCTTGAATGTGAGAACTGCCGTATATGGCCTTGTATGCCTCATACGCGTTATCTTGCCCAGTCACATACAAATAAATGATCCACGCCTTGTACAAACTGCGCTTATCCATTTTGGGTTTATTTGCCATTGCTGGCTCCTTTCAATTGGTGAAATTATTGGTTACATGTGTAGTTTGTCGGTACTTTCGATGCGCTTTATTTCGTTTTCAACCGCATCGCGCACTGATTCGTAATCCGCCTGTTGGTCACCGGTTTCCTGATAAGCCACATGAACATTTCCCATGATTTTTGTGAGTAATTCCTTATCCTCAAGTTCTGAATAATATTCACGCAGACCATCAACTGCGTCATTGAAGAATCCAACAAAGTCACTCAGTTCTTGATAAAGGTGGCTTGTTGAAGCAAAAGTGGTAAGGGAACGCTTAATATCACCATCCCAAACCGCGCCAAGCTTCACGCAATCGCTGCAGAAGACATTGAAGATGTCACCCTTCTTGATGTTATGTCCAACACATGCCCGGTGAACATGGGGAAGATTGGATACATCAAAATCGTCAAAGCCATGCTCTGACGACGAGAGCTTCACCTCAATTTCATCTGCGTCAGTTTGTGTTTGTTTCTTATCCTTAAGGACTCCTTTCGTTTGAATAGGCTGATGCTTTGCCAACTTCAAACTCTCTGGATTGTAGAAATTGAAAGGGTCACGCCCTTTTGAAACACCGAGTTTATCGGTCTCCAAAATTATGACAATTTCGCAATCGATCACTGCCTGAACGACTCCATAAAAGACCCCGCGTTTACCACGTGCCCAATACAGACAACCTGGTTGGATGGAATTTGCAGCTTCCAATCCAGCTTGCAGTGAAGCAAGACACGAAATTTTGGAGGCCAGTTCGTATATCTCGCTGCTGGGAACGACGTTGCCGTTCTCATCAGTAAGCTTGCCTTCCCAGTTCCCGTTCTCTTGATCATCGACAACGATGAAATATTTCTTCTTTGGCATTTTGACTCCCTAGAAAATTCCCGGCGAATCCCCCGATGGGGGAATCCATCGGGCATTTGGTTGTTGAGCATCCGATGCGCCGGACTTGGCGCATGTGTTGGTTCAGCTATTCAGAAACCGCCAACCGTTGCCGGTTGTACGGGCTATTGAAAGAGCCTGAGACTTGATCCAGAAACGAAGCATCGATAGCCATCATCGCGCCCGATACAGGATCCTTTAGCACTTCCAGCTCCACGTCACACCCCGTTTCCGGGTCTTTAACGGTAATTAAGCCAGCGTGTATTGCTTGTGTAGCCTTCGTCATTTTTTTCTCCTTGGTTTGATTGCGCAGTCTCTTCCTGCCGGCGATCAGCTCGCAGATGATTGAAGTTCTGGTTTGTGCAGCTCAACTTGGGGTTTGAGCTGCAGCCAGATGTTGGCAATAGTCTGTGGGTCTCCATTTTCAATAGCCGCACCAAGTTCACGAACAACTGCTAACGTTTCTTGAACTTGGATTGCATTGTCACGGCTACACTCGTGACTCTCCATATCAGGGTCAACCGACCCGTCTATGTAACTATCGAAGTCATCCACCAAGCACTGGATTGCGTCTGCTGCATTGTGTTTAGCCAGATTGCACATTTGTTTCCTCTCTTCTCGATCAAAAACCGACATTGGTTCACCGGGTATTGGAGTAACAGCGGGTAATAAAAATGTGCGGACGGCGGACGTGAAAAAGCCCTGGCCGTCATAGACGGACGCAGGGCTGTTGTGAGCTTCAGGCTAAAGCGGAAAGCGTTTCATATTCAGCCGTATTTTCCTCGTAGCAACGAGGGCATACACCCTTATAAGGGGTGGTGGCTGGATCGTAGTACGCACCGCAATCCCCGCATTGCATGGGTTCGTTGGCCATCAATTGCGTTTCCTGATTCTCAATGCTCTTGAGCGCGCGCTGACACCCATCTTCCGTTGCACCAAACAAGCCGCAATCAACACCATAAGGGTTTGTCAGCCACACACCGTGCTCATTGAGTGACACGTACCAACCTTTCATATCCACGTGACCATGAGCCTGCAAGTAGGCAAACAAATCCACGCCTGTCATTGCAGTAAGCGGTTGGCCAGATAATGCCGACAGCACATCATTGTGTTTAGCCAGATTGCACATTTGTTTTCTCCCTTCTCGATCAAAAACCGACATTGGTTCCCTGAGTATTGGATGAACAGATAGCAATAAAATTTCTCGGCTGATCTATGAATCGGGCTTTATGTGATAACCGCGTACTTATTGGATTAAACCGCCAGTTTCCGAAATGGATAACGGATAACAGATAACGAGTAATGCATAAAAGAAGTCAAGAATTCAACATATCCGGCACGCCGGATATGTTGCCTTTCCCCGTCCTTTCCAGGCTGCAAAAATCGTTTGACCAATCGAAAATTGTATGCAGAATGAACTCATCGAAGTTGAATTGCCTGCCACAACGGTGGTGAGAGAAAAAATAAGAAAGAGGTGACATGATGAATAAGAATATGAAATTGGTTGTACTGGCATGTGTGCTGATGGGTGCTGTGGCCGCTCAGGGTGAGACACTGCCGCAGGTGGTGCAGTCTGTGGACAACACCATCCGCGCATCCGCTGAGCAAAACCGCAAGGCGGTTGTTCAGTTGGGAAGCCAGATGATGCAGGAACGGGAGCAAAAACAACAGAAAGAAGCTGCTGCCAGAGACAAAAAGCTTGTACGGGATGCCAAAGCGCAACAGGCCGAATTGCGCAACTCGGTGCAGGGAACAAACTACGTGGCTACCACTTATCAAGCTGGGCCAAAATATGAAGTTTTAGGTGATCCGTTTGAAGGCCACCCAGCATTTGAACGAGGCACAACGAAAGAACGGTGTGACAAGGCTGGAGGCGATCCCAAGAATAAGGATTGTCAGTTTATTCAACGTATGAAAGATATGCGCGGCCCATATTACGTGAAGGGTTCCGATTCCTACGGCGACTAACAAACCCCGCCCACAGACGTAAAAAAGCCGCCAATCCCAAAGGGAAAGGCGGCTTCTGTTTTACTACCAAAATGAGCGTTAAGCGTGCTTAGCTCCACTGTGATTGTGATGAGATGTCTCGCTTTCGCGATTACGCAACCACAAGACAAAACCAGCAAGCCCAACCCCACCCACAGCAACAATGGCAAAAGCCAGTATCAATCCGAGTTCAAGGTTCATTTTTCATCCCTTTCATATTTGATTGATTCTAGCACTACCGCTGTGGCTTGCAAGCCAAGCCACGCAGTTCCACCAGCAAGCCACACCCAAGTGCTATCAAGCTTAAACCCGCCTGCTGCAGCTGTAGCGCTTACCCCCCAAGAGATACGGCGCAGCTCTCTTGCCAATGCTTCCACGGCCTTCTGGTTGAAATATAATTTCAATCCCATTTCGCTTCTCCTCAATCATCGAACCGACATTGGTTCACTAAGGAATTGGAGAAACAGAGGGGTATAAAAAAACCAGCAACAGGCCAAACCCTGTCTAATCCTTCTTGAACGGATCTTCAATTGGAGTGTATTTAGGCCCAGCTTGATAAGTGGTAGCCACATAATTGGTTTTGCGCATATCACTGCTTGATTGCTTCACTTCAGGCGCTTTATCAACCGGTCTCCACTGTTCACCGTCATGGTGCATCACGCCCTCATCACTAACCGCATACATCCCCTTGAATTGGGCAGGATCCTCGGGCATCCCATTCTTCCACTTCTCTTCACCCAAAAACCACTTTCCGTCCTCACCAACATAATATCCGCGAGCTACACCGTCTTTTTCCACGAGACCACCCACTGGCCGGCCAGACTCATCCACGCCACCAACGGTGAACTTATGGCCTTCGGAATCTTTCCGATCAGCCGAGTATTCCCCCATCACAACAGGCGCAGAACCCCCTTGGGCTGCTGGCGCAGCATACTGGGTGCTGCCCCCAGTACCAGGAGCGCCAGACAAGCTCTGAGACGTTCCTGGCTGCGCAGGTGTGGCTCCGCCAGTACCGCGCAACTCGAACATCGGATTGGCAGTATCGTTGACCGATCCTTTTGGCAGGAACTTGTCTGTGAGTTTTAGACCTTGATCAGTGATAGCACCACCAAGTGCAGCCCCAGTCGCAGGGCTTCCTGTTTCAGCAGCAGTCACCCCCCCAATAACCAAACCTGTACCGACGCTCACCGCCTTGGCAGCTGTATTCACCACAAGCTTCTTACTTAAATCGTCTTCAGCTTGCTTGAATTTCTCTGAAGCCTGCGGCACAGTGTTTTGAGGCATGCCACCCTGCACGACAGGCGCTGTATGCGTTGCCTTATCAACCTTCGTCTCAATTCCTGTAAACCCAGCCGGATTAACGCCGGTCGCAGGTGCTTGCACCTGTGCTGCTTTACCTGCCGCTTGTTGGGAGTTTTGCGTGTTGATCACGGCTGCTGCTTCTGCAGTACCTCCTTTAGTTTTCAACTTGTCAATTGCAGCTTGTTCCTTCTCGGTAAATTGAGCACCACCGTCTTTGAATTCACTCCCGAATGCTGACGAAATCAGTTGCGCACCATCATCCAAATCATGCTGAGTCGAATAATCGTTCAATACCTCCAGTGCAGCCCCACCCCGACTCCCTGCCGCGTTCCATGTTTTTTGCCGCCTCAGCTCGCGCGCTTTCATTCCGAGTTTCCACTGCGCTTCATTTCCTCCGAGTTTTAGATAATCGGCTTTGGTCTTATCAACGAATGCTTGCTCGTCATAGGTTTCATGCCCAGGTGTAGAGCCAGGCAACATGTAGCCATTGTTCTCCATCACCGCACGAGCCACAGTCGAACTATCCGACTCCGCCGTTGCGCCAACAGACAGCGACGCGCGACGCGCCATCTCGGCCTTTTGATTATAGTCATCTGCTTTTTTAATGGCTGTCTGGTAAGTGGCTCCCATTGTATTCCCCAGCTGCGCACCAACCTGTAAACCAAGCGTCTTGTCCTTGCCTTCAGAAAACGAAGTCTGCAACGCTTCCACATGCTTCTTTGCGCCGGTGTTGGTGTTCTTGTAATTCGCAGCGAGGGTGTTTGCCGACGAAACAGCCGTACCGTGCTCAATCCCAGCTTCAGCGGCAAGATTTGCCCCAGTGCCAATAATTTCAGCCAAGGGCGTGCCCATCTGCAGCTTGGCTCCAATGTAGCCCTTCATAGCCGTTCTATCTTCAGCGGTCAGCTTCGTGCCATGAGCCAGCTCTTCAACAATCGTGTTTATTTTGTCGGCGCTATCCGTCTTGGTTTTGCTCAGTGCTTCGCCATATTTGACGTTCAGGCTGCGCGTGTCTGCTTGCGTTTTTGTTTGGGAATATTTGGCTTCTAACGCCTTGCTTGCATTATGACCTTCGCTCGTGGAAAGCGCTTCGTTATGGGTGCCTGTTTTTTCAAGCGCAGCGCCGACTTTTAATTTATCCTCACCGATCTGCCCCTTGGTGTCGTTGTTCACAAAATTGCCATGGCCATCAACGTTCATCGAAACTTCAGACCCCGATCCAACCAACGCCCCCTTCTCCGCTAATGCCCCATTCTTCATCGGGTCTGGTGACATCGCTTTTTCATCGAAATGATCCCTCGGATTCATCGCGCCAGAGAGCTTCGTCAGGCCATATACAGAACCGGAAAGCAGCGCCATGCTGAGCATTGGGGTAAGAGCGAAGAGTTCCGAAGCCAAACCGATCTTGGTGGCCAATACTTCATAGAATGGATATGCGTTCGTCATATTTACACCGCCACTTGCCATTTGCCCAAGTGCATCACTCGTCTGCATCTGAATAATGTAATTTATGACCATTGCCGTTGGTAAAAAGGATTGTGTCCAAACAGCGAACATGATGTAGCCGCCCAATACAGCGATCGTTTTACTTGGCATCATCATGGCCACGATCAGCAGGATTGGCGAAAACAAGTAAAACAGAATCATCAAAATATTCATCATCGGCACAGCCGTCTTAGCGAATATTGAGGCTCCTGCCGCCTGATCCAAACGAGTTTGATCCTGCGCACTGAAAACACCCGCGTTAGCAATACAAGTGCTGGTCATCAATGATGCTGACGTGTTGCACTTGATGGCATTTGACAGCGGCTGCATGGCGATCGCATTGACGATGAAGGATTGTGCATCTTGCTGCGCCGACATCAATCCGCCAGTTACGTCATTAAGCGCGTCCGTCAGATTTGAAAGTTCTGTTCCTGGCACAATCGGAATTGGTCGATCAGAAAATGACTTTGTAATGAGTGAATGCAATCCGCCCGCAGTGATAATAGGATTGGCACTCACAAGTCCTGTTGCGGCGGCCAAGGCGGACTGAGAACTTTCACATGTATATGTAGAGCCTGCTGTTGGCCCGCCATCTGCATAAAACACCGTCAACCCGGCAACCGGAAACGAACCATCAGTAGCCAACATGTAATTGGTAAGAATCGGGGTGTTGATCGCTTTCTTTGAATCCCAGGCCGTAGAATATTGGGCGCAATCACGAATGTAAGACTCAAACGAATTTGACCAATTTGAACTTGCTGATTTGACATTACCGGGACGCAATGAGTAGATCAATTTAAGTGGATTTGCGAATCCGCCGTCTTTAAATGTTTTGCTAGCCGTCGGGGTTGTCATTGTTGACTCAATCAAATTTCCAAGTTCATAGGAAATTTTCGAAGCGAAACTCGCTGGCACACCGACTATCAAAGGGATGTTGGCGACATTATCAACTTGACCGGTATAGTAGTCTTCGACAGTGAGCGTCATCTTCGGCTGAATGCCGCCGAAATACAGAAAAAACAATATTAGAAAAGCATTTACATTCGGCTTGCCCCCACTCACCGCTGGCAGAATCATAAACAGCAAAGCAATCAAAAACGAGAGAAGAATCAGCGAGCCACCATTGAAGGTGGGAGAGCCGAAGATCATTCCGACTGCATTGAGCGCCGACATCACCATTTGGTGCTCACCGAACGAGAAGATAGTTCCGACTGTCATGATTTTCCTTGTTGCGGCTAATTATTTTTTTGGTCGCGTGCCGCCACAATGGCATCAACATACGCCATGGCACTCTGGATTGACGCATCTTCCCGATAAATATCATCGGCAATTTTTGTGCGCTCTCCGCGAAGCTCTACTATCCTGTCTTTTACATCTTGAGAAAGTTCAACAAACTGCTTGGCTCCCGGAATTGGATTGCCACTACCATCAAGATTGCTCGATGATTCCATGCCCGATATGGCCATCAATGACGCATTGGCGATTCGATCAACTATTTCGAGTGCCATAAAGTGCTTCAGCTTTGTTGTCAGGTATGGAATGTTGCTGTACTCATTGCCATGCATTTTGCGAATCATGCTCACAACGGGAGCGGGCATGATGTCCAGAAAAATAGCCTGCTCTGTTGTTAGCGCTTTATTTCCGTTTGTTGCGCCGGCAATTCGTGCGGAGATTGATGTTGGATCGACAGGAAGGCTCATGTTGGTACCATTGACCGTCGTCGTCATTGTTCCACCATTTAGTTTGTCTTTAATTTTTTGTGTATCAGCAAGCGATAACCAAGCTGGATTTCCATTCATCATGACTTCGACATACGTTTCTGCATCAACAAATGTCAACGCAGTGGCTGAAGGTGTTAGACAGCGAACAGGTTCATCACACGTCCATTTGTACTTCCCTTCGCCACCTTTCAGTAAGTCATAAAAACCCAATTTCGGATCTATCGGGTAAGCATCTACATTTTTTGGGTCTTTTGTAATGGAAGTCGTTTTGACAAAAGAACCAAGCATCGACAACAATATTTCTTGAACGTATTGAGGCCCTAAAACAGCATCCGCAGGAACGTTAAATAATGGATAAGTAACCTTGCTGCCAGATTTTGCATTGGCTAATCCTTTCCACGTTGTATTACCCATTGACGGTGATTTGTCTTCAGCATTTTGAGTAGATGGATTGTTATTACAAAGCGTATCTGTCTTACATGTTAGCCAGTCACCAATAGTGCCTGAATTTGCTAAATCTTTGCCTAATGATTCGCCATATTCGGAAGCTGCCTTGTTTATTGGCCCCATCATTGAAGTTGCAATCTGGCAGCTATTCATCTGCATTGAATTCAGTTTCTGTGCTAAATCGTTAAATTTTGCCATCAAGCCGGAAATCATTGGGGAGACAAACTCAATGGCTGCCTGGAACAGCAAACCCTGAGCATTGTTCATGATGGCTTTTAATGTGGAAACTATCTGATCCTTGTTGACGTATGAGAATGATCCCATGTAAATGTCCGCGCCAGAGCAGCCGGCAGAAACGTGCGGTGGTGAAAAATTGAACAATTGAATTGATGAGATGGGGGTACGATAAACTGCGCTCCCGCCTACAAAAGCATGACGGTCTTTGGTATCAATATTGCCGCCCGCCGTTACGTTGCTGTTCCACATGCTCTGCAAACCGGTCGAATTAGCAGTTTGTGCAGTCGCTAGGAATGCGATCATCACTACACAAGATATTTTTTTTGCAAATATTTTCATGCCAACCCCCAATTAGTACCGATCGTCCAACTTGCTTTTAACGTAGTCCACAAACTTGTCTGGATCGTCATACGCCCCATCTTTCATATCATCCAAAGTCAGCACGCCGCGCGTGAACGGATCTATGTCTTTCACCATGTCAGCAGGTATTAAATTGGCCAACTTCGCTGCTGTAAGCAGCGTTGACTCCAACTGATCTTCTGCCATCAATCCAAATGAAATTGGTACATAGGTTTTTGGTGGAATAGCCAACACGGTAGTTGGATATCTTTTAATGCCCAGCATCTTGGCGTGGCCGTTGTCTTTTACCCACCCGGTCGCGCCCGGCAATCCTTTCCCATCAACGGAAATAAACATCACATCAAATTTATAATGTTTCGCAACATTGTTCACGATTGAAATTTGTGTTTTGCAAAACGAGCATTTCGAATCAAAAAACACAAACAGCCCAGCCGATTTTTGAGCCAACAACGACAATGCCTTGCGCTTTACCTCTTTAGCTCCGTTCATCACCTCATCGCGTTGTGTTCCATTGAACGGCATGGAATTGTTCATATCCAGAAACGGATCGGTCTTGATCAACTCCATGTGAACGTCGGTGTACCGCTGCATCTTGTCGCCCAAGGTCCGAATTAGATAAGCGTAAGCTGCGACATTTTCCTTTGTTGGATTGTCGTAGGCGCGCTCCTGCATGATGGGAATCATTTTTCGCATCCATGCAACGGTCATCGGTTTTTTTTCGGGCTGAGATGCCTCTGGCTGCGCCTGAACTTGAGGTTTTTTTTCTGGGGTTGGAGATGGCTTTTTTGGTTCTGGATCGGTTTCATAGAAGAACCATCCTTTATCCGGGCGACCATCCTCAGCATGGCATACGCCAAACATGAGAATCAGAGTGATCGCCGCCAGAACACGCTTCATTATTTATCCAGAACCAAATCAAGTTTTGCAGCGACTTCATTTGTGATGTCATGGCCATCCGGCGCTGCAACTACATAGCGCCGATCCAAGACCAGCACGTCGGCACGCCTATACTCATCCAGGAGCGCCGCCATTTGATTTGAGAACTCTTTACCGCTGGCGGTCGGATCGTTTTTACCCGTCTCTTTCTTACTCTCTTCAATAAATTTCTTGGTCGCCGCCGAGATAATTCCACCCATATCAAGGTACACCACGTTCGTTATGGTTGACTGCGCCGCTGGTGAGGCAAAATGCCCTGCATGCTGCTTCAAACCAAACAGAGTGAGTGCGCCCAAGACCAGCACACCCACAAAGACAATGGCTACATTGCTGTTCGATTTAACTGGCAGAATTACTTCAACAGGTTTTTCCGACGGTATTTTTTCTTGCTCAGTCATGTCCTCTCCTTAAATAATTCATGGCGCTAAAATATTGCAGGCAATGTCTCCATGGCGACAGGCAGAGTCGCCGCGAACATCCCGTTCAGCACTGCCGGGCCGACGTTCATCGCGAGCGCCACACCAACCGCGCCAACCAGCACCGTCAATTTGCCGGTGGTAGCTGCGAAGATCGCCACGATGAAGGCGATGAGCGAAACCAACACGCCCATCGAACCCTTCATCCATGCATACAACATGCCGACCGGCGTAGTTGGTGTGGCGATCGTACCGAACGTTGTATTGCCTGCAGCCATCGCCTCATCACCAAACAGAGCACTCAAAATGCAGATTGCCGCAGCACAAAAATACCAAGCATTCCTTTTCATAATTTTCTCCAAAAAATTGCAGCGTTAAATCCCTACTGCTTAGAAAATCGGATACACCGATCCGATTACTGCCTCTTGCGGCAGGAAACCCCAATAGCGACCATCGAAGCTATGCGGCACCGTGCCAATCATTAGTACGTTGCCAGGTGGTACTGTTTCAGTACGCTCAAAGCTGGCCACGTCGCGCTTCATGTAGCTGGATGCAGACTTCTCAATATCCAACGGCCCAATCACCTTGTTGTTGATGCTGAACTCACCGCTCTTTACTGAGATGACATCGCCCGCCACAGCGCCCACCATTTTCACAATGACTTTTCCGTCAAACAGATACCCCATACGAGTGCCGGGAGTAAACGCAATAATGTCACCACGCTTGAATTCAGACACGTGGTGGTATCTGACAAGGTACAAGGTGTATGGCAGACAAGATGCGTTCTGTTCGTCATACAACAGCCGCATGTTTAATACACTTGCGGTTATCAATAAGACAAAGGAAAAAAAAACGATTCCTTTTCCCATTGTTTTGAGCAGCCTGCGCCCACACCAAGGTGTGGGCGCAGGCGCGCCCGGTGCATACACACCACTCATTTAGAACTGTCCTGCTGCTCCATCCCTGCTGCTTTCCACAGCTTGCCAAGCTCGAAGAGCTGCATAAACGAAACGCCAAAAGCAAATCCAGCCACAAGTGCTGGCAAAACGTAAACGCTTGCTGCTGCAGCGTCGGTGCGTGGTACGACCAACATGCCAAAAAACGCAGCGATAATTGCGATCGCAGCTTTTCTGCTTTTTGCGCTAAGAAAAATATTCTTCATGTTTTCTCCAAGATTGATTAAATGAAATGAAGCCCCAGCCAGCAGCCCAAATGCTGCGTTGTGGCGGGGTTCCTTGGCACATTACCGCCAAGGCATAGATCACATCGCTGCGACCGGTTTGGAGCCTTCTCCCCTACCTTGTTTTTATCCGCGCTCCGCGATTAACTCGTTAATTACATCAACGGCATTTTCACCGGCATGAATTCGATCCAGTACAGCATCTCGCTCCCAACCTTTAGTTGAGAACAAGACTTGCGGGAACCTGTCAACAATCAGTCGTACTACACCCCATGAGTCGCCACTTCGAATCATCATTTCCGAATAACGACCAGGGATGGTATGAATCGACTTCATCATGCTCAGGGTGTAAGGATCCAGTTTTAAATTGCCGGATTTAAGCGCGTGCTCAATCGAGTCCGGCTTTTGCTGCATAATGATCTGCCATGCTGAGCTGCCGATGATCGCGCGGCCAACAGGCGAGTCATACAGATCGGCAATGCTTTGAGTAATAATCCATGCAGCACCCTCATGTTTGCGGACCTTTCGATAGGCGGCCTCAATTGCCTTGCCCATGATCGGATCATCCAATAATGCCCACGCCTCATCGACCAGAAGCAATTTTTTACGCCCTGAGGTCAGATACATTTCATGGCTAATGCTGTCAAACAGCAAAAGTAAAACGACTTGCTGCAGAACTTTTTTGCTGTGCAAATCTTGCAATTCAAGAACGACGTAGTCGTTGGTCAAATCGACGTTATTCGCGCCATTAAACCAGCGCCCGAAGGAACCTTGGCGTGTGAATGGATATAGCTGCGTGCCGATATCTTTTATGCGCAGATCCTTGTCGTTCAGACACTGCTCTGCGACCAGCGTGATATCCGCCTCATGGCCGGCGACGCTGAAAGCGGCGAGGATCTTCGCTTCAATCGCGGCCTGCCTGAAGTCATCAAGCCCATCTACCGGTGCTGCCATCTTGGTAATGACAGCTTTAAGCATATCCATGTCTTCTTTGATATCGACTACATGGGTAAACGGATTTAAGCAAATATTGCTATCTTCGGAGAATTCGATGAACTGCCCGCCAAGAACCCGGCACAATTTTTCTTGGGATCTCCCTTGGTCAATAGACCAAACACGTCCGCCACTTGCTCTCATATCGCAAATGATTTTTTGTGCAACGAAAGATTTACCCGCTCCCGCTTCGGCCACAATAAAACCGTTGTAGTTCGTTGGTGAATCGTAGGGATCAAACAATGCCAATTGTCCTCGCCGACCAATGAACAAACTCATTCCGCCTGTGCCACTGCCCTGCCAGTTTCCAAGAATTGGTAAGTGATGAATTGCATGAGAAATGCACAACGTGCTAAAACGGTAGAGGTTTTTAATGCCTTGAACACTCTGTCCAAACGGCAAGACAGTATAGAAAAGAGGTCTCAGAATGACCCTATCTTCACGCATTTCAAAACCAAACGAAGCTGCCCATGCGCGCCAAGCGGCGGCCAGGCCGGACAACCTTTCTCTGCTGCGTGAAAATAGCGTCATAGTGAAATTCAGTTCGCATAGCATTCCTGCATCGCCGTCGATCTCTTGAATCAGCTTATCCATGCCTCTTTGCTTATATCCCAACATCGGAATAAAGCGCGCAATCGGGCCAATTGCTTGGTTAGTTAACCATGCGTACTTTGTGCGAACTGCAGACTGCTTTTTTTCTTGATCTGGGTAATAGATTGTTGCGGACATCCAGAATGGATCGGTAACCTGATTCTGTGAACCCATTGGATCGCCAATCAACATATTCATCAACCCAATACCGGCTGTTTTTGGGTAACGCTTAACAGCGAGCATCTTGGCGAAATATTTCCCATCGTCAAAATTGATCTCGTCGTTTTTGCTTTTGAAATCGACAGAAGTTGCTGGTGCAAATACCTGTTCACGAGTTGGCAAATAATCATCAACCGCGAAATCATCTCGCTCATACAAATAAAAAAAACGTCGTAATAACGCGAGATAGGATGACTCATCCATCTGTTTCAAATTTAGCCCTGCAGACCCCAGTCCTTCTTTAAGTTTCGCAGCGAGATCAGAAACCTGTTCTCTCTCGTTTGCGCTTGGTTTAAGTGAGCAAGGAATTGTTATGCTTACGATGACGCGCTGACGATTTAAGCAGGTGTTGTTCATGCCTCTAAGAGGGGCTTCAACGCCTTGCGTCAGCATTTCCACATGCTTCTGAGCAACCTCGGCAAGAATGCCGCGTGCCTCTATTTTTTTGGACAGGTAGAGTCCTGACATCAACGACACATCCGGTTCGGAGAAAAGCCCGAACTGAATAAATGTGTCCTTCGGAA
Organism: Sideroxydans sp.; assembly: GCA_028710605.1. GTDB lineage: Bacteria > Pseudomonadota > Gammaproteobacteria > Burkholderiales > Gallionellaceae > Sideroxyarcus. The sequence continues at coordinate 317,474 of JAQTTU010000001.1, forward strand.
ATCGAGTTGTAAGAACAGATTTTAGACGGCTGACGGTACTTTCGTCGGCACCTGTAATTGGTTGCGCTTCAAAACAAACACCAAGACGGTTTTCTCCAGAATTGAATTGAAGAATGAACGCCCCGCTTTCAGGATCAAATGACCTGGCTGCTATATTCATATATGGCAATCCAGAACGTTCTGGTTGAAGTTGAATTTTAGTTGCGATGTCCATTGGAGAATTTGATTAAATTCGAAACAAGCAATGCAAGCTGACCATTGCTGGTCAGCTTGCATTGGTGTTACATCACAGCTGGCAACGCTGCCATGACGACCGGCAGAGTCGCCGCGAACATCCCGTTAAGCACTGCCGGGCCTACGTTCATCGCGAGCGCAACACCAACCGCGCCAACCAGCACCGTCAACTTGCCAGTGGTGGCTGCGAAGATCGCCACGATGAACGCTATCAGCGAAACCAACACACCCATCGAACCCTTCATCCACGCGTACAACATACCGACCGGCGTGGTAGCAGTGGCGATCGTACCGAACGTCGTATCACCGGCGGCCATAGCCGAGCCGCTAAAGAAAAGACCCAACACAAAGATCGCTGAAATGGCATAAAGAATTGATTTCCACTTAAACATAACTACTCCCTCACAAAGATTAAAAAAGCCCCATACGGCCTGCGCCGATTTCTCAGTTCAAAATCTCACCCTGGGCTTTAGGTTGAGATCTCGCACTTCCATCACCATCAACAGGTTTAACTGCTGGCATTGGAAGCGCTGAAGAAATACGATGAGAAACAGGCGGCTCAATACCTTCGAAATTATCGTCGCCGACTTTCCATTGCTGTGTTTGCATTACCGTGAATATGAGTCCTGGCCAATGCTGATCTTTGTTCTTATCTGTCCATGGCGCGATCCAGATTCGCATTACATGCGCTTGCTCAAGAACAGGAACTGGCTCAAGATCTTCAAATTGTCCGTGCCCCACCAAAACAACTTCAACCGGGCCGGGGTTATATCCAGATTTACCTGATTTTTTATTAGATGAAATGTCATAGACTTGTCGTGGAGTCTTGCAGACGACACCTTTAGGCATGCCAGGACAATCGAATTCACTGCTCCCGCCTGGACTGAAAACAGAACAACCAGTTAGCATCAATACACCCGACACTATTGCAATTTTTATATTCATCATTTTTCTCCGCTAACATTCAGTTCAACGCCACGAACAAGAATGATGGTCACCCGCCGCATTGCATCAATTTCAATCACAGGAAACATTTCTTTGGCCATTTCCAAATAAAACTGTGACAAGGACTTTGCGGTTTCGGTCAAACCATTAGCCGTCGCAGTGGTTGCGACTGAGTTCAAGCTTGGGGTCTGAACTTGGGTTGATGCGCCAGGATTTACATTGAGTTGAGGCACGGCGACCGGAGCCAGCGCCTGCCCGATCCCTGACAAAATTCCAGCGGCAAAAGTCTTCGCCAATAGCTGTCCTTGTTTTGTAACCAAACGACCGCGTATGCCAACTTTCCCGTCTTCACCAACAACGTAACCTTCCAACTTTGACTCAATGACAGAGCCATCGTTTTTGATGCAGGAAATGCTCACTGTTTGCAACTGAGCACGCTCGGTTGAAAGCACGCCGAACCCAGTCACAATCGTAAAACACTCACGAATGTCATAACGATAGCGACTCGGCAAAATGGCATCGGTGTCCAAGCGAATCAATGCCGGAACAGGATTCGACTTGGTTACCCCCGAAGTCGGAGCGTCCATACCATTCAGCATAATGCCTTCAAAATTAGATCCTGCTGGCAAGTAAATAGGAGGTTGTTTATCACCTTCAGCAGTTTTTTCTTCTTGCTTGTTTGCCCCCCCAATAATGCGAATTGGAGGGTGCTCTGATCTAGCCTCATGTGACTGCGAAGAGGATCCACTGGTTGGGTCAGAATCATCTGGAGGCGGAAGCTGATCGTCCGGCGATGGGGGTGTCTGCAGAGCTGAAGAGGGGAGTGATTTTTGCGCTTTTATCGTATCTAGTTCGACCCGCATGTCACGAACTTCTCGTGTCACATCCGCAGTCAACGGATCCGGTTGCTGCTTTTGTTTATTGAACTCTGAAATTGCCGTTTCAAGACGCTGGCGCGCAAACTTTTCTTCTTCCTGCCCTTGTCGCAAAGATTCCAGTTTTGCAGCAAGTTGCTCCACACTGACATCCTTGTCCATTGGAACAGAAAAATTACTCAACCCCTTTCCCGTGGTATTTTTTTCTTCTGCTGGGGCGGGACTTCCAAAATTCAGCGTACCTAGCACGAGGATGAAAGCGGCGCTGCCCCCCGCAATCATCATCCGACGATTAGGTGTCAGCGCGCGCCATTTTTCAAGCAACTGTTCTTTATTTATCATGTTGCTAATTCCCATCCAGAGCGGACTTGTCGGCTACAACATAGACATCTGTCGTGTCGCCTGAACGCAAGGTTAGGTTTGGGTAAATTGCAACTGCACGTACTCCCTTTCTGTAAAACGATGTTTCAGAAAGCTCAACTGTTTCTTTGCTGTTATTCAAGATCGTGTAGCGGTATATATCCATCCATGACCCCGAATAGCGTGATTTGGGTGTTATGGATAACTCGCCATTGATTGCAACAGCATTGGGCATACGCCCTTCCGAAAAACCGTCAGGGACTTTCCCAAGAGCAACCCGACGCAAAAGGTCAACAAGCTGCTGTGTATAGCTCTCTGTTTTTTGCTGACGCACAACAGTGGTTGTATCAGCTTGAAGAACAATAGTTTGAGCTGGAATATCTTTGGGGATTAAGGTTAAAGAAATTACCTGATCACCAGGCTCACTTCCAGTTACATAAATTGCAAAAGGATCTGTGGTTTTAGGGCTAACAAAGATGCTTGAACCATCCTGCTTGATGTCCACATTCGAACTATCAATTACCCGGGGAGCCGAGAATGGGGTTGAAATCCGATTGGTAAACACCTTCGACAGCAGAACCACACGCGTGCCATCGTTACCCACGGGGACAACGGTGAGCGGTAGCGCGTTGCGCGTATCCAGTGTGTAAGCTGCAACGCCAGGCAGCTTCCTGCGCTTCTTCGCCGGGGCGGCGGGCGGAGTCTGCTGTACAACAGCAAGACTACTCGATTGAACATCGCTTGCCGCTTGCGAAGAAAGATTCTGCTCGGCAAACGACGGCCAAGAAATTGCCGTAAATAATAGCGATAAAATGAGTTCACGTTTCATTTTGGTGAGCTATCCTTTTCTGTAACTGGGGTGACAGTGTGAGATGTTGTCCAAGCCTTGTTGTGAGGGGTGTCGGCGTAGTTATCAAACGAATAAATCATAGGCATACCACCCTCGATTTTGATTACCATCTCGTATGTCATCGCACGTTTGTCTGTTCCGGCAGCTGTTGTTGATTCCATAATTCCGGTCACAAAGGCTTTCGACGTATCTGCCTCATACTCAACCGAACTTGGCAGATATCGCGTTGAATTGGCTAGTTCTCGAAATTGCCGTGTTATCCCAACGGCAAGCATTTTTTTTCTCAAGTCTGAATAGATCGAGGGGTGTACGAACTGCGACATCGAATCAACAACGAAAGGAACATTTTCAGGAGTGAGATCACCAACAAGTTGCGCCACACTTAATGCAAAAGCCTTAATGTAATTCTCATCAGCACTACTCCAACCAAGCACCATCCGTTTATCAACTACCACCGGCGTTAAAACAATTCGCTCGTGCTTTGTTTGTGAATACACCACTGCTGAAAGTGCGATCACTGACAAGATCAGTGCAACGATGGCCAAGACCAGATTTGTTCGTGTTGCGTTTTCCCAAGTAGATTGTTGCCAGAAGAATTTCATATAAATAATTCCTTTTCGAGTAAATCAGGGAATTCTTTATTGAGCGAAAACAGCCCGGTGCCACATGCAGCGTGAATGGCGGCACCATTCAAACTGTTGTTTTTCATTTTCTTGATTAGCGACACGGCAAATGCGACAACAATTAAACTGGTTACAACCCAGTGGATCATGATGCCTATACCTACAATGCCAATGCCAGCGCCAAACTCATCCATTTCCCAGAATAGAATCTGCGCTTGAGAATCAACGTGCTCCGGCATTTCAATGGTCATTGATGACATGGTCTTCGCCCTTAATTGTTGCTCTTCGATTTAGTGCCCTACCCTCGCTTGTTTGGTTATCCGCAATCGGGAATTGCTTGCCATTGCCGACCACTTGAATTTGATTGGATGCCACACCATGAGCGGCTAAGAGTTCTTTCACTCGCTCCGCCCGCCGCATCGATAATGCGAGGTTGAATTCATCTGTACCGACAGCATCGGTATGACCAATTACGACAACGGGTAATTTTTCGGCAGATGCCACAGCTGCCATTTGATTCAAAACAGATTGGTCTTTAGGTTCGGAAGAACCGGTATCAAATTGAATGATCGCTCCGCGCATTAACTGCCCGCGCATGCGCGCGGCTTCAATACGTTTCAAATCGCATTGAGAATTTGGCAAGCAATCCAACTCTGCGATTTCCTGCTCTGAGTAATAATCATTCGGGTTGAGATATTCATCCAACTCACCAGTCAGATCGTCAGCAGCCTGGCCACCGATATAAATGAAAACCGTATCGGACTCGTGTACATGCACATGCTTACAACTATCAATAAATTGGCTAGCGCCACCCTGCTCGATGTACATGCGGCCACCAGCGAGCTTGTCGCTGGATGATCGTTCACAAAACTTTCCAATTGAATGATCTGCCTTTATCGGCGGGGCAATGCTGACCGCTTTGCTTGATTTATTTGCACATCCAGAAAATATGAGTGCGCCAGCAATGGCGCACAACAGCAACTTGAATTTTTTCTGACTTGAATACATACGCGCAGAATATCATCGCATCAATACCGTTGCAAGTATATATAAGTATTCGCTGAATTTCATGAAGCGCGTTTTACGCAGCTTGTATTTTCTTTGGAAGATCATCTTCATCTGCGCTCGTGGAAATTGATTCTATCCACCTCCTCGCGCTGCTCTGCACTATTTACAACGCCGCTCTATCCCCCTCCCTTTTTGCAAGACTGCTTTTAAACTCTTTGAGTACGCAGAAGCCGCGTGCCGCCTGCCCGTGAGGGTGGCGGGGTTTCGCGCGGCGCTTGTTCACCAGCACATGCACCCGAAGTCTGCGCGTTTTTTGCGCAGATCGCGCCGTTGTCCGGCGCGAGGTAATGTGCTGGTGCTTTGCTTGTTCCGCTGCCTCCTGATACCAAAGCCGCACATGCGGCTTTTCCTTTTTGGGAGGGGGAGCCACCGAAGGTGGGGGAACCCGAAGGGTGCCCCGCGCTTCGCGCGCAATGATTCAAGCCGCACATGCGGCTTGTCCTTATTCGGGAGGGGGAGCCGCCGAAGGTGGGGGAACCCCGAAGGGGTGCCCCGCGCTTTTCGCGCGTTTTTAACGATTAAAAAAAGACTAGATAAAAGACTAAAAGACTAGGGCGGAAAAATCTCGCAAATATTCGCGCAAATTCATACAGTTGCAAAATCCACCTGCGACCTATACCTACCGATGGAGAGCGACCCGCGACCTATACCTACCGAGAAAACCGCGACCTGCGACCTATACCTACCTAGAAAAAATTTAATTTGCTTAAATTTTAGGCTGGAATTTATGACCCGCGACCTATACCTACCGAGAAAACCGCGACCCGCGACCTATACCTACCGAGAAAACCGCGACCCGCGACCTATACCTACCGACACATGCGACCTATACCTACCGAAATATGAGGTGACCCGCGACCTATACCTACCGAAGAAATGATGATGTGGATAATTATTCCTGTTGGAATTGGTGTCTCACTATTCCGAAATTTACATGGTTCGAATTTGTAAAATATTTTTCGAAAACAGGGTTCGTCCCACCCCTTATATCTACAGCAAATTGAGCAACCCGCGACCTATACCTACCTACAATTTTTCTTCCAATCGTTTGTTGGCCGCCTTTACCTCGGCTACAAATTCGTTTGAAGGGACGAGCGTATAAACAACATCCAAAACCTTACCGCGCAGACCCGCCTCTATGCGCCGTCCAAGCTCGGCCAGGACTCCATGCTCTACCAATTCATTTATTGCGATATCGCAAGCTCCATGTGCATCCCTTGGGCGCGAATAACTGTCAAGCATGGCACTATCACGCTTGACAGTTGAGAAGCGGATCTCGAATGTTTTGAACCTGCTGGCAAAGGTATATTTCAGAATGAGTTGTTTGTGCAGCCACCGCGCTAATTGTGTGGTGTGGCTCATCAGCTGATGATAGTTGAACTGCCTGTATGAAAGACTATCCATGCATTCTGTGACGAGCGGATGGAATTGAGCCATCCATTTTTTGTCTGCGTCGATCTTCATGTCTTTGCGAGTAACACCGATCAGGGCGGTCAGGTAGTTACTTTTCCCAAATGACAGATCTACTGATGTGGGCGAATTAGCAGTTATTTTGATGTTGCTGCCTGACAATATATCCAAGCTTAATTTGATTTCATCAAATGAACGTGAGTGCCCTCGTTGCCTCAGTTCTTCTCGAAGTTGGTAGAGGCTAAAAACAACACCGCTTCTAGCAGTAGGCCTTTTGTTTATCAAAAATCCTTGCTCCTGATCAACTGCCAATTTTCTCAGTGCTTCTTCTACCAACTCTTCGTTTGAACTTGGATAATAGGCCGTCGTGACCAGTTTCCCGTCCCTTGATCTTTTTGATTTTCCTTTCTCATCCCTTTCCTCAATTTGAGTCGCCTGAATAGATGCGCTGAACTTTGTCCCTCTGTACTCAAAATCAAGTTGAAGTAACGGAAGATTGCCATGCTCATCGCGCATCTTGGTCATCGCTTGACGCGAAATTGAGTAACGCGGAACAGCATCCCAAAGCTCAATTGAATTCGACAGCCGTTGTCGCTCATTATCCGTATTGCAAAGAAAGTTTTGAAATAAGCAAAGTTGGGGATCTTTAAAATCCTTTGCGACCGGCAATCTTGCAACCATTTTTGTGCGACTGATGCGACTTTCTTCTGATGGTGATTCATTCGCGCCCATACTTATCGGTCCCATGCAATTAACTTACACAACCTTGATTATTATCCTGTTGCGCTTATTTGTAAACGCCAAAACCAACTTTGCGTTCAAAGGCGTGCAATCAGCAAAGCGTGTTCTCGATTTGTTGCGCAATATCCAGCCAGTGCTGGCGAAAGTCATCGCGCTGCGCGTCGCTGCAGATCGACTCGACAAGCATCCAGCTGGAGACCAGAAGGATGTCTGCCAGATGCTCAGGGCGATTGCCCATCGCTTTCGCCGTAATGGCAGTTAGCTCGCCGGCGTAAATCTGGCCAGCTCCCACCCCAGCAGCTCGTTCTATTTCGGCCAAGCCGATTTCAACGCAAACCAGGGGGCAATCTTTCAAAACTTTCAATAAGGAGGATGGACAAACAAGCGCTGTTGCACCTTGGGGATTCTTGAGCATGGCGAGACTCCTATTCGGTTTGGTTAAACCGACCTCGCTCACGATCAAATGAAGGAGGACGGCAATGCGAGGGTTGATCGACCGGGAATAGGAACCGGCGTGGATTGCTCCACCCCTCACACGCCGCCCAAACTGGGTTGCCGTGTGACGGACGTAAAAATAGCCGCATTGCTGGCGGCCTGTCCGCCTATTACCCGAGCGATCAAACTCGACTACCCATGTGGGGCAGCGAAAGAATGATATGCGTGGAGGGTTGTTGTGTCAATCAGCAGTAACGTCTATTTGCTTGTCGTTGCTGGATTAACCTGCCCATTTCCGAAATGGATAATGGGTAATAGATAATATAAGTGAACTTCAAATATAGCAGCGGATGTGGAAGCGCTTAACGCCTAGAAGTGATACCCATACCATCCGCGCACTGGGAAACCAGTCCGTTGGCCAATTGTGCGAATAAATTTGGATCGCCATTTGCGCTGTCAGGGGAGATCATCCACTTGCCACAAATGACCAGTGATGGCGTGTTGGTTGGACGGTAATGCGCCTGCCTTTCGTAACGTGCGGAGCCAAGTTCAATCTCTGCCTTCCAGGCAGTCACAATGCTTTGGCGGCTCAGCCCTTGAGACAGTAGCGCGTCAAACCACCGATCACGGTTTGATCCCTGCTTTTCATCCTGAACCAGAGAATACGCTTCAGCTGCAAAGGCTTCTCGCTGCGCCGGTGTGCCTATTCGCTCCGCTACCCAAAACGTCTGCAGCCCCAACATTGTTTCGTTGGAAATGTCATGGCCATCACCAGGCTCTACGACAGGATAGAACTGAAATGAGATGCCTTTGGGCAGCGACTTTCCCCATGCAGAAAGTGACGTATGAAACATACGGCACGCCGGGCAGCCGAATCGGTAGAAGGCAATGACTGAAGTTTTATCCTTTTCGACATACGGCGTTACATCCTTGATCGGGTTCGGTACGGCAGGTGGCCGAACGTCAGCGACCGCGCTCTGAGAAAAAACAAGTACAGCCAAGGATGTCCAATTAAAAAGTGTTCGCATCAGTCAATTCCTCTGAAGATACAAGATTGGAATCCAGCGCAGCTCTGAATAACGAATCCACACCTGGTGTCCATTTCTGAACCAAATTCGCAAGCGCATGCCGACGTTCTTCTGTAATGCAGACGCGGAGCAAGATATCGTGAGCTTCTGCGGTAAAACCGACCGCCTCGATTAAATCCTCAGCCGAACACATCCCTTGATCCAGCAGCAACTTCCCAATTCGCTGATGATTGCCTTGCTTACGCCCGTCAGACTGCAACGAGAGCAGGTTGTGCATACTCTCAGCAGAAACCATACCTCGTTCCACAAGAACTTGGCCAAGACGACGATTTTTGATGGTGGGTGCTTCCTGAATTGAGGAAACGCGGCAAGCCTCTTCAAGCGAGGTCACTCCGGAGAAAGCAAAATGCTCGGCAGCCTGCGCAAGCGTCTCGAATTGAGATTGACGGCTCGCAGCAGCATAAATTTCATCCACCCCATGAAGGAATGCCTTCTTTACCCGGTGATCCGCGAGGATGACTTCCATCACCGGCGTGAAGCCCTTGTAGCCCTTCGTAGGCTGCAAATATTCTGCGTTAGGTCGATAGGCGTTGCTCGCCTTGAGCCATGCTTTCTCTGCATCATTGGGGGGCGAATGATCGCACTCTTCAGGGCTGGCCAGCGTCCGGATAAGGCGCTGGGCTGTTACCCCGCGTAGCGCGGCAGATAACGTGTGAGGATCAATGCCAAATTCAAGCATCCGCGTGATGGCCATGGCTGCGTTGTTTGCATGCAATGTCGATAGAACAAGGTGGCCCGTGATAGCGGCCTGAACTGCGATGTTCGCTGTCTCCTGGTCACGAATCTCACCAATCAGTATCACATCAGGATCCTGACGAAGTACCGAGCGCAATGCGCTGGCAAAGGTAACGGATTGACCATCGACGTTGATCTGGTGAAATTCCGCGATACGATACTCAACAGGATTCTCGATCGTAATGATATTGCGCGCCTCATTATTGAGTTCATTGAGCAACGCATACAATGTGGTTGTCTTGCCGGAGCCGGTCGGCCCGGTGACAAGGAGTAAGCCGTTCGGCTCAAGCAGTACGCGGTCAAATGCTTCGCGCACTGCCGGTGTCATATTGATATCGGCAAGCCGCCTGTTGGAATTTGACTGGTCAAGGAGACGGCAGACGATCAACTGACTGCCATTCACACCCGGCGAAATGGCCACCCGGATATCGACGTTGCAGCTATTGATCCGCAAGCTGATACGCCCATCCTGCATCCCCAACCTATCCGTGACAGAAAGACGCGCGCGCGCGCGGATCTTCTCGTCAATAATTGTCATCCATGTGCGAGGTATATCCCGGTGATTTACCAGAGAACCACCGGGCATGCGAAAACGAATTCGGCAAAGGCCGTCCGTCATTTGAAAGTGAACATCAGCAACACGCTCATGAACTGCTTGGATGATGACATCGTTCAGACAACCTACAACGGCCTCTTCATCTTTAGATGTGCTGATGAAGAGCTTATTTTGCATTGACCCGATGCCCTTCATTCTTTGCGCGCAAAGAACTGATCCCCTGAATGGTTTGTTGCGCCGTCCACCGCAACAACCAGAAGAAATTACGGATCAGGATTCGTGAAATTGCCCGGACAATCCAAGCCGCCAGTATTGCTGAAAAAACGCCAAGGAACACTGCGCCGATCAGCATTGCCATTTCATTGTTTAACATTACGATTTGCTCCAAACACAACGTAGCTCTTTCGAGAAAAAGGTTCTTGCAATCAGCTTCTCAGCAGTTTCCCTGGCTTCAGCTGACCAGACGTATGCTGACGTGCGCTCTTCAGCTGTTATCCAATTCGCAGATAGCTCACGAGCACCCCAAGAAATCAGATTGACTGGAGCTGCGAAGCGTTGAACCTGTTCACAATCGGTTTTTGCTGAGAGTGCCCACAATGCCCAGCCAACAATCGTAAACATCAAAAAACCACCGAGCATTGCTTTCATAATTTTCCCTTGCGTTGATGTTGTTTTTTTAATCTTTGCACGTACTAAGGTATGTGCGCTAAATACGAGTCCGCTATCCAGTGATCGCCTTCAGGCGCTTGTATTTTTCCCAGACTTTATTTGCATAAAGCCTTCTATTTTGCTCAGCCCGCTTTGATTTCGAATGGCCAGCGTTATAAGCGCCTACAGCAGCCCACGTACTTCCTTGTATTTGCATGCTCTCTTTCAGAATCAGTGCGGCAACATGAATATTGATGCAGGCGTTAAAAAGATCATTACGTTTGATCCCAACCGATTTAAGAAGCCCGAAATGACTTGAATTGATCTGCATGACACCAACGTCTTCTGTTCCATTGTTGTTCTTGTGAACAGCAGCTCTATTGAGGTCTGATTCAACCATTGCGATTGAGATCAAAATATCCTTGTTTACCCCCGCCCTTTTGGCGGCATCGCCAAAACAGTAACTCTGAGTGCCCGCCAAGGAATGGTGGGACATCAATAACAACGTCAATAAAAGGTAAGTTCGCATTCTATGATTCTATTGCATGTGTGTATAATTTGCAATTATCACCACCCATTCAAAAAGATGAACATCCCGACATTTGTATTGATTTTGATGGCCGTGCTAACAGCGGACGCACAGGCAAAAAGTGAGGATGATGCAAAGTCGAGTTTTGATTTGTCGGCCTTGTATAGCAAGTTCAAAGCGGCTTCTGGCATTACGACTACTCAGCAGATAATCCAGTCTGATTTCAATGCAGCTCTTACAAACAACACCTCGCCGACAAAGCTATTTTCTTATGCAAAAAAAGGCGACCCATCGGCATGCAATTACGTTGGGTATCTATTCGAGGTGGGGAAAGGGGTCAAACAAGATTCCGTTAAGGCGGAGAAGTGGTTTTTGTATTGCGCCAAAAACAATCCAAAAGCAGCCTACAACCTCGGCGTGATTTATTCCGATGGGAGATTGGGTGTCCTTCAGGACAAAGCCCGTGCAGTCCCATATCTCAAGAAGGCTTGGAGCGAATTGCACCTTCCGCTTGCGGGAATTAGATTGGCATATTGGTATAGGTCTCAAAAAGATTGGCAAAGCGAATGGGATGTTTTAACAACGCTTGAAATTGGTAAAAAATACCCCCGGCATTGGGGCTATTTGATGGGTGAAATGATCATCATGAAACAAGCCCCAATCTACGATCCGACAAAAGCAAACAACGCCCTAAGCCTTGCGGTCGATAAGTACAATGGCCAAGCAGCGGAACTACTGGCTTATTCGTTGGGGACTGGCTTGAATGGAACCGTAGATACCTATCATGCATGCATCACAGAAGTGTTTGCAGAAACGTTTGGCGGGGTATCCGGGACAGCAAGATGGCGCTCTGGAATGAGCGATAGCGATGTGGCCGCTTGCAAAGGAGAAGCCGCAATCTGGCTTTCCAAAAACAAACGGCCAGAACCAATCGATTTTCAATCTCTGATCTACTAATGCCTAACTGGCTCTTACAGCATGCAGACTCGCTGAACCTTATTGATATGACCATGATGCTCAGCATCATGATTGCAAACACCCTGATTTCTCGCTTCGGCATGTGGCCGTACAGCCTTGTGACTTTCCCTGGCACGCTGACACACGAGCTGGCTCATTATTTCATGGCGCTGGTCTTTTTTGCTTCCCCTTCCCTGCCGGACATCATCCCAAAGCGGAACGGCAGTTCATGGACAATGGGAGCCGTTACATTCGTCCCGACACTTATCAATTCCGTACCAATCGCACTCGCGCCGCTGCTCTTGATGCCCGCGAGCTGGTTGTTCGCAGAGAGGGTGATGCATCCGGCCCACGGATGGAACTATCTGATCTATGGATGGATTGCTGGCAACATGCTGTATGCCTGTTTGCCATCCCGTCAGGACTGGAGGGTGGCGATGCCTACGTTGTCCATCGTTATGGTGGTATGGATCTTGTACGAACTGGCCAGAAGATAGTTCGCTCTGAAACGCACGGCGGTCATGTTAATCGTTCACTGAAAATCCGGTAGTGGTTGTGGTAGGGGAATTCACACCACCCGGAGTTGTTACAGTGATCGTCATAATGCCTGACGATATGGTATTAGTGCACGTGCCGGACGCGAATTGAGCATCACTTTGTAGAGTGATTGGATATTTTTGAAACGCTGCGTTTCCAACCGATGCGGGACATCCGGAAAATGCACTACTGCACCCGGCTGTATCTGGAACTACAAAGGATGCTGTTGATAGGACCGTTCCGTTGGTAGAAGAGATACCGATGGTCGTACCCACAGGCATGGCATTGCCGTTCACGTCAACCAAACGGATATAGTAAGTTTGAGCTGGATTGCTGTTATTGGCTGACAATGTATCGCATGATGGCAGCGTAATGGCACCCACGGCAGCATCGTTTGAGTCGAACAACGCCAAAGGTGCTGGATAGGACGATGAGAAGGTAATGATTGAAGATGAGCGCACATCAATGATTTGTTGCGTGCTGCATGTGCCCGCAGAACTGGATGAATTGCAGAGTATGCCGCTGTACTTGCCATCCGGGCCATCGAATGCGTTATTGCCATTCAAATCAAAGAACGGTTCACCAGCATCTCTCACACCATTCTCGTTGTAGTCAACAAATGCCTCGGACATATCAGTTGAATTGTTGTTTGCATCGATCAATTCGTTTGGAGAAATGTCTGCCACACCATTGCCGTTTAGATCGGTGAAGCTCTCGTTGCCAAGTGCCCACGCCAGTACAGTCACACGTCCATTTGATGGGCGGAAATTGGCACTGGTAAGGGTTGTGCTGCACGCGCCTGCGGATGTCTGACAACTGCTGAGTATCTGTCCACCCTCTGATGTGAAATTAACCACAGTGTTATCCGGCACAGGATTGGAAAAGTGGTCGGACAATCTGGCGGTTAAAACAGTCGTGTTTCCATCCACCCCCCATCCTTCGATATTGTGTTTGGTGGCCGACAGTGAAAAACTGCTCTGGTCCGGGATGCCTGTGGTGATGGTGAGAGCGCTCGATTGAGATGAGAGAATTGCTCCACCCAGCCCGCTTGAGGTTGCAATCACCCTGACCGGTGTGCTTACGACCCCGGAATTGACTGAAACCGTTGCATATCCATAAGCGTCCGAGGTCACGGATGACGTGACGGCAGGGGAAATCGGTGCAGGTGTTAGTGCTATCCCGCCAATTGTTGTTGTAAGAGAACAGTCAACCGTTTTACCTTGAATTGGATTCCCGTTTGCGTCGAGAACACGGAAAGTGACGGTGGAGGCTTCTATCCCACCAACCCCTTTAAGAGAGAGACTTATCGGACTCGCCGACACGAATTGCAATGAACCGGCAACCGGTGCAGCCACGGCGATGGTTGCCGATGATGATGCCATGCCAGATACAGATGCTGTGACCGTATCGCTCCCGGCACAACCATTGTCTTTGTACGATGCAGTAGCAACGCCATTAACCGTCGTAGTCGATGCGGTAATGGTTGCTTTGCCGCTGGCCACGCACGATGAAGTGAAGGACACACTCTGCGGGGTGGTTACTGGCACTCCAGCACTCGTGACAGTCACGCTTACGCTTGTTGTGCCATAGGCTGACAACGGCAACGCACCCACCCCGAATACCGGAGTGCTGACAGCTACTGTTGTTGCGCCGACGGAAAACCCCATCGTCGTTGTGTAGGCCACCGCTGGGCTTCCAGCCTGAGCGGATGCCGTGATGGTTGTCGCTCCGGAAGCTATCCCTGCATTGGTCAGTGAGACAGATGCCACACCATTGTTATTGGTCAAGGCCGTCGCTGTGGACGGAGTAATACTTGCAAGAGATGTGTTTGCGACACTGAAAGTGACGACAGCGTTTTTAACGATCGCTCCGTTCGCATCTGTTAACGTTGCGGAAACATTAGCAGGCGTGCTCGTTGTTGATGTGCCTGAAACAGGGTCGGTAAGGGCTATCACAATACCGGGTGCGGCAACGCTAGTGCCAGATGAACCACCTGTAGATGGTGTGCCTGCTGCTGCGGTGCCGGAACCATTCGAACAACCGGCGATTGCAAGAGCAACGACCACCATGAGGTGTGAGAAATAAATTTTATTCAGCGAACTATTCATGATTACTCCGATGTATTACGCTTTAATGGAAGTGATACACAAATTTGATAGCTCCTGACACGTCCCCCTTAGTGATCGCCGTAGAGGTGTCCGAATATGTGATTTTGTTGATCTCGCCTCGCATGGAAAAATTTGGGGTGAATCCGTATTCAATGCCGGCCCCAAAATAGAAGCCCTTTGCTGATGTTGTTGTGCCGTCAGTGAATAGCGTCGTGGACGCTCCATATCCGAGGCGGCCAAACACATTGAAGTCAGCCTGCCCATCCCGTGACTGAAAAAGGTAGCCCACTATCGATAGTCCATAGTGGTTGATGTTATTGATGTTCGGGCGCTCGCCAAGTTGCAAATAATTGACTTCGTATGCGACATCACCCTGCCGCACTCCTGCATCTATCAGTGTTGCAGGAGTGCCTGACGTTGACCGCCCGCCTCCAACGCCAATGTAAAAGTGATCACTGTGCAGTGTCCTGCTATCGTCACCTTCTTCATCGTCGTCCGCACAATTGCAGACAGCGTGAACAGCGATTGGAAAACACAGCACCAGTAACAATAAATACTTACGCATCGCAACCCCTTCCGACAATAAATAAAAAGCCGCCTTGTATCGCCATAATAACACTGTTGCGCGTATATATAACATAATGGCAACCTACATCAACATTCATCTTCAGGGCTGGTAAGATTACAAGTGCTTGCCTATCACCAACCAGACTAGTTTTAATTCATCAGTTAGCGTCTGAATGACTTTATTTCGAAGGGAAACTCTATGAAAGCGTTTTACGCATTACTCACCATAACCACATCCTTGATGCTCTGCTCTATCGGCGCACACGCTGAAGACGTGGGCGTGAATATCGATGGGAAAAATATTCAAATCACAGAAGTCAAAGCCACTGGAGAGCGAGTCTTTCACAGCAATGAATTCCCTAAAGGTATTTTTGTGATTGCAAACTCTTCCCCAGCAAGTGGTGATCGTTTTCCAAACGCTGAGACGATTATTAGTGCCCGGTTAAAACTGCAAGGCTTTAAGGTTGTAGAAAAAGTGGAAGATGCCAGTGTCGCCATTAAATTTGCAACATCAGGAACAATAACCACTGCTTCTGTTGATAGCAAAGCGGCTTATTCAATGCTGCCCAATGCTGGACAAGTAACTGTTAATGCGGGAGGGGCTATTGCATCGGCATTAACCTCCGGCCCTGCTGGCGTGGTTGGTTTTCTAATTGGGGGTTTATACCAATCGGACAGCAAAGGATTGATGTTTGTTGAAGTTCTACAGAATCCAGTAGTCACACGCGGATGGCGCGGGAATGAAAATATTGGTTCTGGAATCTCCAATGGGACGTTTGCCGAGGGATTGCACGTGTACTACCGTCTTGAAAAAGACAAAGAAGCGCAAGATGACACGATTATGAAAATGTTGATCGACCAATGGATCAAGCGCTATTTGGTACTTGATACTGAACCGGTTGCAGCAACTACTGGTGCGCCAATTCCAGCATCTGCTGTAACTGCTTCCATGACACTGGAAGAAGCGAAAAAATAACGCATCTCAAACCTTAAAAACGCCCGAGACTTTGTCCGGGCGTTTTTTTTACCAGAAAACAGGCCGTATCCCGGCAAGCTCCTTCGGATACATCGGCTGCTGCCTTTCGAAGATGTGAAGTCGCCACTTATTGATTTCCGGCTTGCTCTTTTTGATGCACGCCACCGGGATCAGCATCTTGATCGACAGCGCGCCCTCCTCATCAATTATGAATTCCTTTACCACCGCGTTCGGGCCGGGGTGTAATTCCTTGCAGGTTCCATCGTAGAACAAATCCACCACGCCATTTTTGGGGCAACTGCTGAAGTTGATTTCCCCTTGCACGAACCCATCTTTCACTGCGCCATGATGAACTGTTTGATGGCAGTCCTTCATTACGGACTTATGCCTTTCTTCGTCGCGCGTTTGAAGCAATGTCGGATAGCTTCCATCAGTACAGATTGGGAGCTTGAACATCAGATTGAAGATGCCCGGTTTCCCAGCGTTATCGCGCACATCGGCCTGCCCGGCCATGACCGCAATCATGGCGCAATTCTCTGAATACTGTTCGATGCGCTCGAAGGTGATCATCACAGGCTTCTTGCTTTTCGTCTGCGCGCCAAACTTGGCGGCAGTCTCAGCATCGAGATAACCCGACGACTTGCCATCCTTGATCGCCGCGACGACCATACTTTTTAAATCCTCGGCATTTGCCGGAGCTGCGGCCAAACACACCGCGAGAAAAACCCATGAAAGATTATTGCCAGATCGCATCAATAACTCCTAACGTTCCGTAAGGGCTGAGTGTAACCAGCCCCTTCCAGATGTTCTGTGTGGGTGGTGAAGTGACTGCAAAACAGGATGGGGGCAACGTGATTGAGAATTTCGCCTTCCCATCGAGACTGACCGTTGCCGAAGTGAAGTCCGAACTGGATGGATCAAGAGAAGTGGCAGGACTCGCGGCGCAATTGCCCTGGTTGGTTAGCGCGATAATTGCGTTTGGATTGCAGTCCGAAATATCGAAATCGCCCGTTGTCGTCCCATCGGGAGCCATGTTTGTCACCTTGAACGCCACACTGCACGCCATCATCGATGGCGGTGGATTATCAAGCGTGGATGTATCGTTCATGGGGATTGCCGGCGGCGCTAGTTGTTGCACGCTTCCCGTAACTAAAAGGCCATCCGTTGCGGTTGGATCGACTTGGTTCGCATCGAAATACGCCTGTGTGTGTGTTGCCACCACATTGGCGGCATCGTTTCCGGCCGGAACACTGTTTGCTGTCACATCCTGAATAAATTCAGACAGATCTATTTTGGAGAAATCGAGCTTGTTGAGATCGGTGGTTTTTATTCCGGAGCAATCAGGTGTGCGAGACGATCCCCAGCTCCCGAGTTGGCCAGCCGTCGATGAAGTTCCTTTTGCCCCTTCCTGAATGATTCTCCCGATACGGCTGTTGAAGCAGCAATACGACTGCATGGTTGTAATGCATCCGCCCAAGATGTCCTTGGTGTTGCAGTATGTGCCTACGAAATGACACAGTCCCGGAGCGCCTAACTTGAGTTGGGTTTTGATTTCTTCAGGCGAGCAAGCTGCAAACGACATGAGAATCGAAAATACCAGCATGCCGACCATGCAAGGAGTGCATATAGCAGCGATCGCTTGGCTTCCTGCATTAGCAGCGCCGGCCAGAGTCATAGCGGTGCCATTCCACAATGCAGCTCCTGCATACATAGTTACACCCGCTATGTACGTTCCTCCAACCGTTCCTATTGCACTCCCAACTGCCGTAACGGTTCCAGCAAACCCCGTGTTCGCACCAAGTTTGATTGCATACTGACCGGCTGCAGCGCCCAATACCGCGCCCCCGATCGCGCCCCCGATCATGTCGCCTGTATTAGTAAGGCTGATGCTTGAAGCAACACCGGCTGCCCCACCGGCAATGTTTGAAGCCGTTGTAGCAATAGTTGTTGTCCCATTAAGAACACCTCCCATCACTTGCTGCATCGCTCCCAAAGCCTTCGTGACAAGATCAATCGTTTTGTCCAGCAGCGTGTCATACATGTAACCACTACCAACATAGGCTTGAGCAATTTGATTCCATCCTGCTGCAACCAGTTGCTGGGTGATAAGCGCGTTTGTAGCACTTGCTCCCTTACTATCACCCTTACAGCAATTCGGTGCCAAACCCCACATACCTTCAGAGCAACGCGCTCCTTCCCCTTTGAAAAGCAGAATCTTGTCAGGATCGCTTTCAGCTGGATTTGTACCCTTGTCTGCATACACACCGGCCTGCCGCGCCATTTCTTGAGCGGCAGCCACACCCCCGATTGAGGTATTCGTTTCTTGAGAAACCGGGCCTGTGCAAAATGACGGATTACCGTTCTGATCTACGCAGCTGGTAGATGAACTGCAAGTCGTTTCGGTGTATGGATTGCCAGGGGCGGTTTCGCAACTGTATTTGACATCGAACAGCGGACACGCGCCGTTGGCGAGTTTTGGGAGGTCGTTGTTGCACGTCGCAGAAAGCTCAGCATAGTTTGCACATGACCCTCCATCCCTCACCTGTTTGCAGGTATCGGTGTAGGTTGGAGATGATTGATCCATGCAGTCATAGACGGCTTTATATTGCCAACATGACGCGGAGGTGATCAATGCACCTGGCGGAGGGGATATAGCGGTACTCAGACAAACTTTTACTGGGTTTCCAGCGGAATCAGTTACGTCTCTGCATGGGGTGCTGTCTATACAGATAGGAGCCGTTTTAAGCTGACAAGTCGCGCTGAAAGATTCGAGCGGATAAAGCAGCGAGACAAACAACAAAAACACCGCCCCGAAACGGGAACGCGCGAACCGGATCGCCGGGTTATTAGATGAAACAGACCCGGATGTATTCTCGCTGATTTTCAGTTCCACATATTCCATGGTATCTCCGCCATCAAGGCAAGTAGCACAAACCATTCGGCTGGTTAGATGCATTCAGCCCTAGAGTTCCGCCATCAGGGCAGTCATATTTAGTCAAATTCCAAGTAGCTGGATATGACCATTGCGCCGTAGGAATACACCAGCCTGCGGTTGAACCAGATCCAATCGTATAAAGAGCAGGACACGAATATTGACCCCCTACATTGATTGCCGGGATTGAAACAAAATCGCACATGCCGGTCGCCATATTCAAATGTGCATTTGAGCCGCAAACCTGTACTGTGGTTTGAGTTGGAGGCTGTGTTTGCAAAGGTTGAGAACAAATGCCAGTCGCTGGATATAGTGTGGTACCAACAGGAAGAGCGGCATCGCACGTATAAGAAATTTGTTGGGTCGGCGAATATGTCAACAGCGCGGGCGTGCATGTTGATCCAGAGAGCACGTCATTACCGAGACATGCCATCACATTACTCAAACCTGAAGAGGTTGTAGTTTTTGGCGGAATGCAAAACATTCCGGACGCATCCAAGACGTATGTTGGATCGCTACATGTGTGAGAAACAAAGGAGAAGACCGCATCCACTGTCGGCGGCTGATACGAGCAGGTTGTACCTCCCACCCATTTTTTACTCGATGCTATAGGCGTACCAAGCGGCCCTGTGACCGTGTAACCAGCCGTCGCTTGCAGAGACCCATCCAACAACCAAGAATGCGTTCCTGCAACGATGGGATCCGGATCCCCGGCAACAACCGGGCAATACCAGATTGGCTCACCAGTGTAGGCTAGTAAATCCGGGCGGCAAGTTGTTGTTGTAATGAGTTGGTCAGTAACGCCGTTGGCATCCTTATCGAGACACGAATAATGTGTCGTTGGTGTCGCGTAGAGCGTTGGTGGTTGGCAAGTGCTTGTTGAGGCGTTTAGAGTGTCACCTGCGTTGCATTGATAGTTAACAACAGCAGGCACATAACAACTGGTAGCTAATTGAGTGCCTGAAAATCGACAAAATGGAGCCGATACCGCCGTTGTTGAGGTGCAAGTGGCTTTATCACTACTTAAAGTGTAAGAACTTGGGCAGATTGGAGTTCCAACAATTGGTAAACACTCTCCGTAAGAGCCATAACCACCATTAGCAGGTGTTTTATATACTGAGTTATCAGGACATATTTTCCATCCAGTGGAGGCCCCATTTGAATAGCACGTGTTAAATGCACTATTCATATATGGCCAAGGAGGCGAGCAATAATATGAACCATTAGTGCAAAGCGTTTGAGTGCCACCACTTGAAATAAAATTAAACCCAGAACCATTTGCCGTTGTTTGTGTTTTAACGCCAGACGAACAGGTCGATGGTTGTGGTAAATACACGCACAATGCCATCCCGTACATTACTTGCAACGTACCACCACTAGGACACGATAAAGGGTAAGTACAATCTGTTCCGGCAACTGTACCAGGCACTCCTGCCGGGCAAGAGTATGTCGCCGCATTTGCGTTAGTTGATAGAGTGGAGACTGTCAATAAAAAAAGAATAGCCAATATTGTTTTCATTCTTGTCTCTCAAAAGGCGGGGTACGTTGGCGGCACCAAGAAACATTGGTTTGTACTAGAGTTGTACGTGTATCCAGGACTGCCAGAACAATCTCTATTGATGTTCGCCGCGTAGTCCGGCATCTGGTATTCGCACTTATCCGCTGCACTGTTGTAGGTGTATGGCGCGTCACAGCTACGACTTTGCAGTGTGGCTGGTTTGGTAATCAAGAACGCCACACACGCTTGCGACCAGACAGTGTTATCCGCAAGCGCGTAGTTGATGAAATAGTTGCCGGTCTTGTTGTTTGTTGGGCATGAGTAATGGTTCACGGGAGTGGAAGCAACAGAAGGTGGCTGGTGATCACACAACACCATTTGTGCCGCCTTTTCGCATTGAGTGCCGTTCAGCGTGTCCGTGCCGTTGCACGAATATGTTTTGATGGAATCAATAACAGACGTACCATTTGCAACCGTGATCGTTTGAGCCAAAGCCAAATCGTTGTAGCACAACGATCCAGATGGATAAAACCCAGAAATGCATGACTGTGATGCTAACGCTGCTGCGTAAGGAGAATACAGGCAGGAATCACCATTTCGGACTCCTCCATTTGGGCAAGTGCCGCCTTGCAATGTATCGCCGACTGCGCATGTGTAAAGCTTCGACGCAACCGCAATATATGATGGCTTCTGATACTCACATTGGTGCGATGTTGTGTTGTACGTTCCTCCAGACTGGCAAACGTAATTCAAAGTCGCAATTGCGGGTACATCAGCAGGTTGAAATTGGCATACGGAAGGAAATGATGGTGAGGATATGGATAATGTCCAGCTTGCTGGACATGTATTTTTTAAAATACTAATTGGAGCGTAACTACCGCCCGGCGCTGCTGGGCCGTCTGGAGATTGCGCCTGCAAAGCATCACAAGAATTGACCACATCTTCCGTCAATCTTTCGCGCAAACCGGCTCCTCCAGTATAGTGAGGTGCAGGTGCGTACAAATGCAAATTATTGATCGTGCTTTGCAGAGTGCAATATGCGGGATTAAAGGTTGGCACCCCTGCTGCATCGTAAGTCCCGGGAGCGATAGCAACAGACCAAGAATCATGTGACGGCACAACCCCGCAACTGCCGTAACTAGCGATATAACAGGTAGAAGCGGAAGGTTTTGGTTGAGCAAATAGACCGGTTGGCGCACCAAGTTGCCCGCCATTCGGGCATGAATACGTCCAGCCAGAACCATTAGCATCCATAGTCCACGTGCTTTTTGCTGCGTAAGAATTTATTGTAGGAGTCACAGCGACGACAGTTGGCGCAATTCCCGGCGTTTCGCATCGAGCAGGAATTGCATACTTTGTAGTTGTAACGCAATCCTGAGTTGTCCCCGCCCATGTGGTAGTGGTTGTGCAAGTTGTAATTGAATACGGAACACTGCCTGCAACAAAATTTGCTCCCTGCGCACACGAAAGTATTGTGTCTCCGCCAACTGGATCAGCAGCCCCGGACGATTGGGAGAAAACCATCCCAATATATTTTATATTTACTTCATCAGTCAGCCCGTCATAACTAATTCCATACATAAAATCGTTACGATTCCAGTTGCATCCCATGCCAAAAGCCGCACAACTATTCCATGCATCATATTCAAGGCTTTTTGTAGTCCATGGATAGCTCACACCAGGCGCGAATTCAATTGATACAGGGCCATTTAACGTATGAGAGCCGGATGCTAAAAACAGACGGGCGATAATTGTAGTCACTGATCCGTCGATTATGCTTGGAGTGCCGCAGACATATTCAATCGTGGCAGGCCCAACTGCATTAGTTGAATAAGCGCCAATACCGCCGGTTCCACCCGGTGCAGTGATGAAGAAAGGGATAGGAGTTGGACCGCCCGACACGTTGCAATATTTCTCAAGCATCACTTTGGGTGTGAGCGTCATGCTGCATGGGGTTGTGTCGGGGACGGCTGCGCGCGCGCACTGTCCCGTTGTTGTTTGTGGCGGGGAGATTTTGTTTACCGTTACGCATTGTTGGCTAGATGCGCCAGGAGTCCCGCCAACACCTACAATTGTTAGAAGCTGTGACTGATCCGTGTCTGTAATTTCTTTTTTTGCTAACCCCAACTGTGAACCTGCAGAAAAAATTGCATCGTTTGCAGAAAACCCTGAATTAGCTCTGTAGTCTTTGATTGGGTGTTTGTTCAACTCATTAACAGCCTGGCATTCGGCGTATTTTATTGGGTCAGGATTAGGTGTTTGAATTTTGTCAGTGTAGGTCAGACAAAATTGTTTTTTCTGATCACCGCGTCCGCCTGGCTGATTCAAACTAGCGCTCGCTGTTGCAGCGGAACTGTTTGTTTGTTGAAAATATTGCTTCAAAATATTGACATCACCAGCGCTCTGACTAGCAGCATTCATCGTCGATGATGCATCTGCGCCAGTCGTGGTCGCAACATCCTGATGAGTGATGAAAAGCTTGATTAAGTTTTGAATATTGGAAGCGTTTTGTCCAACCCCTTGAGTTCCATTGGCTGGCTGGCCGCCTGTTGGATCCTTGGTAAATTCGATACCAGCCTGATAGTCAGCAGGACCGCCGGCGCTCGCAATAATCGGCATCAACAGGGAAATTATTAAGAGCGGCGTTCTCTTCATTTTCAACTCCGTTTAATGATTTTCTGTTTCAAGAAAATCTTCTGCAACCTTAACGAACCTGCCTTCACCCTGCTGCTTCATCAACACCAGCGCTTGGTGAAGAGATATGTCGCCATCGACACGAATGTAGTCGCCTGCTTTTGCGCACCCGTTCTCAAGCACGCTTTCATTCGTGGCATCAGCGATCACAATCGCCGGAACGCGCTCAATCTTGAATTTTCGAAAAGTGGCCGGGGCAATATCCCATTCGGCACCCGCCGCATTTACTTCAAGCCCGCGCAGTTTGGTTTTTGTCAGAGAGTTTTCGAACATGCCGCGCAACACCAGCTTCGCTCCATATTCCTTGGCTTGCGTGGAATACAGACGAAGAATTTCGTCAGGCATGGAAAACGAAACGAAGATCATGAAGTCGTATTTCTTGGTGGCAACTTGAGCCAAGCTTTTCTTGCCGGTCGCCAGATCCATGAAATCTTTTCGAGCTTCTGGCAAGAATTGGTTCTGTTGCAATAGCGGGCTACCCCGCTCTACATTCAAAGTCGGAGTTGCATACCCGCCGCTGGTCGCTTGATCCATTGCTGCCTGGTTTTTTTGGATGAGTTCACGGCCTTGACGAATCAGCTCTTCGTCCGTTTGCGAAGCGGCGTGCACAGACACCATCAAAAATAGTGTCCCAATACCAATACAGTGAGCAATCGTCATTGGCAGCAATCCCTTTTTCTGAATATGCCGTAGGCGAAGTCCTCTCCGATAAATGGCAATTCGCGTCCACTTCCCCACAAAACCGTTGATCGACCAAATGGCTGACAACAGCCAGAAATCGTGCTTCCAGATCCCCCAATACCGTTGTCTTTTGCTTCCGCTTGCGGAACTGGGAATAGCATAGAGAATTTGTATTGGCGTTTATCCATGGTGACTTCGAGATGGCCAGCGCCGCACATTGCATCTTTCCCTGCTGAAGATGCTTGAGTCATCATGCGGTGCTGTTTAGCAGCCATGCGTTGCACCAAGAGGGATGACATCTGCACGCCGGAATATGAGGCTGTTGTCCAGCCATCGAGCGGGTACAACGCACCATTGCAGCCGGCGCACCAGAACATCGCATTTGAAATTGAACTCATTCCAGTTGTTGCCGCAATGCAATCGGCACCACACGCCAGTTGCGCAACAATGTTATTGAAGAGGTACGCTTCCGGGGTCATGATTCGCGCCAACTCTTCATCAAGCCACGTTTTATCAAGCTCGGACATATATGCAAGGTCGAACCCTTTTGATTCAAGACACTTTGAGTCCAAGATGATTTCCATCAACCCGAGAATCGGGTTGATGTACCAGTGGACGTGTCGAAAAGTTGCGCCTGGGTCGTCGGTTGTTGTCCTTGATTTCCCTCCGTCGATATTTGAATTGATATCGACATTCATGCGCTGGCCAAGCCCGACCAGACAGTAAGGGGTGCGGGTTACATCCACCTGCCGGGTGAATTCCCAAAATGAAACCGGTATGCCGGTAATTTGAACGGGGCCAACATTGCAAGCACAAACCACCTTCTCAATGCCGGACGGGTTGTAGGAATCGTAATCTTCACCATCACCACTGGTTATTTTTTGCCCGAACAATTTGATTGGGAAAGCGCAGTCCCAGCACACATCCGAGATCGGGTTCATGAATTGGCCGTTACATACCGAACCGGCATTTGCAGAGAGGGATACCGCAAACAGGAGCGCTGAAAGAAATAGATTTTTCACTTCGATTCCCCAATCGCCACTTCTTCAATTTTCAATCTCAAACCCTCCTGTGAAACGATGGAAGGTGCTTTGCTTAGCTGAAATCGCCGCGTCATCGCTCCGGCCTGATCGAAGTACGCCTGCGCACCAAGACGTTTTGAGATTGCGACCCAGTCGCCCGCAATCAAAATAATTACGTCGCGCGGATTCTTTTTGATTTCATTCAAAGCAAAATCGACTTGCTCGATTTCGCGCGCATCAATGAAAATAAGTCGTTTGCTCAGTCCCCCGTACATCAAGGGATTTACGCGGGTGCCCGCCTGATAGAGAACTCTCCCCTGTGCATCGATAATTGGCTTGTCCAGAATGACTGACGGGTCAAAGTAGTGTTTCTGATTTGTCACTGCCTTTGAATACCCAGGCACAGCTTTCGGATGCAGCATCGCATGCTTAATCTTTTCGGTGTTTTCAAAGAGCATGAGGTTAATGGTGCCGTCTTTTTCAAGCGCTTCTACTCGGCGCTTGATGTATCCGACAGCATCTTCTTCCTGGACTTCCCAAAGAGATCCATGAACGCCAAGGTACTGCGCCATTGCTGGCGCAGTACCTATTAGCGCAATCAAGAACACGAACGCGCGCATCAACGGCTCTGAATATTTTTGCCATCCAGCCACGCATTCAGCTGGGGCGCAGGTAAAGCGCCAGGAACGCGCGCGCCATCAGGGCGGAACAGAGTAGGCGTACCCTGCACGCCCAACTCTTGGCCAAGCGCGATTAGTTCTTGAACTGGTGTAGCGCAATCTGCTTTGCCTTCAGGCAGCTTATCGTTCAGCAGAAAATCACTCCATGCCACAGAGCGGTCTTTTGCGCACCAGATCGAGTTGGCGTGCGATTCAGATTCAGGATGCAGTCCGGTGATCGGGAACATATAGACGTACATCGTGAAGTTATCGACATCCTTGAGACTGGATTCAAGGCGCTTACAGAAAGGGCAATCCGGATCAGTGAACACGGCAAACACGCGCTTGCCATCACCCTTGACCACCTTGATAGCTTTAGCGACCGGCAACGAAGAGAAGTC
Organism: Sideroxydans sp.; assembly: GCA_028710605.1. Classification (GTDB taxonomy): domain Bacteria; phylum Pseudomonadota; class Gammaproteobacteria; order Burkholderiales; family Gallionellaceae; genus Sideroxyarcus. Next base: position 343,603 of record JAQTTU010000001.1, read on the forward strand.
GATCTTGCTCATCTCATCGATGCGCGCCTGCGTCAGGTCTTGCTGGGATGCCATATCAAAGACGTGGCCGAACAGGAAGTATTTCGCCTCGGAGTCGGTGTAGGCGATGTTGTTGCCCATTACCACTTCATAGAGGCCGCCAATCGCTGATTTGCGAACCGTGACAGATGTGGTCGCTGGATACTTCTGCTTGAATTTGGCCAGCAGCATTGCTTCCGGCGTTGGCTTTTGCGCCGCGATCTTGCTCTTTTTTGTGACCACAGCGGCAGCTGATGCCGACGTTGCTTCACCGGCTTGAGCGACAATGGAAAAGGCTGCTATTGCAGCCATGACAAACAACGTTTTTTTCATAGAGATTCCTTTAATTATGCTGTAATGATTAAAGATACCATTGCGATTATCTATAAGCAATGGCTAAAAATTCGACCGCCTCAACAGGAATGCGATTTATATGTGTGACATTGCCCGGCGTAATGTCGTTGACAATATATTTTGAGCCGCCGAGACGTACCGTATCTCTGGTTGGCTTGCCACACAGCCATGCGTATGTGTCATTGGTAGTTCCCGTGTAGATGTGCTCTTCAACGCAACCCATGCAGCGCGTATGGGTGAGAGTGTCCCCGATCTTCACGAAGCGACGCACCAGCTCTTCGTGCTTTGCTTTTTCCTCTACACTTTTTGCCATAACGAATCCTCCGAAAGTATCTCAGTTCCGATTACCCAGGTAGTGCAAACGCATCAATAGCGATCATCACCACAAGACAAACCATCTCGGCCATCGAGTTGGTCTTAAAACCATAAGGCGAAGCGAACTTGCGCCGATTAGGCCAAAGAAATGGAACGCCGGAGGGGGTAAGCCAGTCGCCTACGAGGTGAGTCAGGTAACCGATGGCCAGCGCAGCGATCCATGACTGCGCGCCGGCCTGCCATGCGATTGCCACTGACATGGCCACCACGGCGATCAGTGAATGCGTGATGCCGCGATGGCCGAAAACCATAGACACTGGAGCCGACACAAACCACAACCTTCTGCCCACAACGCTGCCTGGATGATCGATGTCCGGCAACAACGATCCAAGGCCGGCAGCCGCATATACCGGGACAGAAGCGTCCACCAATCCTAAATGGGATAGGCCAAATATCGTTGTGACTCCAAAAACAAGGTGGGTGGGTGCCATCATGATTTCAAGATTGAAGCTCAGTTGTATTTCGGATATTATACATATATGCAATTGTGTTAATTAAAGAAATGCAAACATGCTTTCACTCAAGGCCATTAAAAGACTGAGATTAGGAGGAACGCGCGACACCGTGACTGGTGTCGCGCTTCTTTCTGGCGGCCTTTCAACAAATCCATTTTTTTCTGTGTGGCTGAAGAAGCTGTTAGGAGAGGATTTTCAGGGATGGGAGATCACACAGGCCCGGCGCTGCGCCGATGCGCTCGGCGTGAGAAACCTGATCTGCGCCAAAATTTATAGCTTGTCGCAGAGCGATGTTGACCAGATAGTTTTCATGCTCCAGTCAATGTTGGGAGTGTCCATCTCAGCTGTGGCCGGCGGGCTTCTGGCCAAGCGCATTGCGGACTCAATATTTGCGCCGGCGTTCTTCAAGTCAGAGCTGAGCCTGCGATCAAGCGCGGTACCCGGCAGTGATCCAACTGAACGCGCCGCGCGCGCGGCGCGCAAAAGTTCCGGTCGGATAGACCGGGAAAAGGATGCCGGCCTAATGCTTGGGTATTGCATCGACACTGGCGAGCCGGTTGTTATCCCTTATGAAGACGTGATGCGGCACATGTTTATCCTCGGTCAGTCAGGTGTAGGTAAAACGGTGCTTGGCGGTTACATCATGCAGCAGCACATCAGCAGCGGCGGCGGCGTGATATTCGTGGACGGCAAGATGGATGTCAAAAACCTAGCCGCTATTCATGCTGCGTGCGCGTGGGCAGGACGCGAAGATGATTTGCTGGTAATCAACCCCGGCAATCCGGAAATGAGCAATTCCTACAACCCGTTTCTCTTTGGAGATGCCGACGAAGTAGCGTCTCGCATTCTCCTGCTGAATCCATCTACTGACAGCAGCCCAGGGGCCGACTACTTCAAACAGGCGGCCAATCAGGGACTTCTAATTCTCGTTGCAGCTCTGAACAAAGCGGGGTTGGCCTACAACTCCATCGATCTTTCGATCTTGCTTATGAACCAAAAGGCGCTGACCTATTTGGAAAACAGAGTTCCGCCATCGAACGAGAAAACCAACCTGTCCCTGTTTCTGGATCAATACCGCGTCACCAATAAAGACGGCGTTTCTTCAATCGACATGAAACGATTGAAAGAGACATTTGGCGGCGTGGGCGGACGCTTGTTTACTTTCGGTACCGGAAAATTCGGGCAGGTGATGAACACCTATTCGCCCGATGTAAATCTCTTCGAGGCAGTGAAGCAGAAAAAGATCATCTACGTGATGCTCCCCACGATGGGTAAAGACAATGCCGCCATGAATTTCGGGAAGATATTCATCGGTGACCTGCGAACCACTATCTCGTGGCTGCAGGCCATGCCGGATGAAGAAAAGCCGTGGCCACCCTGCATGGCGTTTTGCGATGAGCCAGGAGCTTACATAAGCGATTCATGGAATCGCATGTTTGAGCAAAGCCGTTCTGCTCACATGTTTTTTATCCCCTCCCCGCAGACGGTCGCCAACCTCGATGCCATATCGCCAGAACTGCGCGAAATGGTGCTTGGAAACACATGGACAAAGGTCTTTTTCAAAATAGGGACGATGGAATCCGCCGAGATTGCCGCCGAGATCATCGGCAAAGAAATGCGTGTGCAAGACTCCGTCAGCGCTTCGGGCGGTGAAAGCCAGTCTGGTGCTGATGCGACTACTCCGTCAAATAGTGGCTCAACGAGCGCCAATTCCGGCATTGGCGAGCGCGGTGTTGAAGAATACAAGGTTTCACCCTACGACCTGACGGCATTGGACAAGGGCGAGGCCATTGTCAGTTACGCCGGCAACAAGGTTTACCACATCCGTGTCCCACAAATTAAAATGTCTGAAGCCACCGGAGCGGAGACAGGTCCAGTTAGGCTTAACTATTTCCGTTCGCGGTTTGTAAAAGGCATAGATCTGTTCCGGCGCGCGGATCAGTATCTGTCCACCTCATCCGGCACGCCGGAATGATGCTCGCGTCCACTCACGATTTTGACGAGGCAACTCCAAGTCCTTGGGACTATGCCGAGACTGGGGTTATTTTTGAAGATCGTGAAATTGGCGGTTCAATACATTTTGAAAACGAGAGCGATCAGCCAACCGTTGAAACCCCGCTTATTGATGCCTCGGATTATGAGGAAGGTCCAGAGCGCGAGGCATTTGAACGAATCAAGAAAGCCGTCCGTGCAGCCTGTAACGTTAATTCAGCGGACGCGCAACGCATTAAGGCTTTGGAGTGGATCTTCGTCCCCAATGCGATGGACAAGAACTCCCTGACATTTTCTTTGTGCTGTGGTGCGCTAGGCGCGCGCCCGTACCTGATTCAGGTGAGATTACAGTACCAACTGTATCTGGCATGCCTGCCCTTGCCCGCCCCCCTCCCCTTTCTGGCCGTCTCAATCCCGGCAAGTCTATGCAGTGAAATCCTATGCTTTGGTGGCGAACTGTCGCTCGATGTAGCGAAGGAAATATGGTTCAAGCCGGGCATTCGTGCAGACATGTTGAGAGACATGTTCTCGCACGTTCCGAATCGTGAATTATTGGTGGCCACCGAGTTGATCGAGGAACGCGGAATCATCGGCCTCAAAATGGGCCACTGGTTTTTTACTGGAAGACAGCCCGACGCACTGCCTATCCATGTCCGCTCAAGATTTCACTGGTCAGACTCAATCATCTGACTCAATAGGTAAACGCCGTGGGAACAAATCCAATCATCAAATCACTACTCATCACGTTTGCCTTCTGGTATCTCGTGTTGTTTATCCTGGCAGGTGGTATCGCAAATGGTTATGGCTTACCCAAGCTTCCGTATGCCCTTTATAACAGCGCGACATGGTGCTTGATCGGCGTTGTGACCGGTGTATGTTTCTATTGGGTATTCGCCAGACACAGGCGCGAGAATGTCGCGTGGAGCATGAAATCTACCCGCTTGCGCGGGCTTGTATGCAGCCTAGGCGAATTGCCTTTGACCTTCGAACAAGTAAAACGCGCCCACCTCACGGATTCAAACCTAACTGATGAGCTGAACGGTTGGTTCAAAGAATATCGTGAGCAATTTCCGCTGCACGCCAACCTAATGATGGCGCTCATGGAAATATACGAGGCTTTCAAAACATTGCCCGCCTCGCCTGTAGCGGGCGGCCACGGTGGATTGTCGCTGCAAAAACACACAGAAAACGTGTTGCGCACCATGTTCACCAAATCAAAGCATTGGTCATACATCGGGCATCGAGGCAAAGCCGGGAAAATACTCTTCCCGCTAATCGAACCAACATACAAATTCAACTCAGAGGATCCGCTTGTCGCGTTATGCGCGTATGCGCATGACCTGGGCAAAGTCGAGTGTTACAAGTTGCTTTCAAGCGGTATGGTTAAAGAGGTGAAGCCAAACCATGACCTCGTAAGCGGAGCCATGCTCATCAAGCTTCCGGAATTCTGGGCGCTGCCAAAAGAAGACAGGGACGCGCTCAAGATGTGCGTTTCCTACTACCACCACTTGTCCAGATTGCCGCTCTGGCCGGATGACCGTACAAGAGCCTTGGCGGAACTGCTGATCCGTTCCGACATTGACACCGGCAAGGCTGAGGGGCTGCAACAGAATGAGATCGACCGGATGTATGAAGGCATGCCGGAAACATCCGAGGATACGTTGCCGGTTATCAGTGCTGCGCTCCTGCCATCCGAAGACGGTGACGTGCCAACCGCCGATCAAGCAACGCATTCTGAAGCTACTGGTGAAACGGTGATTGATCGTCCCGCACAAGATGGTGCCAAGATGTCCGAAGAAATTGAATGGGCATATTCGGCATTCCTTGATGTCCTCTGCGAAGAGGGACGCATCAACGGCGGAGACAAAAAATTGCGCATCGGGATCAAGCACGCCGACTGGGTGTATATCAACGATGCTGGCCTACGGAAGGCCGTATCCGAAAGCTTTGGTATGCCTGAGATTGCAGAAAATCAGCGTGGACAACAATCGCCATTCACGTTTTCCCTGCTCGAAAAACTCGCCGCGTTGAAGGTGTTGAAGCAAGAACATGACGGCAAGCACTACAGCACAAAGCGCGCTCTTTTCCACATTCAGGATTTCAGGACTGGCGGCAAGGGTGTAGGTCTGGATTGGCAATACACCATCATATTCAGAACCGAGTTATTCCCTCACCTCAAAGACAAAATGAAAGATTCTCCCAGAGAACCGGTGGTGATCGGCAATGGTTGGGGCGACCACGCGGCGCTCAATAAGGCTGGGACTTTCCCCGCGCCGGAGCCGGAGCCGGATGCTGCCGTTGCACCAGACGCAATGGATCCTTTTCCGCCCTCTCCCCCCAGCCCGCAACACACATTGGACTTGGCGCTGCGCGAGATCTCTTCCTTCGCGGGCGACACCAACTCACCCATACCATTCAAAGAACGCGAGTACGAAAACGTTCCGTTTGCCCTATTTAGTGCTGAAGATCTTCAAGCGGCATTTGCGGAGATTGACTGGCAAGCAGAATTCGAGGCTGTGACAATAGGCCAAACGAAAATCCTGCCAGATTGTATGAAGTTCGTGCAGGGCACATCTGGACTGGTTTATCTGGGGGTGCGTATGGTGGATCCAATATCTAAACCTAATGGAGAAATGTAATGAATGCGTCAACAAAAATAGCAAATCTGTCCATCTTGTTAAATGAATCGCCTCTGGTGTGTATCGAAATCGGCCTAGCCGAAATTGAGCGCGCAGCTGGTGGCAATGCTGGCCAGATACGGATCAGCGACCTGACCGAGATCACAGCAAAGGCGATGCACAACCGCCCGGAACATCTACCTGACATTCTGCTTGTCTCCGGCTGGATGTTTGCCGAGTTGCTTTGCGCAGATGAGCAGCACAAGGTTGTCAGGCAGCAATGGCAGTCAATTGCAAAGTGCGTTGAAGACGCACTTTCCTGAAAGTAAAAATTGGGCGTGAAGGAAGCATTTATAGCGTTCAAGGACAAGCGAATTGATGAGAGTCAATTCGCTGCCTTAGTATTTCCGACGCTTAAAAGATTAGCAAAAGTAGTTGGTTTCCGGCAGGGCGTTAATGCTGATGACTTGGCATCTGAACTGTGGATCCTTACTCGCACCAAACTGGTTGATTCATTCAATCCATCATTACTGTCCAGCGACAGTGGCATAGAGTCATATCTGATCGGATGCGCCAGACAAATTTCTTCCCCGCATGGCACTCGAAATCTGCGCCCACCTCAAGAAGAAATTTGCGTGTCAGACATAAATCACAATAACGATACAGACCAGGTATCCGGACAAGAATTCATTGAAAACGAACTTGATCCCAATTCGGAGGCCGCATTTTCTGATGCATACAGGCAAAGGATGCTTAATGAAATACAGTTGCATTTATGTGATAATCAAAAAAAGAGGTCTTGGTCAACTAAAAAGAAATTAGATGTCCAAGCGAAGAAGGAATCAGAAAATATGAAAAAATCCGCCGTCCCCGGTGTAAGGCTTGTAGAGCAAGAACGTCAGAGCGCTGCTCTGCCAATGCCCCAAAAACGCCAGCCAACGACTGCGAAGTTATCTCCAGATCAGCAGGAACTCGTTAAAATCCGTCGTCAACTTAACTACTCACAAAGCCTATTTGCCAATGCGCTGGGTATAGGGTGGCCATGTCTGGCATCTTATGAATACGGCAGAACTTTAGGAGTACCTGACTCTGTTATGAAAACAGCCAGGGGATTGCTTGCTGAAATCGGAAGCGATGACGCTAAAGAATTTGAAGATATTCCCATGAGCCAAATTCTGGCCAAATGGGCCAAACTACTTGGCATACCCTATGAGGATGATGTTGCTTTGTCTAAGGCTCTCACAGTGAGCACCGCAACTATTTCGCGTTGGAAGAACAATAAAACTCGTCCACCTCTAATTGGCAAGCCTGGTCGCGCAGGCGAGCCGGGCAGACTCGGCCTAAAACAGCTCCGTGAGCTTGTTCGCAAGTGCGTTGGAAAGTAAGTAATGAGAAAAACCAATACTGGCAACGTAGTGCCAATACTCCCTAAATCACTTCCAAAAATACTAAACCTCACCCCGGATCAAGAAGAGCTGGTCAAAATTCGCAACGCGCTTGGAATGTCGCAACACACCTTCGCGGAGAGCATTGAAATCAGCAAGCCGCGATTAGTTTCATACGAACAAGGCAGGACTTCCGGCGTGCCGGATGACATTATGAAAGAGGCTAGAGCGTTGCTCAAAAACGGAGGCCGCGTAAAAGGGGACCGTTACTCGAAAATGGGCATGCCAGAAATCATAGCCGAGTGGGCACGAGATTTGAAAGTTGGTTATGACGATGATGTTCAGATCTCCAACTTTATCGGCGCGAGTCCAGAGGCGCTTTCTCGGTGGAAGAATTTGGAAGCGCGCCCCGAGCTATTGATGCTGAAACAATATCGGCAGATTGTGGGCGATCTGAAAATTCGTTTGGAAAAAAGTTCGGGGGCCGCTAAAAACAGCTTGGCGATCGTGAAATAGTATGCATAATGAAAACATGTTGAAACGGCACGGCGTTCAACTCCCAAAGGGTTCCGGCCCATCCGTGCAGCGATGCAAGAACCGACATTCAATTCTCCTAGAGAAGCATCGCAAACCGGGGTGAACCTGCCCGTAAGCAGGTCGTCTGGAGCCGAGACGTACTCCATCCCTTGATCCCGAGGGTGCAGTTGGCCAAGGGAAATCTAAGCCCTGCATCAGCGATGATGTGGGGCTTATGATTTTGGAGTGGCGAGCACAGGATGCCGACCGGCATACGTGCTCCGCAGAACGCCTTGGCTACGTTTTCAACGAAGCTGTGACGTTGGGTTACGGGCGGTCGCCCTACCCGTCCTGCGAGGCCGCAGGCCGATTGCGTGCAGGTCTGCCCAGCTCTTCCGGTTGCCCGAAGTCTATCCCCCTCTACAGACGATTTTGACTTTGTGGCCACACGTGCGCACCTGACAAAACTATCCACAAATTCTGTGTAAAAAGCCGGTATAAAAAGAGAGAAGTGCATGCCCTGCAATGGCGTGAGGGTGATGGTTAAAAATTACGCAGAGACATTAAAAAACCCTCCCAGTCAAAGACTGGAAGGGTTAGTGAAACATCTGACGATGGACGATTAAAACGGTTCGTCGTCGTCAACCGGAAGAGCAGCTTCCGGCTCAGTGTGGCCATCAGCCTTTACAGCTTCACGCGCAGATGCCATTTCAGCACCAAGTGTCTTTGCCATTTCAGCAAAGTAATTGGTCTTGGCAGTGCGGGTAGCAGTGCTAACAGCTTCCTTGGACATACCAGGAATCGCGGCGAGCTGAGTTTCCAGACCCTTCACGACTTCATTGACGGCATTCCATGCACCTTCAGCAACCTTGACTTCGCCGGCAGCGGTTTTCACCGATGCTGCGTAGTCAGTGTAGGACGGGCCAGCTGGATCCTTTGCATTCGGCTTGTAGCTGCCGAACACGGAGATTTCCACTGTTTCGTTCAAGGTGACGTTGGCCAGCTTTTGCAACAGCTTGTGAGTGCCGGGATTGCTGGCATCCAACTTCAGCGTGTAGCTTTCGCCGTTATCACGCAAGGTGACAAAGACACGGCGGTAAGTGACACCATCCTTTACGGTTTCGTTGTAAGCAATGCCGCGAAGCACGCCAGCAACGGAAGCAACCGATTGAATGCCTTTTTCCTTCAGGAAAGCCAAAGCTTTCGCAGAAGCGGAAGTGCCCTTGTAGCCTTGATAACCATCCTTTTGCTGCGCACCAGAAGCTTCGCGAGCGAGCTTGATGGCGGCACGAGTGTCCTCGTTGTCGATGAACAAGCCACCGAGCAGAGGGACGAATGCCAAGAAAACGCCAGTTTTGCCAGAATTAGTACGAGTATTGATAGCCATGATATTTAATCTCCAAAAAAATGAAGAACCGACATTGGTTCAGTACATATTGGTAAAACACACTCATATAAAAAAAGAGAGGGCAACGCCCTCTCTCACTAAAAATGCTGATTTTGTTCAAGCGATCGCATCACGCAGCTCTTTAGCAGCCTTGAAAGTGGCCACTTTGCGTGCAGTAATCCTTATGGGTTCACCGTTCCTGGGATTGCGTCCGGCGCGCGCCGCGCGTTTGACCACGGAAAACTTGCCGATACCCGGCAAAATAAAGACTCCCTTCTTGGCCAGTTGCTGCTGGATCAGCTTCACAATCGAGGCAAGCTGCTTGCCTGAAAGAGCCTTGCTGATGTTGTTCTCTTCCGCAACGCGGCCAATGATTTCGTCTTTGAGTAAAGCTTTGCTTGCTGTATTGCTCATGCCGCACACTCCTATCGTGGTTGAAAAAAGCTGAAATATCGTCCTTCTATGTGTATCCGGTGACCTTGCCCATCTTGCCCTGGTTGTCTGCAGCGGTAACCTTGCAGTCCGGGTATCCGCTGCACCCCCAGAACGCGCCCCTGGCACCGGTGCGTTTTCGCATTGGGTTTTTGCATTTGGGGCAGGCAGGGGCATCTTTCGCAGGAGCTTTATCTTGGCCAGCGCTCTCTGCTGACGCAGCACGCTCTTCGAATACGAAATCCACCTTGCCGGACAGATCGGCGGCCAGCTTCAGCCCGGCTGAAAATAACTTGCCGGTTTTTCCGCTCTTGAATCCGGGCGTGTTCTGGATCGAGCCGGTGGCCAACAAGGACTCGCACTGCGCGTCAGTGAGGCGCAACCCGGCGATTTCACGCCATAGCTTGAACCCGCACTTGCAGGACAGCGTGCGCGCATCAGAAGTAACCTCGTTTTTGCATTTTGGGCACTTGGCTTTGATGGTCGTCGTGGCCGGCGCGCCCTGAATATCCAACTTGGCCAACTCGTTTTGAAGCTGGTCGTACACCTTTTGGATCACGTCTTTGAAGCCTGCTTTGCCAGCTGCAACGAGATCCAGTTCTTTTTCCACATCGCGGGTAAAGCCCAAATCAATGAATTTGAATTTGTCCACGAGTGAATCTACGATCAGCTCGCCCGATGGGGTTGGTTCCAGAAATTTCTTGACGGTCTTGACGTAGGCACGACTCACGATGTTGTCCATGATCGCGGCGTAGGTGGCCGGGCGACCTATACCCTCTGTTTCCAGCTTCTTTACAAGCGAAGCTTGGGTATATCGACCAGGTGCTTTGGTCTTCTTGGACAGCAGTTCGCCGTGCTCAACGTTCAAGGTTTGGCCTTGCTCGATCACAGGAACCGGGTTGGGCGCTTCTTTTTCGCCCCCCTCTTCGGTTTGGTCGTTTTCAATGAGCTTGAGCCAGCCGCTATAAATCAAGGTGCGGCCTTTCCCCTCAAACTCGATGTGCTTACCCTGCACCAGCTCCGTGGCGGTCAATCTGGCCGTCCGCACCTTGTAACGCGCATCGGCCAGCTGACACGCAATGGCGCGCAGTCGAATCAGTTTGTACAGCGCGCGCTGATCGCTAGTCTCGCCCGCGTCCACAACATCCCAGTGCGTAGGGGTTATTGCAGGGTGTCCGACCTGCGCCCCCTCCGGACATGGAAACTTGCGCTGCTTCTCGACCATATCCAATCCCAGCTTGGCCGCTTCAGCGCGAATGTCTTTTAGCGACTCTTCAGACACGTTTGGATTGTCGGTACGGTGGTAGGTGATGTGCCCCTGCTCGTTTAATTTCTGCGCCGCATGCATCGCAGCTTTTGGATCGAGACTCAGCGCCACGCTGGCCGCCTGCAGCATGAGGGACGTATTGAATGGCGGCGGCGGGCTACGGCGCGCTTCATGCTCTTCGAAAGTTTTGACGACAACCGCCTTTACTTTGGTTACGGCAGTCGCAAAAGCTTTGTCCATGAAAAACGGACTGTCATCTGTGACAAATTCCGGTTTGATCAGCCACTCAGCAAACCATTCGCTTTCCTGCTCACCAAAATATAGCTTCGCACCGAAATGGTTCGTTGGACGAAATGCTTTTATTTGCCGTTCGCGCTCAACGACCAAGCGCACAGCGGGACTTTGCACCCGGCCTGCAGATAACTTCTGGCCGGTTTGCTGACTTAAAACAGGGCTGACCAAATACCCCACCAAGCGATCCAGAACGCGTCTTGCCTCCTGTGCGGCAACAAGGTTCATATCGATGGTGCGATGCGCCTTCAGCCCCGCATTCACTGCTGTGGCTGTGATTTCACCAAAGGTCACGCGTTTCGGATTCGACAGCCCCAAGCATTCCTTCAAATGCCAGCTGATGCTCTCGCCTTCCCTGTCTGGGTCGGTTGCCAGGTAAATTGCTTCTGCGCCTTTGGCGAGCTGTTTAAGGCCATCGATGCGCTCTTTCGATGATGGGTAGGATTTACCTGGTTGCCCGGGAATGGGTTGAGATGGGATGTACTCATACTGAGGTGCGAAATTCGGGGCGCTAACGCCCATTTCATTTCGGGGAAGATCGCGTATATGCCCTACGCTTGCAGCGATCTTCCAGCCATCGCCTAGTATGGCAGTGAGCTTTTTGATCTTGCCGGGGGACTCGATGATCATGAGCTTCATTTCGTCGCTCCCAGAATAGCGAGAAACGACGGCAGCGTGATCGCGATGGCAGCAGCTTCCTCAAAAGTTCTGACGGCCAGCTTGGTATCGCCAGCATCGTAGCGTGTCGCTGACATTTCATAGCTCATGCCGTAGCACACGCTGATATTCCGCTTCATGCGGTATTCGCCATCCTTGTCATGAGACAACGTTACTTTGTCGCCTTCACCAAGCACGGCCTGCCAGACTGTGTAGCCATCGTCACTGCAATTTGTTTGATACCACATCACTCCTGCATGATCTTTGGTCGTCCATGCGAAGGCTTCTGCTGCTTCAGCAGCGGCACGTGCCGTTTCAAAAAATAAAGTAGCTTCCATATCTGCTCTGGGTACATCTGGCAGAACGCGCATGTTCAGCATAAAGTTTCCGCCCGATCCGCCACACTCCTTTATTGATGCCTTGCCTGCCGATACATCGCGCTGCAAGCAGCGCGAATGATCGAAATCCCACAAGGAGCGTGTCCATACAAGGCCATCAGTGAAGCTTGTGCATTCGCCGGTGAATTCCAGCCCTGATGTTTTAAATGTTGGTTTTTCTGTAACTGCGTCCATGTCACCCTCCCGTTAATCGAGTCGTGATAAGGATTATAGTCAAATTATATATATGCGCAATGGTATCCTATGGTAATGTTTGGGCGAGTCCGCAATTATTTCTATGGGGAAGAATGATGGCTTTTTGGCTAATGATTGCTGGTGTGGCACTCCTGCTTATTTTGATCTTCGAGCCGCTGCGCGCTCTTGTGTTCGGAAAATCAGGCGAACTGCTATTCAAGTGGGTATGGTTTTTCCTGAAACAGATAATCGATGCACACCTGTGCGTAATCAAGAATCTGATCACGCCGCGCAACCTCATCTATCCGACACTTGAGTCAGATAAAACGACCAAGCGCGAATGATTAGTCGCGTACTTACTGGCTCAATCAGCCCATTTCCGAAATAGGTAATGGCTTACAGGTAATGCCTACCGGCAAGCCTGAATTTGTTTTACGCCAGCTTCTTATCACCTCATGTTTCGCCAACATCCAATGAACCAATGTCGGTTCTCTTTTTTTGGAGAGAAATTATGAGGTGCGTAATTAGTGAGAGAAAGCAGTTATCAAGGATGGATGCTGCAGTATCCCTCGGAAAAATGAAGGGCTTTATTGGGCATTCACAACTCGCCGCAATCGGAAAAGTTTGCTATTCGGAGGAACGCCAGTTCATGTACGCCAAGCTGGTCGAACTGGCAAATATCGTCGAGACAATGCCGAAGACCTACGAAACAGATGGCCAGGATGACCCAGATGTTTATTTGCATTATTTCTTGGGCGGTATGAATTGGCATATTACCGAACGCGACATGATGCCCGAGCAGCTGCAAGCCTTTGGGCGTGCAGATCTCGGATACGGTGGAGAGCTGGGCTACATCTCGATTGTAGAAATCACAAAAGCAGGTGCAGAGATCGACCTGCATTGGCAAAAGAAACCATTGAGCCAATGCGCCGATTAAATATTCAGGAGAAGAAAATGATGAAGCAATTGCTGATATTTGGAAAATTCATCGGGCATTTATTGATGGGTGGAGGCATGTTCGCCGCACTTCTGCTTTTTGGAGGTTCGCTAAATATGCTTGTTCATTGGGCTGGGCCAATCATCGGGGATGAGACGTTTTTTGACTTGATGAGAAATGTCGAGAAGTTCATACTGTACGCTGATGTTGTGTTCACCGTTTGGTGGACGGTATATTCGACCTACAAGGCAATTAAGGAGATGCATCATGAATAATATCGGACGTGCATTAAAGATTTTCGGTGCCGGAATCGCTATTGGAGTAAAAGAAACCCCACGAGGCTTCTTCGCACCAGCAGTGGTTATCTGGAACAGCTTGGTCGGTACGACAGATATGCTTACTAAGCAAAAGAACGGCACAAAACACGCGTAGCCTGAAGCGATTCAACTAAACCCTCGTTCCTTTGGAGCGAGGGTTTTTTCATGCCCACAAGATTTGAGGTTAGGAGTTGGCCAGGCTGTAGTATTTCTCGATCGCGTTCAAATGCTGCTCACCATAAATGCCTTTTTCGACAAAACTGGTGAAGTCGATAGTCACGGCTTTCGAATAAATCATAAATCCATAAATCTCCGCGAGCGCCGTTGCATCCGGCGAAAGAGAGTTGCCGTGCTGCGGAGTGGAGCGGACGCATTCATTGACCGCTTCCTCCACTCCCTTAATGGTAAGTATCTGCATCTAGTCCTCTCTCACCAAAATCAATTGTTTCAAACGCACGGCCATTGCCACCCATGTCACGTTTCCAGTCACAAGCAGGATGCCCGCATAGAAGCTGAACCATTGACCAAGCGATGGGTAGTAATAGAGGTTCCACACCCCCCAAACAGTAAAGAACAGTGAGGTTGGCCAATATACGCCGCGCACCTCACGGTCTTTCCACAGCTGCCATGCGTTGCGCCAGGTGAACCATGCGCCCACGAGTTCGATCATTCCGTTAATGAGGTCGGGGGTAATCATCATGCGTTCAACCTCCATTGTTAATCTGACGCATGCCGCTCGCCGCTTTTGTTTGTATGAACACCAAATTTATGTCCTACGCTTCCGCGCCCCGTAGGGTAGCGATTCTCGATGTAACAAGCCTTGCAATAACCCGAGAGTCCATCTCCCTTCCCCTCGTTCGAGTAAAAAAACTCTGTGTCCGCTGGCCAGTATTCATTGCACTTGTTGCAGCGCTTCTCTAGGTCTCCATCTTCGCTGAATCGGTACACCTGCCTCTTCAAGCGAAGTGCTTTAAGGCTTTCAGTCGGATGCGCCGTTTTGATCTGCTCCTCATGAATACGCATGCTCATTCCGCCCTCTGCGCAACACTCAATGCCACCGCCACCGGTCGCACCCAGATCGGTGTCAGCGCCAGGGACATCGTGCTTTCGGTGCGCGCCAGTATCAGCGTGCGGAACATCTCGCTGGCGATGGCTTCGGCGGCATGCGGCGGTACGGCGTTGCCGATGCGTTCGCGCCATGCCTGGTCGCTGAGTCCGTCGAGTTCCAGTTGCTCTTCCGGTTCGATCAGGCTTTGCAACGCGGCCAGCTCCAATGTGGTAAATGGCCGGTGCCATGTGCCATCCATCGAGCGGATGTGCGCGATCAGCTTTTCGTCGGCAGCTGGCATGCGAGGATCCGCGACTGACCATCTGCCGTTGTCCAGACAGGCCGAGCTGCTGACCGCCACCACGTTGCTGTTTCTGTCCCAATGGATGACTCGATACAAGTTGTAGTGACGATTAGCCGATGGAGACATGCGAGGGTCGGCGATGGTGTACTTGCCGCCGCCCGGCGCGGATTGACCGCTCACTGCGCCCATCGGCTCGTCGAACTTGAGCACGCCGTACTGGCTGTATTCCATTCCGCTGTAGCGCGGATCAGCTACTGAGAATGCACCGTTCAATGGCAAACTGCGCCCAGCCACCACGCCGGTATGCTCATTCCAATCCCGCACGCCCAGAACAGTTCCGCGCATCTCCGGACAGATCAGGAAGTCGCGCAGCGCGCCATCCTCCACCGCCAGCTTGTTCAAACTACGCCAGTCGCTTCCAGCCTCCACGAACGCGAGACGCACCCATGTCTTCCACTGCAAGGCGGGGACGCGGTGCATAGGGCCACCGCGAACGTCGCCCGGCATCGGCATGCGGCTCAGCACTGAGCCAACCGATTGCAGTCGCTTTTTTGGTGGCTCATAAAGGAAGTGGGGCACTTTGTCGATGTGGCGGGCAACCAGCAGAAAACGCTTGCGGCTCTGCGCCAGCCCGCCGATCTCGCCGCAGTCGTGGGCGGTCTCGGCTACGGCATAACCATAGTAACGGAGCAAGTCCACGATCTGATCCAACAAGTGACGACCACGGTTAGCGATGCGCGGCACGTTTTCGAACAGGAGCAAATCTGCCGGATCGTCCTGGTATGCCTCCAGCGCCAACCAGATTCCGCGCAGCGTGAGGCGGTTCAGAGCCTGATACTTTTCAGTCTTACTCTTTCCCTCTGAAAGTAACCCAGAGAAGCCCTTGCATGGTGCAGAGAGAAACCAAATGTCCGGGCGCTCGTTATTCAGCGCGCGGCGAATGTCGGCAGGTGTCGCTTCGCGCCATCCTGCTGGCGGCTCTTTGCCGTGGAAGGCGATGTATTGCGAACGATCGAACAGATCCATCACCCGCCCGTTGAGGCCGCCCAGCTTATGAAAATCGTTGATTCCCGCTGCATCGACATCGATGCCGCCGATGCAGCGCGACTTGGATTGAACATTACCTACGCGCGCCTTGCCATTGTTGAAGCCCTTGGCACCGCCACCAAGGCCACAGAATAAGTGGGCGTGTTTGAATTCCATGAAGCTCATAGCGATCCCCTCGATTCCGGATAACCGTCATGCAACAAGCCATCCAATAGGCGACCCGCGTTCTTTACGCCGATACGCATAGAAAGTGATCCATCGCCCCATGAATTACATTGCACCCCCTTTGGATCGTGCTGATTCAAAACCCATCCCGTGCCACCTCCAAACCATTCACCCCACTGCTTAAAATGAAAAGGAGTCCCAGCTGCTTTGCATTGGGTGTACAGACTTCTTACCCAGTCAGGGTGCAACGGGCGCGCACGCACGCCGGATTCACCCTCGCAGATAACCCAGTTCAGCAGCCCAGAATCACATTCGGCGCGGCTATCACATCCACTCAGCATGTCGGCAGGAATGTTGTAGTTCGGGTGCTCGATGCGCCGAAGGTCGATTGCCCCAAGCATCGGCCCAATGCTCAAACCTCGCACAGCTGCCGGAATGCGCAATAGCTTCCAAATATCCCTGTCGGCCTCTTCCTGATTGCACACCGTAATGAGCAGCCAGACATTCGCGTAGCCACAACCCCAGTCGTCTGGAAGCATCTTGGAGGCATTCCCAATACGTTTGGTGACTAGCAGCCAGTCGAGGTGCGGCGTGGCCCGTATCAGGCTCCAAAGTCTCTCGCGCTGGCCATGAGGGGCTTCGTTGTCGAACACGTCCGCAACGGAAGCGCAAAACACGCGCTGACGATGCCCATGGGTACGGAAAAACTGTTCGTGATCGCGTTCCCACTTTAACGGTGCCGACCAATATTTTTCACTGCGCAACATACGTGGCGCGCCAGCTCCCCAATTCTGCCCTTGGCTAAAACGCTTATTGCGCGCCTCGGCGTAACAGTTGTCACAGCCGGGGCCGATCTTTGTACAACCTTCCCATGGATTGAAAGTCGAATCAGTCCACGTAATCCCCGATATTTTCGCCATTGCTATACACCGCGTAGTTATCCTGTTGCAAGTATATATAAAGTGCCCCTTCTGTCAACGAGCAAATCCCTCAAATAACCGTCGTTTTTATCACCCCATGCTTTGCCAATACGCAGTGAAGCCAGGTTCTTTCATGGAGGAAGAATTAGTGCTTCGCACTTTAAAGGGAGTTGATCATGACAATCGCATTCGCAATGTGTGTAATGGCAGGAGTATTCCTGTACTTCGGTATGGTGCGTCCAGTATTGGGGCGTGCTGATTTGATCTGATCGCACGATCAGGCTTTAAACAACAGCCCACGACTCTCTGAGCGTGGGCTGCTTTATTTTTATCACCTCATGTTTCTCCAACACCCAGTGAACCAATGTCGGTTCTCTTTGTGGAGAAGAACATGAACGGGCAGCAAAAAATCAGCTGGAAAAAAGTGGGAAGTGTCTATGTAGCGGAATTTTTCTTAAACGGCATTTCGATTGCAGCCGAGATTTCACCGGATCGCACATCGAGGGCTGTTGCAAGTCAAATCGGAAGGGCAAACCACGATTCATTTGGGGCAGCGTTGCGTTTACCCGATGGCCGTTGGTTTCACCCTGCAGTATCCCGAGTTGATCGCGCACGCGTTTACATGAATGCCGGCATGCACAAAGATCGCGCACTGGCTAATGCGTGGATGGAAGAGAACGAAGCAGGAATGCGTTTTCTGGAAGTGGAAAATGGAACGCCGCATCTGCGCCTCCTGACTGTCAAAGCTCAGCGCGGCATCATCATGGAGAAAAAGGAGATCGGCGGACTTGATATGCCAATTCCCCTCTTTGGCGGCCCATGTGATGCATATAGCGAGCTGGCCAATGAAATGGCTGAAGAAACAGCCGCAAAGGTTCTCAAAGCCATCCGTGACCTTGTTGGCCACAAAGCGGCTTAAAAGCAGTATCGCAACCGTCCCACCTCACTGAGGTGGGACGGTTTCTTATTGTCGCCGCCCAGCTTCCGCGCTATTTCGATATTGGCACCACGCTTGAAAAAAACCGAACAGCCCGCCACGATAAAACCGTGGCTCTGGTTTGCCTTAACACTCCCTCCGCGATAAACCTGCTCCGGTCGCTCGAAACGGGCGTTGCCCGAAGTAAACAGGCTGCGCCTGATTCTTGCTGGCTTGCGCCAGATATACGCGCTGCGCGAGGCCTTAACCAGCTGGCGCTGGGTTAAGCGGCTTTGCCGCCAAAACCGCACCGGCTGCGCCGTCCAACTTGGTGGTAATGCGCAAATATTTATAGGGAAGACTACTGCTGACCGTGGTAAAACTGACAAGATATGAATTTGAATTTCCCCGATCAATTCGCCGCCTCGGCCCCAAGAATATTGCAGGACAACGGGGAACCAGCCACCAGTTTTTTAACCTGCCCATGAATTTTTTGCCTTGTGGATGAACAGTAACCTTTCTTTTGCAGGTGCATTGTAAATGCTCGTTCCACCTGTAAATTGCCGTGGGCATAAAAGAGACTGTAAGCCTGCCCATCAAATAACAGCATATCTCCATCGACGGAGAGACTTAGCGACGGGACGCGGCTTGCCATCACCCGAGTTCTTAAAACTTTGCGGGATTGGCGTTGCGCAGCGGTATCGCGCATTTCAAAAATTTTGCGTTGCTCATATTCCGCATAATTTTTGATACTCTCCATTTCGCCTTCCTTTCCCTTACTGCTTAACCCAGCACCAGTTATTTGCACCACGCAGAGCGATATTGCGAGCTTTCTTGTGTTTCTGAAGCATGCGATCCGCCACACGCATCGACACATCCACACCAGACAGGTTCAGGATGCCGAGCTTGGTTACTTGCTCGACAAGCTGGGAAGCACGGAACCCATTTTCGCCAACATGCGATTTCATCCAACTTTCCAACGCATTTTCTGAAGCTGGTGACACTTCAATGCCCATGACGATCATTTGTGAGAGTCCTTTCCTACACTAAACAAATCGCGGCATTTTCGGCGTTAGCTGGAAACACCTCATCTCGACACCAATCAATCCGCGCAACCCTGAATGCGCTGACAATCTCGCGTACCATCGCGTTGTAGAACTCTTCAACGGAATATTTCACATCAAGGCTTCGCGGCCCCATGAACTCGACGGCGAAATGTCCCTTGATTGGCGCAAGGAGTAGATTTCTCGATGCAGTGTCTGATGATCCGAATTCAAAACGTTTCTCGTTCATCACTTCACCATACTCTCGCAGCAAAACCTGCATCAGGTCTTCAAGAGTCATCTGGAATCCGTACACCGGCTTCAGCGCATCAACGACATCGCGCCATGAGACCTTCTCGCCATTCAGATTCCGCTTGGAGTAGCGAAGCAAGGCAAGTGTTGTACTGTTAAGCGTTGGCATACAAGAAGTCTTGTCAGTTAGATACAGCTCATCTGAAACAAATATTTATACTTACGTGCCCAAGTATTCTTTTCGATATTTGCTTGTCTGCACCTCATCATGCGAGTTTTTATTCGACGTTTGCAGCGCAAATCCCACTCCAAATATTTCATGTCGCAGACCTTTCCGATTGGTCAATTAGTCGGCGCATCAGGCATCACCTTGATGCCTGCGCCGATCCGCTTTACTTCATCAACAAACCACTGCGGTACGCCGCGAGCTGCTGCCATTTCAACCAGCACGCTCAGATTCTGTTTTGCCCAGCCCGCCGTCGTATTAGTCACCAGCGCATCTCTCATCCGCTGATTGTCTTCCAGCGGGTGTGCGCACTTGATGCAGGTAACATGCCTCTCCCAAGGGAGAAAGTCGGGCCTTATGTGCTGTTGATCACCTTCTGCCATGTCGCACTTTTCCAATATCAATTCAGTATCGGTTCCGGCAATGGTACAACTCCAAGTCCGCCATCCCCGCCGCCACGTTTGTTATTCAATTTCTCAAGCCAAAGGTAATCAGATTCTTTGGATAGCACTTTCAATTGCACGCTCGCCGCCTCGCCGCCAGTGCAGTGAAACTTTCTCCAATATCTTTTTGCCAACACCCAGTCGATCAGCAATTCGCTCGGTGCGTGTCGCGCCCGTTTCCATGCGCCTCGAAATCCATCCTCGAATGTTTGCCAGTCGCAGCACGCCATTGCAGCCTAGCCTTTCCGGTTTTACGCAGCCGCACGAATTGCGGCATGAAGCTCTTCGTAGTACGAGGCAAGATACCAACCAGCAGCACCTGCAAGAAGCGCCGCAACTGCCCACCATGGTTTATTTTGACGCACAACCAAGACAAGCGCGGCTCCAACAGATCCCGACATGCAAACAAATTGAAGCGTGTTCATTTAGAGATCACCTTTCCGATCTATTTCTTGATAGCCAGATGCTTCTGAAAATACCCAGAAACGAATTCCGTAATGTCTTTGCGCTCAGATGTGTCAAGCGGCGCGATAATCATCGCCCAACCAAGACACTTTTCTGCAAGAGCTAGACGCAATTGTTTGACGAGATTATTCATCTACACCTTTCCAGCTTTAAATCCAACGAAGGTACGGCAAGCACGAAAACCAGCGCCGTTCTAGCTTATGCTGCCGCTCTATCTCTTCCTGGTAATCTTCATCAGAAAACGTTGAATCGAATTCTTCATCGTCCGGTCTGTATGGCAGGCTTTCAATTGGGTGATAACGATGCCCCCGCACACTACACACTTGCCGACCAAGCCAGCGAACAAATGCAACACCAAGTCTTGTCACTGGATCATTCCGAGTTGTCACCATGTTCCGCCCTTCATGTTATAGATACGTGCAACGGCATTACTAATTATCCATTGATCGACATAACTTGCAAGTTTTTATTGGAAATTCCCACTCTGATTTGTGGTCAAGCTGAAATAATTTGAGGGAAATCCTTTGGGGGGCGCAGCAATTAGCGGGCATGAAAAATCCCTGGCCACCATAGGTGGCCAGGGATTTGGTTGTTGCATTCTACGTTGAAACGTTACTACGTTGAAACGTTACGCTGCCTCCAACAGCAGGTGCTCTTGCTGTTTCGATTGCAGCAAGAAGTCCACGTTGATGCCGTGGCGCTCCAGAACTGCCGTAATGGCCACATCCATAGATTCATGGGCTTTGGTCTTACGCTCATCATCGCAACCCGTCAGATGGCTCAGCGGATTGTCCCAGTAGTTGCGGATACCCTTCTGCACTTCGACTCGGATCTCTTTATCGAATTTCTCGGCATTGTCGTACTGCAGCCAGAAGGCATCGCTCACGCGTGCTTCTTCAGGCGGCAACCATTTACGATGCCGTCCGACCAGCCGATTCAGCCTGTCCACCAACTTTTTGTCGCGGGCAAAAAAATGAATTGTGCCAGCCCCGGGATAGAACCGAACATCAAAGTACGAACTGCTCACACGACCACCCGTCCGCAGATCCCGATAATGATGATCAAAAACATACTCCAAACTGATCGCAGGCTGGTGCTTGCCGTCCAGCATGGCAAACACCTTGTCGAAATCACGAAGCAGCTGCATGGACTCATACTGCAGGTTATTCGCATAGCCTGAACGACCTGGCAGTATGAAGCGCGTAGTCTTAATCCTCATCCCCGCCGTGCGGTGCTTATCGTTCGACTTCCAACCCTTGTAAAACACCGTGTTGTCAGAGTGGTAGCGCGTAATCAGATCAAACACATCACAAGCCATGTCCAGCTGAATCTTGCCTTGGCTATTCACGATCCCACACAGGAAGCCGTAGATTGTCTGTACCGTGAATTCAAGCTGTTTGATTTGCTCGAATTCACTCTCAACACGTTTTTGTGCAGCGGAAGACAGCTTGGATGTCACATTGGCAGAGCGTAGGATCCCGCTCCACGCACGATCCTTGAGATCATCGTAGCGCTTCCCAATCGTATTGCGAACGTAATCCACAGAAGTATCACCTGCAGCCTCACGATCAGCGTGATCCCCACTCCTGACAGCCATCGTTTCACCAAGCAAACGAGAGTAGTATTCCGCCCTCGCTTCTTTGAGGACCGCTTCACGCATCGCCCGGACAGCCGCGTTGAACGCCGCTACCGAATTCTCAACTAGCGAGTTCGGCAATGCGAGTTCCGCCGCTTCCCGGTAGTTGTCAGAAAGATCCGCTTCAGTCTTCGAATCGCGCTTCAGTTCGTCCAGTATCGGGCCGATGATGTCTTCACTCTCATTGGCTTGCTTGCGCAAATACACCAACGCCACATCAACCTGCGTTTTACGTTTGGCTTCTTCCACTGAGAATGCACCCTCAATGAATTCTACCTCGCCATGTTGCTCAATCAATCTCACGAGATGTTGCCGCTCCGCCGAAAACGGATTGCGAATCGTTTCCGCATTGAGAATGGCGCTAATCTCACCATCCCAAAGAATGTCCCAAGCCTTCAGAACATGCTTTGTACCAACAGCAAATGGCGGATTCATGATGATGTGCGAGTAGATCGCCCCGCTGGTGAACGTCATGAAGTCGAGACCTACAACCTTCAGCCCTTTGCTCTGAAGTGTTGCGTGCCTGGTGATGTCGATTTCGATGCAGTCTGGCTTGAACTGCTTGCTGCGCCACGAATCTACATGTGGGTTAGCGTCTGCCAGATCGCCGTTCCCAGCCTCTGGATCGAGCACGCGTTTGAAGTCGTGATTCTTGAACTTCTTCCATGCGCGACGGGCCAAATCGGGCGGGGTTGGATAAAACTGTAAGTCATTCATTTGTTGCTGTTGCATACAAATCTCCATGGTGAACAAACCGACATTGGTTCACCGGGTATTGGAGGAACACGCACCAATAAAAAAACCCTCGATCTCATAGAGAAAGAGGGCTTGGTTACTACATGATACTGAAATATCGCATTATTGAATTGCAATGGAACGGTCTCCATTGCTGGAGAATTCATATCCATTCATCGCAATATTTTCATCTACCGCCTCATTGCTGACAAAAAAGTCGTATTCCTTTTCAAGGCTACGATATATCCAGCGCATGAAGTTGCGAAGCACTTCTTCCACTTGTTCGTGAACTTCGATGCTGACGTAGCGTTGATTTCCGTGACGGTCATCAGTAATTTCCACTTCAATGTTGGTACAGTTTTCATGCTGGTAGTGCCCACTGTGTTTGACGTTGGCCGTGATGCCATAGAAATTCTTGCGTTGAATCGCTTGAAGTTCGTCGGCGATGCGATGTAAATCTGCATCTTGCGATGGGTATTCGCGGATTTCTTTCGCTGCACCCCTGACATAACTGTAACGTCCCTCGAAGTGCGCACCGTCCCCCTGGCTGCTGAAACCCGAGAACCCGATATTGATACCATCGTAGCTGGTTGTGCCATTGCGATACGACACCTTGCGGTTGCGGATGTCGATACCGAGGATGTCGGCGATATTTGCCACATCTTCATAAACGCTCTCATACCACTGGTCAGAAGCTGATGTTTCGCGATACCAAGCTCGCGCCTTTTCTTTTGCCGCCTCTGATAGCTCGGAAAAATTAAATACAGGTTTGCATAATGTTCTCATGACTCTCTCCAAGGAAAAAACCGACATGGTTCAGAGAGTATTGGATGAACATCTACACGTAAAAGCCCCGGCAGCATAGCTGCGCGGGGCTTGGGTACTTCTTTGATGATTTGGGATATAATCGTGCTGCGGATTCCGGCTCCGAGGTCTTGCACCAAAGCCGGATCAGCTTACGCTGCCATCGCTACGCTTTCCTCCCCCTCTTGTTCCTGCTCCACCTTCCCGATCAGGAATTCAGATGCCTTTCGCGCAGCGCTTGAAGCTGTGAAAATTGCCTTCTTGTCGCCCTTTAGCACCTTGATCCAACTGGCAATGTAGGAAGCGTGTTGCAGCTGGCCATCAACCCCACAATGAGCGCATGAGAATGCCGCGCCCAGTTCGGCGATCAGTTCCTCAAAAGCGTATGCACTGTCACCGAAGCGTCCACTAAAGTCCCGAGCCAAGCGACTTTTGTGGCCAGTCCAGTGGGTCAATTCATGCAGTGCCACTGAGTAGTAATCGGGAATCGACTTGAACTCCTGCTTATTCGGCATGTGGATTTCATCAATCGACGGGACGAAGCATGCGCGATTGCTTCCATGCACAACACTGGCCTGCGCCAAAAGCCGTTCTGCTTCCACATTGTCCGTAAACTGGTCAATGAGCGGTTTAGGCTGAACGCTGTATTTCTCAGGCAAATTGTCGATCTGCAGGGAATTGAACACGGTGAAGGTGCGCAACAGAGGGATGGTCTTCTCTGTGGCCTCACCATCGCCGGTCGCGTTCACGTCTTTCACTTTGAAGGGCTTGAATAGCACAATGCGCGTGCCATGCTCACCCTTGCGCACATTACCGCCAACGTCTGCGGCCTGTTTGAATGTCATCCAGAGCGACGAAGCGAAAGGTGTCATGGCCAACAACACGGTATTGATGCCGGAATATTCCCGACCAGTTATTGCGTTGCGGGGATTACCGCAACTTGACCATGGTTTAACCCATGGGGCAGTTCCGACTTCGAGTGCGGCAACGATCTTGTCTGTGATTTCTTGATACGCATCATATTTCTGGTCTTTCATGGTGATCTCCAATACTTAGAGAACCGACATTGGTTCACTGGGTATTGGAGAAACAGCAGCCAATAAAAAACCCCGCCAGTCATGGACTGGCGGGGTTTACTTGCGCGACGCGTATTATTGATCGCTACCCCAGGAGTGCAGGTAGAAGCTAATTCCCTCATCCTGTATCCCTGCTGAAAACAATCTATCCCGAGCCGCCTCAGCATCGCCCGAAAAAAATAGCCGATGGGCATCTGATACTGCCGTCTCGTTGGCTATTCGAGCCACTTCCATTCGTGCCGCTCGTTGCTCTGGTGAGTGGTACGCGACATATCGCTCTTGTTCTGGACTCATAGCAATCCCCTTTCATTCATGGTTTTCATTAAAAATAATTGACATTGGTTCAATGAGTATTGGAGGAACAGCAGGCAATAAAAATCCCTGCCAGTCATGGACTGGCGGGGGAGGTTGCGTTTCAAATGCAATTGCCGTATTTCTGGTAAAGGCCGTCAAGGTAGGCCACTTGCTTGTCAGTCAGATTCGCAAGCTCGCCGCCCATCCGTCCATCCCGGTCAAATTGTGTGCTTTTGGTTTCCAGACTTCTAACAAATTTGGCATCCTTTTCAGGAATAGCATCAATGGCTGCCACTCATGGCACTCGGATAAGCCAAAACACCCATAAAAACAGCGGGCTGAACACTTCAGAATGGTAAGCTTTTGTTACGACACGAAAGCCACCCATCACAGGAGGTCAGCCCAAATGAAGAATACCAAAGTTGCACGGATTCGGCAGAAAGTTGCGATGTTGAAGCAGCAGTTTATACAAAGCGATTCCGGCTTATTCGACCAAGCACTCGATGAACATGAGATTGAAGCTGTCATGCAGAAGTTGGACGAACCGTACCGTGAACGCATCTATTCCCCGTTGGATACATTGCGCCTATTCGTGGGGCAAGTCCTATCGGCAGACCGCGCCTGCCAAGACGTAGTGGGTCGCCGCTTATCCGAACGCGTCGCACAAGGCCAAACGCCGAGCGCGCTCAACACCAGCGCCTACTGCGAAGCACGCCAGCGTTTGCCGACCAGCTTGCCAGTGACACTGAGCTTGCTGATCGGCGCACGGCTGGAAGCATTGACCCCCACGGCGTGGCGTTGGCATGGGCGCTGCGTCAAACTGTTCGACGGTACAACGGTTACCATGCCCGATACGCCGAGCAACCAGGAAACCTACCCGCAAAGCCGTGAACAACAGCCGGGGCTGGGCTTTCCCATTGCTCGTATTGGCGCGCTCATCGGCCTGTCCAGCGGCGCGATGCTGGGCTACCAAGTGTCTGCCTGCAAAGGCAAGGGGACGGGAGAGCAAAGTTTGCTGGCAAACCTGCTGGATCAGCTCAACAACGAGGATGTATTGCTGGCCGATGCGTTGCTGGCGACTTGGTGGATCATCCATGGCGCAACAAGCCGAGGGGTGGATATAGTCATGTCCCAGCATGGCGTGCGCATCACCGACTTTGCGCAAGGCGAGCGGTTGGGCAAACAAGACCATCTGGTGCAATGGCCGCGCCCGCTGAAGCCGAAAGCGATGAGTGCGGAAGAATACGCGACTTACCCGGAATTCATCACGATGCGAGAAGTGAAGGTCGATGGGCGCATACTGGTGACGACATTGCTTGATCCGCTGCAAGTCCCGGTGCAATCGCTGGGTGCGCTGTACAAGATGCGCTGGAATATCGAAGTGGATTTCCGCACAATCAAAGCGACGCTGGAGATGGATGTGCTGCGTTGCAAGTCGCAGCCGATGGTGGACAAGGAGATTGCGGTATATATCTTGGCCTACAATCTGGTGCGCTGGGCGATGGCGAAAGCGGCATTACTTGCGGACATCCTGCCGAGGACGTTGAGTTTTGCCGGAGCCAAGCGGCTGCTGGGTTCATTCGCCGATCAGCTTCGCCGAACCACGGGAGATCAAGTTCGCACTTTGATTGCCACCGTTACGGCCTGTATGGCGACACTGCGGTTACAGCAGCGGCCTGACCGAATCGAACCGCGCGCGAAGAAACGAAGACCCAAAAAGTTGCCGTTGTTAACCGTGCCGCGACAAGTCGCGCGAGACCTCATTCTTGCTCGGAGAGCGCTTATCCGAGTGCCATGAATGGCTGCCACGAGTGAGGATGCCTTGATTTTGCGCTCATCAATTTGAAGCAGAATTTGCGCTTCCAACCTGTTCCAAGCTGCTTCCCGATCTGCTTCGCGTTGCTCAGGCGTTTTGTTCCTGATGGCATCGAAGTCAATTTTGAATGCCATGACATTACTCCCGAAATAGAACCGATATTGGTTCATCTGGTATTGGTGGGGCATGAGGTGATAAAAATTGCTTGGGAATGCTAAATGTGCTTTCGGTTATCCATTAACGGTTATGGTTTAGCTATTACATACTTCGGAAATGCCACGCTTAATCTAGGAATTCCGCCAAATGTTCGAAGTTTGCCTTCTAAGAATTGGGGGGCGCATATCTAATGTTTGAGGGTGCGTAGGGCGAATTTTGACCAACCAGCAACCGGCTCGATGCCGGTTGCTGGTTGCAGCACGTGTCAATCAAGACTGCACCTGGCCATGCAACCACTGCTCCAGCGACGGCGCGGCGCTTGCAGTTTTTTCGCAAGCGCCGTGACGGAGCGGTAAACAACGCGGTGATTTTCAGTGATGAGTTGCAGGTGGCTCATTCTGAAAATCCATATTCCCGCAAGCACTCTATTTCGCGCCCCTTCGTTGTTGATATATGCCATTGCACTTATACTTAATCATCAACAAACGGTATAGGGGGTTGCATGGGCAATGGTCTGGGCATGACACGTATTCGAGTGGTGTACGACTGCTTGATTCCCAATGGGGTGGCCAGTGAAAAAGACGTGACGGAATGGGTAGCCTTCCATCACAAGGTCGGCGGTATATCGAATAACAATCCTTTGTACGAGGTCGCGCCAACGCCGATCGCTGACGCGATTGGCTGGGGGACGGTCGGGGTAGAGCAATGAGGCGCTTGGTGATCGAGCTGGGCACGGGCGGCTCGTTTGTCGGTAGGTATAGGTCGCGGGTCGCGCTATTATCCGGTAGGTAGGTATAGGTCGCGGGTGATCTAGTCGCCGCCGCACTGGCGGCGAAACAATTGTGGCATTGCCTTGAAATATTATTGGTCTATCCGTTAAGGTTGAATGCTTGTCCTGAATACGTTTGCGGGTTGCCATCTAAACATTTGAGGGTGGCCACGGGGGCAGGGGCACCGAAGCGCACAGTCTTATCGTGCGCTTCGGGGATGAGCGACGAGCGAAATCCTCCTGGAGCGCAAGCGGAAGGATTGGGGGACCCGTTCTGTTTTTGCGTCGAGTAAGCGGCTTTATCGCGCACCGAGACCAAAAATAGAACGGGGGCGAAGCCCGGAGTCCCATAAGCGAAGCGTTGGGGCTACGGCTTTTGACTTGCCGGAGGTGAGCCGACAGGCGAAAGGGGCGCTTCCCAGCCCCGTCCGTAGGATGCCTTTGACTTACGTTATAGCCTCATCCGAACCATAAAGGTTTTTGGATATTTGTTTTGACAAGGCCGCGCTTCTGGCCGCGATGTAGTGAATGTTGCTTTCTTTTGCCTTCAGTGCGCTCGATACGCGCTTGAATCTTCCAAGTTCGAAGAATAGTTTTTCTCGCATCTCATACAGGTTTGCGAGCGTTGCAAGTATCTCTTTGGTTAGCTCATAGTTGATCGAGAAGGTGCTGGTGGATCTGGCTTTCTTGGTGATGTTCTTTTTTTCAATTCTCTTGCCCGAGAGTTTACCAGCCCTGTTTCGGTACAGAACCATGAATACTGGCGTGGATCCACCGGCGCGACCACGAGCACCTACCTTCCACCAGCGAACAAGTATTTTCCCTGATGAGCCGGGCTGAGAATCGTTAAGCAACTTTCCATATTTGACGATGTTCTTGTCGATTTCACGCAGGCGATTTATCAGTTCGTCATTAAATACCAAGACAAACCCGCTAACTTCATCTGCGCATGACTTCCAGTGCTCAACACCCGGGTCGGCACCGTACCCACTTTCAGCTGTGTGAACTCTGGCTTTGGTTTCAGGCTCGACTACCTGCTGAGGCTTCGCTACCGGTTCATTTGCTGTACCGGGCTTTGGTTTTTGACTTCGCTTTTTCTCGCTGAAGATTAGCTTGGTTTCGTCGGGTTTTTTCATGCGTTTTGGGGCTTTCTGGAATGTTGTGCAGGAGTGTTTAAAAAAACGATATTGAAACCTTCGGTTCACTTATTGATGTTATGTCGTTAGGGCAACCATCAAGTGCTTGCGGAAGTTGATTTTCAGTTATCCATTTTGGAAATACAAGTGCATTTAGTTGTAATTAAATATAGACTTCGCAAAGTGTTTATATATAATTGCATCGGTATTATTTGTAATAGGTTATAACTTATCCATTAGCCATTTCGGATTGTGGTTGTTTTATCCAGTCGTGGCGTTATGGGCGGTCTATTTTGGGATGAATTACTTGGCGAGAGGGGTTCAGTGATGAATAAGAGTTTCCATGATGCAATCGGTTTCGATGTGGGGCATTCCACAACAAAGATTTCATGCCTTGTTGATGGCGTGAAGCACGACATTATTTTTCCTTCGGTGGCGACACCGGCATTCACTATTTCAGATGAGAACGAACAACGTCGAGCTGCTGAAGAAACGGTGGACGTTGATGGGAAGCCATACTTTTTTGGCAAAACAGCACTCATTCAAGGTGGTATGTCCGGCTCTACCGGATTGTCTGAAAACTGGACTGATACCCCCGAGTACGAAGCGCTGATGCGAGGAGGGTTTGCAAAGGTTCGTGCGCTTGGAATCGATCCTGATAACTGCGTCATCGTCATGGGCTTACCCACAAATCTGCACTCCCGCCAGAAGGCTGTCTTGAAGTCAGTCGCTGCAAAATGCACGAAGGGACGTGTTTTGGTTGTACCTCAGTCTCTTTCGCCTTACCACGGCATGATGCTTGATGAATCCGGCAACCCGTCAATGCAAAACAGCATGGAAACTGAATCGTGGGCGGTGGTCGAACTTGGCTACTGGTCCACAGACATTATGTTGATGCAGGCAGGTGGTATTTGGGTTGAAAAAGCAGCGGGGTCAAGTCGTGGTGTTGCTTTGGCAGCCGACGCGCTGATGCGGGCGCTGGGTGAAAAGAATGTCACTGTTGGTTTGAATGAGGCTGAGCAAGCTCTTCAAACAAAAACCATCAAGAATTTTGGCAAAAATCTGGATGTATCCAAAGAGGCTGAAATTGCCATTGGCACTATCGTTGCAGACGTGCTGGATATGTCCACCAAACTAATTGAACCCCACGTCAGAAAACTCGACGGCGTGATCATTGCTGGTGGTGGCGCTCCTTTGGTGTTTGAAGCGATTAAGGCGAAATGGCCGCATGCGATTTTGGCTGAAAACCATCGGTTTGCTGTTGCCGAAGGGATGCGGCGCTATGCGTTGGTGACGCTTCGCCTGGATGCCATGAGTTCTTTTAGTCGCTAAGGGGCTGCCATGGCTTGGGTTAGGGATGGTGGCGCACCCGACGAAGTGAAGGTCAGCTTTGTGGTCAACAAAGCTGAACATCCAGAATTGGTTGAATGGCTGTGGGGGCTGCCGTTTCGCAAACAGTCTTCTGTGATCCGTGACGTTTTGAGCGAGGCGGCCAAGATGGTTTCAGGTGGTGCTGCGCAATCCATGGCTTTGAGCGGGCAGCCATCATTTGCAGTTACCTCGCCCACAAAATCAAATCCAAAAGTTGTTGCTTCAAAGACTTCGCCATCTGGTGGCATGACTGCCGCTACTGCGGCAATTCTGAGAAACATGCAGGAAAAGTTCTGATGCGTTTATTCATTGCATCCAGCCATGTCCTTGCCCGCGATATAGCTAGAGCGCTGCCGGGCATTCAGGAGAGCGCTGATGAATATTTTTCTGTTGGCAACGACGTGGTGACATGGTGCGATGGTCGATTGCTACAGCTTTGTGATCCTGATTACTACGATAGTCGCTGGGCAAAGTGGGATGCCTCAACTTTGCCCATCAGAATTCCGTATGACAAATGGCAGCTTACACCCGAGTTGGACAAAACAAGCAAGTCTATCAATCCGGTCGTAAAAAAACAGCTTGCAACAATCGAAGCATTCTTGAGAAAAGCAACGATAGTTGTAAATGCCAGTGGCGCACGTCACATATTTATTGATGAGGTTATTGATTACTTCGGATACCTCGGCAAAGTTATGCGCTTGCACTTGAATATAAACAGCGTCATTTCTGCAAACGTTATTGAAGATTCAATGCAGGACAACTTTAAATTTCGGAATGCTTTTTTGTCCGAAGTTTGTAGATCAAGGGCTAATTGGTTGGTTGGACATAATTTGTCGCGAGCCGTTACCAAGCTACTTGCGCGTGATCGGTTAATTTCAATTGGCCGCATTCAAACACCTATGCTCGCCTTGCTAGTTCAACGTTGTATTGAAGTTGAGAAGCGTGAGGCCTCTCCTCGCAATGCTTATTTCACAGCCCACACGCTGATCCACGAGATGCAGTTATTTGCTCGTTGTGGAATCAGTGACATCACTACTTTGAAAAACAGAGGGTTCATTGAGACCAAGGGCGATCAAATAAAAGACACCCAACTCGGACGATCTCTTATCCAGGTATTGCCTGAAAAATTGAAGGATTTAGCTGTAACAGCGGCATGGGAAAACGCGCTAGAGCAGGTCGCTTCAGGGAATTACTCACCAGAAGATTTCATGTGGCGACTCGATATTTTTATTCAGAACCGGCTTGATGAGATAAGAGCTTTGGCCGGAAGAGTCACTATTGCTTCACAACCGGAGCTTCAGTCCCATCAAAAAACGATGTCCGGGCAGCACGTTCGTACAACAAACATATCAGCAGCTTCAATGAGGGGTCAGCATGTTGCCAAACCTTCTTGTTAGGCGTGTGGGCGGTCCACAGCGGATCGTTGCGCATTGCCTCCAGCGCGTACTGCATTTTTTCGTCTTGGGTGGGTTCAAAAATAAAGTCTTCGGGAGACAGCGCGCCGGCCAACAAATAGACCTGTCCAACGGGCAGGCTGAGGTATTTGGCTACGCTCACGAGGTGAACCCTAGTCATGCCACTTGTCGGGCGTTCGCCGCGCGCCAAGGCCAGCAAATATGGGTACGAAATATCAAGGCTGGCAGCGAGTTCCGCAGGCGATTCATTATTTGCAGCCGCCTTTTCCCAGAGCTTCAACATCAACGCTTCATACGTCTCTTGAGGAGTTTCCGCTCGTGGTTTGGGAGTTGTTCTTTTGACGGACTGTTGACGACTTTTGCTTTTATCTTTGGGGGTGACCATGAATACACCTTTTTTGAAGCCAGAGCACCTTAACGGGTTTGCAAGTGTCTCTTCTTCATCATCATTTAGTTCAACTTTTTAATGTCTTACGGCGTTGTTGTCAATATCTATTAAATCATTTGTCAGGTCAGGAGGTAATTATGCTTTCCGCAGATTCCCGTAATCACTCGGTAGGCTTCAAATATGTGAACGAAATGCTGAATATCAGCTATTTGTCCGGGTGGGTTAGAAAACCCACAAAGGATGGGTTTCTGCTGCAGCAAACCAACAGTCTAGCGCACGCCATTTTCATCACGGTTGATCCTGGCACGCGCATTCCGAAAGAAACCACTCCGGTCACCGTCGTTTGCCATGCTTTCGGCAAAAAAAGGGAGGACGGAAAAAGCATTGTGCAACTACGCGCGATCGACATCAAAAAACCATCGTCTCGATCAATGCCGATTGACCTGATTTGGAAAAGTTCACTGGCTCCAGGAGCCAGCATTGATGCGTTCGAACCTTTCAAGCCGGACGGATCCTTCAAGGGCATGATCGCCGAACAGATCGACGATTCGGAAAGCAATGAAATCGCAGATATTTTCAGGGTGCTGGAAGCAACCAAGGGACGGCTCAACACAAAGCTGGGAGAAAACGCCAATGTGGTGATGCTGGCCGGATTCGTTGAAGGAGCAGCTGTGGTCCGTGCTACACACCTCGGCGGCAAAGAGCAAAGAGCGTACATCTCGATTTTGCTTCGCCAGCACCGCGATGCATCTGTTGCGATTCCAATCAGGTTGTATGAAGCGCCTGAAATGTTGCCGGGTATTCTGAAAACTATTCCTGTTGGCTATCCAGTGTCGATGGTTGGGCATGTGCAGATCAAGGTCATCCCGAATGATGAAAAATTGGAAGAAATCGCTGATTCCTTTTTGTATATCCGCACCCGGAATTTGTCAGGCGTGACTAAAGGCGTGGAGATCCTGCAGGAGCCTGTCTGGTGGGGTGAAATGGCACGGCGCATTGTGGGTGAGCGCCAAGACCGTCAAAAGAAGGCGGCACAGCCCGCTGTAGCCGCCGCGCCAGGTGCGCAGGGCGGTGCGTCCGTTCTGGTCGATGAAACGCTTTAGCTGATCTGAATACCTTCCCACTTGCCTCCCCGGCAAGTTGCTCCACCCCGGAGCTTGATCCCGCCCCAGTGCGGGATTTTTTTCGGAACACTTGATTCTGAGGTTATGCCAAATTCCCTTGAATCCTTGAGCTATTGTGGCCATTCCTCATGGGACGACGTTTTTTATTGCATCCCCTTATACCCGCGCCATTGCTCGCGTAATGCCATTTTAATCCTGTTGCATGTGTTTATACTATGCGATAAGATCAAAACATGGACACCCCACTTTTCCTAAGCGCCGACGAGCTATATTTACTGACTGGCTTCAAATTTAAAGCCAAGCAGATCACCCAGCTACGCACTATGGGCATTGCCTTCCGCATCAATGGATGCGGAAGGCCAGTTGTAACGCGTTCGGCAATAGAGGGGGGTAAGGAATCGAAAACATCACAAAAGCAAAAGCAGGAATGGCAGCCAACCTTGTTGCAGTTTGATCCAAGGGCGGCGTAACATGGCTGCCACCATGGGACGCAGACCGTCAAAAAACTTAAACCTTCCACCAAAAATGCGCGCCCGCCCAAAAGCGGGCGGCATACTTTGGTACTACTACGATGCTGGCGGAAAACCGCGCAAGGAAATACCTCTCGGCTGCGATTACACCGCCGCTGTGCGCAAATGGGCTGAACTTGAACAAGACAAACCTGAAAAGGCCGCACAGCTACTTACCTTCAAGAACGTCGCAGATCGTTACATCCGAGACGTTCTACCAACCAAGGCGGCACGCACTCAGCGCGACAACCTAATCGAGCTGGAATGGCTATTCAAATTCTTCAACGCCCCTCCCGCTCCACTCGATAGTATTAAACCTGGTCACATCCGACAATATATGGATTTGCGGGGCAAAACCGGCAAGATACGAGCCAACCGCGAGAAAGCTTTGTTTTCTCACATCTGGAACATGGCCAGGTCGTGGGGTCTAACCGACAAACCAAACCCCTGCGCCGGCATTAAAGGCTTTAGTGAGGTAGGCCGCGATATCTACATCGAGGATGCCGTGCTAGAAGCCGTATGGGAGGCCGCAGACATCACCCTACGCGACGCGCTTGACCTTGCCTACCTTACTGGCCAGCGACCGGCTGATGCGCTCTCTATGCGTGAAACTGATATACGCGACGGCATGCTTGTTGTTGAGCAAAACAAAACAGGCAAAAAACTCCGTATTGAACTTGTTGGCGAACTAGCTGATCTAGTCGCACGAATCAAAAAACGCAAAGAGTCTTACAAGATACACACCCTTGCATTGATTTGCACAGAAGCTGGTCGCGCTCTTACCGAAGGCGCGTTACGGTCTCGTTTTGATAAGGCAAGAACAGCGGCAGTCAAAACCAAGCCTGAACTCGCCGAAGCCATTAAGGCATTCCAGTTTCGCGACCTGCGCGCAAAAGCAGGAACCGACAAGGCAGACACGGATGGCATGCGCGCAGCACAAGAGCAACTTGGACATGAGAACATGGCCATGACAGAGCATTATGTCCGCTCACGAAAAGGACAGAAAGTAAGTCCTACAAGATAGATTTATATAAATTGAAATTGCGGAGTAAACCAAGAACAGAACTGACTTAAAGGCTTACATTGTTGTAAGCCTTTATTTTATTGGCATTTATGGCGATATTTAAACTCGCATAAAAAGGACAGAATTTAAGTCCTAAAACATAGATTTTGGGTGAATTGCGGACCAAACCTAGAATTGCGGACTGCTCAAAAGCTTAACCAATCTCTAAGCTTTTGTTTTATTGGTGGGTCGGGCGAGATTCGAACTCGCGACCAACGGATTAAAAGGCCGTACCGTGTTTCCCTCAACCATGCGGGTTTGAAGCCCGTTTCCGGTCCGCAATCTTTGCAAAACTTAGCCTATAACGGCGCGCCTTCCAGAATGTTTGCGGACTGAAATTTGAGGCGCGCATTATGCCACAGGAATTTAGTTTTTTTGGCCAACTTTTTGGTTGTTGTTCTAATCGGCGTTCTATCCAACAAGTCTGGCCAGACTTTCATATTTGTTCGAGAGTGGTGCATTAGCGAAATACTCATTAACACCTTCCTGTGAAGCCGATCGAGCGAGCATTAAATTGTGCTCCATCTGCTTGTGAGCAATTACAGGTGCGTATGTGGGGTTGCTACGCATTTTGTCCAACTCCTTCGCTGCCGATTCAGACAATGTTTCAGAATAGGTGTAGGTAGCCTTCCCACGCCTGAAGAGGTAGTCGAGGATGATGAGATCGCCGGGAGGCTGTGCATCGGGGTGTGAGGTCTTGTGCATGGAAATGTCGATCTTTTTGCCTTGATACTCCACCCAGGCATGTGACGCAGCTCCGTCCCACTCGCCATCATTGATCCAGCCTACAACAACCCGTACCGAGATGCCATACTTGCGCCGCAGATGCTCATAAAGGAAGAAAGCCAAGTTGTAGCAGCCCTCGGTCATACCGAGGGTTTCCACTATTTTGGTGTATGTGGCCAGCGCGACTGTTGCGACAGTTTTTTCATCTCCAGACAAAGAAGCCAGCCAATTTTCGTTTTGGGCTTTGAGTGCGACAATCTCAGCCTTCCTGCGCGATGCTTCACCCATGAATAACTCCGTCTATAGTTTATCTAGCATGCAATTGCCTTTCGGTATTGCAGTTATTTTTTAGGATTTGACTCGGCCTGCAGTTTGGCTAGGTGCGGTACATTTTTTGCGCGTTTGGCTTTAGAAAAGTCATATTCGGCTTTCATGATCTCTTCATCAGCCACCGTCGTATTGTGTGAAGAGGTGCGCTGCCGAGGCGGCTTTTGTTGGCCATGACGTTCACTCTTGCTCATATCATTTTGCTTTCTGAATTTTTCGCCACTCCCACGGCGGTGTAGGGCTAGCTTCCGCCCACACGCCCAACTTGGACGCTTGCGCCGTCCTCTGGTCGTTGTAAAAGGTGCTATCGGTCACGTATTTGTCATAGACCATGGCCATGCCGCGCCGGACCTGTTCACGATTCACATCGAGGCCGTCCACCGCGATACCGCATACTGAGCGTCCGTAACGGTCGGTAACGTCGCAGGTGACCGTTACCACCTTGCCGAAAGTGAGCTGAGCCAAGGATTGCTTGGAGTCGTTTCCAAAAGGCTGCGAAGGCTTGTTTTTGCCGTGGGATGTCTCGGGGGCATCGATCTGCGCCAAGCGGATCCGGCGCTGCGTGCTGGAAGCGTCCAAGATGGTGAGGGTGTCACCGTCGGCCACGCTAACAACCTTGCCGGTGATCGTATCGGCCAACACCGCCTGCGAACACAGTAGCAAGGTCAAGAGCGGGATCGCTACAGCAGCTCTTATTTTATTCATACCAGCAATTCCATTATTTACGAATGAACTTGCGGCCTTGCGCAAACCAGCTACGCGCCTCTTCTGTGTTGCCCTGATCGAGCGCAGCCATAACATGCGCCAAACCGCTGACAGCCTGCTCTTTCGACAAGCCACCAGCTTTATAGTCATCGAGAACATGGCCGAGGAAAGCATCCATGTTGACGTGATCGTGTTCAGTCAGATTCTTTGTTCCCATGATCGTCTTTCCGATTAGTGTTTAGCTGTTACCGCTTTTCATTTCTTCAGCAGTAACCAAAGCATGGCGTACTGTTCCTGGAATGAGAATGGATAACTTCCCTTTGTTCTTCCCACTCAGAGCTGCGCGAAATTCTGCCCCAGTCACTTTCATGACAGTCCAATCTTTCGGCTGTGCGCCGAGCCAGCCTGCCGCATAAAGCCGGAAGTTCTCGGGCACGGGTGAAAGTTTTTTTAAGGCAACTTTCCCGTAATCCGTTTCAGCGAAGACATCTTTTTCCATGCTCATACATCGCCTTTCCGTTCGGGATTAAATTAGGCGCTACGGTTTCGGATAAACAATTACGTCAGTTATCCCGGTCGCGCATGTCTTGCAGTATTCATCGTCCCCATTCCGGCACCATCCTGCCGCGCAAAGTAAGGAGTCAACCTCCTCTTTGGATTTCTTGGGTACGAATATGCTTTCACCGCAGTTTGCACAAATACACCTGAAACCTTTTCGGAACCCAAAGGCTGCGATCATGCTGCCAATAACGGCCATGGCGGCGCAAAGAATGGCGCTATCAAGGTGTCCAGAAAACACACTCAGTATTGCCATTAAAACCAGTGCGAGCACCAGTAACAATAATTGCTGCTTTGCACCCATATTTATCCTTTCCTATCGACCTAATTTCACACAGGCATCGAGCGCAGCGCGTCCAGAGCGGCAGCACGAACACACACTCTTATTGAGCAGCCCACTGTATGCATGGATGCGATTACCACGGCACTTTTCGCAAAATCTGACTGCAATCATGATTCCCGCCCTCCCTTATTTGTCATGCCATGTGCCCCAGTTTTCATGTGTCCGGCAAAAGTTAATTGCAACCAGGACAGCCGCGACTGCCTCAATAGCTGTAACCCAAGCAGCCCATGCTGGCGTAACATGGTTCTCGCCACCTGAGATTGCACTAAGCACGAAAAGAATGAAAGCTAGGATGAATAGACCAATACGAAAACTCACCCAGTATGGAACCAGAATCAACAACCCCATGCCTATGATGCCCAGCACTTCTGGATTCATTCCAATTGCCATAATTCCATGTGTAACAAGTGAGAATGAACACCCTGTCGCCACCCAATAGACAAACAGAATCGAGAGCAGAATAGCACCAGCAGTCTCTTGTGATTTCGACATGGCTTCCCTTCTCATTGCGCCGGCACGGCGCAAGCAATGACCTCAAATTTTGCATTGCACTGCGGGCAATATGTGATAACCACTTTACCGGCAGATGATACTCGGCGAATCGCCGCGAACTTATGCCTTTTGGGGCATTGCGCGTTGTCTCGATATGTTTTCTTCACTGAAGTATTCATACGCATATAGTACACGTCGCGCCGTTTACTGCAAAGCACTATTTTGCGTACACAGAACAAATTTCTTTGTGTGTACGGCGGAATCGTCCCAATACGTTACTTACCGACTGTTTTGACAGTCCGGTTTCAGCTATCGCGTCCTGATTGCCTTTGCCTTTCACCAGCACAAGAAAGGCTGCGGTGCGCGCAGGCTCCTTGGATTGAATCAGCTTGGCGATCAGGTCGAATTGTTTCTTCGTGAGTTCTGGCATTACTGGTTCTCTTGATTTAGCTGAGCTTGAGCGCCGGGTGTGATGCGCGGATGCTTGGCCATCACTCCATCAATACATGCCTCTACGCGTGGGGCTTGTTCTTCCATCAAATCACTCCTGCTACCAATTTACTTAATCGTGCCGTATCGCCCTGGCACAGCGCCCGTGTCGCCCCCAGACTGGATTGCCCAAGGATTTCATTGATCGTGCGCAACTTGACGTGTTTGCGGTGCAGCTTCACGGCCAGCGTCCGCCGCGCCGATCCGGTGTTGCATCCTTCAAGCCCGGCACCTGCGATCAACTTATTCAATAAATTTGTGAGGCTGGCGCATGAACGGTATGTCTTGTCACCCCTTTCGGTCACGCGAAACGTGAACCCATCACCACCCTTGGCCAAGAACAACGGCGAGACCGGATCAAGCCCACGGTATTTCACTTGCTTTGGAGCCACGCCAAGCCCTTTGGCGATGCGCTCGGCTAGGTAGGCATCAATCGCCGCCACGAGCCTCTTGTTCGTCCACATGAGCGGCCTGATGCGGCCATTGAACGAAATATCGGCGCGCACCTCGGTATCTTCTTTCGGCTTGCCATTTTGCAGGTAGTCATTCACGCGCAGCGCTGCAATTTCAGACGGCATCAACCCGGTGCCAAACAAGGTATAGATCAGCGCCACGTTGCGCACGCCGTGTTCGCCGGTTGTTGCAAGAGTCACTTTGACAAGCAGATCAAGATCCTTGTCTTCAACAATCTGCGGCTTCGCCATTCGCATACCCACTTCTACAAAATGCCGGAGATATTACCAGAACTGGATGGTAATACATGCCTAATCAGTATAGTTTCACCATCCAGAAGCGCAAAAACGCATGCCATGGCGCGTTGGCGCTCTACATACCGGAAACGGCCTAATTCCCCATCCAGGTTATTTCTCGCCTCGCCGGTTGCGGATTCGCGGTCTGCTGGATATAGATTGGCAGGAGGTCGCCGATCTCCATCATCCAAGGAGAACAACCATGCAACAGCCAACTATTTACCTGCCAGGCGATGAAGTAATACTTAAGGATCGACGCACCGGCCTGCTGTACGCCCTCACCCAAAACAGCCGCAATCCGCTGGCGCGCGACAACCGCCGACCGGCCAATTGGTACTTTCTGCCAGATCGCGTTGGCACGCACGGCGCAGTGGTGACAAGCCAACCCTGTACCGTGTCAGAACAGGATATTGGAAGCAAGATCAGGCATCGAGCAGGCGCTTGGCCAGCGCCAGGTCATGTAATTGGTTTCGAGGAACGGCAACAGGTATATGTCGCGCACATGAAGGATGATATTTGCCGTGGGTAACGGCCAAGATCACCATCGGCTCACCGCGCTCAAGCATGTGTGCAGTTTGCTTTTTTGCGCAAGTTGCAGTTTTGGCAAGTTTGGGTGCCGGCGCTGGCCAGCCAGCCGGTGACCGGCGAGTATCAAAACCAACGCCCTGCTGCCCCATTACAGGCAGGAGGATGTGAAGGTGAGACGGAATGATGGTTGTGCGTTGGAGAAGCTGGGATGCGGCGGCAGCGATTCACGGCGGGCGAGCGACGCGCGCATGAGGTCGAGCGGGATGGTGCGGTGTAGAGGCGATGGGATTGGGCGGAGCGGCACGGCGATGGGTGGGGTTGGGCGGCGACTTTGCACGCGGGCATGAAAAAATCCCTGGCCGTCAAAGACGGACGCAGGGATTTTGTTTATTGTTTTACGCTGCAACAGGAACAGTTGCTGCGTCAGGTAATTCGCTGATTGCTTCCAATGCATCAAATACTTCTTGATACACGGCAGCACCCTGTTCTCCGTCCCAATAATCCTGCTCGGAACAACGACTAACGTAGTCGATATCGGACTCGTTGTTTTCTTGAATGTGAGAACTGCCGTATATGGCCTTGTATGCCTCATACGCGTTATCTTGCCCAGTCACATACAAATAAATGATCCACGCCTTGTACAAACTGCGCTTATCCATTTTGGGTTTATTTGCCATTGCTGGCTCCTTTCAATTGGTGAAATTATTGGTTACATGTGTAGTTTGTCGGTACTTTCGATGCGCTTTATTTCGTTTTCAACCGCATCGCGCACTGATTCGTAATCCGCCTGTTGGTCACCGGTTTCCTGATAAGCCACATGAACATTTCCCATGATTTTTGTGAGTAATTCCTTATCCTCAAGTTCTGAATAATATTCACGCAGACCATCAACTGCGTCATTGAAGAATCCAACAAAGTCACTCAGTTCTTGATAAAGGTGGCTTGTTGAAGCAAAAGTGGTAAGGGAACGCTTAATATCACCATCCCAAACCGCGCCAAGCTTCACGCAATCGCTGCAGAAGACATTGAAGATGTCACCCTTCTTGATGTTATGTCCAACACATGCCCGGTGAACATGGGGAAGATTGGATACATCAAAATCGTCAAAGCCATGCTCTGACGACGAGAGCTTCACCTCAATTTCATCTGCGTCAGTTTGTGTTTGTTTCTTATCCTTAAGGACTCCTTTCGTTTGAATAGGCTGATGCTTTGCCAACTTCAAACTCTCTGGATTGTAGAAATTGAAAGGGTCACGCCCTTTTGAAACACCGAGTTTATCGGTCTCCAAAATTATGACAATTTCGCAATCGATCACTGCCTGAACGACTCCATAAAAGACCCCGCGTTTACCACGTGCCCAATACAGACAACCTGGTTGGATGGAATTTGCAGCTTCCAATCCAGCTTGCAGTGAAGCAAGACACGAAATTTTGGAGGCCAGTTCGTATATCTCGCTGCTGGGAACGACGTTGCCGTTCTCATCAGTAAGCTTGCCTTCCCAGTTCCCGTTCTCTTGATCATCGACAACGATGAAATATTTCTTCTTTGGCATTTTGACTCCCTAGAAAATTCCCGGCGAATCCCCCGATGGGGGAATCCATCGGGCATTTGGTTGTTGAGCATCCGATGCGCCGGACTTGGCGCATGTGTTGGTTCAGCTATTCAGAAACCGCCAACCGTTGCCGGTTGTACGGGCTATTGAAAGAGCCTGAGACTTGATCCAGAAACGAAGCATCGATAGCCATCATCGCGCCCGATACAGGATCCTTTAGCACTTCCAGCTCCACGTCACACCCCGTTTCCGGGTCTTTAACGGTAATTAAGCCAGCGTGTATTGCTTGTGTAGCCTTCGTCATTTTTTTCTCCTTGGTTTGATTGCGCAGTCTCTTCCTGCCGGCGATCAGCTCGCAGATGATTGAAGTTCTGGTTTGTGCAGCTCAACTTGGGGTTTGAGCTGCAGCCAGATGTTGGCAATAGTCTGTGGGTCTCCATTTTCAATAGCCGCACCAAGTTCACGAACAACTGCTAACGTTTCTTGAACTTGGATTGCATTGTCACGGCTACACTCGTGACTCTCCATATCAGGGTCAACCGACCCGTCTATGTAACTATCGAAGTCATCCACCAAGCACTGGATTGCGTCTGCTGCATTGTGTTTAGCCAGATTGCACATTTGTTTCCTCTCTTCTCGATCAAAAACCGACATTGGTTCACCGGGTATTGGAGTAACAGCGGGTAATAAAAATGTGCGGACGGCGGACGTGAAAAAGCCCTGGCCGTCATAGACGGACGCAGGGCTGTTGTGAGCTTCAGGCTAAAGCGGAAAGCGTTTCATAT
This sequence comes from Sideroxydans sp., assembly GCA_028710605.1. Lineage (GTDB taxonomy): Bacteria > Pseudomonadota > Gammaproteobacteria > Burkholderiales > Gallionellaceae > Sideroxyarcus. Next base: position 385,551 of record JAQTTU010000001.1, read on the forward strand.
TCAGCCGTATTTTCCTCGTAGCAACGAGGGCATACACCCTTATAAGGGGTGGTGGCTGGATCGTAGTACGCACCGCAATCCCCGCATTGCATGGGTTCGTTGGCCATCAATTGCGTTTCCTGATTCTCAATGCTCTTGAGCGCGCGCTGACACCCATCTTCCGTTGCACCAAACAAGCCGCAATCAACACCATAAGGGTTTGTCAGCCACACACCGTGCTCATTGAGTGACACGTACCAACCTTTCATATCCACGTGACCATGAGCCTGCAAGTAGGCAAACAAATCCACGCCTGTCATTGCAGTAAGCGGTTGGCCAGATAATGCCGACAGCACATCATTGTGTTTAGCCAGATTGCACATTTGTTTTCTCCCTTCTCGATCAAAAACCGACATTGGTTCCCTGAGTATTGGATGAACAGATAGCAATAAAATTTCTCGGCTGATCTATGAATCGGGCTTTATGTGATAACCGCGTACTTATTGGATTAAACCGCCAGTTTCCGAAATGGATAACGGATAACAGATAACGAGTAATGCATAAAAGAAGTCAAGAATTCAACATATCCGGCACGCCGGATATGTTGCCTTTCCCCGTCCTTTCCAGGCTGCAAAAATCGTTTGACCAATCGAAAATTGTATGCAGAATGAACTCATCGAAGTTGAATTGCCTGCCACAACGGTGGTGAGAGAAAAAATAAGAAAGAGGTGACATGATGAATAAGAATATGAAATTGGTTGTACTGGCATGTGTGCTGATGGGTGCTGTGGCCGCTCAGGGTGAGACACTGCCGCAGGTGGTGCAGTCTGTGGACAACACCATCCGCGCATCCGCTGAGCAAAACCGCAAGGCGGTTGTTCAGTTGGGAAGCCAGATGATGCAGGAACGGGAGCAAAAACAACAGAAAGAAGCTGCTGCCAGAGACAAAAAGCTTGTACGGGATGCCAAAGCGCAACAGGCCGAATTGCGCAACTCGGTGCAGGGAACAAACTACGTGGCTACCACTTATCAAGCTGGGCCAAAATATGAAGTTTTAGGTGATCCGTTTGAAGGCCACCCAGCATTTGAACGAGGCACAACGAAAGAACGGTGTGACAAGGCTGGAGGCGATCCCAAGAATAAGGATTGTCAGTTTATTCAACGTATGAAAGATATGCGCGGCCCATATTACGTGAAGGGTTCCGATTCCTACGGCGACTAACAAACCCCGCCCACAGACGTAAAAAAGCCGCCAATCCCAAAGGGAAAGGCGGCTTCTGTTTTACTACCAAAATGAGCGTTAAGCGTGCTTAGCTCCACTGTGATTGTGATGAGATGTCTCGCTTTCGCGATTACGCAACCACAAGACAAAACCAGCAAGCCCAACCCCACCCACAGCAACAATGGCAAAAGCCAGTATCAATCCGAGTTCAAGGTTCATTTTTCATCCCTTTCATATTTGATTGATTCTAGCACTACCGCTGTGGCTTGCAAGCCAAGCCACGCAGTTCCACCAGCAAGCCACACCCAAGTGCTATCAAGCTTAAACCCGCCTGCTGCAGCTGTAGCGCTTACCCCCCAAGAGATACGGCGCAGCTCTCTTGCCAATGCTTCCACGGCCTTCTGGTTGAAATATAATTTCAATCCCATTTCGCTTCTCCTCAATCATCGAACCGACATTGGTTCACTAAGGAATTGGAGAAACAGAGGGGTATAAAAAAACCAGCAACAGGCCAAACCCTGTCTAATCCTTCTTGAACGGATCTTCAATTGGAGTGTATTTAGGCCCAGCTTGATAAGTGGTAGCCACATAATTGGTTTTGCGCATATCACTGCTTGATTGCTTCACTTCAGGCGCTTTATCAACCGGTCTCCACTGTTCACCGTCATGGTGCATCACGCCCTCATCACTAACCGCATACATCCCCTTGAATTGGGCAGGATCCTCGGGCATCCCATTCTTCCACTTCTCTTCACCCAAAAACCACTTTCCGTCCTCACCAACATAATATCCGCGAGCTACACCGTCTTTTTCCACGAGACCACCCACTGGCCGGCCAGACTCATCCACGCCACCAACGGTGAACTTATGGCCTTCGGAATCTTTCCGATCAGCCGAGTATTCCCCCATCACAACAGGCGCAGAACCCCCTTGGGCTGCTGGCGCAGCATACTGGGTGCTGCCCCCAGTACCAGGAGCGCCAGACAAGCTCTGAGACGTTCCTGGCTGCGCAGGTGTGGCTCCGCCAGTACCGCGCAACTCGAACATCGGATTGGCAGTATCGTTGACCGATCCTTTTGGCAGGAACTTGTCTGTGAGTTTTAGACCTTGATCAGTGATAGCACCACCAAGTGCAGCCCCAGTCGCAGGGCTTCCTGTTTCAGCAGCAGTCACCCCCCCAATAACCAAACCTGTACCGACGCTCACCGCCTTGGCAGCTGTATTCACCACAAGCTTCTTACTTAAATCGTCTTCAGCTTGCTTGAATTTCTCTGAAGCCTGCGGCACAGTGTTTTGAGGCATGCCACCCTGCACGACAGGCGCTGTATGCGTTGCCTTATCAACCTTCGTCTCAATTCCTGTAAACCCAGCCGGATTAACGCCGGTCGCAGGTGCTTGCACCTGTGCTGCTTTACCTGCCGCTTGTTGGGAGTTTTGCGTGTTGATCACGGCTGCTGCTTCTGCAGTACCTCCTTTAGTTTTCAACTTGTCAATTGCAGCTTGTTCCTTCTCGGTAAATTGAGCACCACCGTCTTTGAATTCACTCCCGAATGCTGACGAAATCAGTTGCGCACCATCATCCAAATCATGCTGAGTCGAATAATCGTTCAATACCTCCAGTGCAGCCCCACCCCGACTCCCTGCCGCGTTCCATGTTTTTTGCCGCCTCAGCTCGCGCGCTTTCATTCCGAGTTTCCACTGCGCTTCATTTCCTCCGAGTTTTAGATAATCGGCTTTGGTCTTATCAACGAATGCTTGCTCGTCATAGGTTTCATGCCCAGGTGTAGAGCCAGGCAACATGTAGCCATTGTTCTCCATCACCGCACGAGCCACAGTCGAACTATCCGACTCCGCCGTTGCGCCAACAGACAGCGACGCGCGACGCGCCATCTCGGCCTTTTGATTATAGTCATCTGCTTTTTTAATGGCTGTCTGGTAAGTGGCTCCCATTGTATTCCCCAGCTGCGCACCAACCTGTAAACCAAGCGTCTTGTCCTTGCCTTCAGAAAACGAAGTCTGCAACGCTTCCACATGCTTCTTTGCGCCGGTGTTGGTGTTCTTGTAATTCGCAGCGAGGGTGTTTGCCGACGAAACAGCCGTACCGTGCTCAATCCCAGCTTCAGCGGCAAGATTTGCCCCAGTGCCAATAATTTCAGCCAAGGGCGTGCCCATCTGCAGCTTGGCTCCAATGTAGCCCTTCATAGCCGTTCTATCTTCAGCGGTCAGCTTCGTGCCATGAGCCAGCTCTTCAACAATCGTGTTTATTTTGTCGGCGCTATCCGTCTTGGTTTTGCTCAGTGCTTCGCCATATTTGACGTTCAGGCTGCGCGTGTCTGCTTGCGTTTTTGTTTGGGAATATTTGGCTTCTAACGCCTTGCTTGCATTATGACCTTCGCTCGTGGAAAGCGCTTCGTTATGGGTGCCTGTTTTTTCAAGCGCAGCGCCGACTTTTAATTTATCCTCACCGATCTGCCCCTTGGTGTCGTTGTTCACAAAATTGCCATGGCCATCAACGTTCATCGAAACTTCAGACCCCGATCCAACCAACGCCCCCTTCTCCGCTAATGCCCCATTCTTCATCGGGTCTGGTGACATCGCTTTTTCATCGAAATGATCCCTCGGATTCATCGCGCCAGAGAGCTTCGTCAGGCCATATACAGAACCGGAAAGCAGCGCCATGCTGAGCATTGGGGTAAGAGCGAAGAGTTCCGAAGCCAAACCGATCTTGGTGGCCAATACTTCATAGAATGGATATGCGTTCGTCATATTTACACCGCCACTTGCCATTTGCCCAAGTGCATCACTCGTCTGCATCTGAATAATGTAATTTATGACCATTGCCGTTGGTAAAAAGGATTGTGTCCAAACAGCGAACATGATGTAGCCGCCCAATACAGCGATCGTTTTACTTGGCATCATCATGGCCACGATCAGCAGGATTGGCGAAAACAAGTAAAACAGAATCATCAAAATATTCATCATCGGCACAGCCGTCTTAGCGAATATTGAGGCTCCTGCCGCCTGATCCAAACGAGTTTGATCCTGCGCACTGAAAACACCCGCGTTAGCAATACAAGTGCTGGTCATCAATGATGCTGACGTGTTGCACTTGATGGCATTTGACAGCGGCTGCATGGCGATCGCATTGACGATGAAGGATTGTGCATCTTGCTGCGCCGACATCAATCCGCCAGTTACGTCATTAAGCGCGTCCGTCAGATTTGAAAGTTCTGTTCCTGGCACAATCGGAATTGGTCGATCAGAAAATGACTTTGTAATGAGTGAATGCAATCCGCCCGCAGTGATAATAGGATTGGCACTCACAAGTCCTGTTGCGGCGGCCAAGGCGGACTGAGAACTTTCACATGTATATGTAGAGCCTGCTGTTGGCCCGCCATCTGCATAAAACACCGTCAACCCGGCAACCGGAAACGAACCATCAGTAGCCAACATGTAATTGGTAAGAATCGGGGTGTTGATCGCTTTCTTTGAATCCCAGGCCGTAGAATATTGGGCGCAATCACGAATGTAAGACTCAAACGAATTTGACCAATTTGAACTTGCTGATTTGACATTACCGGGACGCAATGAGTAGATCAATTTAAGTGGATTTGCGAATCCGCCGTCTTTAAATGTTTTGCTAGCCGTCGGGGTTGTCATTGTTGACTCAATCAAATTTCCAAGTTCATAGGAAATTTTCGAAGCGAAACTCGCTGGCACACCGACTATCAAAGGGATGTTGGCGACATTATCAACTTGACCGGTATAGTAGTCTTCGACAGTGAGCGTCATCTTCGGCTGAATGCCGCCGAAATACAGAAAAAACAATATTAGAAAAGCATTTACATTCGGCTTGCCCCCACTCACCGCTGGCAGAATCATAAACAGCAAAGCAATCAAAAACGAGAGAAGAATCAGCGAGCCACCATTGAAGGTGGGAGAGCCGAAGATCATTCCGACTGCATTGAGCGCCGACATCACCATTTGGTGCTCACCGAACGAGAAGATAGTTCCGACTGTCATGATTTTCCTTGTTGCGGCTAATTATTTTTTTGGTCGCGTGCCGCCACAATGGCATCAACATACGCCATGGCACTCTGGATTGACGCATCTTCCCGATAAATATCATCGGCAATTTTTGTGCGCTCTCCGCGAAGCTCTACTATCCTGTCTTTTACATCTTGAGAAAGTTCAACAAACTGCTTGGCTCCCGGAATTGGATTGCCACTACCATCAAGATTGCTCGATGATTCCATGCCCGATATGGCCATCAATGACGCATTGGCGATTCGATCAACTATTTCGAGTGCCATAAAGTGCTTCAGCTTTGTTGTCAGGTATGGAATGTTGCTGTACTCATTGCCATGCATTTTGCGAATCATGCTCACAACGGGAGCGGGCATGATGTCCAGAAAAATAGCCTGCTCTGTTGTTAGCGCTTTATTTCCGTTTGTTGCGCCGGCAATTCGTGCGGAGATTGATGTTGGATCGACAGGAAGGCTCATGTTGGTACCATTGACCGTCGTCGTCATTGTTCCACCATTTAGTTTGTCTTTAATTTTTTGTGTATCAGCAAGCGATAACCAAGCTGGATTTCCATTCATCATGACTTCGACATACGTTTCTGCATCAACAAATGTCAACGCAGTGGCTGAAGGTGTTAGACAGCGAACAGGTTCATCACACGTCCATTTGTACTTCCCTTCGCCACCTTTCAGTAAGTCATAAAAACCCAATTTCGGATCTATCGGGTAAGCATCTACATTTTTTGGGTCTTTTGTAATGGAAGTCGTTTTGACAAAAGAACCAAGCATCGACAACAATATTTCTTGAACGTATTGAGGCCCTAAAACAGCATCCGCAGGAACGTTAAATAATGGATAAGTAACCTTGCTGCCAGATTTTGCATTGGCTAATCCTTTCCACGTTGTATTACCCATTGACGGTGATTTGTCTTCAGCATTTTGAGTAGATGGATTGTTATTACAAAGCGTATCTGTCTTACATGTTAGCCAGTCACCAATAGTGCCTGAATTTGCTAAATCTTTGCCTAATGATTCGCCATATTCGGAAGCTGCCTTGTTTATTGGCCCCATCATTGAAGTTGCAATCTGGCAGCTATTCATCTGCATTGAATTCAGTTTCTGTGCTAAATCGTTAAATTTTGCCATCAAGCCGGAAATCATTGGGGAGACAAACTCAATGGCTGCCTGGAACAGCAAACCCTGAGCATTGTTCATGATGGCTTTTAATGTGGAAACTATCTGATCCTTGTTGACGTATGAGAATGATCCCATGTAAATGTCCGCGCCAGAGCAGCCGGCAGAAACGTGCGGTGGTGAAAAATTGAACAATTGAATTGATGAGATGGGGGTACGATAAACTGCGCTCCCGCCTACAAAAGCATGACGGTCTTTGGTATCAATATTGCCGCCCGCCGTTACGTTGCTGTTCCACATGCTCTGCAAACCGGTCGAATTAGCAGTTTGTGCAGTCGCTAGGAATGCGATCATCACTACACAAGATATTTTTTTTGCAAATATTTTCATGCCAACCCCCAATTAGTACCGATCGTCCAACTTGCTTTTAACGTAGTCCACAAACTTGTCTGGATCGTCATACGCCCCATCTTTCATATCATCCAAAGTCAGCACGCCGCGCGTGAACGGATCTATGTCTTTCACCATGTCAGCAGGTATTAAATTGGCCAACTTCGCTGCTGTAAGCAGCGTTGACTCCAACTGATCTTCTGCCATCAATCCAAATGAAATTGGTACATAGGTTTTTGGTGGAATAGCCAACACGGTAGTTGGATATCTTTTAATGCCCAGCATCTTGGCGTGGCCGTTGTCTTTTACCCACCCGGTCGCGCCCGGCAATCCTTTCCCATCAACGGAAATAAACATCACATCAAATTTATAATGTTTCGCAACATTGTTCACGATTGAAATTTGTGTTTTGCAAAACGAGCATTTCGAATCAAAAAACACAAACAGCCCAGCCGATTTTTGAGCCAACAACGACAATGCCTTGCGCTTTACCTCTTTAGCTCCGTTCATCACCTCATCGCGTTGTGTTCCATTGAACGGCATGGAATTGTTCATATCCAGAAACGGATCGGTCTTGATCAACTCCATGTGAACGTCGGTGTACCGCTGCATCTTGTCGCCCAAGGTCCGAATTAGATAAGCGTAAGCTGCGACATTTTCCTTTGTTGGATTGTCGTAGGCGCGCTCCTGCATGATGGGAATCATTTTTCGCATCCATGCAACGGTCATCGGTTTTTTTTCGGGCTGAGATGCCTCTGGCTGCGCCTGAACTTGAGGTTTTTTTTCTGGGGTTGGAGATGGCTTTTTTGGTTCTGGATCGGTTTCATAGAAGAACCATCCTTTATCCGGGCGACCATCCTCAGCATGGCATACGCCAAACATGAGAATCAGAGTGATCGCCGCCAGAACACGCTTCATTATTTATCCAGAACCAAATCAAGTTTTGCAGCGACTTCATTTGTGATGTCATGGCCATCCGGCGCTGCAACTACATAGCGCCGATCCAAGACCAGCACGTCGGCACGCCTATACTCATCCAGGAGCGCCGCCATTTGATTTGAGAACTCTTTACCGCTGGCGGTCGGATCGTTTTTACCCGTCTCTTTCTTACTCTCTTCAATAAATTTCTTGGTCGCCGCCGAGATAATTCCACCCATATCAAGGTACACCACGTTCGTTATGGTTGACTGCGCCGCTGGTGAGGCAAAATGCCCTGCATGCTGCTTCAAACCAAACAGAGTGAGTGCGCCCAAGACCAGCACACCCACAAAGACAATGGCTACATTGCTGTTCGATTTAACTGGCAGAATTACTTCAACAGGTTTTTCCGACGGTATTTTTTCTTGCTCAGTCATGTCCTCTCCTTAAATAATTCATGGCGCTAAAATATTGCAGGCAATGTCTCCATGGCGACAGGCAGAGTCGCCGCGAACATCCCGTTCAGCACTGCCGGGCCGACGTTCATCGCGAGCGCCACACCAACCGCGCCAACCAGCACCGTCAATTTGCCGGTGGTAGCTGCGAAGATCGCCACGATGAAGGCGATGAGCGAAACCAACACGCCCATCGAACCCTTCATCCATGCATACAACATGCCGACCGGCGTAGTTGGTGTGGCGATCGTACCGAACGTTGTATTGCCTGCAGCCATCGCCTCATCACCAAACAGAGCACTCAAAATGCAGATTGCCGCAGCACAAAAATACCAAGCATTCCTTTTCATAATTTTCTCCAAAAAATTGCAGCGTTAAATCCCTACTGCTTAGAAAATCGGATACACCGATCCGATTACTGCCTCTTGCGGCAGGAAACCCCAATAGCGACCATCGAAGCTATGCGGCACCGTGCCAATCATTAGTACGTTGCCAGGTGGTACTGTTTCAGTACGCTCAAAGCTGGCCACGTCGCGCTTCATGTAGCTGGATGCAGACTTCTCAATATCCAACGGCCCAATCACCTTGTTGTTGATGCTGAACTCACCGCTCTTTACTGAGATGACATCGCCCGCCACAGCGCCCACCATTTTCACAATGACTTTTCCGTCAAACAGATACCCCATACGAGTGCCGGGAGTAAACGCAATAATGTCACCACGCTTGAATTCAGACACGTGGTGGTATCTGACAAGGTACAAGGTGTATGGCAGACAAGATGCGTTCTGTTCGTCATACAACAGCCGCATGTTTAATACACTTGCGGTTATCAATAAGACAAAGGAAAAAAAAACGATTCCTTTTCCCATTGTTTTGAGCAGCCTGCGCCCACACCAAGGTGTGGGCGCAGGCGCGCCCGGTGCATACACACCACTCATTTAGAACTGTCCTGCTGCTCCATCCCTGCTGCTTTCCACAGCTTGCCAAGCTCGAAGAGCTGCATAAACGAAACGCCAAAAGCAAATCCAGCCACAAGTGCTGGCAAAACGTAAACGCTTGCTGCTGCAGCGTCGGTGCGTGGTACGACCAACATGCCAAAAAACGCAGCGATAATTGCGATCGCAGCTTTTCTGCTTTTTGCGCTAAGAAAAATATTCTTCATGTTTTCTCCAAGATTGATTAAATGAAATGAAGCCCCAGCCAGCAGCCCAAATGCTGCGTTGTGGCGGGGTTCCTTGGCACATTACCGCCAAGGCATAGATCACATCGCTGCGACCGGTTTGGAGCCTTCTCCCCTACCTTGTTTTTATCCGCGCTCCGCGATTAACTCGTTAATTACATCAACGGCATTTTCACCGGCATGAATTCGATCCAGTACAGCATCTCGCTCCCAACCTTTAGTTGAGAACAAGACTTGCGGGAACCTGTCAACAATCAGTCGTACTACACCCCATGAGTCGCCACTTCGAATCATCATTTCCGAATAACGACCAGGGATGGTATGAATCGACTTCATCATGCTCAGGGTGTAAGGATCCAGTTTTAAATTGCCGGATTTAAGCGCGTGCTCAATCGAGTCCGGCTTTTGCTGCATAATGATCTGCCATGCTGAGCTGCCGATGATCGCGCGGCCAACAGGCGAGTCATACAGATCGGCAATGCTTTGAGTAATAATCCATGCAGCACCCTCATGTTTGCGGACCTTTCGATAGGCGGCCTCAATTGCCTTGCCCATGATCGGATCATCCAATAATGCCCACGCCTCATCGACCAGAAGCAATTTTTTACGCCCTGAGGTCAGATACATTTCATGGCTAATGCTGTCAAACAGCAAAAGTAAAACGACTTGCTGCAGAACTTTTTTGCTGTGCAAATCTTGCAATTCAAGAACGACGTAGTCGTTGGTCAAATCGACGTTATTCGCGCCATTAAACCAGCGCCCGAAGGAACCTTGGCGTGTGAATGGATATAGCTGCGTGCCGATATCTTTTATGCGCAGATCCTTGTCGTTCAGACACTGCTCTGCGACCAGCGTGATATCCGCCTCATGGCCGGCGACGCTGAAAGCGGCGAGGATCTTCGCTTCAATCGCGGCCTGCCTGAAGTCATCAAGCCCATCTACCGGTGCTGCCATCTTGGTAATGACAGCTTTAAGCATATCCATGTCTTCTTTGATATCGACTACATGGGTAAACGGATTTAAGCAAATATTGCTATCTTCGGAGAATTCGATGAACTGCCCGCCAAGAACCCGGCACAATTTTTCTTGGGATCTCCCTTGGTCAATAGACCAAACACGTCCGCCACTTGCTCTCATATCGCAAATGATTTTTTGTGCAACGAAAGATTTACCCGCTCCCGCTTCGGCCACAATAAAACCGTTGTAGTTCGTTGGTGAATCGTAGGGATCAAACAATGCCAATTGTCCTCGCCGACCAATGAACAAACTCATTCCGCCTGTGCCACTGCCCTGCCAGTTTCCAAGAATTGGTAAGTGATGAATTGCATGAGAAATGCACAACGTGCTAAAACGGTAGAGGTTTTTAATGCCTTGAACACTCTGTCCAAACGGCAAGACAGTATAGAAAAGAGGTCTCAGAATGACCCTATCTTCACGCATTTCAAAACCAAACGAAGCTGCCCATGCGCGCCAAGCGGCGGCCAGGCCGGACAACCTTTCTCTGCTGCGTGAAAATAGCGTCATAGTGAAATTCAGTTCGCATAGCATTCCTGCATCGCCGTCGATCTCTTGAATCAGCTTATCCATGCCTCTTTGCTTATATCCCAACATCGGAATAAAGCGCGCAATCGGGCCAATTGCTTGGTTAGTTAACCATGCGTACTTTGTGCGAACTGCAGACTGCTTTTTTTCTTGATCTGGGTAATAGATTGTTGCGGACATCCAGAATGGATCGGTAACCTGATTCTGTGAACCCATTGGATCGCCAATCAACATATTCATCAACCCAATACCGGCTGTTTTTGGGTAACGCTTAACAGCGAGCATCTTGGCGAAATATTTCCCATCGTCAAAATTGATCTCGTCGTTTTTGCTTTTGAAATCGACAGAAGTTGCTGGTGCAAATACCTGTTCACGAGTTGGCAAATAATCATCAACCGCGAAATCATCTCGCTCATACAAATAAAAAAAACGTCGTAATAACGCGAGATAGGATGACTCATCCATCTGTTTCAAATTTAGCCCTGCAGACCCCAGTCCTTCTTTAAGTTTCGCAGCGAGATCAGAAACCTGTTCTCTCTCGTTTGCGCTTGGTTTAAGTGAGCAAGGAATTGTTATGCTTACGATGACGCGCTGACGATTTAAGCAGGTGTTGTTCATGCCTCTAAGAGGGGCTTCAACGCCTTGCGTCAGCATTTCCACATGCTTCTGAGCAACCTCGGCAAGAATGCCGCGTGCCTCTATTTTTTTGGACAGGTAGAGTCCTGACATCAACGACACATCCGGTTCGGAGAAAAGCCCGAACTGAATAAATGTGTCCTTCGGAAATCGAGTTGTAAGAACAGATTTTAGACGGCTGACGGTACTTTCGTCGGCACCTGTAATTGGTTGCGCTTCAAAACAAACACCAAGACGGTTTTCTCCAGAATTGAATTGAAGAATGAACGCCCCGCTTTCAGGATCAAATGACCTGGCTGCTATATTCATATATGGCAATCCAGAACGTTCTGGTTGAAGTTGAATTTTAGTTGCGATGTCCATTGGAGAATTTGATTAAATTCGAAACAAGCAATGCAAGCTGACCATTGCTGGTCAGCTTGCATTGGTGTTACATCACAGCTGGCAACGCTGCCATGACGACCGGCAGAGTCGCCGCGAACATCCCGTTAAGCACTGCCGGGCCTACGTTCATCGCGAGCGCAACACCAACCGCGCCAACCAGCACCGTCAACTTGCCAGTGGTGGCTGCGAAGATCGCCACGATGAACGCTATCAGCGAAACCAACACACCCATCGAACCCTTCATCCACGCGTACAACATACCGACCGGCGTGGTAGCAGTGGCGATCGTACCGAACGTCGTATCACCGGCGGCCATAGCCGAGCCGCTAAAGAAAAGACCCAACACAAAGATCGCTGAAATGGCATAAAGAATTGATTTCCACTTAAACATAACTACTCCCTCACAAAGATTAAAAAAGCCCCATACGGCCTGCGCCGATTTCTCAGTTCAAAATCTCACCCTGGGCTTTAGGTTGAGATCTCGCACTTCCATCACCATCAACAGGTTTAACTGCTGGCATTGGAAGCGCTGAAGAAATACGATGAGAAACAGGCGGCTCAATACCTTCGAAATTATCGTCGCCGACTTTCCATTGCTGTGTTTGCATTACCGTGAATATGAGTCCTGGCCAATGCTGATCTTTGTTCTTATCTGTCCATGGCGCGATCCAGATTCGCATTACATGCGCTTGCTCAAGAACAGGAACTGGCTCAAGATCTTCAAATTGTCCGTGCCCCACCAAAACAACTTCAACCGGGCCGGGGTTATATCCAGATTTACCTGATTTTTTATTAGATGAAATGTCATAGACTTGTCGTGGAGTCTTGCAGACGACACCTTTAGGCATGCCAGGACAATCGAATTCACTGCTCCCGCCTGGACTGAAAACAGAACAACCAGTTAGCATCAATACACCCGACACTATTGCAATTTTTATATTCATCATTTTTCTCCGCTAACATTCAGTTCAACGCCACGAACAAGAATGATGGTCACCCGCCGCATTGCATCAATTTCAATCACAGGAAACATTTCTTTGGCCATTTCCAAATAAAACTGTGACAAGGACTTTGCGGTTTCGGTCAAACCATTAGCCGTCGCAGTGGTTGCGACTGAGTTCAAGCTTGGGGTCTGAACTTGGGTTGATGCGCCAGGATTTACATTGAGTTGAGGCACGGCGACCGGAGCCAGCGCCTGCCCGATCCCTGACAAAATTCCAGCGGCAAAAGTCTTCGCCAATAGCTGTCCTTGTTTTGTAACCAAACGACCGCGTATGCCAACTTTCCCGTCTTCACCAACAACGTAACCTTCCAACTTTGACTCAATGACAGAGCCATCGTTTTTGATGCAGGAAATGCTCACTGTTTGCAACTGAGCACGCTCGGTTGAAAGCACGCCGAACCCAGTCACAATCGTAAAACACTCACGAATGTCATAACGATAGCGACTCGGCAAAATGGCATCGGTGTCCAAGCGAATCAATGCCGGAACAGGATTCGACTTGGTTACCCCCGAAGTCGGAGCGTCCATACCATTCAGCATAATGCCTTCAAAATTAGATCCTGCTGGCAAGTAAATAGGAGGTTGTTTATCACCTTCAGCAGTTTTTTCTTCTTGCTTGTTTGCCCCCCCAATAATGCGAATTGGAGGGTGCTCTGATCTAGCCTCATGTGACTGCGAAGAGGATCCACTGGTTGGGTCAGAATCATCTGGAGGCGGAAGCTGATCGTCCGGCGATGGGGGTGTCTGCAGAGCTGAAGAGGGGAGTGATTTTTGCGCTTTTATCGTATCTAGTTCGACCCGCATGTCACGAACTTCTCGTGTCACATCCGCAGTCAACGGATCCGGTTGCTGCTTTTGTTTATTGAACTCTGAAATTGCCGTTTCAAGACGCTGGCGCGCAAACTTTTCTTCTTCCTGCCCTTGTCGCAAAGATTCCAGTTTTGCAGCAAGTTGCTCCACACTGACATCCTTGTCCATTGGAACAGAAAAATTACTCAACCCCTTTCCCGTGGTATTTTTTTCTTCTGCTGGGGCGGGACTTCCAAAATTCAGCGTACCTAGCACGAGGATGAAAGCGGCGCTGCCCCCCGCAATCATCATCCGACGATTAGGTGTCAGCGCGCGCCATTTTTCAAGCAACTGTTCTTTATTTATCATGTTGCTAATTCCCATCCAGAGCGGACTTGTCGGCTACAACATAGACATCTGTCGTGTCGCCTGAACGCAAGGTTAGGTTTGGGTAAATTGCAACTGCACGTACTCCCTTTCTGTAAAACGATGTTTCAGAAAGCTCAACTGTTTCTTTGCTGTTATTCAAGATCGTGTAGCGGTATATATCCATCCATGACCCCGAATAGCGTGATTTGGGTGTTATGGATAACTCGCCATTGATTGCAACAGCATTGGGCATACGCCCTTCCGAAAAACCGTCAGGGACTTTCCCAAGAGCAACCCGACGCAAAAGGTCAACAAGCTGCTGTGTATAGCTCTCTGTTTTTTGCTGACGCACAACAGTGGTTGTATCAGCTTGAAGAACAATAGTTTGAGCTGGAATATCTTTGGGGATTAAGGTTAAAGAAATTACCTGATCACCAGGCTCACTTCCAGTTACATAAATTGCAAAAGGATCTGTGGTTTTAGGGCTAACAAAGATGCTTGAACCATCCTGCTTGATGTCCACATTCGAACTATCAATTACCCGGGGAGCCGAGAATGGGGTTGAAATCCGATTGGTAAACACCTTCGACAGCAGAACCACACGCGTGCCATCGTTACCCACGGGGACAACGGTGAGCGGTAGCGCGTTGCGCGTATCCAGTGTGTAAGCTGCAACGCCAGGCAGCTTCCTGCGCTTCTTCGCCGGGGCGGCGGGCGGAGTCTGCTGTACAACAGCAAGACTACTCGATTGAACATCGCTTGCCGCTTGCGAAGAAAGATTCTGCTCGGCAAACGACGGCCAAGAAATTGCCGTAAATAATAGCGATAAAATGAGTTCACGTTTCATTTTGGTGAGCTATCCTTTTCTGTAACTGGGGTGACAGTGTGAGATGTTGTCCAAGCCTTGTTGTGAGGGGTGTCGGCGTAGTTATCAAACGAATAAATCATAGGCATACCACCCTCGATTTTGATTACCATCTCGTATGTCATCGCACGTTTGTCTGTTCCGGCAGCTGTTGTTGATTCCATAATTCCGGTCACAAAGGCTTTCGACGTATCTGCCTCATACTCAACCGAACTTGGCAGATATCGCGTTGAATTGGCTAGTTCTCGAAATTGCCGTGTTATCCCAACGGCAAGCATTTTTTTTCTCAAGTCTGAATAGATCGAGGGGTGTACGAACTGCGACATCGAATCAACAACGAAAGGAACATTTTCAGGAGTGAGATCACCAACAAGTTGCGCCACACTTAATGCAAAAGCCTTAATGTAATTCTCATCAGCACTACTCCAACCAAGCACCATCCGTTTATCAACTACCACCGGCGTTAAAACAATTCGCTCGTGCTTTGTTTGTGAATACACCACTGCTGAAAGTGCGATCACTGACAAGATCAGTGCAACGATGGCCAAGACCAGATTTGTTCGTGTTGCGTTTTCCCAAGTAGATTGTTGCCAGAAGAATTTCATATAAATAATTCCTTTTCGAGTAAATCAGGGAATTCTTTATTGAGCGAAAACAGCCCGGTGCCACATGCAGCGTGAATGGCGGCACCATTCAAACTGTTGTTTTTCATTTTCTTGATTAGCGACACGGCAAATGCGACAACAATTAAACTGGTTACAACCCAGTGGATCATGATGCCTATACCTACAATGCCAATGCCAGCGCCAAACTCATCCATTTCCCAGAATAGAATCTGCGCTTGAGAATCAACGTGCTCCGGCATTTCAATGGTCATTGATGACATGGTCTTCGCCCTTAATTGTTGCTCTTCGATTTAGTGCCCTACCCTCGCTTGTTTGGTTATCCGCAATCGGGAATTGCTTGCCATTGCCGACCACTTGAATTTGATTGGATGCCACACCATGAGCGGCTAAGAGTTCTTTCACTCGCTCCGCCCGCCGCATCGATAATGCGAGGTTGAATTCATCTGTACCGACAGCATCGGTATGACCAATTACGACAACGGGTAATTTTTCGGCAGATGCCACAGCTGCCATTTGATTCAAAACAGATTGGTCTTTAGGTTCGGAAGAACCGGTATCAAATTGAATGATCGCTCCGCGCATTAACTGCCCGCGCATGCGCGCGGCTTCAATACGTTTCAAATCGCATTGAGAATTTGGCAAGCAATCCAACTCTGCGATTTCCTGCTCTGAGTAATAATCATTCGGGTTGAGATATTCATCCAACTCACCAGTCAGATCGTCAGCAGCCTGGCCACCGATATAAATGAAAACCGTATCGGACTCGTGTACATGCACATGCTTACAACTATCAATAAATTGGCTAGCGCCACCCTGCTCGATGTACATGCGGCCACCAGCGAGCTTGTCGCTGGATGATCGTTCACAAAACTTTCCAATTGAATGATCTGCCTTTATCGGCGGGGCAATGCTGACCGCTTTGCTTGATTTATTTGCACATCCAGAAAATATGAGTGCGCCAGCAATGGCGCACAACAGCAACTTGAATTTTTTCTGACTTGAATACATACGCGCAGAATATCATCGCATCAATACCGTTGCAAGTATATATAAGTATTCGCTGAATTTCATGAAGCGCGTTTTACGCAGCTTGTATTTTCTTTGGAAGATCATCTTCATCTGCGCTCGTGGAAATTGATTCTATCCACCTCCTCGCGCTGCTCTGCACTATTTACAACGCCGCTCTATCCCCCTCCCTTTTTGCAAGACTGCTTTTAAACTCTTTGAGTACGCAGAAGCCGCGTGCCGCCTGCCCGTGAGGGTGGCGGGGTTTCGCGCGGCGCTTGTTCACCAGCACATGCACCCGAAGTCTGCGCGTTTTTTGCGCAGATCGCGCCGTTGTCCGGCGCGAGGTAATGTGCTGGTGCTTTGCTTGTTCCGCTGCCTCCTGATACCAAAGCCGCACATGCGGCTTTTCCTTTTTGGGAGGGGGAGCCACCGAAGGTGGGGGAACCCGAAGGGTGCCCCGCGCTTCGCGCGCAATGATTCAAGCCGCACATGCGGCTTGTCCTTATTCGGGAGGGGGAGCCGCCGAAGGTGGGGGAACCCCGAAGGGGTGCCCCGCGCTTTTCGCGCGTTTTTAACGATTAAAAAAAGACTAGATAAAAGACTAAAAGACTAGGGCGGAAAAATCTCGCAAATATTCGCGCAAATTCATACAGTTGCAAAATCCACCTGCGACCTATACCTACCGATGGAGAGCGACCCGCGACCTATACCTACCGAGAAAACCGCGACCTGCGACCTATACCTACCTAGAAAAAATTTAATTTGCTTAAATTTTAGGCTGGAATTTATGACCCGCGACCTATACCTACCGAGAAAACCGCGACCCGCGACCTATACCTACCGAGAAAACCGCGACCCGCGACCTATACCTACCGACACATGCGACCTATACCTACCGAAATATGAGGTGACCCGCGACCTATACCTACCGAAGAAATGATGATGTGGATAATTATTCCTGTTGGAATTGGTGTCTCACTATTCCGAAATTTACATGGTTCGAATTTGTAAAATATTTTTCGAAAACAGGGTTCGTCCCACCCCTTATATCTACAGCAAATTGAGCAACCCGCGACCTATACCTACCTACAATTTTTCTTCCAATCGTTTGTTGGCCGCCTTTACCTCGGCTACAAATTCGTTTGAAGGGACGAGCGTATAAACAACATCCAAAACCTTACCGCGCAGACCCGCCTCTATGCGCCGTCCAAGCTCGGCCAGGACTCCATGCTCTACCAATTCATTTATTGCGATATCGCAAGCTCCATGTGCATCCCTTGGGCGCGAATAACTGTCAAGCATGGCACTATCACGCTTGACAGTTGAGAAGCGGATCTCGAATGTTTTGAACCTGCTGGCAAAGGTATATTTCAGAATGAGTTGTTTGTGCAGCCACCGCGCTAATTGTGTGGTGTGGCTCATCAGCTGATGATAGTTGAACTGCCTGTATGAAAGACTATCCATGCATTCTGTGACGAGCGGATGGAATTGAGCCATCCATTTTTTGTCTGCGTCGATCTTCATGTCTTTGCGAGTAACACCGATCAGGGCGGTCAGGTAGTTACTTTTCCCAAATGACAGATCTACTGATGTGGGCGAATTAGCAGTTATTTTGATGTTGCTGCCTGACAATATATCCAAGCTTAATTTGATTTCATCAAATGAACGTGAGTGCCCTCGTTGCCTCAGTTCTTCTCGAAGTTGGTAGAGGCTAAAAACAACACCGCTTCTAGCAGTAGGCCTTTTGTTTATCAAAAATCCTTGCTCCTGATCAACTGCCAATTTTCTCAGTGCTTCTTCTACCAACTCTTCGTTTGAACTTGGATAATAGGCCGTCGTGACCAGTTTCCCGTCCCTTGATCTTTTTGATTTTCCTTTCTCATCCCTTTCCTCAATTTGAGTCGCCTGAATAGATGCGCTGAACTTTGTCCCTCTGTACTCAAAATCAAGTTGAAGTAACGGAAGATTGCCATGCTCATCGCGCATCTTGGTCATCGCTTGACGCGAAATTGAGTAACGCGGAACAGCATCCCAAAGCTCAATTGAATTCGACAGCCGTTGTCGCTCATTATCCGTATTGCAAAGAAAGTTTTGAAATAAGCAAAGTTGGGGATCTTTAAAATCCTTTGCGACCGGCAATCTTGCAACCATTTTTGTGCGACTGATGCGACTTTCTTCTGATGGTGATTCATTCGCGCCCATACTTATCGGTCCCATGCAATTAACTTACACAACCTTGATTATTATCCTGTTGCGCTTATTTGTAAACGCCAAAACCAACTTTGCGTTCAAAGGCGTGCAATCAGCAAAGCGTGTTCTCGATTTGTTGCGCAATATCCAGCCAGTGCTGGCGAAAGTCATCGCGCTGCGCGTCGCTGCAGATCGACTCGACAAGCATCCAGCTGGAGACCAGAAGGATGTCTGCCAGATGCTCAGGGCGATTGCCCATCGCTTTCGCCGTAATGGCAGTTAGCTCGCCGGCGTAAATCTGGCCAGCTCCCACCCCAGCAGCTCGTTCTATTTCGGCCAAGCCGATTTCAACGCAAACCAGGGGGCAATCTTTCAAAACTTTCAATAAGGAGGATGGACAAACAAGCGCTGTTGCACCTTGGGGATTCTTGAGCATGGCGAGACTCCTATTCGGTTTGGTTAAACCGACCTCGCTCACGATCAAATGAAGGAGGACGGCAATGCGAGGGTTGATCGACCGGGAATAGGAACCGGCGTGGATTGCTCCACCCCTCACACGCCGCCCAAACTGGGTTGCCGTGTGACGGACGTAAAAATAGCCGCATTGCTGGCGGCCTGTCCGCCTATTACCCGAGCGATCAAACTCGACTACCCATGTGGGGCAGCGAAAGAATGATATGCGTGGAGGGTTGTTGTGTCAATCAGCAGTAACGTCTATTTGCTTGTCGTTGCTGGATTAACCTGCCCATTTCCGAAATGGATAATGGGTAATAGATAATATAAGTGAACTTCAAATATAGCAGCGGATGTGGAAGCGCTTAACGCCTAGAAGTGATACCCATACCATCCGCGCACTGGGAAACCAGTCCGTTGGCCAATTGTGCGAATAAATTTGGATCGCCATTTGCGCTGTCAGGGGAGATCATCCACTTGCCACAAATGACCAGTGATGGCGTGTTGGTTGGACGGTAATGCGCCTGCCTTTCGTAACGTGCGGAGCCAAGTTCAATCTCTGCCTTCCAGGCAGTCACAATGCTTTGGCGGCTCAGCCCTTGAGACAGTAGCGCGTCAAACCACCGATCACGGTTTGATCCCTGCTTTTCATCCTGAACCAGAGAATACGCTTCAGCTGCAAAGGCTTCTCGCTGCGCCGGTGTGCCTATTCGCTCCGCTACCCAAAACGTCTGCAGCCCCAACATTGTTTCGTTGGAAATGTCATGGCCATCACCAGGCTCTACGACAGGATAGAACTGAAATGAGATGCCTTTGGGCAGCGACTTTCCCCATGCAGAAAGTGACGTATGAAACATACGGCACGCCGGGCAGCCGAATCGGTAGAAGGCAATGACTGAAGTTTTATCCTTTTCGACATACGGCGTTACATCCTTGATCGGGTTCGGTACGGCAGGTGGCCGAACGTCAGCGACCGCGCTCTGAGAAAAAACAAGTACAGCCAAGGATGTCCAATTAAAAAGTGTTCGCATCAGTCAATTCCTCTGAAGATACAAGATTGGAATCCAGCGCAGCTCTGAATAACGAATCCACACCTGGTGTCCATTTCTGAACCAAATTCGCAAGCGCATGCCGACGTTCTTCTGTAATGCAGACGCGGAGCAAGATATCGTGAGCTTCTGCGGTAAAACCGACCGCCTCGATTAAATCCTCAGCCGAACACATCCCTTGATCCAGCAGCAACTTCCCAATTCGCTGATGATTGCCTTGCTTACGCCCGTCAGACTGCAACGAGAGCAGGTTGTGCATACTCTCAGCAGAAACCATACCTCGTTCCACAAGAACTTGGCCAAGACGACGATTTTTGATGGTGGGTGCTTCCTGAATTGAGGAAACGCGGCAAGCCTCTTCAAGCGAGGTCACTCCGGAGAAAGCAAAATGCTCGGCAGCCTGCGCAAGCGTCTCGAATTGAGATTGACGGCTCGCAGCAGCATAAATTTCATCCACCCCATGAAGGAATGCCTTCTTTACCCGGTGATCCGCGAGGATGACTTCCATCACCGGCGTGAAGCCCTTGTAGCCCTTCGTAGGCTGCAAATATTCTGCGTTAGGTCGATAGGCGTTGCTCGCCTTGAGCCATGCTTTCTCTGCATCATTGGGGGGCGAATGATCGCACTCTTCAGGGCTGGCCAGCGTCCGGATAAGGCGCTGGGCTGTTACCCCGCGTAGCGCGGCAGATAACGTGTGAGGATCAATGCCAAATTCAAGCATCCGCGTGATGGCCATGGCTGCGTTGTTTGCATGCAATGTCGATAGAACAAGGTGGCCCGTGATAGCGGCCTGAACTGCGATGTTCGCTGTCTCCTGGTCACGAATCTCACCAATCAGTATCACATCAGGATCCTGACGAAGTACCGAGCGCAATGCGC
The DNA here is from genome assembly GCA_028710605.1 of Sideroxydans sp. Classification (GTDB taxonomy): domain Bacteria; phylum Pseudomonadota; class Gammaproteobacteria; order Burkholderiales; family Gallionellaceae; genus Sideroxyarcus. The sequence continues at coordinate 406,647 of JAQTTU010000001.1, forward strand.
TGGCAAAGGTAACGGATTGACCATCGACGTTGATCTGGTGAAATTCCGCGATACGATACTCAACAGGATTCTCGATCGTAATGATATTGCGCGCCTCATTATTGAGTTCATTGAGCAACGCATACAATGTGGTTGTCTTGCCGGAGCCGGTCGGCCCGGTGACAAGGAGTAAGCCGTTCGGCTCAAGCAGTACGCGGTCAAATGCTTCGCGCACTGCCGGTGTCATATTGATATCGGCAAGCCGCCTGTTGGAATTTGACTGGTCAAGGAGACGGCAGACGATCAACTGACTGCCATTCACACCCGGCGAAATGGCCACCCGGATATCGACGTTGCAGCTATTGATCCGCAAGCTGATACGCCCATCCTGCATCCCCAACCTATCCGTGACAGAAAGACGCGCGCGCGCGCGGATCTTCTCGTCAATAATTGTCATCCATGTGCGAGGTATATCCCGGTGATTTACCAGAGAACCACCGGGCATGCGAAAACGAATTCGGCAAAGGCCGTCCGTCATTTGAAAGTGAACATCAGCAACACGCTCATGAACTGCTTGGATGATGACATCGTTCAGACAACCTACAACGGCCTCTTCATCTTTAGATGTGCTGATGAAGAGCTTATTTTGCATTGACCCGATGCCCTTCATTCTTTGCGCGCAAAGAACTGATCCCCTGAATGGTTTGTTGCGCCGTCCACCGCAACAACCAGAAGAAATTACGGATCAGGATTCGTGAAATTGCCCGGACAATCCAAGCCGCCAGTATTGCTGAAAAAACGCCAAGGAACACTGCGCCGATCAGCATTGCCATTTCATTGTTTAACATTACGATTTGCTCCAAACACAACGTAGCTCTTTCGAGAAAAAGGTTCTTGCAATCAGCTTCTCAGCAGTTTCCCTGGCTTCAGCTGACCAGACGTATGCTGACGTGCGCTCTTCAGCTGTTATCCAATTCGCAGATAGCTCACGAGCACCCCAAGAAATCAGATTGACTGGAGCTGCGAAGCGTTGAACCTGTTCACAATCGGTTTTTGCTGAGAGTGCCCACAATGCCCAGCCAACAATCGTAAACATCAAAAAACCACCGAGCATTGCTTTCATAATTTTCCCTTGCGTTGATGTTGTTTTTTTAATCTTTGCACGTACTAAGGTATGTGCGCTAAATACGAGTCCGCTATCCAGTGATCGCCTTCAGGCGCTTGTATTTTTCCCAGACTTTATTTGCATAAAGCCTTCTATTTTGCTCAGCCCGCTTTGATTTCGAATGGCCAGCGTTATAAGCGCCTACAGCAGCCCACGTACTTCCTTGTATTTGCATGCTCTCTTTCAGAATCAGTGCGGCAACATGAATATTGATGCAGGCGTTAAAAAGATCATTACGTTTGATCCCAACCGATTTAAGAAGCCCGAAATGACTTGAATTGATCTGCATGACACCAACGTCTTCTGTTCCATTGTTGTTCTTGTGAACAGCAGCTCTATTGAGGTCTGATTCAACCATTGCGATTGAGATCAAAATATCCTTGTTTACCCCCGCCCTTTTGGCGGCATCGCCAAAACAGTAACTCTGAGTGCCCGCCAAGGAATGGTGGGACATCAATAACAACGTCAATAAAAGGTAAGTTCGCATTCTATGATTCTATTGCATGTGTGTATAATTTGCAATTATCACCACCCATTCAAAAAGATGAACATCCCGACATTTGTATTGATTTTGATGGCCGTGCTAACAGCGGACGCACAGGCAAAAAGTGAGGATGATGCAAAGTCGAGTTTTGATTTGTCGGCCTTGTATAGCAAGTTCAAAGCGGCTTCTGGCATTACGACTACTCAGCAGATAATCCAGTCTGATTTCAATGCAGCTCTTACAAACAACACCTCGCCGACAAAGCTATTTTCTTATGCAAAAAAAGGCGACCCATCGGCATGCAATTACGTTGGGTATCTATTCGAGGTGGGGAAAGGGGTCAAACAAGATTCCGTTAAGGCGGAGAAGTGGTTTTTGTATTGCGCCAAAAACAATCCAAAAGCAGCCTACAACCTCGGCGTGATTTATTCCGATGGGAGATTGGGTGTCCTTCAGGACAAAGCCCGTGCAGTCCCATATCTCAAGAAGGCTTGGAGCGAATTGCACCTTCCGCTTGCGGGAATTAGATTGGCATATTGGTATAGGTCTCAAAAAGATTGGCAAAGCGAATGGGATGTTTTAACAACGCTTGAAATTGGTAAAAAATACCCCCGGCATTGGGGCTATTTGATGGGTGAAATGATCATCATGAAACAAGCCCCAATCTACGATCCGACAAAAGCAAACAACGCCCTAAGCCTTGCGGTCGATAAGTACAATGGCCAAGCAGCGGAACTACTGGCTTATTCGTTGGGGACTGGCTTGAATGGAACCGTAGATACCTATCATGCATGCATCACAGAAGTGTTTGCAGAAACGTTTGGCGGGGTATCCGGGACAGCAAGATGGCGCTCTGGAATGAGCGATAGCGATGTGGCCGCTTGCAAAGGAGAAGCCGCAATCTGGCTTTCCAAAAACAAACGGCCAGAACCAATCGATTTTCAATCTCTGATCTACTAATGCCTAACTGGCTCTTACAGCATGCAGACTCGCTGAACCTTATTGATATGACCATGATGCTCAGCATCATGATTGCAAACACCCTGATTTCTCGCTTCGGCATGTGGCCGTACAGCCTTGTGACTTTCCCTGGCACGCTGACACACGAGCTGGCTCATTATTTCATGGCGCTGGTCTTTTTTGCTTCCCCTTCCCTGCCGGACATCATCCCAAAGCGGAACGGCAGTTCATGGACAATGGGAGCCGTTACATTCGTCCCGACACTTATCAATTCCGTACCAATCGCACTCGCGCCGCTGCTCTTGATGCCCGCGAGCTGGTTGTTCGCAGAGAGGGTGATGCATCCGGCCCACGGATGGAACTATCTGATCTATGGATGGATTGCTGGCAACATGCTGTATGCCTGTTTGCCATCCCGTCAGGACTGGAGGGTGGCGATGCCTACGTTGTCCATCGTTATGGTGGTATGGATCTTGTACGAACTGGCCAGAAGATAGTTCGCTCTGAAACGCACGGCGGTCATGTTAATCGTTCACTGAAAATCCGGTAGTGGTTGTGGTAGGGGAATTCACACCACCCGGAGTTGTTACAGTGATCGTCATAATGCCTGACGATATGGTATTAGTGCACGTGCCGGACGCGAATTGAGCATCACTTTGTAGAGTGATTGGATATTTTTGAAACGCTGCGTTTCCAACCGATGCGGGACATCCGGAAAATGCACTACTGCACCCGGCTGTATCTGGAACTACAAAGGATGCTGTTGATAGGACCGTTCCGTTGGTAGAAGAGATACCGATGGTCGTACCCACAGGCATGGCATTGCCGTTCACGTCAACCAAACGGATATAGTAAGTTTGAGCTGGATTGCTGTTATTGGCTGACAATGTATCGCATGATGGCAGCGTAATGGCACCCACGGCAGCATCGTTTGAGTCGAACAACGCCAAAGGTGCTGGATAGGACGATGAGAAGGTAATGATTGAAGATGAGCGCACATCAATGATTTGTTGCGTGCTGCATGTGCCCGCAGAACTGGATGAATTGCAGAGTATGCCGCTGTACTTGCCATCCGGGCCATCGAATGCGTTATTGCCATTCAAATCAAAGAACGGTTCACCAGCATCTCTCACACCATTCTCGTTGTAGTCAACAAATGCCTCGGACATATCAGTTGAATTGTTGTTTGCATCGATCAATTCGTTTGGAGAAATGTCTGCCACACCATTGCCGTTTAGATCGGTGAAGCTCTCGTTGCCAAGTGCCCACGCCAGTACAGTCACACGTCCATTTGATGGGCGGAAATTGGCACTGGTAAGGGTTGTGCTGCACGCGCCTGCGGATGTCTGACAACTGCTGAGTATCTGTCCACCCTCTGATGTGAAATTAACCACAGTGTTATCCGGCACAGGATTGGAAAAGTGGTCGGACAATCTGGCGGTTAAAACAGTCGTGTTTCCATCCACCCCCCATCCTTCGATATTGTGTTTGGTGGCCGACAGTGAAAAACTGCTCTGGTCCGGGATGCCTGTGGTGATGGTGAGAGCGCTCGATTGAGATGAGAGAATTGCTCCACCCAGCCCGCTTGAGGTTGCAATCACCCTGACCGGTGTGCTTACGACCCCGGAATTGACTGAAACCGTTGCATATCCATAAGCGTCCGAGGTCACGGATGACGTGACGGCAGGGGAAATCGGTGCAGGTGTTAGTGCTATCCCGCCAATTGTTGTTGTAAGAGAACAGTCAACCGTTTTACCTTGAATTGGATTCCCGTTTGCGTCGAGAACACGGAAAGTGACGGTGGAGGCTTCTATCCCACCAACCCCTTTAAGAGAGAGACTTATCGGACTCGCCGACACGAATTGCAATGAACCGGCAACCGGTGCAGCCACGGCGATGGTTGCCGATGATGATGCCATGCCAGATACAGATGCTGTGACCGTATCGCTCCCGGCACAACCATTGTCTTTGTACGATGCAGTAGCAACGCCATTAACCGTCGTAGTCGATGCGGTAATGGTTGCTTTGCCGCTGGCCACGCACGATGAAGTGAAGGACACACTCTGCGGGGTGGTTACTGGCACTCCAGCACTCGTGACAGTCACGCTTACGCTTGTTGTGCCATAGGCTGACAACGGCAACGCACCCACCCCGAATACCGGAGTGCTGACAGCTACTGTTGTTGCGCCGACGGAAAACCCCATCGTCGTTGTGTAGGCCACCGCTGGGCTTCCAGCCTGAGCGGATGCCGTGATGGTTGTCGCTCCGGAAGCTATCCCTGCATTGGTCAGTGAGACAGATGCCACACCATTGTTATTGGTCAAGGCCGTCGCTGTGGACGGAGTAATACTTGCAAGAGATGTGTTTGCGACACTGAAAGTGACGACAGCGTTTTTAACGATCGCTCCGTTCGCATCTGTTAACGTTGCGGAAACATTAGCAGGCGTGCTCGTTGTTGATGTGCCTGAAACAGGGTCGGTAAGGGCTATCACAATACCGGGTGCGGCAACGCTAGTGCCAGATGAACCACCTGTAGATGGTGTGCCTGCTGCTGCGGTGCCGGAACCATTCGAACAACCGGCGATTGCAAGAGCAACGACCACCATGAGGTGTGAGAAATAAATTTTATTCAGCGAACTATTCATGATTACTCCGATGTATTACGCTTTAATGGAAGTGATACACAAATTTGATAGCTCCTGACACGTCCCCCTTAGTGATCGCCGTAGAGGTGTCCGAATATGTGATTTTGTTGATCTCGCCTCGCATGGAAAAATTTGGGGTGAATCCGTATTCAATGCCGGCCCCAAAATAGAAGCCCTTTGCTGATGTTGTTGTGCCGTCAGTGAATAGCGTCGTGGACGCTCCATATCCGAGGCGGCCAAACACATTGAAGTCAGCCTGCCCATCCCGTGACTGAAAAAGGTAGCCCACTATCGATAGTCCATAGTGGTTGATGTTATTGATGTTCGGGCGCTCGCCAAGTTGCAAATAATTGACTTCGTATGCGACATCACCCTGCCGCACTCCTGCATCTATCAGTGTTGCAGGAGTGCCTGACGTTGACCGCCCGCCTCCAACGCCAATGTAAAAGTGATCACTGTGCAGTGTCCTGCTATCGTCACCTTCTTCATCGTCGTCCGCACAATTGCAGACAGCGTGAACAGCGATTGGAAAACACAGCACCAGTAACAATAAATACTTACGCATCGCAACCCCTTCCGACAATAAATAAAAAGCCGCCTTGTATCGCCATAATAACACTGTTGCGCGTATATATAACATAATGGCAACCTACATCAACATTCATCTTCAGGGCTGGTAAGATTACAAGTGCTTGCCTATCACCAACCAGACTAGTTTTAATTCATCAGTTAGCGTCTGAATGACTTTATTTCGAAGGGAAACTCTATGAAAGCGTTTTACGCATTACTCACCATAACCACATCCTTGATGCTCTGCTCTATCGGCGCACACGCTGAAGACGTGGGCGTGAATATCGATGGGAAAAATATTCAAATCACAGAAGTCAAAGCCACTGGAGAGCGAGTCTTTCACAGCAATGAATTCCCTAAAGGTATTTTTGTGATTGCAAACTCTTCCCCAGCAAGTGGTGATCGTTTTCCAAACGCTGAGACGATTATTAGTGCCCGGTTAAAACTGCAAGGCTTTAAGGTTGTAGAAAAAGTGGAAGATGCCAGTGTCGCCATTAAATTTGCAACATCAGGAACAATAACCACTGCTTCTGTTGATAGCAAAGCGGCTTATTCAATGCTGCCCAATGCTGGACAAGTAACTGTTAATGCGGGAGGGGCTATTGCATCGGCATTAACCTCCGGCCCTGCTGGCGTGGTTGGTTTTCTAATTGGGGGTTTATACCAATCGGACAGCAAAGGATTGATGTTTGTTGAAGTTCTACAGAATCCAGTAGTCACACGCGGATGGCGCGGGAATGAAAATATTGGTTCTGGAATCTCCAATGGGACGTTTGCCGAGGGATTGCACGTGTACTACCGTCTTGAAAAAGACAAAGAAGCGCAAGATGACACGATTATGAAAATGTTGATCGACCAATGGATCAAGCGCTATTTGGTACTTGATACTGAACCGGTTGCAGCAACTACTGGTGCGCCAATTCCAGCATCTGCTGTAACTGCTTCCATGACACTGGAAGAAGCGAAAAAATAACGCATCTCAAACCTTAAAAACGCCCGAGACTTTGTCCGGGCGTTTTTTTTACCAGAAAACAGGCCGTATCCCGGCAAGCTCCTTCGGATACATCGGCTGCTGCCTTTCGAAGATGTGAAGTCGCCACTTATTGATTTCCGGCTTGCTCTTTTTGATGCACGCCACCGGGATCAGCATCTTGATCGACAGCGCGCCCTCCTCATCAATTATGAATTCCTTTACCACCGCGTTCGGGCCGGGGTGTAATTCCTTGCAGGTTCCATCGTAGAACAAATCCACCACGCCATTTTTGGGGCAACTGCTGAAGTTGATTTCCCCTTGCACGAACCCATCTTTCACTGCGCCATGATGAACTGTTTGATGGCAGTCCTTCATTACGGACTTATGCCTTTCTTCGTCGCGCGTTTGAAGCAATGTCGGATAGCTTCCATCAGTACAGATTGGGAGCTTGAACATCAGATTGAAGATGCCCGGTTTCCCAGCGTTATCGCGCACATCGGCCTGCCCGGCCATGACCGCAATCATGGCGCAATTCTCTGAATACTGTTCGATGCGCTCGAAGGTGATCATCACAGGCTTCTTGCTTTTCGTCTGCGCGCCAAACTTGGCGGCAGTCTCAGCATCGAGATAACCCGACGACTTGCCATCCTTGATCGCCGCGACGACCATACTTTTTAAATCCTCGGCATTTGCCGGAGCTGCGGCCAAACACACCGCGAGAAAAACCCATGAAAGATTATTGCCAGATCGCATCAATAACTCCTAACGTTCCGTAAGGGCTGAGTGTAACCAGCCCCTTCCAGATGTTCTGTGTGGGTGGTGAAGTGACTGCAAAACAGGATGGGGGCAACGTGATTGAGAATTTCGCCTTCCCATCGAGACTGACCGTTGCCGAAGTGAAGTCCGAACTGGATGGATCAAGAGAAGTGGCAGGACTCGCGGCGCAATTGCCCTGGTTGGTTAGCGCGATAATTGCGTTTGGATTGCAGTCCGAAATATCGAAATCGCCCGTTGTCGTCCCATCGGGAGCCATGTTTGTCACCTTGAACGCCACACTGCACGCCATCATCGATGGCGGTGGATTATCAAGCGTGGATGTATCGTTCATGGGGATTGCCGGCGGCGCTAGTTGTTGCACGCTTCCCGTAACTAAAAGGCCATCCGTTGCGGTTGGATCGACTTGGTTCGCATCGAAATACGCCTGTGTGTGTGTTGCCACCACATTGGCGGCATCGTTTCCGGCCGGAACACTGTTTGCTGTCACATCCTGAATAAATTCAGACAGATCTATTTTGGAGAAATCGAGCTTGTTGAGATCGGTGGTTTTTATTCCGGAGCAATCAGGTGTGCGAGACGATCCCCAGCTCCCGAGTTGGCCAGCCGTCGATGAAGTTCCTTTTGCCCCTTCCTGAATGATTCTCCCGATACGGCTGTTGAAGCAGCAATACGACTGCATGGTTGTAATGCATCCGCCCAAGATGTCCTTGGTGTTGCAGTATGTGCCTACGAAATGACACAGTCCCGGAGCGCCTAACTTGAGTTGGGTTTTGATTTCTTCAGGCGAGCAAGCTGCAAACGACATGAGAATCGAAAATACCAGCATGCCGACCATGCAAGGAGTGCATATAGCAGCGATCGCTTGGCTTCCTGCATTAGCAGCGCCGGCCAGAGTCATAGCGGTGCCATTCCACAATGCAGCTCCTGCATACATAGTTACACCCGCTATGTACGTTCCTCCAACCGTTCCTATTGCACTCCCAACTGCCGTAACGGTTCCAGCAAACCCCGTGTTCGCACCAAGTTTGATTGCATACTGACCGGCTGCAGCGCCCAATACCGCGCCCCCGATCGCGCCCCCGATCATGTCGCCTGTATTAGTAAGGCTGATGCTTGAAGCAACACCGGCTGCCCCACCGGCAATGTTTGAAGCCGTTGTAGCAATAGTTGTTGTCCCATTAAGAACACCTCCCATCACTTGCTGCATCGCTCCCAAAGCCTTCGTGACAAGATCAATCGTTTTGTCCAGCAGCGTGTCATACATGTAACCACTACCAACATAGGCTTGAGCAATTTGATTCCATCCTGCTGCAACCAGTTGCTGGGTGATAAGCGCGTTTGTAGCACTTGCTCCCTTACTATCACCCTTACAGCAATTCGGTGCCAAACCCCACATACCTTCAGAGCAACGCGCTCCTTCCCCTTTGAAAAGCAGAATCTTGTCAGGATCGCTTTCAGCTGGATTTGTACCCTTGTCTGCATACACACCGGCCTGCCGCGCCATTTCTTGAGCGGCAGCCACACCCCCGATTGAGGTATTCGTTTCTTGAGAAACCGGGCCTGTGCAAAATGACGGATTACCGTTCTGATCTACGCAGCTGGTAGATGAACTGCAAGTCGTTTCGGTGTATGGATTGCCAGGGGCGGTTTCGCAACTGTATTTGACATCGAACAGCGGACACGCGCCGTTGGCGAGTTTTGGGAGGTCGTTGTTGCACGTCGCAGAAAGCTCAGCATAGTTTGCACATGACCCTCCATCCCTCACCTGTTTGCAGGTATCGGTGTAGGTTGGAGATGATTGATCCATGCAGTCATAGACGGCTTTATATTGCCAACATGACGCGGAGGTGATCAATGCACCTGGCGGAGGGGATATAGCGGTACTCAGACAAACTTTTACTGGGTTTCCAGCGGAATCAGTTACGTCTCTGCATGGGGTGCTGTCTATACAGATAGGAGCCGTTTTAAGCTGACAAGTCGCGCTGAAAGATTCGAGCGGATAAAGCAGCGAGACAAACAACAAAAACACCGCCCCGAAACGGGAACGCGCGAACCGGATCGCCGGGTTATTAGATGAAACAGACCCGGATGTATTCTCGCTGATTTTCAGTTCCACATATTCCATGGTATCTCCGCCATCAAGGCAAGTAGCACAAACCATTCGGCTGGTTAGATGCATTCAGCCCTAGAGTTCCGCCATCAGGGCAGTCATATTTAGTCAAATTCCAAGTAGCTGGATATGACCATTGCGCCGTAGGAATACACCAGCCTGCGGTTGAACCAGATCCAATCGTATAAAGAGCAGGACACGAATATTGACCCCCTACATTGATTGCCGGGATTGAAACAAAATCGCACATGCCGGTCGCCATATTCAAATGTGCATTTGAGCCGCAAACCTGTACTGTGGTTTGAGTTGGAGGCTGTGTTTGCAAAGGTTGAGAACAAATGCCAGTCGCTGGATATAGTGTGGTACCAACAGGAAGAGCGGCATCGCACGTATAAGAAATTTGTTGGGTCGGCGAATATGTCAACAGCGCGGGCGTGCATGTTGATCCAGAGAGCACGTCATTACCGAGACATGCCATCACATTACTCAAACCTGAAGAGGTTGTAGTTTTTGGCGGAATGCAAAACATTCCGGACGCATCCAAGACGTATGTTGGATCGCTACATGTGTGAGAAACAAAGGAGAAGACCGCATCCACTGTCGGCGGCTGATACGAGCAGGTTGTACCTCCCACCCATTTTTTACTCGATGCTATAGGCGTACCAAGCGGCCCTGTGACCGTGTAACCAGCCGTCGCTTGCAGAGACCCATCCAACAACCAAGAATGCGTTCCTGCAACGATGGGATCCGGATCCCCGGCAACAACCGGGCAATACCAGATTGGCTCACCAGTGTAGGCTAGTAAATCCGGGCGGCAAGTTGTTGTTGTAATGAGTTGGTCAGTAACGCCGTTGGCATCCTTATCGAGACACGAATAATGTGTCGTTGGTGTCGCGTAGAGCGTTGGTGGTTGGCAAGTGCTTGTTGAGGCGTTTAGAGTGTCACCTGCGTTGCATTGATAGTTAACAACAGCAGGCACATAACAACTGGTAGCTAATTGAGTGCCTGAAAATCGACAAAATGGAGCCGATACCGCCGTTGTTGAGGTGCAAGTGGCTTTATCACTACTTAAAGTGTAAGAACTTGGGCAGATTGGAGTTCCAACAATTGGTAAACACTCTCCGTAAGAGCCATAACCACCATTAGCAGGTGTTTTATATACTGAGTTATCAGGACATATTTTCCATCCAGTGGAGGCCCCATTTGAATAGCACGTGTTAAATGCACTATTCATATATGGCCAAGGAGGCGAGCAATAATATGAACCATTAGTGCAAAGCGTTTGAGTGCCACCACTTGAAATAAAATTAAACCCAGAACCATTTGCCGTTGTTTGTGTTTTAACGCCAGACGAACAGGTCGATGGTTGTGGTAAATACACGCACAATGCCATCCCGTACATTACTTGCAACGTACCACCACTAGGACACGATAAAGGGTAAGTACAATCTGTTCCGGCAACTGTACCAGGCACTCCTGCCGGGCAAGAGTATGTCGCCGCATTTGCGTTAGTTGATAGAGTGGAGACTGTCAATAAAAAAAGAATAGCCAATATTGTTTTCATTCTTGTCTCTCAAAAGGCGGGGTACGTTGGCGGCACCAAGAAACATTGGTTTGTACTAGAGTTGTACGTGTATCCAGGACTGCCAGAACAATCTCTATTGATGTTCGCCGCGTAGTCCGGCATCTGGTATTCGCACTTATCCGCTGCACTGTTGTAGGTGTATGGCGCGTCACAGCTACGACTTTGCAGTGTGGCTGGTTTGGTAATCAAGAACGCCACACACGCTTGCGACCAGACAGTGTTATCCGCAAGCGCGTAGTTGATGAAATAGTTGCCGGTCTTGTTGTTTGTTGGGCATGAGTAATGGTTCACGGGAGTGGAAGCAACAGAAGGTGGCTGGTGATCACACAACACCATTTGTGCCGCCTTTTCGCATTGAGTGCCGTTCAGCGTGTCCGTGCCGTTGCACGAATATGTTTTGATGGAATCAATAACAGACGTACCATTTGCAACCGTGATCGTTTGAGCCAAAGCCAAATCGTTGTAGCACAACGATCCAGATGGATAAAACCCAGAAATGCATGACTGTGATGCTAACGCTGCTGCGTAAGGAGAATACAGGCAGGAATCACCATTTCGGACTCCTCCATTTGGGCAAGTGCCGCCTTGCAATGTATCGCCGACTGCGCATGTGTAAAGCTTCGACGCAACCGCAATATATGATGGCTTCTGATACTCACATTGGTGCGATGTTGTGTTGTACGTTCCTCCAGACTGGCAAACGTAATTCAAAGTCGCAATTGCGGGTACATCAGCAGGTTGAAATTGGCATACGGAAGGAAATGATGGTGAGGATATGGATAATGTCCAGCTTGCTGGACATGTATTTTTTAAAATACTAATTGGAGCGTAACTACCGCCCGGCGCTGCTGGGCCGTCTGGAGATTGCGCCTGCAAAGCATCACAAGAATTGACCACATCTTCCGTCAATCTTTCGCGCAAACCGGCTCCTCCAGTATAGTGAGGTGCAGGTGCGTACAAATGCAAATTATTGATCGTGCTTTGCAGAGTGCAATATGCGGGATTAAAGGTTGGCACCCCTGCTGCATCGTAAGTCCCGGGAGCGATAGCAACAGACCAAGAATCATGTGACGGCACAACCCCGCAACTGCCGTAACTAGCGATATAACAGGTAGAAGCGGAAGGTTTTGGTTGAGCAAATAGACCGGTTGGCGCACCAAGTTGCCCGCCATTCGGGCATGAATACGTCCAGCCAGAACCATTAGCATCCATAGTCCACGTGCTTTTTGCTGCGTAAGAATTTATTGTAGGAGTCACAGCGACGACAGTTGGCGCAATTCCCGGCGTTTCGCATCGAGCAGGAATTGCATACTTTGTAGTTGTAACGCAATCCTGAGTTGTCCCCGCCCATGTGGTAGTGGTTGTGCAAGTTGTAATTGAATACGGAACACTGCCTGCAACAAAATTTGCTCCCTGCGCACACGAAAGTATTGTGTCTCCGCCAACTGGATCAGCAGCCCCGGACGATTGGGAGAAAACCATCCCAATATATTTTATATTTACTTCATCAGTCAGCCCGTCATAACTAATTCCATACATAAAATCGTTACGATTCCAGTTGCATCCCATGCCAAAAGCCGCACAACTATTCCATGCATCATATTCAAGGCTTTTTGTAGTCCATGGATAGCTCACACCAGGCGCGAATTCAATTGATACAGGGCCATTTAACGTATGAGAGCCGGATGCTAAAAACAGACGGGCGATAATTGTAGTCACTGATCCGTCGATTATGCTTGGAGTGCCGCAGACATATTCAATCGTGGCAGGCCCAACTGCATTAGTTGAATAAGCGCCAATACCGCCGGTTCCACCCGGTGCAGTGATGAAGAAAGGGATAGGAGTTGGACCGCCCGACACGTTGCAATATTTCTCAAGCATCACTTTGGGTGTGAGCGTCATGCTGCATGGGGTTGTGTCGGGGACGGCTGCGCGCGCGCACTGTCCCGTTGTTGTTTGTGGCGGGGAGATTTTGTTTACCGTTACGCATTGTTGGCTAGATGCGCCAGGAGTCCCGCCAACACCTACAATTGTTAGAAGCTGTGACTGATCCGTGTCTGTAATTTCTTTTTTTGCTAACCCCAACTGTGAACCTGCAGAAAAAATTGCATCGTTTGCAGAAAACCCTGAATTAGCTCTGTAGTCTTTGATTGGGTGTTTGTTCAACTCATTAACAGCCTGGCATTCGGCGTATTTTATTGGGTCAGGATTAGGTGTTTGAATTTTGTCAGTGTAGGTCAGACAAAATTGTTTTTTCTGATCACCGCGTCCGCCTGGCTGATTCAAACTAGCGCTCGCTGTTGCAGCGGAACTGTTTGTTTGTTGAAAATATTGCTTCAAAATATTGACATCACCAGCGCTCTGACTAGCAGCATTCATCGTCGATGATGCATCTGCGCCAGTCGTGGTCGCAACATCCTGATGAGTGATGAAAAGCTTGATTAAGTTTTGAATATTGGAAGCGTTTTGTCCAACCCCTTGAGTTCCATTGGCTGGCTGGCCGCCTGTTGGATCCTTGGTAAATTCGATACCAGCCTGATAGTCAGCAGGACCGCCGGCGCTCGCAATAATCGGCATCAACAGGGAAATTATTAAGAGCGGCGTTCTCTTCATTTTCAACTCCGTTTAATGATTTTCTGTTTCAAGAAAATCTTCTGCAACCTTAACGAACCTGCCTTCACCCTGCTGCTTCATCAACACCAGCGCTTGGTGAAGAGATATGTCGCCATCGACACGAATGTAGTCGCCTGCTTTTGCGCACCCGTTCTCAAGCACGCTTTCATTCGTGGCATCAGCGATCACAATCGCCGGAACGCGCTCAATCTTGAATTTTCGAAAAGTGGCCGGGGCAATATCCCATTCGGCACCCGCCGCATTTACTTCAAGCCCGCGCAGTTTGGTTTTTGTCAGAGAGTTTTCGAACATGCCGCGCAACACCAGCTTCGCTCCATATTCCTTGGCTTGCGTGGAATACAGACGAAGAATTTCGTCAGGCATGGAAAACGAAACGAAGATCATGAAGTCGTATTTCTTGGTGGCAACTTGAGCCAAGCTTTTCTTGCCGGTCGCCAGATCCATGAAATCTTTTCGAGCTTCTGGCAAGAATTGGTTCTGTTGCAATAGCGGGCTACCCCGCTCTACATTCAAAGTCGGAGTTGCATACCCGCCGCTGGTCGCTTGATCCATTGCTGCCTGGTTTTTTTGGATGAGTTCACGGCCTTGACGAATCAGCTCTTCGTCCGTTTGCGAAGCGGCGTGCACAGACACCATCAAAAATAGTGTCCCAATACCAATACAGTGAGCAATCGTCATTGGCAGCAATCCCTTTTTCTGAATATGCCGTAGGCGAAGTCCTCTCCGATAAATGGCAATTCGCGTCCACTTCCCCACAAAACCGTTGATCGACCAAATGGCTGACAACAGCCAGAAATCGTGCTTCCAGATCCCCCAATACCGTTGTCTTTTGCTTCCGCTTGCGGAACTGGGAATAGCATAGAGAATTTGTATTGGCGTTTATCCATGGTGACTTCGAGATGGCCAGCGCCGCACATTGCATCTTTCCCTGCTGAAGATGCTTGAGTCATCATGCGGTGCTGTTTAGCAGCCATGCGTTGCACCAAGAGGGATGACATCTGCACGCCGGAATATGAGGCTGTTGTCCAGCCATCGAGCGGGTACAACGCACCATTGCAGCCGGCGCACCAGAACATCGCATTTGAAATTGAACTCATTCCAGTTGTTGCCGCAATGCAATCGGCACCACACGCCAGTTGCGCAACAATGTTATTGAAGAGGTACGCTTCCGGGGTCATGATTCGCGCCAACTCTTCATCAAGCCACGTTTTATCAAGCTCGGACATATATGCAAGGTCGAACCCTTTTGATTCAAGACACTTTGAGTCCAAGATGATTTCCATCAACCCGAGAATCGGGTTGATGTACCAGTGGACGTGTCGAAAAGTTGCGCCTGGGTCGTCGGTTGTTGTCCTTGATTTCCCTCCGTCGATATTTGAATTGATATCGACATTCATGCGCTGGCCAAGCCCGACCAGACAGTAAGGGGTGCGGGTTACATCCACCTGCCGGGTGAATTCCCAAAATGAAACCGGTATGCCGGTAATTTGAACGGGGCCAACATTGCAAGCACAAACCACCTTCTCAATGCCGGACGGGTTGTAGGAATCGTAATCTTCACCATCACCACTGGTTATTTTTTGCCCGAACAATTTGATTGGGAAAGCGCAGTCCCAGCACACATCCGAGATCGGGTTCATGAATTGGCCGTTACATACCGAACCGGCATTTGCAGAGAGGGATACCGCAAACAGGAGCGCTGAAAGAAATAGATTTTTCACTTCGATTCCCCAATCGCCACTTCTTCAATTTTCAATCTCAAACCCTCCTGTGAAACGATGGAAGGTGCTTTGCTTAGCTGAAATCGCCGCGTCATCGCTCCGGCCTGATCGAAGTACGCCTGCGCACCAAGACGTTTTGAGATTGCGACCCAGTCGCCCGCAATCAAAATAATTACGTCGCGCGGATTCTTTTTGATTTCATTCAAAGCAAAATCGACTTGCTCGATTTCGCGCGCATCAATGAAAATAAGTCGTTTGCTCAGTCCCCCGTACATCAAGGGATTTACGCGGGTGCCCGCCTGATAGAGAACTCTCCCCTGTGCATCGATAATTGGCTTGTCCAGAATGACTGACGGGTCAAAGTAGTGTTTCTGATTTGTCACTGCCTTTGAATACCCAGGCACAGCTTTCGGATGCAGCATCGCATGCTTAATCTTTTCGGTGTTTTCAAAGAGCATGAGGTTAATGGTGCCGTCTTTTTCAAGCGCTTCTACTCGGCGCTTGATGTATCCGACAGCATCTTCTTCCTGGACTTCCCAAAGAGATCCATGAACGCCAAGGTACTGCGCCATTGCTGGCGCAGTACCTATTAGCGCAATCAAGAACACGAACGCGCGCATCAACGGCTCTGAATATTTTTGCCATCCAGCCACGCATTCAGCTGGGGCGCAGGTAAAGCGCCAGGAACGCGCGCGCCATCAGGGCGGAACAGAGTAGGCGTACCCTGCACGCCCAACTCTTGGCCAAGCGCGATTAGTTCTTGAACTGGTGTAGCGCAATCTGCTTTGCCTTCAGGCAGCTTATCGTTCAGCAGAAAATCACTCCATGCCACAGAGCGGTCTTTTGCGCACCAGATCGAGTTGGCGTGCGATTCAGATTCAGGATGCAGTCCGGTGATCGGGAACATATAGACGTACATCGTGAAGTTATCGACATCCTTGAGACTGGATTCAAGGCGCTTACAGAAAGGGCAATCCGGATCAGTGAACACGGCAAACACGCGCTTGCCATCACCCTTGACCACCTTGATAGCTTTAGCGACCGGCAACGAAGAGAAGTCGATCTTGCTCATCTCATCGATGCGCGCCTGCGTCAGGTCTTGCTGGGATGCCATATCAAAGACGTGGCCGAACAGGAAGTATTTCGCCTCGGAGTCGGTGTAGGCGATGTTGTTGCCCATTACCACTTCATAGAGGCCGCCAATCGCTGATTTGCGAACCGTGACAGATGTGGTCGCTGGATACTTCTGCTTGAATTTGGCCAGCAGCATTGCTTCCGGCGTTGGCTTTTGCGCCGCGATCTTGCTCTTTTTTGTGACCACAGCGGCAGCTGATGCCGACGTTGCTTCACCGGCTTGAGCGACAATGGAAAAGGCTGCTATTGCAGCCATGACAAACAACGTTTTTTTCATAGAGATTCCTTTAATTATGCTGTAATGATTAAAGATACCATTGCGATTATCTATAAGCAATGGCTAAAAATTCGACCGCCTCAACAGGAATGCGATTTATATGTGTGACATTGCCCGGCGTAATGTCGTTGACAATATATTTTGAGCCGCCGAGACGTACCGTATCTCTGGTTGGCTTGCCACACAGCCATGCGTATGTGTCATTGGTAGTTCCCGTGTAGATGTGCTCTTCAACGCAACCCATGCAGCGCGTATGGGTGAGAGTGTCCCCGATCTTCACGAAGCGACGCACCAGCTCTTCGTGCTTTGCTTTTTCCTCTACACTTTTTGCCATAACGAATCCTCCGAAAGTATCTCAGTTCCGATTACCCAGGTAGTGCAAACGCATCAATAGCGATCATCACCACAAGACAAACCATCTCGGCCATCGAGTTGGTCTTAAAACCATAAGGCGAAGCGAACTTGCGCCGATTAGGCCAAAGAAATGGAACGCCGGAGGGGGTAAGCCAGTCGCCTACGAGGTGAGTCAGGTAACCGATGGCCAGCGCAGCGATCCATGACTGCGCGCCGGCCTGCCATGCGATTGCCACTGACATGGCCACCACGGCGATCAGTGAATGCGTGATGCCGCGATGGCCGAAAACCATAGACACTGGAGCCGACACAAACCACAACCTTCTGCCCACAACGCTGCCTGGATGATCGATGTCCGGCAACAACGATCCAAGGCCGGCAGCCGCATATACCGGGACAGAAGCGTCCACCAATCCTAAATGGGATAGGCCAAATATCGTTGTGACTCCAAAAACAAGGTGGGTGGGTGCCATCATGATTTCAAGATTGAAGCTCAGTTGTATTTCGGATATTATACATATATGCAATTGTGTTAATTAAAGAAATGCAAACATGCTTTCACTCAAGGCCATTAAAAGACTGAGATTAGGAGGAACGCGCGACACCGTGACTGGTGTCGCGCTTCTTTCTGGCGGCCTTTCAACAAATCCATTTTTTTCTGTGTGGCTGAAGAAGCTGTTAGGAGAGGATTTTCAGGGATGGGAGATCACACAGGCCCGGCGCTGCGCCGATGCGCTCGGCGTGAGAAACCTGATCTGCGCCAAAATTTATAGCTTGTCGCAGAGCGATGTTGACCAGATAGTTTTCATGCTCCAGTCAATGTTGGGAGTGTCCATCTCAGCTGTGGCCGGCGGGCTTCTGGCCAAGCGCATTGCGGACTCAATATTTGCGCCGGCGTTCTTCAAGTCAGAGCTGAGCCTGCGATCAAGCGCGGTACCCGGCAGTGATCCAACTGAACGCGCCGCGCGCGCGGCGCGCAAAAGTTCCGGTCGGATAGACCGGGAAAAGGATGCCGGCCTAATGCTTGGGTATTGCATCGACACTGGCGAGCCGGTTGTTATCCCTTATGAAGACGTGATGCGGCACATGTTTATCCTCGGTCAGTCAGGTGTAGGTAAAACGGTGCTTGGCGGTTACATCATGCAGCAGCACATCAGCAGCGGCGGCGGCGTGATATTCGTGGACGGCAAGATGGATGTCAAAAACCTAGCCGCTATTCATGCTGCGTGCGCGTGGGCAGGACGCGAAGATGATTTGCTGGTAATCAACCCCGGCAATCCGGAAATGAGCAATTCCTACAACCCGTTTCTCTTTGGAGATGCCGACGAAGTAGCGTCTCGCATTCTCCTGCTGAATCCATCTACTGACAGCAGCCCAGGGGCCGACTACTTCAAACAGGCGGCCAATCAGGGACTTCTAATTCTCGTTGCAGCTCTGAACAAAGCGGGGTTGGCCTACAACTCCATCGATCTTTCGATCTTGCTTATGAACCAAAAGGCGCTGACCTATTTGGAAAACAGAGTTCCGCCATCGAACGAGAAAACCAACCTGTCCCTGTTTCTGGATCAATACCGCGTCACCAATAAAGACGGCGTTTCTTCAATCGACATGAAACGATTGAAAGAGACATTTGGCGGCGTGGGCGGACGCTTGTTTACTTTCGGTACCGGAAAATTCGGGCAGGTGATGAACACCTATTCGCCCGATGTAAATCTCTTCGAGGCAGTGAAGCAGAAAAAGATCATCTACGTGATGCTCCCCACGATGGGTAAAGACAATGCCGCCATGAATTTCGGGAAGATATTCATCGGTGACCTGCGAACCACTATCTCGTGGCTGCAGGCCATGCCGGATGAAGAAAAGCCGTGGCCACCCTGCATGGCGTTTTGCGATGAGCCAGGAGCTTACATAAGCGATTCATGGAATCGCATGTTTGAGCAAAGCCGTTCTGCTCACATGTTTTTTATCCCCTCCCCGCAGACGGTCGCCAACCTCGATGCCATATCGCCAGAACTGCGCGAAATGGTGCTTGGAAACACATGGACAAAGGTCTTTTTCAAAATAGGGACGATGGAATCCGCCGAGATTGCCGCCGAGATCATCGGCAAAGAAATGCGTGTGCAAGACTCCGTCAGCGCTTCGGGCGGTGAAAGCCAGTCTGGTGCTGATGCGACTACTCCGTCAAATAGTGGCTCAACGAGCGCCAATTCCGGCATTGGCGAGCGCGGTGTTGAAGAATACAAGGTTTCACCCTACGACCTGACGGCATTGGACAAGGGCGAGGCCATTGTCAGTTACGCCGGCAACAAGGTTTACCACATCCGTGTCCCACAAATTAAAATGTCTGAAGCCACCGGAGCGGAGACAGGTCCAGTTAGGCTTAACTATTTCCGTTCGCGGTTTGTAAAAGGCATAGATCTGTTCCGGCGCGCGGATCAGTATCTGTCCACCTCATCCGGCACGCCGGAATGATGCTCGCGTCCACTCACGATTTTGACGAGGCAACTCCAAGTCCTTGGGACTATGCCGAGACTGGGGTTATTTTTGAAGATCGTGAAATTGGCGGTTCAATACATTTTGAAAACGAGAGCGATCAGCCAACCGTTGAAACCCCGCTTATTGATGCCTCGGATTATGAGGAAGGTCCAGAGCGCGAGGCATTTGAACGAATCAAGAAAGCCGTCCGTGCAGCCTGTAACGTTAATTCAGCGGACGCGCAACGCATTAAGGCTTTGGAGTGGATCTTCGTCCCCAATGCGATGGACAAGAACTCCCTGACATTTTCTTTGTGCTGTGGTGCGCTAGGCGCGCGCCCGTACCTGATTCAGGTGAGATTACAGTACCAACTGTATCTGGCATGCCTGCCCTTGCCCGCCCCCCTCCCCTTTCTGGCCGTCTCAATCCCGGCAAGTCTATGCAGTGAAATCCTATGCTTTGGTGGCGAACTGTCGCTCGATGTAGCGAAGGAAATATGGTTCAAGCCGGGCATTCGTGCAGACATGTTGAGAGACATGTTCTCGCACGTTCCGAATCGTGAATTATTGGTGGCCACCGAGTTGATCGAGGAACGCGGAATCATCGGCCTCAAAATGGGCCACTGGTTTTTTACTGGAAGACAGCCCGACGCACTGCCTATCCATGTCCGCTCAAGATTTCACTGGTCAGACTCAATCATCTGACTCAATAGGTAAACGCCGTGGGAACAAATCCAATCATCAAATCACTACTCATCACGTTTGCCTTCTGGTATCTCGTGTTGTTTATCCTGGCAGGTGGTATCGCAAATGGTTATGGCTTACCCAAGCTTCCGTATGCCCTTTATAACAGCGCGACATGGTGCTTGATCGGCGTTGTGACCGGTGTATGTTTCTATTGGGTATTCGCCAGACACAGGCGCGAGAATGTCGCGTGGAGCATGAAATCTACCCGCTTGCGCGGGCTTGTATGCAGCCTAGGCGAATTGCCTTTGACCTTCGAACAAGTAAAACGCGCCCACCTCACGGATTCAAACCTAACTGATGAGCTGAACGGTTGGTTCAAAGAATATCGTGAGCAATTTCCGCTGCACGCCAACCTAATGATGGCGCTCATGGAAATATACGAGGCTTTCAAAACATTGCCCGCCTCGCCTGTAGCGGGCGGCCACGGTGGATTGTCGCTGCAAAAACACACAGAAAACGTGTTGCGCACCATGTTCACCAAATCAAAGCATTGGTCATACATCGGGCATCGAGGCAAAGCCGGGAAAATACTCTTCCCGCTAATCGAACCAACATACAAATTCAACTCAGAGGATCCGCTTGTCGCGTTATGCGCGTATGCGCATGACCTGGGCAAAGTCGAGTGTTACAAGTTGCTTTCAAGCGGTATGGTTAAAGAGGTGAAGCCAAACCATGACCTCGTAAGCGGAGCCATGCTCATCAAGCTTCCGGAATTCTGGGCGCTGCCAAAAGAAGACAGGGACGCGCTCAAGATGTGCGTTTCCTACTACCACCACTTGTCCAGATTGCCGCTCTGGCCGGATGACCGTACAAGAGCCTTGGCGGAACTGCTGATCCGTTCCGACATTGACACCGGCAAGGCTGAGGGGCTGCAACAGAATGAGATCGACCGGATGTATGAAGGCATGCCGGAAACATCCGAGGATACGTTGCCGGTTATCAGTGCTGCGCTCCTGCCATCCGAAGACGGTGACGTGCCAACCGCCGATCAAGCAACGCATTCTGAAGCTACTGGTGAAACGGTGATTGATCGTCCCGCACAAGATGGTGCCAAGATGTCCGAAGAAATTGAATGGGCATATTCGGCATTCCTTGATGTCCTCTGCGAAGAGGGACGCATCAACGGCGGAGACAAAAAATTGCGCATCGGGATCAAGCACGCCGACTGGGTGTATATCAACGATGCTGGCCTACGGAAGGCCGTATCCGAAAGCTTTGGTATGCCTGAGATTGCAGAAAATCAGCGTGGACAACAATCGCCATTCACGTTTTCCCTGCTCGAAAAACTCGCCGCGTTGAAGGTGTTGAAGCAAGAACATGACGGCAAGCACTACAGCACAAAGCGCGCTCTTTTCCACATTCAGGATTTCAGGACTGGCGGCAAGGGTGTAGGTCTGGATTGGCAATACACCATCATATTCAGAACCGAGTTATTCCCTCACCTCAAAGACAAAATGAAAGATTCTCCCAGAGAACCGGTGGTGATCGGCAATGGTTGGGGCGACCACGCGGCGCTCAATAAGGCTGGGACTTTCCCCGCGCCGGAGCCGGAGCCGGATGCTGCCGTTGCACCAGACGCAATGGATCCTTTTCCGCCCTCTCCCCCCAGCCCGCAACACACATTGGACTTGGCGCTGCGCGAGATCTCTTCCTTCGCGGGCGACACCAACTCACCCATACCATTCAAAGAACGCGAGTACGAAAACGTTCCGTTTGCCCTATTTAGTGCTGAAGATCTTCAAGCGGCATTTGCGGAGATTGACTGGCAAGCAGAATTCGAGGCTGTGACAATAGGCCAAACGAAAATCCTGCCAGATTGTATGAAGTTCGTGCAGGGCACATCTGGACTGGTTTATCTGGGGGTGCGTATGGTGGATCCAATATCTAAACCTAATGGAGAAATGTAATGAATGCGTCAACAAAAATAGCAAATCTGTCCATCTTGTTAAATGAATCGCCTCTGGTGTGTATCGAAATCGGCCTAGCCGAAATTGAGCGCGCAGCTGGTGGCAATGCTGGCCAGATACGGATCAGCGACCTGACCGAGATCACAGCAAAGGCGATGCACAACCGCCCGGAACATCTACCTGACATTCTGCTTGTCTCCGGCTGGATGTTTGCCGAGTTGCTTTGCGCAGATGAGCAGCACAAGGTTGTCAGGCAGCAATGGCAGTCAATTGCAAAGTGCGTTGAAGACGCACTTTCCTGAAAGTAAAAATTGGGCGTGAAGGAAGCATTTATAGCGTTCAAGGACAAGCGAATTGATGAGAGTCAATTCGCTGCCTTAGTATTTCCGACGCTTAAAAGATTAGCAAAAGTAGTTGGTTTCCGGCAGGGCGTTAATGCTGATGACTTGGCATCTGAACTGTGGATCCTTACTCGCACCAAACTGGTTGATTCATTCAATCCATCATTACTGTCCAGCGACAGTGGCATAGAGTCATATCTGATCGGATGCGCCAGACAAATTTCTTCCCCGCATGGCACTCGAAATCTGCGCCCACCTCAAGAAGAAATTTGCGTGTCAGACATAAATCACAATAACGATACAGACCAGGTATCCGGACAAGAATTCATTGAAAACGAACTTGATCCCAATTCGGAGGCCGCATTTTCTGATGCATACAGGCAAAGGATGCTTAATGAAATACAGTTGCATTTATGTGATAATCAAAAAAAGAGGTCTTGGTCAACTAAAAAGAAATTAGATGTCCAAGCGAAGAAGGAATCAGAAAATATGAAAAAATCCGCCGTCCCCGGTGTAAGGCTTGTAGAGCAAGAACGTCAGAGCGCTGCTCTGCCAATGCCCCAAAAACGCCAGCCAACGACTGCGAAGTTATCTCCAGATCAGCAGGAACTCGTTAAAATCCGTCGTCAACTTAACTACTCACAAAGCCTATTTGCCAATGCGCTGGGTATAGGGTGGCCATGTCTGGCATCTTATGAATACGGCAGAACTTTAGGAGTACCTGACTCTGTTATGAAAACAGCCAGGGGATTGCTTGCTGAAATCGGAAGCGATGACGCTAAAGAATTTGAAGATATTCCCATGAGCCAAATTCTGGCCAAATGGGCCAAACTACTTGGCATACCCTATGAGGATGATGTTGCTTTGTCTAAGGCTCTCACAGTGAGCACCGCAACTATTTCGCGTTGGAAGAACAATAAAACTCGTCCACCTCTAATTGGCAAGCCTGGTCGCGCAGGCGAGCCGGGCAGACTCGGCCTAAAACAGCTCCGTGAGCTTGTTCGCAAGTGCGTTGGAAAGTAAGTAATGAGAAAAACCAATACTGGCAACGTAGTGCCAATACTCCCTAAATCACTTCCAAAAATACTAAACCTCACCCCGGATCAAGAAGAGCTGGTCAAAATTCGCAACGCGCTTGGAATGTCGCAACACACCTTCGCGGAGAGCATTGAAATCAGCAAGCCGCGATTAGTTTCATACGAACAAGGCAGGACTTCCGGCGTGCCGGATGACATTATGAAAGAGGCTAGAGCGTTGCTCAAAAACGGAGGCCGCGTAAAAGGGGACCGTTACTCGAAAATGGGCATGCCAGAAATCATAGCCGAGTGGGCACGAGATTTGAAAGTTGGTTATGACGATGATGTTCAGATCTCCAACTTTATCGGCGCGAGTCCAGAGGCGCTTTCTCGGTGGAAGAATTTGGAAGCGCGCCCCGAGCTATTGATGCTGAAACAATATCGGCAGATTGTGGGCGATCTGAAAATTCGTTTGGAAAAAAGTTCGGGGGCCGCTAAAAACAGCTTGGCGATCGTGAAATAGTATGCATAATGAAAACATGTTGAAACGGCACGGCGTTCAACTCCCAAAGGGTTCCGGCCCATCCGTGCAGCGATGCAAGAACCGACATTCAATTCTCCTAGAGAAGCATCGCAAACCGGGGTGAACCTGCCCGTAAGCAGGTCGTCTGGAGCCGAGACGTACTCCATCCCTTGATCCCGAGGGTGCAGTTGGCCAAGGGAAATCTAAGCCCTGCATCAGCGATGATGTGGGGCTTATGATTTTGGAGTGGCGAGCACAGGATGCCGACCGGCATACGTGCTCCGCAGAACGCCTTGGCTACGTTTTCAACGAAGCTGTGACGTTGGGTTACGGGCGGTCGCCCTACCCGTCCTGCGAGGCCGCAGGCCGATTGCGTGCAGGTCTGCCCAGCTCTTCCGGTTGCCCGAAGTCTATCCCCCTCTACAGACGATTTTGACTTTGTGGCCACACGTGCGCACCTGACAAAACTATCCACAAATTCTGTGTAAAAAGCCGGTATAAAAAGAGAGAAGTGCATGCCCTGCAATGGCGTGAGGGTGATGGTTAAAAATTACGCAGAGACATTAAAAAACCCTCCCAGTCAAAGACTGGAAGGGTTAGTGAAACATCTGACGATGGACGATTAAAACGGTTCGTCGTCGTCAACCGGAAGAGCAGCTTCCGGCTCAGTGTGGCCATCAGCCTTTACAGCTTCACGCGCAGATGCCATTTCAGCACCAAGTGTCTTTGCCATTTCAGCAAAGTAATTGGTCTTGGCAGTGCGGGTAGCAGTGCTAACAGCTTCCTTGGACATACCAGGAATCGCGGCGAGCTGAGTTTCCAGACCCTTCACGACTTCATTGACGGCATTCCATGCACCTTCAGCAACCTTGACTTCGCCGGCAGCGGTTTTCACCGATGCTGCGTAGTCAGTGTAGGACGGGCCAGCTGGATCCTTTGCATTCGGCTTGTAGCTGCCGAACACGGAGATTTCCACTGTTTCGTTCAAGGTGACGTTGGCCAGCTTTTGCAACAGCTTGTGAGTGCCGGGATTGCTGGCATCCAACTTCAGCGTGTAGCTTTCGCCGTTATCACGCAAGGTGACAAAGACACGGCGGTAAGTGACACCATCCTTTACGGTTTCGTTGTAAGCAATGCCGCGAAGCACGCCAGCAACGGAAGCAACCGATTGAATGCCTTTTTCCTTCAGGAAAGCCAAAGCTTTCGCAGAAGCGGAAGTGCCCTTGTAGCCTTGATAACCATCCTTTTGCTGCGCACCAGAAGCTTCGCGAGCGAGCTTGATGGCGGCACGAGTGTCCTCGTTGTCGATGAACAAGCCACCGAGCAGAGGGACGAATGCCAAGAAAACGCCAGTTTTGCCAGAATTAGTACGAGTATTGATAGCCATGATATTTAATCTCCAAAAAAATGAAGAACCGACATTGGTTCAGTACATATTGGTAAAACACACTCATATAAAAAAAGAGAGGGCAACGCCCTCTCTCACTAAAAATGCTGATTTTGTTCAAGCGATCGCATCACGCAGCTCTTTAGCAGCCTTGAAAGTGGCCACTTTGCGTGCAGTAATCCTTATGGGTTCACCGTTCCTGGGATTGCGTCCGGCGCGCGCCGCGCGTTTGACCACGGAAAACTTGCCGATACCCGGCAAAATAAAGACTCCCTTCTTGGCCAGTTGCTGCTGGATCAGCTTCACAATCGAGGCAAGCTGCTTGCCTGAAAGAGCCTTGCTGATGTTGTTCTCTTCCGCAACGCGGCCAATGATTTCGTCTTTGAGTAAAGCTTTGCTTGCTGTATTGCTCA
This sequence comes from Sideroxydans sp., assembly GCA_028710605.1. Classification (GTDB taxonomy): domain Bacteria; phylum Pseudomonadota; class Gammaproteobacteria; order Burkholderiales; family Gallionellaceae; genus Sideroxyarcus. The sequence goes on from JAQTTU010000001.1 coordinate 432,823, forward strand.
TGCCGCACACTCCTATCGTGGTTGAAAAAAGCTGAAATATCGTCCTTCTATGTGTATCCGGTGACCTTGCCCATCTTGCCCTGGTTGTCTGCAGCGGTAACCTTGCAGTCCGGGTATCCGCTGCACCCCCAGAACGCGCCCCTGGCACCGGTGCGTTTTCGCATTGGGTTTTTGCATTTGGGGCAGGCAGGGGCATCTTTCGCAGGAGCTTTATCTTGGCCAGCGCTCTCTGCTGACGCAGCACGCTCTTCGAATACGAAATCCACCTTGCCGGACAGATCGGCGGCCAGCTTCAGCCCGGCTGAAAATAACTTGCCGGTTTTTCCGCTCTTGAATCCGGGCGTGTTCTGGATCGAGCCGGTGGCCAACAAGGACTCGCACTGCGCGTCAGTGAGGCGCAACCCGGCGATTTCACGCCATAGCTTGAACCCGCACTTGCAGGACAGCGTGCGCGCATCAGAAGTAACCTCGTTTTTGCATTTTGGGCACTTGGCTTTGATGGTCGTCGTGGCCGGCGCGCCCTGAATATCCAACTTGGCCAACTCGTTTTGAAGCTGGTCGTACACCTTTTGGATCACGTCTTTGAAGCCTGCTTTGCCAGCTGCAACGAGATCCAGTTCTTTTTCCACATCGCGGGTAAAGCCCAAATCAATGAATTTGAATTTGTCCACGAGTGAATCTACGATCAGCTCGCCCGATGGGGTTGGTTCCAGAAATTTCTTGACGGTCTTGACGTAGGCACGACTCACGATGTTGTCCATGATCGCGGCGTAGGTGGCCGGGCGACCTATACCCTCTGTTTCCAGCTTCTTTACAAGCGAAGCTTGGGTATATCGACCAGGTGCTTTGGTCTTCTTGGACAGCAGTTCGCCGTGCTCAACGTTCAAGGTTTGGCCTTGCTCGATCACAGGAACCGGGTTGGGCGCTTCTTTTTCGCCCCCCTCTTCGGTTTGGTCGTTTTCAATGAGCTTGAGCCAGCCGCTATAAATCAAGGTGCGGCCTTTCCCCTCAAACTCGATGTGCTTACCCTGCACCAGCTCCGTGGCGGTCAATCTGGCCGTCCGCACCTTGTAACGCGCATCGGCCAGCTGACACGCAATGGCGCGCAGTCGAATCAGTTTGTACAGCGCGCGCTGATCGCTAGTCTCGCCCGCGTCCACAACATCCCAGTGCGTAGGGGTTATTGCAGGGTGTCCGACCTGCGCCCCCTCCGGACATGGAAACTTGCGCTGCTTCTCGACCATATCCAATCCCAGCTTGGCCGCTTCAGCGCGAATGTCTTTTAGCGACTCTTCAGACACGTTTGGATTGTCGGTACGGTGGTAGGTGATGTGCCCCTGCTCGTTTAATTTCTGCGCCGCATGCATCGCAGCTTTTGGATCGAGACTCAGCGCCACGCTGGCCGCCTGCAGCATGAGGGACGTATTGAATGGCGGCGGCGGGCTACGGCGCGCTTCATGCTCTTCGAAAGTTTTGACGACAACCGCCTTTACTTTGGTTACGGCAGTCGCAAAAGCTTTGTCCATGAAAAACGGACTGTCATCTGTGACAAATTCCGGTTTGATCAGCCACTCAGCAAACCATTCGCTTTCCTGCTCACCAAAATATAGCTTCGCACCGAAATGGTTCGTTGGACGAAATGCTTTTATTTGCCGTTCGCGCTCAACGACCAAGCGCACAGCGGGACTTTGCACCCGGCCTGCAGATAACTTCTGGCCGGTTTGCTGACTTAAAACAGGGCTGACCAAATACCCCACCAAGCGATCCAGAACGCGTCTTGCCTCCTGTGCGGCAACAAGGTTCATATCGATGGTGCGATGCGCCTTCAGCCCCGCATTCACTGCTGTGGCTGTGATTTCACCAAAGGTCACGCGTTTCGGATTCGACAGCCCCAAGCATTCCTTCAAATGCCAGCTGATGCTCTCGCCTTCCCTGTCTGGGTCGGTTGCCAGGTAAATTGCTTCTGCGCCTTTGGCGAGCTGTTTAAGGCCATCGATGCGCTCTTTCGATGATGGGTAGGATTTACCTGGTTGCCCGGGAATGGGTTGAGATGGGATGTACTCATACTGAGGTGCGAAATTCGGGGCGCTAACGCCCATTTCATTTCGGGGAAGATCGCGTATATGCCCTACGCTTGCAGCGATCTTCCAGCCATCGCCTAGTATGGCAGTGAGCTTTTTGATCTTGCCGGGGGACTCGATGATCATGAGCTTCATTTCGTCGCTCCCAGAATAGCGAGAAACGACGGCAGCGTGATCGCGATGGCAGCAGCTTCCTCAAAAGTTCTGACGGCCAGCTTGGTATCGCCAGCATCGTAGCGTGTCGCTGACATTTCATAGCTCATGCCGTAGCACACGCTGATATTCCGCTTCATGCGGTATTCGCCATCCTTGTCATGAGACAACGTTACTTTGTCGCCTTCACCAAGCACGGCCTGCCAGACTGTGTAGCCATCGTCACTGCAATTTGTTTGATACCACATCACTCCTGCATGATCTTTGGTCGTCCATGCGAAGGCTTCTGCTGCTTCAGCAGCGGCACGTGCCGTTTCAAAAAATAAAGTAGCTTCCATATCTGCTCTGGGTACATCTGGCAGAACGCGCATGTTCAGCATAAAGTTTCCGCCCGATCCGCCACACTCCTTTATTGATGCCTTGCCTGCCGATACATCGCGCTGCAAGCAGCGCGAATGATCGAAATCCCACAAGGAGCGTGTCCATACAAGGCCATCAGTGAAGCTTGTGCATTCGCCGGTGAATTCCAGCCCTGATGTTTTAAATGTTGGTTTTTCTGTAACTGCGTCCATGTCACCCTCCCGTTAATCGAGTCGTGATAAGGATTATAGTCAAATTATATATATGCGCAATGGTATCCTATGGTAATGTTTGGGCGAGTCCGCAATTATTTCTATGGGGAAGAATGATGGCTTTTTGGCTAATGATTGCTGGTGTGGCACTCCTGCTTATTTTGATCTTCGAGCCGCTGCGCGCTCTTGTGTTCGGAAAATCAGGCGAACTGCTATTCAAGTGGGTATGGTTTTTCCTGAAACAGATAATCGATGCACACCTGTGCGTAATCAAGAATCTGATCACGCCGCGCAACCTCATCTATCCGACACTTGAGTCAGATAAAACGACCAAGCGCGAATGATTAGTCGCGTACTTACTGGCTCAATCAGCCCATTTCCGAAATAGGTAATGGCTTACAGGTAATGCCTACCGGCAAGCCTGAATTTGTTTTACGCCAGCTTCTTATCACCTCATGTTTCGCCAACATCCAATGAACCAATGTCGGTTCTCTTTTTTTGGAGAGAAATTATGAGGTGCGTAATTAGTGAGAGAAAGCAGTTATCAAGGATGGATGCTGCAGTATCCCTCGGAAAAATGAAGGGCTTTATTGGGCATTCACAACTCGCCGCAATCGGAAAAGTTTGCTATTCGGAGGAACGCCAGTTCATGTACGCCAAGCTGGTCGAACTGGCAAATATCGTCGAGACAATGCCGAAGACCTACGAAACAGATGGCCAGGATGACCCAGATGTTTATTTGCATTATTTCTTGGGCGGTATGAATTGGCATATTACCGAACGCGACATGATGCCCGAGCAGCTGCAAGCCTTTGGGCGTGCAGATCTCGGATACGGTGGAGAGCTGGGCTACATCTCGATTGTAGAAATCACAAAAGCAGGTGCAGAGATCGACCTGCATTGGCAAAAGAAACCATTGAGCCAATGCGCCGATTAAATATTCAGGAGAAGAAAATGATGAAGCAATTGCTGATATTTGGAAAATTCATCGGGCATTTATTGATGGGTGGAGGCATGTTCGCCGCACTTCTGCTTTTTGGAGGTTCGCTAAATATGCTTGTTCATTGGGCTGGGCCAATCATCGGGGATGAGACGTTTTTTGACTTGATGAGAAATGTCGAGAAGTTCATACTGTACGCTGATGTTGTGTTCACCGTTTGGTGGACGGTATATTCGACCTACAAGGCAATTAAGGAGATGCATCATGAATAATATCGGACGTGCATTAAAGATTTTCGGTGCCGGAATCGCTATTGGAGTAAAAGAAACCCCACGAGGCTTCTTCGCACCAGCAGTGGTTATCTGGAACAGCTTGGTCGGTACGACAGATATGCTTACTAAGCAAAAGAACGGCACAAAACACGCGTAGCCTGAAGCGATTCAACTAAACCCTCGTTCCTTTGGAGCGAGGGTTTTTTCATGCCCACAAGATTTGAGGTTAGGAGTTGGCCAGGCTGTAGTATTTCTCGATCGCGTTCAAATGCTGCTCACCATAAATGCCTTTTTCGACAAAACTGGTGAAGTCGATAGTCACGGCTTTCGAATAAATCATAAATCCATAAATCTCCGCGAGCGCCGTTGCATCCGGCGAAAGAGAGTTGCCGTGCTGCGGAGTGGAGCGGACGCATTCATTGACCGCTTCCTCCACTCCCTTAATGGTAAGTATCTGCATCTAGTCCTCTCTCACCAAAATCAATTGTTTCAAACGCACGGCCATTGCCACCCATGTCACGTTTCCAGTCACAAGCAGGATGCCCGCATAGAAGCTGAACCATTGACCAAGCGATGGGTAGTAATAGAGGTTCCACACCCCCCAAACAGTAAAGAACAGTGAGGTTGGCCAATATACGCCGCGCACCTCACGGTCTTTCCACAGCTGCCATGCGTTGCGCCAGGTGAACCATGCGCCCACGAGTTCGATCATTCCGTTAATGAGGTCGGGGGTAATCATCATGCGTTCAACCTCCATTGTTAATCTGACGCATGCCGCTCGCCGCTTTTGTTTGTATGAACACCAAATTTATGTCCTACGCTTCCGCGCCCCGTAGGGTAGCGATTCTCGATGTAACAAGCCTTGCAATAACCCGAGAGTCCATCTCCCTTCCCCTCGTTCGAGTAAAAAAACTCTGTGTCCGCTGGCCAGTATTCATTGCACTTGTTGCAGCGCTTCTCTAGGTCTCCATCTTCGCTGAATCGGTACACCTGCCTCTTCAAGCGAAGTGCTTTAAGGCTTTCAGTCGGATGCGCCGTTTTGATCTGCTCCTCATGAATACGCATGCTCATTCCGCCCTCTGCGCAACACTCAATGCCACCGCCACCGGTCGCACCCAGATCGGTGTCAGCGCCAGGGACATCGTGCTTTCGGTGCGCGCCAGTATCAGCGTGCGGAACATCTCGCTGGCGATGGCTTCGGCGGCATGCGGCGGTACGGCGTTGCCGATGCGTTCGCGCCATGCCTGGTCGCTGAGTCCGTCGAGTTCCAGTTGCTCTTCCGGTTCGATCAGGCTTTGCAACGCGGCCAGCTCCAATGTGGTAAATGGCCGGTGCCATGTGCCATCCATCGAGCGGATGTGCGCGATCAGCTTTTCGTCGGCAGCTGGCATGCGAGGATCCGCGACTGACCATCTGCCGTTGTCCAGACAGGCCGAGCTGCTGACCGCCACCACGTTGCTGTTTCTGTCCCAATGGATGACTCGATACAAGTTGTAGTGACGATTAGCCGATGGAGACATGCGAGGGTCGGCGATGGTGTACTTGCCGCCGCCCGGCGCGGATTGACCGCTCACTGCGCCCATCGGCTCGTCGAACTTGAGCACGCCGTACTGGCTGTATTCCATTCCGCTGTAGCGCGGATCAGCTACTGAGAATGCACCGTTCAATGGCAAACTGCGCCCAGCCACCACGCCGGTATGCTCATTCCAATCCCGCACGCCCAGAACAGTTCCGCGCATCTCCGGACAGATCAGGAAGTCGCGCAGCGCGCCATCCTCCACCGCCAGCTTGTTCAAACTACGCCAGTCGCTTCCAGCCTCCACGAACGCGAGACGCACCCATGTCTTCCACTGCAAGGCGGGGACGCGGTGCATAGGGCCACCGCGAACGTCGCCCGGCATCGGCATGCGGCTCAGCACTGAGCCAACCGATTGCAGTCGCTTTTTTGGTGGCTCATAAAGGAAGTGGGGCACTTTGTCGATGTGGCGGGCAACCAGCAGAAAACGCTTGCGGCTCTGCGCCAGCCCGCCGATCTCGCCGCAGTCGTGGGCGGTCTCGGCTACGGCATAACCATAGTAACGGAGCAAGTCCACGATCTGATCCAACAAGTGACGACCACGGTTAGCGATGCGCGGCACGTTTTCGAACAGGAGCAAATCTGCCGGATCGTCCTGGTATGCCTCCAGCGCCAACCAGATTCCGCGCAGCGTGAGGCGGTTCAGAGCCTGATACTTTTCAGTCTTACTCTTTCCCTCTGAAAGTAACCCAGAGAAGCCCTTGCATGGTGCAGAGAGAAACCAAATGTCCGGGCGCTCGTTATTCAGCGCGCGGCGAATGTCGGCAGGTGTCGCTTCGCGCCATCCTGCTGGCGGCTCTTTGCCGTGGAAGGCGATGTATTGCGAACGATCGAACAGATCCATCACCCGCCCGTTGAGGCCGCCCAGCTTATGAAAATCGTTGATTCCCGCTGCATCGACATCGATGCCGCCGATGCAGCGCGACTTGGATTGAACATTACCTACGCGCGCCTTGCCATTGTTGAAGCCCTTGGCACCGCCACCAAGGCCACAGAATAAGTGGGCGTGTTTGAATTCCATGAAGCTCATAGCGATCCCCTCGATTCCGGATAACCGTCATGCAACAAGCCATCCAATAGGCGACCCGCGTTCTTTACGCCGATACGCATAGAAAGTGATCCATCGCCCCATGAATTACATTGCACCCCCTTTGGATCGTGCTGATTCAAAACCCATCCCGTGCCACCTCCAAACCATTCACCCCACTGCTTAAAATGAAAAGGAGTCCCAGCTGCTTTGCATTGGGTGTACAGACTTCTTACCCAGTCAGGGTGCAACGGGCGCGCACGCACGCCGGATTCACCCTCGCAGATAACCCAGTTCAGCAGCCCAGAATCACATTCGGCGCGGCTATCACATCCACTCAGCATGTCGGCAGGAATGTTGTAGTTCGGGTGCTCGATGCGCCGAAGGTCGATTGCCCCAAGCATCGGCCCAATGCTCAAACCTCGCACAGCTGCCGGAATGCGCAATAGCTTCCAAATATCCCTGTCGGCCTCTTCCTGATTGCACACCGTAATGAGCAGCCAGACATTCGCGTAGCCACAACCCCAGTCGTCTGGAAGCATCTTGGAGGCATTCCCAATACGTTTGGTGACTAGCAGCCAGTCGAGGTGCGGCGTGGCCCGTATCAGGCTCCAAAGTCTCTCGCGCTGGCCATGAGGGGCTTCGTTGTCGAACACGTCCGCAACGGAAGCGCAAAACACGCGCTGACGATGCCCATGGGTACGGAAAAACTGTTCGTGATCGCGTTCCCACTTTAACGGTGCCGACCAATATTTTTCACTGCGCAACATACGTGGCGCGCCAGCTCCCCAATTCTGCCCTTGGCTAAAACGCTTATTGCGCGCCTCGGCGTAACAGTTGTCACAGCCGGGGCCGATCTTTGTACAACCTTCCCATGGATTGAAAGTCGAATCAGTCCACGTAATCCCCGATATTTTCGCCATTGCTATACACCGCGTAGTTATCCTGTTGCAAGTATATATAAAGTGCCCCTTCTGTCAACGAGCAAATCCCTCAAATAACCGTCGTTTTTATCACCCCATGCTTTGCCAATACGCAGTGAAGCCAGGTTCTTTCATGGAGGAAGAATTAGTGCTTCGCACTTTAAAGGGAGTTGATCATGACAATCGCATTCGCAATGTGTGTAATGGCAGGAGTATTCCTGTACTTCGGTATGGTGCGTCCAGTATTGGGGCGTGCTGATTTGATCTGATCGCACGATCAGGCTTTAAACAACAGCCCACGACTCTCTGAGCGTGGGCTGCTTTATTTTTATCACCTCATGTTTCTCCAACACCCAGTGAACCAATGTCGGTTCTCTTTGTGGAGAAGAACATGAACGGGCAGCAAAAAATCAGCTGGAAAAAAGTGGGAAGTGTCTATGTAGCGGAATTTTTCTTAAACGGCATTTCGATTGCAGCCGAGATTTCACCGGATCGCACATCGAGGGCTGTTGCAAGTCAAATCGGAAGGGCAAACCACGATTCATTTGGGGCAGCGTTGCGTTTACCCGATGGCCGTTGGTTTCACCCTGCAGTATCCCGAGTTGATCGCGCACGCGTTTACATGAATGCCGGCATGCACAAAGATCGCGCACTGGCTAATGCGTGGATGGAAGAGAACGAAGCAGGAATGCGTTTTCTGGAAGTGGAAAATGGAACGCCGCATCTGCGCCTCCTGACTGTCAAAGCTCAGCGCGGCATCATCATGGAGAAAAAGGAGATCGGCGGACTTGATATGCCAATTCCCCTCTTTGGCGGCCCATGTGATGCATATAGCGAGCTGGCCAATGAAATGGCTGAAGAAACAGCCGCAAAGGTTCTCAAAGCCATCCGTGACCTTGTTGGCCACAAAGCGGCTTAAAAGCAGTATCGCAACCGTCCCACCTCACTGAGGTGGGACGGTTTCTTATTGTCGCCGCCCAGCTTCCGCGCTATTTCGATATTGGCACCACGCTTGAAAAAAACCGAACAGCCCGCCACGATAAAACCGTGGCTCTGGTTTGCCTTAACACTCCCTCCGCGATAAACCTGCTCCGGTCGCTCGAAACGGGCGTTGCCCGAAGTAAACAGGCTGCGCCTGATTCTTGCTGGCTTGCGCCAGATATACGCGCTGCGCGAGGCCTTAACCAGCTGGCGCTGGGTTAAGCGGCTTTGCCGCCAAAACCGCACCGGCTGCGCCGTCCAACTTGGTGGTAATGCGCAAATATTTATAGGGAAGACTACTGCTGACCGTGGTAAAACTGACAAGATATGAATTTGAATTTCCCCGATCAATTCGCCGCCTCGGCCCCAAGAATATTGCAGGACAACGGGGAACCAGCCACCAGTTTTTTAACCTGCCCATGAATTTTTTGCCTTGTGGATGAACAGTAACCTTTCTTTTGCAGGTGCATTGTAAATGCTCGTTCCACCTGTAAATTGCCGTGGGCATAAAAGAGACTGTAAGCCTGCCCATCAAATAACAGCATATCTCCATCGACGGAGAGACTTAGCGACGGGACGCGGCTTGCCATCACCCGAGTTCTTAAAACTTTGCGGGATTGGCGTTGCGCAGCGGTATCGCGCATTTCAAAAATTTTGCGTTGCTCATATTCCGCATAATTTTTGATACTCTCCATTTCGCCTTCCTTTCCCTTACTGCTTAACCCAGCACCAGTTATTTGCACCACGCAGAGCGATATTGCGAGCTTTCTTGTGTTTCTGAAGCATGCGATCCGCCACACGCATCGACACATCCACACCAGACAGGTTCAGGATGCCGAGCTTGGTTACTTGCTCGACAAGCTGGGAAGCACGGAACCCATTTTCGCCAACATGCGATTTCATCCAACTTTCCAACGCATTTTCTGAAGCTGGTGACACTTCAATGCCCATGACGATCATTTGTGAGAGTCCTTTCCTACACTAAACAAATCGCGGCATTTTCGGCGTTAGCTGGAAACACCTCATCTCGACACCAATCAATCCGCGCAACCCTGAATGCGCTGACAATCTCGCGTACCATCGCGTTGTAGAACTCTTCAACGGAATATTTCACATCAAGGCTTCGCGGCCCCATGAACTCGACGGCGAAATGTCCCTTGATTGGCGCAAGGAGTAGATTTCTCGATGCAGTGTCTGATGATCCGAATTCAAAACGTTTCTCGTTCATCACTTCACCATACTCTCGCAGCAAAACCTGCATCAGGTCTTCAAGAGTCATCTGGAATCCGTACACCGGCTTCAGCGCATCAACGACATCGCGCCATGAGACCTTCTCGCCATTCAGATTCCGCTTGGAGTAGCGAAGCAAGGCAAGTGTTGTACTGTTAAGCGTTGGCATACAAGAAGTCTTGTCAGTTAGATACAGCTCATCTGAAACAAATATTTATACTTACGTGCCCAAGTATTCTTTTCGATATTTGCTTGTCTGCACCTCATCATGCGAGTTTTTATTCGACGTTTGCAGCGCAAATCCCACTCCAAATATTTCATGTCGCAGACCTTTCCGATTGGTCAATTAGTCGGCGCATCAGGCATCACCTTGATGCCTGCGCCGATCCGCTTTACTTCATCAACAAACCACTGCGGTACGCCGCGAGCTGCTGCCATTTCAACCAGCACGCTCAGATTCTGTTTTGCCCAGCCCGCCGTCGTATTAGTCACCAGCGCATCTCTCATCCGCTGATTGTCTTCCAGCGGGTGTGCGCACTTGATGCAGGTAACATGCCTCTCCCAAGGGAGAAAGTCGGGCCTTATGTGCTGTTGATCACCTTCTGCCATGTCGCACTTTTCCAATATCAATTCAGTATCGGTTCCGGCAATGGTACAACTCCAAGTCCGCCATCCCCGCCGCCACGTTTGTTATTCAATTTCTCAAGCCAAAGGTAATCAGATTCTTTGGATAGCACTTTCAATTGCACGCTCGCCGCCTCGCCGCCAGTGCAGTGAAACTTTCTCCAATATCTTTTTGCCAACACCCAGTCGATCAGCAATTCGCTCGGTGCGTGTCGCGCCCGTTTCCATGCGCCTCGAAATCCATCCTCGAATGTTTGCCAGTCGCAGCACGCCATTGCAGCCTAGCCTTTCCGGTTTTACGCAGCCGCACGAATTGCGGCATGAAGCTCTTCGTAGTACGAGGCAAGATACCAACCAGCAGCACCTGCAAGAAGCGCCGCAACTGCCCACCATGGTTTATTTTGACGCACAACCAAGACAAGCGCGGCTCCAACAGATCCCGACATGCAAACAAATTGAAGCGTGTTCATTTAGAGATCACCTTTCCGATCTATTTCTTGATAGCCAGATGCTTCTGAAAATACCCAGAAACGAATTCCGTAATGTCTTTGCGCTCAGATGTGTCAAGCGGCGCGATAATCATCGCCCAACCAAGACACTTTTCTGCAAGAGCTAGACGCAATTGTTTGACGAGATTATTCATCTACACCTTTCCAGCTTTAAATCCAACGAAGGTACGGCAAGCACGAAAACCAGCGCCGTTCTAGCTTATGCTGCCGCTCTATCTCTTCCTGGTAATCTTCATCAGAAAACGTTGAATCGAATTCTTCATCGTCCGGTCTGTATGGCAGGCTTTCAATTGGGTGATAACGATGCCCCCGCACACTACACACTTGCCGACCAAGCCAGCGAACAAATGCAACACCAAGTCTTGTCACTGGATCATTCCGAGTTGTCACCATGTTCCGCCCTTCATGTTATAGATACGTGCAACGGCATTACTAATTATCCATTGATCGACATAACTTGCAAGTTTTTATTGGAAATTCCCACTCTGATTTGTGGTCAAGCTGAAATAATTTGAGGGAAATCCTTTGGGGGGCGCAGCAATTAGCGGGCATGAAAAATCCCTGGCCACCATAGGTGGCCAGGGATTTGGTTGTTGCATTCTACGTTGAAACGTTACTACGTTGAAACGTTACGCTGCCTCCAACAGCAGGTGCTCTTGCTGTTTCGATTGCAGCAAGAAGTCCACGTTGATGCCGTGGCGCTCCAGAACTGCCGTAATGGCCACATCCATAGATTCATGGGCTTTGGTCTTACGCTCATCATCGCAACCCGTCAGATGGCTCAGCGGATTGTCCCAGTAGTTGCGGATACCCTTCTGCACTTCGACTCGGATCTCTTTATCGAATTTCTCGGCATTGTCGTACTGCAGCCAGAAGGCATCGCTCACGCGTGCTTCTTCAGGCGGCAACCATTTACGATGCCGTCCGACCAGCCGATTCAGCCTGTCCACCAACTTTTTGTCGCGGGCAAAAAAATGAATTGTGCCAGCCCCGGGATAGAACCGAACATCAAAGTACGAACTGCTCACACGACCACCCGTCCGCAGATCCCGATAATGATGATCAAAAACATACTCCAAACTGATCGCAGGCTGGTGCTTGCCGTCCAGCATGGCAAACACCTTGTCGAAATCACGAAGCAGCTGCATGGACTCATACTGCAGGTTATTCGCATAGCCTGAACGACCTGGCAGTATGAAGCGCGTAGTCTTAATCCTCATCCCCGCCGTGCGGTGCTTATCGTTCGACTTCCAACCCTTGTAAAACACCGTGTTGTCAGAGTGGTAGCGCGTAATCAGATCAAACACATCACAAGCCATGTCCAGCTGAATCTTGCCTTGGCTATTCACGATCCCACACAGGAAGCCGTAGATTGTCTGTACCGTGAATTCAAGCTGTTTGATTTGCTCGAATTCACTCTCAACACGTTTTTGTGCAGCGGAAGACAGCTTGGATGTCACATTGGCAGAGCGTAGGATCCCGCTCCACGCACGATCCTTGAGATCATCGTAGCGCTTCCCAATCGTATTGCGAACGTAATCCACAGAAGTATCACCTGCAGCCTCACGATCAGCGTGATCCCCACTCCTGACAGCCATCGTTTCACCAAGCAAACGAGAGTAGTATTCCGCCCTCGCTTCTTTGAGGACCGCTTCACGCATCGCCCGGACAGCCGCGTTGAACGCCGCTACCGAATTCTCAACTAGCGAGTTCGGCAATGCGAGTTCCGCCGCTTCCCGGTAGTTGTCAGAAAGATCCGCTTCAGTCTTCGAATCGCGCTTCAGTTCGTCCAGTATCGGGCCGATGATGTCTTCACTCTCATTGGCTTGCTTGCGCAAATACACCAACGCCACATCAACCTGCGTTTTACGTTTGGCTTCTTCCACTGAGAATGCACCCTCAATGAATTCTACCTCGCCATGTTGCTCAATCAATCTCACGAGATGTTGCCGCTCCGCCGAAAACGGATTGCGAATCGTTTCCGCATTGAGAATGGCGCTAATCTCACCATCCCAAAGAATGTCCCAAGCCTTCAGAACATGCTTTGTACCAACAGCAAATGGCGGATTCATGATGATGTGCGAGTAGATCGCCCCGCTGGTGAACGTCATGAAGTCGAGACCTACAACCTTCAGCCCTTTGCTCTGAAGTGTTGCGTGCCTGGTGATGTCGATTTCGATGCAGTCTGGCTTGAACTGCTTGCTGCGCCACGAATCTACATGTGGGTTAGCGTCTGCCAGATCGCCGTTCCCAGCCTCTGGATCGAGCACGCGTTTGAAGTCGTGATTCTTGAACTTCTTCCATGCGCGACGGGCCAAATCGGGCGGGGTTGGATAAAACTGTAAGTCATTCATTTGTTGCTGTTGCATACAAATCTCCATGGTGAACAAACCGACATTGGTTCACCGGGTATTGGAGGAACACGCACCAATAAAAAAACCCTCGATCTCATAGAGAAAGAGGGCTTGGTTACTACATGATACTGAAATATCGCATTATTGAATTGCAATGGAACGGTCTCCATTGCTGGAGAATTCATATCCATTCATCGCAATATTTTCATCTACCGCCTCATTGCTGACAAAAAAGTCGTATTCCTTTTCAAGGCTACGATATATCCAGCGCATGAAGTTGCGAAGCACTTCTTCCACTTGTTCGTGAACTTCGATGCTGACGTAGCGTTGATTTCCGTGACGGTCATCAGTAATTTCCACTTCAATGTTGGTACAGTTTTCATGCTGGTAGTGCCCACTGTGTTTGACGTTGGCCGTGATGCCATAGAAATTCTTGCGTTGAATCGCTTGAAGTTCGTCGGCGATGCGATGTAAATCTGCATCTTGCGATGGGTATTCGCGGATTTCTTTCGCTGCACCCCTGACATAACTGTAACGTCCCTCGAAGTGCGCACCGTCCCCCTGGCTGCTGAAACCCGAGAACCCGATATTGATACCATCGTAGCTGGTTGTGCCATTGCGATACGACACCTTGCGGTTGCGGATGTCGATACCGAGGATGTCGGCGATATTTGCCACATCTTCATAAACGCTCTCATACCACTGGTCAGAAGCTGATGTTTCGCGATACCAAGCTCGCGCCTTTTCTTTTGCCGCCTCTGATAGCTCGGAAAAATTAAATACAGGTTTGCATAATGTTCTCATGACTCTCTCCAAGGAAAAAACCGACATGGTTCAGAGAGTATTGGATGAACATCTACACGTAAAAGCCCCGGCAGCATAGCTGCGCGGGGCTTGGGTACTTCTTTGATGATTTGGGATATAATCGTGCTGCGGATTCCGGCTCCGAGGTCTTGCACCAAAGCCGGATCAGCTTACGCTGCCATCGCTACGCTTTCCTCCCCCTCTTGTTCCTGCTCCACCTTCCCGATCAGGAATTCAGATGCCTTTCGCGCAGCGCTTGAAGCTGTGAAAATTGCCTTCTTGTCGCCCTTTAGCACCTTGATCCAACTGGCAATGTAGGAAGCGTGTTGCAGCTGGCCATCAACCCCACAATGAGCGCATGAGAATGCCGCGCCCAGTTCGGCGATCAGTTCCTCAAAAGCGTATGCACTGTCACCGAAGCGTCCACTAAAGTCCCGAGCCAAGCGACTTTTGTGGCCAGTCCAGTGGGTCAATTCATGCAGTGCCACTGAGTAGTAATCGGGAATCGACTTGAACTCCTGCTTATTCGGCATGTGGATTTCATCAATCGACGGGACGAAGCATGCGCGATTGCTTCCATGCACAACACTGGCCTGCGCCAAAAGCCGTTCTGCTTCCACATTGTCCGTAAACTGGTCAATGAGCGGTTTAGGCTGAACGCTGTATTTCTCAGGCAAATTGTCGATCTGCAGGGAATTGAACACGGTGAAGGTGCGCAACAGAGGGATGGTCTTCTCTGTGGCCTCACCATCGCCGGTCGCGTTCACGTCTTTCACTTTGAAGGGCTTGAATAGCACAATGCGCGTGCCATGCTCACCCTTGCGCACATTACCGCCAACGTCTGCGGCCTGTTTGAATGTCATCCAGAGCGACGAAGCGAAAGGTGTCATGGCCAACAACACGGTATTGATGCCGGAATATTCCCGACCAGTTATTGCGTTGCGGGGATTACCGCAACTTGACCATGGTTTAACCCATGGGGCAGTTCCGACTTCGAGTGCGGCAACGATCTTGTCTGTGATTTCTTGATACGCATCATATTTCTGGTCTTTCATGGTGATCTCCAATACTTAGAGAACCGACATTGGTTCACTGGGTATTGGAGAAACAGCAGCCAATAAAAAACCCCGCCAGTCATGGACTGGCGGGGTTTACTTGCGCGACGCGTATTATTGATCGCTACCCCAGGAGTGCAGGTAGAAGCTAATTCCCTCATCCTGTATCCCTGCTGAAAACAATCTATCCCGAGCCGCCTCAGCATCGCCCGAAAAAAATAGCCGATGGGCATCTGATACTGCCGTCTCGTTGGCTATTCGAGCCACTTCCATTCGTGCCGCTCGTTGCTCTGGTGAGTGGTACGCGACATATCGCTCTTGTTCTGGACTCATAGCAATCCCCTTTCATTCATGGTTTTCATTAAAAATAATTGACATTGGTTCAATGAGTATTGGAGGAACAGCAGGCAATAAAAATCCCTGCCAGTCATGGACTGGCGGGGGAGGTTGCGTTTCAAATGCAATTGCCGTATTTCTGGTAAAGGCCGTCAAGGTAGGCCACTTGCTTGTCAGTCAGATTCGCAAGCTCGCCGCCCATCCGTCCATCCCGGTCAAATTGTGTGCTTTTGGTTTCCAGACTTCTAACAAATTTGGCATCCTTTTCAGGAATAGCATCAATGGCTGCCACTCATGGCACTCGGATAAGCCAAAACACCCATAAAAACAGCGGGCTGAACACTTCAGAATGGTAAGCTTTTGTTACGACACGAAAGCCACCCATCACAGGAGGTCAGCCCAAATGAAGAATACCAAAGTTGCACGGATTCGGCAGAAAGTTGCGATGTTGAAGCAGCAGTTTATACAAAGCGATTCCGGCTTATTCGACCAAGCACTCGATGAACATGAGATTGAAGCTGTCATGCAGAAGTTGGACGAACCGTACCGTGAACGCATCTATTCCCCGTTGGATACATTGCGCCTATTCGTGGGGCAAGTCCTATCGGCAGACCGCGCCTGCCAAGACGTAGTGGGTCGCCGCTTATCCGAACGCGTCGCACAAGGCCAAACGCCGAGCGCGCTCAACACCAGCGCCTACTGCGAAGCACGCCAGCGTTTGCCGACCAGCTTGCCAGTGACACTGAGCTTGCTGATCGGCGCACGGCTGGAAGCATTGACCCCCACGGCGTGGCGTTGGCATGGGCGCTGCGTCAAACTGTTCGACGGTACAACGGTTACCATGCCCGATACGCCGAGCAACCAGGAAACCTACCCGCAAAGCCGTGAACAACAGCCGGGGCTGGGCTTTCCCATTGCTCGTATTGGCGCGCTCATCGGCCTGTCCAGCGGCGCGATGCTGGGCTACCAAGTGTCTGCCTGCAAAGGCAAGGGGACGGGAGAGCAAAGTTTGCTGGCAAACCTGCTGGATCAGCTCAACAACGAGGATGTATTGCTGGCCGATGCGTTGCTGGCGACTTGGTGGATCATCCATGGCGCAACAAGCCGAGGGGTGGATATAGTCATGTCCCAGCATGGCGTGCGCATCACCGACTTTGCGCAAGGCGAGCGGTTGGGCAAACAAGACCATCTGGTGCAATGGCCGCGCCCGCTGAAGCCGAAAGCGATGAGTGCGGAAGAATACGCGACTTACCCGGAATTCATCACGATGCGAGAAGTGAAGGTCGATGGGCGCATACTGGTGACGACATTGCTTGATCCGCTGCAAGTCCCGGTGCAATCGCTGGGTGCGCTGTACAAGATGCGCTGGAATATCGAAGTGGATTTCCGCACAATCAAAGCGACGCTGGAGATGGATGTGCTGCGTTGCAAGTCGCAGCCGATGGTGGACAAGGAGATTGCGGTATATATCTTGGCCTACAATCTGGTGCGCTGGGCGATGGCGAAAGCGGCATTACTTGCGGACATCCTGCCGAGGACGTTGAGTTTTGCCGGAGCCAAGCGGCTGCTGGGTTCATTCGCCGATCAGCTTCGCCGAACCACGGGAGATCAAGTTCGCACTTTGATTGCCACCGTTACGGCCTGTATGGCGACACTGCGGTTACAGCAGCGGCCTGACCGAATCGAACCGCGCGCGAAGAAACGAAGACCCAAAAAGTTGCCGTTGTTAACCGTGCCGCGACAAGTCGCGCGAGACCTCATTCTTGCTCGGAGAGCGCTTATCCGAGTGCCATGAATGGCTGCCACGAGTGAGGATGCCTTGATTTTGCGCTCATCAATTTGAAGCAGAATTTGCGCTTCCAACCTGTTCCAAGCTGCTTCCCGATCTGCTTCGCGTTGCTCAGGCGTTTTGTTCCTGATGGCATCGAAGTCAATTTTGAATGCCATGACATTACTCCCGAAATAGAACCGATATTGGTTCATCTGGTATTGGTGGGGCATGAGGTGATAAAAATTGCTTGGGAATGCTAAATGTGCTTTCGGTTATCCATTAACGGTTATGGTTTAGCTATTACATACTTCGGAAATGCCACGCTTAATCTAGGAATTCCGCCAAATGTTCGAAGTTTGCCTTCTAAGAATTGGGGGGCGCATATCTAATGTTTGAGGGTGCGTAGGGCGAATTTTGACCAACCAGCAACCGGCTCGATGCCGGTTGCTGGTTGCAGCACGTGTCAATCAAGACTGCACCTGGCCATGCAACCACTGCTCCAGCGACGGCGCGGCGCTTGCAGTTTTTTCGCAAGCGCCGTGACGGAGCGGTAAACAACGCGGTGATTTTCAGTGATGAGTTGCAGGTGGCTCATTCTGAAAATCCATATTCCCGCAAGCACTCTATTTCGCGCCCCTTCGTTGTTGATATATGCCATTGCACTTATACTTAATCATCAACAAACGGTATAGGGGGTTGCATGGGCAATGGTCTGGGCATGACACGTATTCGAGTGGTGTACGACTGCTTGATTCCCAATGGGGTGGCCAGTGAAAAAGACGTGACGGAATGGGTAGCCTTCCATCACAAGGTCGGCGGTATATCGAATAACAATCCTTTGTACGAGGTCGCGCCAACGCCGATCGCTGACGCGATTGGCTGGGGGACGGTCGGGGTAGAGCAATGAGGCGCTTGGTGATCGAGCTGGGCACGGGCGGCTCGTTTGTCGGTAGGTATAGGTCGCGGGTCGCGCTATTATCCGGTAGGTAGGTATAGGTCGCGGGTGATCTAGTCGCCGCCGCACTGGCGGCGAAACAATTGTGGCATTGCCTTGAAATATTATTGGTCTATCCGTTAAGGTTGAATGCTTGTCCTGAATACGTTTGCGGGTTGCCATCTAAACATTTGAGGGTGGCCACGGGGGCAGGGGCACCGAAGCGCACAGTCTTATCGTGCGCTTCGGGGATGAGCGACGAGCGAAATCCTCCTGGAGCGCAAGCGGAAGGATTGGGGGACCCGTTCTGTTTTTGCGTCGAGTAAGCGGCTTTATCGCGCACCGAGACCAAAAATAGAACGGGGGCGAAGCCCGGAGTCCCATAAGCGAAGCGTTGGGGCTACGGCTTTTGACTTGCCGGAGGTGAGCCGACAGGCGAAAGGGGCGCTTCCCAGCCCCGTCCGTAGGATGCCTTTGACTTACGTTATAGCCTCATCCGAACCATAAAGGTTTTTGGATATTTGTTTTGACAAGGCCGCGCTTCTGGCCGCGATGTAGTGAATGTTGCTTTCTTTTGCCTTCAGTGCGCTCGATACGCGCTTGAATCTTCCAAGTTCGAAGAATAGTTTTTCTCGCATCTCATACAGGTTTGCGAGCGTTGCAAGTATCTCTTTGGTTAGCTCATAGTTGATCGAGAAGGTGCTGGTGGATCTGGCTTTCTTGGTGATGTTCTTTTTTTCAATTCTCTTGCCCGAGAGTTTACCAGCCCTGTTTCGGTACAGAACCATGAATACTGGCGTGGATCCACCGGCGCGACCACGAGCACCTACCTTCCACCAGCGAACAAGTATTTTCCCTGATGAGCCGGGCTGAGAATCGTTAAGCAACTTTCCATATTTGACGATGTTCTTGTCGATTTCACGCAGGCGATTTATCAGTTCGTCATTAAATACCAAGACAAACCCGCTAACTTCATCTGCGCATGACTTCCAGTGCTCAACACCCGGGTCGGCACCGTACCCACTTTCAGCTGTGTGAACTCTGGCTTTGGTTTCAGGCTCGACTACCTGCTGAGGCTTCGCTACCGGTTCATTTGCTGTACCGGGCTTTGGTTTTTGACTTCGCTTTTTCTCGCTGAAGATTAGCTTGGTTTCGTCGGGTTTTTTCATGCGTTTTGGGGCTTTCTGGAATGTTGTGCAGGAGTGTTTAAAAAAACGATATTGAAACCTTCGGTTCACTTATTGATGTTATGTCGTTAGGGCAACCATCAAGTGCTTGCGGAAGTTGATTTTCAGTTATCCATTTTGGAAATACAAGTGCATTTAGTTGTAATTAAATATAGACTTCGCAAAGTGTTTATATATAATTGCATCGGTATTATTTGTAATAGGTTATAACTTATCCATTAGCCATTTCGGATTGTGGTTGTTTTATCCAGTCGTGGCGTTATGGGCGGTCTATTTTGGGATGAATTACTTGGCGAGAGGGGTTCAGTGATGAATAAGAGTTTCCATGATGCAATCGGTTTCGATGTGGGGCATTCCACAACAAAGATTTCATGCCTTGTTGATGGCGTGAAGCACGACATTATTTTTCCTTCGGTGGCGACACCGGCATTCACTATTTCAGATGAGAACGAACAACGTCGAGCTGCTGAAGAAACGGTGGACGTTGATGGGAAGCCATACTTTTTTGGCAAAACAGCACTCATTCAAGGTGGTATGTCCGGCTCTACCGGATTGTCTGAAAACTGGACTGATACCCCCGAGTACGAAGCGCTGATGCGAGGAGGGTTTGCAAAGGTTCGTGCGCTTGGAATCGATCCTGATAACTGCGTCATCGTCATGGGCTTACCCACAAATCTGCACTCCCGCCAGAAGGCTGTCTTGAAGTCAGTCGCTGCAAAATGCACGAAGGGACGTGTTTTGGTTGTACCTCAGTCTCTTTCGCCTTACCACGGCATGATGCTTGATGAATCCGGCAACCCGTCAATGCAAAACAGCATGGAAACTGAATCGTGGGCGGTGGTCGAACTTGGCTACTGGTCCACAGACATTATGTTGATGCAGGCAGGTGGTATTTGGGTTGAAAAAGCAGCGGGGTCAAGTCGTGGTGTTGCTTTGGCAGCCGACGCGCTGATGCGGGCGCTGGGTGAAAAGAATGTCACTGTTGGTTTGAATGAGGCTGAGCAAGCTCTTCAAACAAAAACCATCAAGAATTTTGGCAAAAATCTGGATGTATCCAAAGAGGCTGAAATTGCCATTGGCACTATCGTTGCAGACGTGCTGGATATGTCCACCAAACTAATTGAACCCCACGTCAGAAAACTCGACGGCGTGATCATTGCTGGTGGTGGCGCTCCTTTGGTGTTTGAAGCGATTAAGGCGAAATGGCCGCATGCGATTTTGGCTGAAAACCATCGGTTTGCTGTTGCCGAAGGGATGCGGCGCTATGCGTTGGTGACGCTTCGCCTGGATGCCATGAGTTCTTTTAGTCGCTAAGGGGCTGCCATGGCTTGGGTTAGGGATGGTGGCGCACCCGACGAAGTGAAGGTCAGCTTTGTGGTCAACAAAGCTGAACATCCAGAATTGGTTGAATGGCTGTGGGGGCTGCCGTTTCGCAAACAGTCTTCTGTGATCCGTGACGTTTTGAGCGAGGCGGCCAAGATGGTTTCAGGTGGTGCTGCGCAATCCATGGCTTTGAGCGGGCAGCCATCATTTGCAGTTACCTCGCCCACAAAATCAAATCCAAAAGTTGTTGCTTCAAAGACTTCGCCATCTGGTGGCATGACTGCCGCTACTGCGGCAATTCTGAGAAACATGCAGGAAAAGTTCTGATGCGTTTATTCATTGCATCCAGCCATGTCCTTGCCCGCGATATAGCTAGAGCGCTGCCGGGCATTCAGGAGAGCGCTGATGAATATTTTTCTGTTGGCAACGACGTGGTGACATGGTGCGATGGTCGATTGCTACAGCTTTGTGATCCTGATTACTACGATAGTCGCTGGGCAAAGTGGGATGCCTCAACTTTGCCCATCAGAATTCCGTATGACAAATGGCAGCTTACACCCGAGTTGGACAAAACAAGCAAGTCTATCAATCCGGTCGTAAAAAAACAGCTTGCAACAATCGAAGCATTCTTGAGAAAAGCAACGATAGTTGTAAATGCCAGTGGCGCACGTCACATATTTATTGATGAGGTTATTGATTACTTCGGATACCTCGGCAAAGTTATGCGCTTGCACTTGAATATAAACAGCGTCATTTCTGCAAACGTTATTGAAGATTCAATGCAGGACAACTTTAAATTTCGGAATGCTTTTTTGTCCGAAGTTTGTAGATCAAGGGCTAATTGGTTGGTTGGACATAATTTGTCGCGAGCCGTTACCAAGCTACTTGCGCGTGATCGGTTAATTTCAATTGGCCGCATTCAAACACCTATGCTCGCCTTGCTAGTTCAACGTTGTATTGAAGTTGAGAAGCGTGAGGCCTCTCCTCGCAATGCTTATTTCACAGCCCACACGCTGATCCACGAGATGCAGTTATTTGCTCGTTGTGGAATCAGTGACATCACTACTTTGAAAAACAGAGGGTTCATTGAGACCAAGGGCGATCAAATAAAAGACACCCAACTCGGACGATCTCTTATCCAGGTATTGCCTGAAAAATTGAAGGATTTAGCTGTAACAGCGGCATGGGAAAACGCGCTAGAGCAGGTCGCTTCAGGGAATTACTCACCAGAAGATTTCATGTGGCGACTCGATATTTTTATTCAGAACCGGCTTGATGAGATAAGAGCTTTGGCCGGAAGAGTCACTATTGCTTCACAACCGGAGCTTCAGTCCCATCAAAAAACGATGTCCGGGCAGCACGTTCGTACAACAAACATATCAGCAGCTTCAATGAGGGGTCAGCATGTTGCCAAACCTTCTTGTTAGGCGTGTGGGCGGTCCACAGCGGATCGTTGCGCATTGCCTCCAGCGCGTACTGCATTTTTTCGTCTTGGGTGGGTTCAAAAATAAAGTCTTCGGGAGACAGCGCGCCGGCCAACAAATAGACCTGTCCAACGGGCAGGCTGAGGTATTTGGCTACGCTCACGAGGTGAACCCTAGTCATGCCACTTGTCGGGCGTTCGCCGCGCGCCAAGGCCAGCAAATATGGGTACGAAATATCAAGGCTGGCAGCGAGTTCCGCAGGCGATTCATTATTTGCAGCCGCCTTTTCCCAGAGCTTCAACATCAACGCTTCATACGTCTCTTGAGGAGTTTCCGCTCGTGGTTTGGGAGTTGTTCTTTTGACGGACTGTTGACGACTTTTGCTTTTATCTTTGGGGGTGACCATGAATACACCTTTTTTGAAGCCAGAGCACCTTAACGGGTTTGCAAGTGTCTCTTCTTCATCATCATTTAGTTCAACTTTTTAATGTCTTACGGCGTTGTTGTCAATATCTATTAAATCATTTGTCAGGTCAGGAGGTAATTATGCTTTCCGCAGATTCCCGTAATCACTCGGTAGGCTTCAAATATGTGAACGAAATGCTGAATATCAGCTATTTGTCCGGGTGGGTTAGAAAACCCACAAAGGATGGGTTTCTGCTGCAGCAAACCAACAGTCTAGCGCACGCCATTTTCATCACGGTTGATCCTGGCACGCGCATTCCGAAAGAAACCACTCCGGTCACCGTCGTTTGCCATGCTTTCGGCAAAAAAAGGGAGGACGGAAAAAGCATTGTGCAACTACGCGCGATCGACATCAAAAAACCATCGTCTCGATCAATGCCGATTGACCTGATTTGGAAAAGTTCACTGGCTCCAGGAGCCAGCATTGATGCGTTCGAACCTTTCAAGCCGGACGGATCCTTCAAGGGCATGATCGCCGAACAGATCGACGATTCGGAAAGCAATGAAATCGCAGATATTTTCAGGGTGCTGGAAGCAACCAAGGGACGGCTCAACACAAAGCTGGGAGAAAACGCCAATGTGGTGATGCTGGCCGGATTCGTTGAAGGAGCAGCTGTGGTCCGTGCTACACACCTCGGCGGCAAAGAGCAAAGAGCGTACATCTCGATTTTGCTTCGCCAGCACCGCGATGCATCTGTTGCGATTCCAATCAGGTTGTATGAAGCGCCTGAAATGTTGCCGGGTATTCTGAAAACTATTCCTGTTGGCTATCCAGTGTCGATGGTTGGGCATGTGCAGATCAAGGTCATCCCGAATGATGAAAAATTGGAAGAAATCGCTGATTCCTTTTTGTATATCCGCACCCGGAATTTGTCAGGCGTGACTAAAGGCGTGGAGATCCTGCAGGAGCCTGTCTGGTGGGGTGAAATGGCACGGCGCATTGTGGGTGAGCGCCAAGACCGTCAAAAGAAGGCGGCACAGCCCGCTGTAGCCGCCGCGCCAGGTGCGCAGGGCGGTGCGTCCGTTCTGGTCGATGAAACGCTTTAGCTGATCTGAATACCTTCCCACTTGCCTCCCCGGCAAGTTGCTCCACCCCGGAGCTTGATCCCGCCCCAGTGCGGGATTTTTTTCGGAACACTTGATTCTGAGGTTATGCCAAATTCCCTTGAATCCTTGAGCTATTGTGGCCATTCCTCATGGGACGACGTTTTTTATTGCATCCCCTTATACCCGCGCCATTGCTCGCGTAATGCCATTTTAATCCTGTTGCATGTGTTTATACTATGCGATAAGATCAAAACATGGACACCCCACTTTTCCTAAGCGCCGACGAGCTATATTTACTGACTGGCTTCAAATTTAAAGCCAAGCAGATCACCCAGCTACGCACTATGGGCATTGCCTTCCGCATCAATGGATGCGGAAGGCCAGTTGTAACGCGTTCGGCAATAGAGGGGGGTAAGGAATCGAAAACATCACAAAAGCAAAAGCAGGAATGGCAGCCAACCTTGTTGCAGTTTGATCCAAGGGCGGCGTAACATGGCTGCCACCATGGGACGCAGACCGTCAAAAAACTTAAACCTTCCACCAAAAATGCGCGCCCGCCCAAAAGCGGGCGGCATACTTTGGTACTACTACGATGCTGGCGGAAAACCGCGCAAGGAAATACCTCTCGGCTGCGATTACACCGCCGCTGTGCGCAAATGGGCTGAACTTGAACAAGACAAACCTGAAAAGGCCGCACAGCTACTTACCTTCAAGAACGTCGCAGATCGTTACATCCGAGACGTTCTACCAACCAAGGCGGCACGCACTCAGCGCGACAACCTAATCGAGCTGGAATGGCTATTCAAATTCTTCAACGCCCCTCCCGCTCCACTCGATAGTATTAAACCTGGTCACATCCGACAATATATGGATTTGCGGGGCAAAACCGGCAAGATACGAGCCAACCGCGAGAAAGCTTTGTTTTCTCACATCTGGAACATGGCCAGGTCGTGGGGTCTAACCGACAAACCAAACCCCTGCGCCGGCATTAAAGGCTTTAGTGAGGTAGGCCGCGATATCTACATCGAGGATGCCGTGCTAGAAGCCGTATGGGAGGCCGCAGACATCACCCTACGCGACGCGCTTGACCTTGCCTACCTTACTGGCCAGCGACCGGCTGATGCGCTCTCTATGCGTGAAACTGATATACGCGACGGCATGCTTGTTGTTGAGCAAAACAAAACAGGCAAAAAACTCCGTATTGAACTTGTTGGCGAACTAGCTGATCTAGTCGCACGAATCAAAAAACGCAAAGAGTCTTACAAGATACACACCCTTGCATTGATTTGCACAGAAGCTGGTCGCGCTCTTACCGAAGGCGCGTTACGGTCTCGTTTTGATAAGGCAAGAACAGCGGCAGTCAAAACCAAGCCTGAACTCGCCGAAGCCATTAAGGCATTCCAGTTTCGCGACCTGCGCGCAAAAGCAGGAACCGACAAGGCAGACACGGATGGCATGCGCGCAGCACAAGAGCAACTTGGACATGAGAACATGGCCATGACAGAGCATTATGTCCGCTCACGAAAAGGACAGAAAGTAAGTCCTACAAGATAGATTTATATAAATTGAAATTGCGGAGTAAACCAAGAACAGAACTGACTTAAAGGCTTACATTGTTGTAAGCCTTTATTTTATTGGCATTTATGGCGATATTTAAACTCGCATAAAAAGGACAGAATTTAAGTCCTAAAACATAGATTTTGGGTGAATTGCGGACCAAACCTAGAATTGCGGACTGCTCAAAAGCTTAACCAATCTCTAAGCTTTTGTTTTATTGGTGGGTCGGGCGAGATTCGAACTCGCGACCAACGGATTAAAAGTCCGCTGCTCTACCGACTGAGCTACCGACCCCTGCAAAAAGGAGCGCGCATTATACGGGTTTGACCCCGACTGTCAAACAAACCGGCAACAGAGTTACTCGCTGCGATAGCGCGTGGAATCGGGCACTCCGGCAGATTGGAATCCTTCGCGGCGCAGGCGGCAGGAATCGCAGCGACCGCAGGCGTGACCGGCCTCATCGGCCTGATAACAGGAGACGGTGAGCGCGTAGTCCACCCCAAGCCGCACGCCCTCCTTGATGATCTCGGCCTTGGACAAATGCAACAGCGGCGCATGCAGCGTGAGCGGCTTGCCTTCCACCGCCGCCTTGGTCGCCAGGTTCGCCATCTTTTCAAAAGCGGCCACAAATTCGGGGCGGCAATCGGGGTAGCCGGAATAGTCCACCGCATTCACGCCAAAGAAAATATCCTGCGCTTGCAGCACTTCGGCCCACGCCAGCGCCAGCGACAGCATGATGGTGTTGCGCGCAGGAACATAGGTGGACGGAATGCCGCTGCTCGCGCTTTCCGGCACGGCGATATTGTCGTCGGTGAGCGCCGAACCGCCGAACGCGGTGAGGTCTATGCTGATGACGCGATGTTCAAACGCGCCCAGCTTGCGCGCCACGCGCTGCGATGCGGCAAGTTCGGCGTGGTGGCGCTGGCCGTAGTTCACGCTCAGGGCATAGCACTCGAAGCCCTGCGCGCGCGCCATCGCCAGCACGGTGGCGGAATCCAGTCCGCCGGAAAGTAAAATTACGGCTCGTTTCATCTCAGCGCCCCACCTCATTGCCCCACAAAATTTTGTGCAACTGCACTTGCAAACGCACCGGCAAGTGATCGCGCAATATCCATTCCGCCAAATCCTTTGGAGCAAGCTTCCCCTGCGTGGGCGAGAACAGTACCTCGCAACGTTGCGCCAGCCGGTGCTCGCTCATCACCTGTTTCGCCCACTGGTAATCCGCCTCATCGCACAGCACGAACTTGATCTCGTCGTGCGCGTGCAAATGTTCCAGATTGCTCCACAAGTTCTTTGCCATTTCACCGGATGCGGGAGTCTTGATGTCCAGCACTTTGACCACCCGCGCATCCACTCCGCTCACGTCCAGTGCGCCGCCGGTTTCCAGCGAAACCCGATAACCCGCATCGCACAAGGCGCGCAGCAACAGCAAACAATTTTTCTGCGCCAGCGGCTCGCCGCCGGTAACCGTCACATAGCGCGGCGCGTGGCTTGCCACTTCCTGCAAAATGGACGCAAGCGTCATCGTCTGCCCGCCGGTGAAGGCGTAACTGGTATCGCAATAGGTGCAGCGCAGCGGGCAGCCGGTCAAGCGCACGAACACCGTGGGCAAACCGACGCGGCTGGTCTCGCCCTGTAGAGAAAAAAATATTTCGCTGATGCGCAACGACTCGCTGGCTAATAATGTCATGGACTTCTGCTGGTCGGCTTACTTGAGGGTGGCGAGACGTTTCTTGGCTTTGTCCGACGCATCGCTTCCGGGGAACTGCGTGATGACTTGTTTCAGGGTTTTTTGTGCCGCGAATTTATTCTTCAACTCCAGCTGGCACTCAGCGATATTCAGCAACGCTTCCGGCACGCGCGGATGGTCTTGAAATTTGCTGACCAGCGCCTGATAACTGTCCAGACTGTTGGCGTAATCCTTGGACAGGAAATACGCGTTGCCCATCCAGTAGTTGACGTTGGCCTCGTGCACCGATTGCGGAAACTGCTTGAGGAAATCGCGGAAAGCGGTAGCCGCATTCTGGTAATTTTCGGCCTTGTACAATCCGTAAGCCGCTTCAAAAGTTTTGTTTTCTCCTACGGGATTGGCGGCTCCGTCAGCCGCGTTTTTCGCGCCCTGAAGCGGCAGCGCGGATCCATCAGCCGACTCAAAGCGGCGCACCCGCGCATCCAGATCGACGTAATAATCTTTTTGCCGTTTCTCCGCATCCTGCAAACTGTGCGCCAGCTCTTCATTCTGCCCGTTCAGTTTGCGCAATTCGGCGGCCTGCGCCTCCAGTTGCGTTTGCAATTCCAGCAGCGCGCGAATGCGTATCTTGCTGTCTTCCTCGGCACGCGCCAGCGCTTCTTCCAGTTTGAGAACGCGCGCTTCGAGCACTTGAACCTGTTTGCGCGCATCGTCATCGGCAAACAGTCCCGCCCAAGCGGGGCTGCTCACCAAATACACACCGAGTAACAGCCAGCGCAACTTGAACACGATGGATTACTCGCCAACCTTGATGTCGGCGCGGCGGTTTTGCGCCCAGGATGCTTCGTCGTGGCCGGTTGCGCGCGGCTTCTCTTCGCCGTAGCTGACCGTCTCGATTTGGTCGGAACGCGCTCCGCCCAGCACCAGCGCCTTCTTGGTGTTATTGGCGCGGCGCTGCCCCAAAGCCAGGTTGTACTCGCTGCTGCCGCGCTCGTCCGCATTGCCTTCGACACGCGCGCTCAAACTCGCATGGGCGGAAAGATTTTTTGCCTGAGCCAGAATTGTGTCCATATCTTCCGCCTGCACCGCATCGACATCGAACGGGAAATAAACGCTGCCTCCGCCTTGCGCGCTATCGCCGGCCACCGACGCGGTTCTGGCCTCCTTGGTGTATTTCGCTTCCTGCGCTGCGCTCGTTGCCGTTGCGGGCATTACCGCAGTATTTTCGGGCTCAGCTGCGGGCGCGGCCTTGGTGACAGTGGATGCGGGAGAAGGCGCGGCATTGGCCTGCGCTGCCGCTGCGGGCGCTACGGCAGAGGTCGTTGCGGGCTGGTTCGCCGCAGGTGCGGCAACTGCGGTCGCTTCAGACTGGGCCGGCTTTGCATCGGCAACTTCCGCTTTGGGCGGGTTGCTGCCGCAAGCCGCCAACAGGTTGAGCAATAGCACGCTAATAATCAACTTTTTCATCGCATCGTCCTCATAAAAGTCATTGTTTCAGGAAAGGCCCCCAAGTCGGTTCGCGTATGTCGCCGGACTGCGCCACCATTTTTTGCTTCACTCTGCCGTCGCTGGAAATGGTCGCCAATATACCACGACCCTGCGACTCGCTCCCAAACAGGATCAGCTTGCCGTTGGGCGCAAAACTGGGCTTTTTCTCCCATCCACCGGCGGTCAAAGTTTGCATTTGCCTGCTCGAAAAATCCTGCGTCGCGATGTAAAACTTGCCGCCTTCATAATGCGAGAACACAAAACTTTTGCCGTCCGGGCAAAAGCGCGCGGAGAAATTATTGCCGCCCTCAAAGGTGAGGCGTTCGGCGGAGCCGCCGTCCAGCGCCATCCGGTAAATCTGCACGCTGCCGCCGCGATCCGAAGTGAACAGAATGGACTTGCCATCCGGCGAAAAGTTCGGCTCGGTATCAATCGACCCGCTAAAACTGATGCGGCGCAAATTGCTGCCATCGCTGTTTATCAAATAGAGCTGAGAACTGCCTTCGTGCGTCAGCACCAGCGCCAGCTGCTTGCCATCAGGCGACCACGCCGGTGCACTGTTGCTGCCGGGAAAACTCGCCAGCAAAGTGCGCTGCCTCGAACTCAGGGTTTGCACATAGATCATGGCGCGCCGCTGCTCGAAACTGACATAGGCGAGCTGCTTGCCGTCCGGCGACCACGCCGGAGACATGATGGGCTCGTTGGAAGCCAGCAAACTCTGCTCGCCGTAACCGTCGCTATCCGCCACCACCAGACGATAGCGTCCTTTATCGCGGCTCACGTAGGCGATGCGCGTGCTGAACACCCCGGCGCTGCCGGTCAGGCGCTCGTACACCATGTCGGCGATGCGGTGCGCGATGTCGCGCACCTGCCCGCTTTGCGCCATCAACACTTGCGTCTCCAGTTCGGTGCGCCGCACCATATCCAGCAGGCTGAACTTGACCGTCACATTGCCGTTGCCCAACTGTTTGATGCTGCCCAGGAGCAGCGCTTCCACGCCCGACCACTCGGCATATTTCACCTCGCCCGGCTCATGCGGCACTTTGCCCGCCGCATCCACCAGCTTGAACAATCCGGTGCGCAGCAAATCGTTTGACACCACACCGGCGATACCCTGCGCGCCCATATCTTCACTGGCAAAGCGCACCACCGAGATCGGGGTTTGATGCTCGCCCGCACCGGTGATTTCGATGTCGAGTTCGGCCTGTGCCGACCATGCAACGCAAGACAAAAAGATGAAACCCAATATACGCATTTTCAAAATCCCTTACGGCCTGATCGTCAGGCGCAATTCCCTGAACATCTTCTGCAATCCGCTGTCGGCGGGCACCGGCAACGGCTGCGCCTTATAGATCGCGCGCTCGGCGGCATCGTCGTAAGCCGTGTTGCCGCTGCTCTTTTGCAGCAGCGCATCCATCACCATGCCGCCCGGCAACAGCGTCACCTTGAATTCCGCCACCGCGCTGTCCGGCACATCCGGCGGCATCACGATGTTGCGCCTGATCTTGCTGCGGATCATGTCCTGATAGCGCCCCACTTCCGCCGCCGTGGCGGCATCCACTTCGGCGCGCACGCGCGCCTGCTCGGCCTGTCTGCGCTTCTCGGAATACTCGGCCAACTGGCGCTGCTCCTCCGCATCGCGCTGCGCTTTGAGTTCCTGCTCGGTCGGTTTGGCGGGTTCGACCTTGCTGACTTTTTTCTCGCGCATCTCGATGTCTGCCTTGACCGGTTGCGGCGGCGCGGCCTTGGTCACCGGCGCGGGAACAGCCTCGACGGGCGGCATCACATCCTGTTGCTGAGCAACCTCCATTACCGGCAAGTTACTCCACAACTCGACCGAGAATTCTTCCGGCGGATGCGGCTGCCAACGCATGCCGGACATCAACAACGCAAAGAAAGCCGCATGCACCGCCAGAGCCAACGCTCCCGCTGGAAATAAATACGGTTCACGATATGACGATGCGCGATTCATTTTGCCTTGGTGAGCAAACCGATCTTCTGAATGTGCTGCTGCTGCAACATATCCATCACGTTAATCACTTCCTCGTAACGCACTTTTTTGTCGGCGGAGATCACCACCGATTGCTCCGGGTGCTGGGCCAACTTCTGCTTCAGCAACGCGCTCAGCTCATCGATTGAAACCGGCAACTCCTGCTCGCCTTTACTGTGATCGCGCAGCGCCAGCGTCGTATCTTTTTTGATAATCACTTCCAGCGGCGCAACCGGCGGAGCCAGCGACTTGCCCACGCTGGGCAGATCGATCTGTCCGGGATTCATCAGCGGCGCGGTAATCATAAAGATCACCAGCAACACCAGCATCACGTCGATGTATGGCACGACGTTGATCTGACTCATCGGCTGATGCGAGGAGCGCCGACTTTGCGTCATGGCTGCACCTCCGACACGTTACTGGCGTAGCCAGCCGTTTGCGGGAGGAGGTGCAAGGCAGCCATTCCCGCACCCATCGCTATCGCGCACCGTGTCATGGCTGCCTCTGCAACACGTTGGAAAACTCTTCGATGAAACTCTCGAAGCGCGACGACAAGCGCGTCACGTCATGCACGTAGCGGTTGTACGCCACCACCGCAGGAATCGCCGCGAACAAGCCCATCGCCGTCGCCACCAGCGCCTCGGCGATGCCCGGTGCGACTTGCGCCAGCGTCGCCTGCCCCACGTTCGACAAGCCTCGGAACGCATTCATGATGCCCCACACCGTGCCGAGCAAACCCACATACGGGCTGACCGAACCGACCGTCGCCAGAAAAGACAAATGCGATTCCAGATGATCCATCTCGCGCTGGTAGCAGGCGCGCATAGCGCGGCGCGTACCGTCCAGCAGCGCCGCGCTGTCCACACCGTGCGTCTTTTTCAGTTTGACGAACTCGGCAAAACCCGCCGCAAAGATGCGTTCCAGCGCGCCCTGATCCCGGCGCGACACCAGCGTCGCGTGCTGGTAAAGCCCCATCAGATCCGGGTTGCTCCAAAACTC
The DNA here is from genome assembly GCA_028710605.1 of Sideroxydans sp. Taxonomy (GTDB): domain Bacteria; phylum Pseudomonadota; class Gammaproteobacteria; order Burkholderiales; family Gallionellaceae; genus Sideroxyarcus. The sequence continues at coordinate 464,135 of JAQTTU010000001.1, forward strand.
GTCTTCAAATTCGCGCGTTTGCTTCACCGCCGCGCGCACCGCGAACAGCTTGAGAAAGATGTACCACCACGACATCAGCGACACCAGCAGTAACAGCCCCAGCACCAACTGCACCAGCAAACTGGCGTTGGCGATCAGATGAACGAACGACAAATCCTGAATCACATTCATTTGTTTAATCCCATTGTTTGCGCAACACCTCCGGCACACTCACCGGCTTGAATGTCTGCATATTCACACATACCAGATGCACCTCCCCTTCGGTCAGCAACTCATCTCCGCGCAGCACGCTTTGCGTCAACGTCACCCGACTGCGCCCGATGTCCTTCACCAGCGCCGTCACCGTCAGCAAATCGTCCAGCACCGCCGGTTTCAGATAATCCATCTTCAAGGAACGCACCACGAAGGCCACGCCGAACTCTTTCAGCAACCCGCCGTTGCTGTAACCGAACGTGCGCAACCACTCAGTCCGCGCCCGCTCCATAAAGTTCACATAATTCGCGTGATAAACCACCCCGCCCGCGTCGGTGTCTTGAAAATACACGCGGACAGGCATTGTAAAAACATGGTCTCTCTTTTTCATTTTGTTCTTCCTTGATGCATCGCGCTCAATGCATGATTATTTTGCCTCGCGCGCATTTTCCAGCAAGGCGCGATCACGACAATTCGCTACGCGCTGTGTAGCGAATCTCATCTAAAGAAAAATTCAAATAAAACTGACGGAAGTTGCGCAGGTTGGGCAAGGAAAATCCCTTGCCGAATTCAGCCGAAAGTCGCTTGGCCAGCTCGGGAAGTACACGCTTGCCATACTCAGCTCGCCGCTCTCCGCCTTGCTCATCCTCCACAATCAAACGCCCAATCTGCCAATAAGTCTGCACCATTGTGGTGTTGACCGTCTGCCGCACCTGCGTCCGCGCGGACAGCAGAATTTCGCGGATACCCTGATACAAATTCGCATCCGTTGCTTGTGGCAACTCACTCATCCCACAATTCCTTACTACCCCCGCTACGCGGCTGCACGAGACCAAAGTGCAAATACGCGTTCGCCGTCGCCATGCGCCCGCGCGGGGTGCGTTGCAGGTAGCCTTGCTGGATCAGGTACGGTTCCAGCACGTCTTCTATGGTGTCGCGTTCTTCGCCGATGGCAGCGGCGAGGTTATCCACGCCGACCGGGCCGCCCATGAATTTTTCGATCACGGTCTGCAACAGTTTTCTGTCCATCAAGTCCAACCCGTGCGAATCCACGTCCAGCATGATGAGCGCGGCATCGGCCACTTCGCGCGTGGCGTGGCCGTCGGCGCGCACGTCGGCGTAATCGCGCACGCGGCGCAGCAGGCGGTTGGCGATGCGCGGCGTGCCGCGCGAACGCTTGGCGATTTCAAAAGCGCCATCGTCCGAGATCGGCAGTTCCAGCAAGCCCGCCGAACGAGTGACGATGCGCTGTAATTCCTGCGGCGTATAAAACTCCAAGCGCGCCACGATGCCAAATCGGTCGCGCAGCGGATTGGTCAGCATGCCCGCGCGCGTGGTCGCGCCCACCAGCGTGAACGGCGGCAAGTCGATCTTCACCGAACGCGCGCCCGGCCCTTCGCCGATCATGATGTCGATCTGATAATCCTCCAGCGCCGGATACAGAATTTCTTCCACCACCGGCGACAGCCGATGTATCTCGTCGATGAACAACACATCGTGCGGCTCCAAATTGGTGAGCAACGCCGCCAGATCGCCCGCGCGCTCCAGCACCGGGCCGGAGGTGTGGCGAATATTCACTCCCATCTCGCGCGCGATAATCTGCGCCAACGTGGTCTTGCCCAAGCCCGGCGGGCCGAACAACAACACATGATCCAGTGGCTCTTTGCGCCCCTTCGCCGCCTGAATAAAAATCTCCAACTGCCCGCGAATCTTCTCCTGCCCCACATATTCATCGAGCTGCTTGGGACGCAACGCCCGCTCCAATGCCTCCTCTTGTTTGGAGGCAGGCGCGGCGGAAATGATGCGCGGTTCGGAGGTGAGGTCGTCGTTGTGGATCATGCTGGTTTATCTTGGGTTAAGTTCTGCGCATCTTGGTCATCGCACACTGTCACCAACCACGCGACGAACTCGGGCGATTCGCGCACGGCATTCAGGTCTTTGTCTTCTCGTAAATGCGCGCACTCTGGTAAAGTTTTATGCGTATGGCCAACCTTTAGCCAGTACAAACACTGATGAACATCGCCAAGTCGGCCATACACACAAGCCAAGTTGTATGCCACCAAACCTGGTGCTGCGTCGGCATGGTCAAGCAGAAGCTGTTCTGCTTTTGCCAATTGCCGTTTGGATTCATCCCCACCGCTGTCCGTAAGCACATTCACCTCAAACAACAGCGTAGCTCCCCAGTTGTTTGCAGCATCGTGCTTGTCGGGTTTTATATTAAGAGCTTGCTGAAATTTTTCTCCGGCCTGTTTCCATAGAATGCGTGCAATAGCTAGGTCTTGTGCAGACATCGCACTTGCCTCAGCATCCAGCGCAATTCCCCAGTTGTTTGCAGCTTCGTACATGTCTGGTTTGAGAGTGATGGCTTGCAGGTATTTTTCTCCGGCCTCCTTCCATAGCGCGCGGGCGCTGGGCAGGTCTTGAGCGGACAGGGCGCGCGCCTCATCAGCCAGCGCAGTTCCCCAGTTATTTGCAGCTTCTGACATTTCGGGTTTGAGGCTGAGGGCTTGCTGGTATTTTTTCCCCGCCTGTTTCCATAGCGCGCAGGCGCTGGGCAGGTCTTGGGCGGATATGGCGCGTGCTTCGGCCGCCAGCACAGCTCCCCAGCTATTTGCTGCTTCGTAATCGTCGGGCTTGAGACTGAGGGCTTGCAGGAATTTTTCTCCGGCCTGCTTCCATAGCGCGCGGGCGCTGGGCAGGTCTTGAGCGGAGAGGGCGCGCGCCTCATCAGACAGAGCGGTTCCCCAGTTGTTTGCAGCTTCGTACATGTCTGGTTTGAGAGTGAGGGCTTGCAGGTATTTTTCTCCGGCCTGCTTCCATAGCATGTGGGCGCTGGAGAGGTCTTGGACGGATGCGGCGCTCGCTTCATTTGCCAGAGCACTTCCCCAGTTGTTTGCGGCTTCATGAAAGTCTGGTTTAAGCCTAAGTGCTTGTTCGTTGTATTGCGAAACCAGTCGAATCCAATACAGTTTTTCTTCGCCAACTTTTGTATCACTTAGTTGCGCCGCCCAATACCCTGCATTGAAATGCGTGCTTGCATCGTTTGGCACAAGCGCAATCAGCGCATTCCAAAGTGCATAAGCTTTGGTGGCATCTTGGGCCTGGCTGGCGGCAATCGCTTCGGCGCGTAGGCGCAATGGTGTGTCTGCACTCTTATCCTGCTCGATAGTCGCAACCGCTTCACTAATTTTGCTGTCGCTTGCGTCTGATGGTTTGCCGCTCTGGAAGCCTTCCAGTATTTTTTCAGCTTCCACTTCTTTTTGATGAATTTTCTCAACAGTGCCTTCGGCATCGGCTTTCATGCCTTTAACCTCTTCCAGCAACTTCCTGATCTGTGCTTTATCTTGCTCAATTATTTCCTTATCTTTGCGCCCCATGAGATAAGGAATGAACCCGCCAGAAATAGCCACAATTGCCGCCAATATTGCTAGAAAGCTAAACCACCAGTCTATTTTCTTGCGTTGACCTTCCAGCTCCATTGCATAGTTTTGCCGCTCCTTGGCTTCAAGCTCTTTGATTCTTTCTTTAATTTCTTGAATATCCGCATTGTCAGCGCTCGCATCCTTTGCTGGTACAGCAATGGCTGCTTGCTTCGGCGCGGGATGGCTTGCATCCCCAGCAGAATCATTGCCGGAATAAGCAGGCGATACGCTCCACGCAAACAAGCTGCCAACCAACAAAGGTGCAATCACCCAGCGCGATAGAGGACGGAAAGAAAATTTGTTTTTCATTGGCGCGGCTCGAAGGTGAGGTCGTCGTTGTGGATCATGCTATTGGTCAGTTTCTCGCTTCAGTTTTAATACGGCAATCATTTAAACAACCGAAAATCAAACGGAAAGCTCCCGTGTGATTTGATTTTAATTTTTTTGGTATCCCGATGGGCGGGGTTTATCAAATAGTTTTGCGTATGCGGAACAATCGCGCTGGGGACGGCTAACAAGGCGGTCTCGAATTCGTTCAACCACTTGTCGCCTATCGCCCGGCTTTCATCAAAGTTGTTGCGCCAATCGGCGCTCAAGCTACCTTCATCCACTTCGGCGATGAGAATGTTTTCCGGCACTTCCACCTTCAGCAGTTGATACGAATCCGGCAGGTTCATCGGATCGCCGAGTTCCAGATGCACCAGCACTTCCAGCAGCGCCGAGGCGGGCGAGCTGGCGGTATAAACCACGGGCGCTCCGGCATTGTGCCAGCGTGCCGCCGCGCGCAAACCGCCTAGACCGGACAGGTCGAGGTAGTTGCTGATGCGCCAAACGATCACGCGAAGAAGCCTTCGTCGATCTGCACCAGCGCTTCTTCGACCATGCGGCTACCCACGTCGGTGACCAGCATTTCGATGGGGGAAAGCCCCTCGAAACGTTTCATCGGTTGGCGCAACCACGCCATGGCTTTTTCCTTGTTGCCGAACACCGATTCGGTTTGCGCCACCACGCGCGCCAGACGCACCGCACGGTCGGACTCGTCAATCGTCAGCCGCTCTTCATTGGCGCGACGGTGCGCCAGCGTTCTTTGCGGCGCGACCAAGTTGATCTCCTGCTTGCTCACGCCCTCGGCCAGCAGGCGATCAATCACACTGAGCGGCAGGCGGTTGTGAACCAGATTCACGATGCCCATGTCGCGGGAAAAATCGCCGGTGAGATCATCCGGCGCGAGCAGCACGGAAAACAGGGAACGTTCGCTACGCAGCCGCTGTTCGCGCGCAGAATAAACCGCTTGCGACTCGGCTACTTTGTTGGGGCTTGCCGCAAACGGTACAGCACGCGCGACAGACTTTTGGGCAACCGCTTTTGCGGCGACTGCAATTTTGGTTTTGGGTGAAGCTTCGGACTTATTGGCTAACATGGCGCACCTCGCTTTGGCAATTTGCCGAAAGATTACAGGCAAATTGCCAAAAATACAAATTTTCCGTTTGCTCGGATTACAGCTTGCGCCAGTTTTTTTCAGTAATCCTTTCAACAGCCGCGTTGTAACGGGCTTGCGATGTCGCGGCATCATCCTTCGAGTTGAAAAGATCGTTGATGTGCGACACCAGAACATAAACGATGGCGTGAATTGAGTCATGCCGCGTCAGCCCTTGTTTTGCGAGACGCTCCATCGCCCGCAACACCGACTCCAAGCCTTCGGCAATCTGGTTTTCAACTACAGCATGAAAGGCTGCGTGGGCGGTGAGATTTGGGAGCTTGATCCGCGCGGCTTCGTGAAAATCTTCGACCAGAATAATCCGCTCCTGCTCGTCAAGTGCGAGCCACTCTTCTGAATTTGGCGTGCTTTCCGGGTCGTATTGGTACATTTTATGTCTCCGTTGCTAGCCAGCGTGGGCACAAAAAACGTGCCCACCCTACCTTGGCTATCCTTTTGACAACAGCTTCAACGCCTGCCGGATGCCGTCCGAAACACCCACCTCTTTGGGCAATTGTTTCGCCGCCCAATCGGCTTCTTTCTCGTTGTAACCCAAGGCCTGCAAGGCGTTGATGATGTCGCTATTGCTCGATGCGACAGGCGCACCTTGCGTTGCGCCTGCGCCGGTCACGCTGAATTTTCCTTGCAGTTCCAGCAGCAAACGCTCGGCGGTTTTCTTGCCCACGCCGGGAATCTTGGTAAGGCGCGCGGCATCCTTGTTTGCCACGGCAAGCGCCAGATCGGAGAGACTCAGGCCGGATAACACCGACAGCGCGAGCTTGGGGCCAACACCGCTGATCTTGAGCAACTGACGGAAGGCGATGCGCTCTTCGTGCGTCAGGAATCCGTACAGCAGATGCGCGTCTTCGCGCACGATGAGCTGCGTGTGCAGCACGACTTTTTCGTTGAGCGCGGGCAGGTTGTAGAAGGTGCTCATCGGCACATCCAGTTCGTATCCGACACCTTGCACGTCCAGCAAAATTTGCGGCGGGTTCTTTTCCAGCAAGATGCCGCTGAGTCTTCCGATCATACTGTTTCTCTCCAGAGGACAATTCCCTTCTCCCGCAGGCGGGAGAAGGGTTGGGGATGAGGGTCTGTGAACGCCGGATAGTTTTGGCTACTACACAACACCCCTCACCCTAGCCCTCTCCCGCAGGCGGGAGAGGGAATGAATTACAACCCACCTACGTCGCAATGCCCGCCGATAGGCGATCTACAACGTTCACATATTGAAGATGCCCGTATTTTCTGCCTTGCGCGCAAGGCGCATTTTCAAAAATCATTTGCTGAACAACAACGCCAGCGACAGCAGCGAGCCGTGCACCATCATCGCGCCTATGGTGGCTTTGATCGCGTCGCCCAGTTGTTGCGGTTGGGCGGCGTGTTGCAGCAGCAGGCGCGCGGCTTTGATGCTCAATGGCAGCGCGAGAAAAGCGGCGAGGGCGAGCAGCGGCAACCAGCCGAGCAGCACGCTGGCCAGCAGCCAGGCGTAACACAGCAACACGATCAGCGCATAGCCCCAGCGCGCGGTTTGAATTTGCAGGCGCGCCACCCAGTGCAGTTTTCCGGCGGCGGTGTCGGCGCTGCGGTCGGGGAACTGGTTGATGTAGAGCAGGTTGGTGACCAACAATGCGTAGGACAATCCGGCGATGAAGGGCGCGCTGTCGAAGCCTTTGCGTTGCACGAAGTCGGTGCCGACGGTGATGGCGAGGAAGCCCGCCGCGACGCACGCCTCGCCCAGACCGCGACTGTTCAAACGGAAAGGAGGCGCGGAATATGCCCAGCCGATAAACAATCCGGCGAGGCCGACGTACATCAGTTGCGGCGCGGAACGTTCCATCAGCCACAGCCCGGCGGCGGCCACGCAGGCCATCAGCGCGAAGCCGTAATTGCGCGTCTGCGCCCGGGTAAACACGCCGTTCTGGATGAAGCGGCTGCCGCCGGTGAAGGGAAAAATGCGGTCGGTGTTTTGCGCGTCGGTGCCGTTCAGGTCATCGTAGTAATCGTTGAGTACGTTCACCCCGGCATGCGCGAACAACGCGAACAGCAAGGTCACCAGCGCCAGCGATACGCTGAAGTCCAGCCCGTCATGCCAGGCAATCGACAAGCCGATCAGACAGGACATCAGGCTGGCGGTCAAGAACGCCGGGCGCGTCGCGGCAAAATAGCGCGCGAACGGATTTTGAAATGTGGCAAGCGTCGGTTCCAGCGGTTGCATCGTCATACCAGTCTCCCTTTTTTCACTCGAAAATTTTTTGTTATAAGTGCCCCCAGCCCCATGCCGCCGTGTGCGTGGCAGATAGCGCAAGCCAGCGCATCCGCCGCATCCGGGCTGGGTGTACCGGACAGTTTCAGCAAGCGTTGCACCATCGCCTGCACCTGTTCCTTATCGGCGTGGCCGTTGCCCACCACCGCCTGTTTCACTTGCAGCGCGGTGTATTCCGCCACCGGCAAATCGGCCAGCACCGCCGCGCAGATCGCCGCGCCGCGCGCCTGTCCGAGCAACAACGTGGATTGCGGATTCACGTTGACGAATACTTTTTCCACCGCCACCTGTTGCGGCTGATGCTGCGCGATGACTTCGCCCAATCCACTCAAAATCACCTTCAAACGCTGCGGCAACTCGCCGTCCGGTGTCTTGATGCAACCGCTGGCCACGTAATGCAGGTGCTGGCCTTGCTTGTCGATGATGCCGAAGCCGGTGATTCTTAATCCCGGATCAATGCCAAAAATACGAACAGAAGTACTCGAATTCAGCAAAACCAACCCCCTCTAACTCCCCCTTGTCAGGGGGAGAACCGTTCGCTCCTCCCCTGATAAGGGGAGGCTGGGAGGGGTTGCTGTTGACTCAATCCTCAATCCCCAATCCTCAACCTGCCTTTCATTCCTCTATCACCGCCGTCGTATAAACCTGCTGCACATCGCCCACGTCTTCCAGCGCATCCAGCAGTTTCTGCATCTTCACTGCATCTTCGCCGGTGAACGACACTTCGTTCAGCGGTTTCATGGTGACTTCGCCCATCTCCGGTTTGAAGCCCGCCGCTTCCAGACGCTGCTTCACGTTGACGAAATCGCCGGGCGAGGTGATGACTTCGATGCTGCCGTCGTCGTTGTTGATGATGTCTTCCGCGCCCGCGTCCAGCGCCACTTCCAGCAGTGCGTTCTCGTCGGTGCCGGGGGCGAAGATCATTTGTCCGCAATGTTTGAACAGGAAGGAAACGGAGCCATCGGTGCCGAGGTTGCCGCCGTATTTGGTGAAGGCGTGGCGCACGTCGGCCACGGTGCGCGTCTTGTTGTCGGTCATACAATCGACCATCACTGCCGCGCCGTTGATGCCGTAACCTTCGTAGCGCAGCTCCATGTAGTCCACGCCTTCCAGCTCACCCGCGCCGCGTTTGATGGCGCGCTCGACGTTATCCTTGGGCATGTTCTGGTCGTAGGCTTTTTCCATCGCCAGCCGCAGGCGCGCATTGATGTCGGGATCGCTGCCGCCCAACTTTGCTGCAACGGTGATTTCCTTGATGAGACGGGTGAATATCTGGCCGCGCTTGGCATCCTGCCTGCCTTTGCGGTGTTGGATGTTCGCCCATTTACTGTGACCGGCCATAGCAATTCCTCAAATATGCGTAATAGGCCGGATGGTAGCATTTCGCGCCGCATTGACCAAAACCGGCCACGCCAAAAACAAACAGGCCGGCATCAAGCCGGCCTGTTTGTTGATCCTGTCAAAGCGTCTGAAATTATTGCTTGCTGCGCTTTTTCATCATTTCGCAGTTATCGCCCATCGCCCCGCCCATCATCGGCATGCGCACCGGCAATTCCTCCTTTGTCACCTTGCCATCCTTGTTGGCATCCAGCTCGTCGAAATTCGCCGATACCATAGGCATCTGTTCCGCTTCCACTTTGCTCAAGCCGCCATCATGGTTGGTATCGGCGGCATCGAAATGCTGCTCCATCATGGATTGCCCTGCACCCTGCGCCGGACAGGGCGGCGTACCCAACTCATCCGCAGTCAGTTTGCCATCGTGGTTGGCATCCAATTCCTTGAAGTGCGTTTCGTGGAACGCGTTGAATTCCTTCTTGCTGATCGCGCCGTCGCCGTTCTTGTCCATCTGCTTGAACATGCCTCCGCTACATTTGGCGCAAGGCTTGCCGTTGCAGGCCAGCACCAGCGGTGCCGCCCCCAGCAAACAAGCCGCCACCATCAGTTTGGACAATACCTTCATGTTTTCTCTCCTGTTTATGTTGTAAGTTCGTCCGCGCTTCAAACCGCGCGACGCGGATAGGTTAACACGAACGGAATGAGAGTCAGGCCGTCAGGTTATAATCCGCCCGACTTTTTTCAGCACCTCCCAATGAATATATTTTACGAAGAAGACGGCGGTTTCAAGGTCGGCAATATCCTTACCGACAACACCACCTCGCTACAGGTTGAAAACACCCACGGCAAACGTAGCAAAATCAAATCGGCCAACGTGATGCTGCGTTTCGCGCAACCCGGCATGTCCGAGTTCATGACACAAGCGGAGCAGATCGCCGCCGACATCGACGTGGAATTCCTGTGGGAAGCCTCGCCGCAGGAGGAGTTCGAGTTCGGCACGCTGGCCCAGGAATATTTCGGCCACGCGCCGAATCCCATCGAAGCGGCGGGCGCGTTGATCCGCTTGCATTCGTCGCCGATGTATTTTTACAAGAAAGGCAAAGGCCGCTACAAAGCCGCGCCGCCCGACGCGCTGAAATCCGCGCTGGCCAGCGCCGAAAAAAAGCGCCTGCAAGCCGAACTGCAAGCGCGCTACATCGCCCAGCTCACCGCATTCCAGTTGCCTGCGGAATTCGGCGACAAGTTATCCATGATCCTGTATCAGCCGGATCGCAACACCATCGAAGTCAAAGCGTTGGAAGCCGCCTGTGCCGCCACGCACTTGTCGGCGGCGCATCTGCTGCACCAGTGCGGCGCGCTGCCTTCCACCCACGATTACCACTTGAACAAATTCCTGTTCGAGCATTTTCCGCGTGGCACAGGCTTCCCCGAAGTCACGGTGGAAGAACATCCCGAATTGCCGAAAGCGGCAGTCAACGCGTTCAGCATCGACGACGCGAGCACCACCGAAATCGACGATGCGTTCTCGGTGGAAAAATTACCCAACGGCAACTGGCGCATCGGCGTGCATATCGCCGCGCCCACGCTGGGCATCGCGCCCGGTTCGCCGATTGATGTCATCGCCGCGCAGCGCATGTCCACCGTGTATATGCCGGGCGACAAGATCACCATGCTGCCGGACAACGTGGTGCAAGCCTTCACGCTGTGCGCCGACAAGGTGTGCCCCGCGCTGTCGCTGTATGTGGAAGTCGATGCCGAAACGCTGGCGATCATCAACAGCGAAAGCCGCGTCGAACGTTTGCACATCGCCGCCAACCTGCGTCACGACACGCTCGAACCCTTGTTCAACGAAGACACGCTGGCCGCTGGCAAACTCGATTACGCCTACGCGCCCGAACTCAAACTGCTGTGGGATTTCGCCAACAAACTGGAAGCCGCGCGCGGCAAATCCGCCGACAACAGCACGCAACAAATCGACTACACCTTCCACGTGGAAAACGACCGCGTCACTATCGGCAATCGCCTGCGCGGCTCACCCATCGACAAAGTGGTGTCGGAACTGATGATTCTCGCCAACAGCAGTTGGGGAAAATTGCTGGACGACCACGACGTGGCCGGCATCTACCGCACGCAGAACAACGGCAAGGTCAAGATGAGCACCGTCGCCGCGCCGCACCAAGGCTTGGGCGTGGCGCATTACGCGTGGTCCAGTTCGCCGCTGCGGCGCTATGTTGACTTGGTAAACCAGCGCCAACTCATCAGCGTGTTACGCGGCGAAACGCCGACCTACGGAAAAAACGACACCGCGCTGTTCACCATCCTGCGCGACTTCGATACCGCCTACACCACTTACAACGACTTCCAGCGCGAGATGGAGCGCTACTGGTGCTTGCGCTGGCTGATACAGGAAGACATCGAGCAAGTCGAAGCGATGGTATTGCGCGAAAATCTGGTCAAGCTCGCCGACATCCCGCTGGTCGGGCGCATCCCGTCGCTGCCCGAAACGCCGCCCAACACCAAAGTGACGCTGGACATCGTCTCTATAGATTTGCTCGATTTGAATTTTGAGGCGCGGTTTGTGGGCGCAATTCAAGAGGCGTCATGAAAAGACTCCTCGTCAGCGCGCTGTTAATCAAGGAACGCATCGCGTTCGCCACCGCGTTTTCGTTCGCGCTGCACGCCTTCGTGCTGTTCGGCATCACCTTCACCATGCCCGACGCGCGCAACCTCTTTACCAAACTGGAGCCGCTGGAAGTCACGCTGGTCAACAGCAAATCGAAAAACAAACCGAACAAGGCCCACTCCTACGCGCAGCACAATCTGGACGGCGGCGGCAACACCGAAGAGGACAGACGCGCGGGAACGCCCTTCCCCGTGCTGGGCAACGACAGCCGCTTCAGCGCGGAACAAGCCACGCAGCGTGTGAAAGCACTGGAAGAAGAACAAAAGCGCCTGCTCACGCAAACCAAAAGCAATTACCGCCTCGACCAGGACAAGAAAATTGCGAAGCCGACCGATAGCCAGCTCAGCGGCCAGGACCTGGTGGATAGCGCACTGGAAATCGCGCGCCTGGAAGCCGAGATCGCCAAAAATGTTTCGCTCTACGAAAAAATGCCCAAGCGCAAATTCCTGGGCGCGCGCACCGAGGAATATCGCTACGCCAGATATGAAGATGACTTCCGCGCCAAAGTGGAACGCATAGGCACCCTGAATTATCCCGAAGCCGCGCGCCAGCAAAAACTCTACGGCAAGCTGCGCCTCACCGTGAGCATCCGTTCCGACGGCACCGTGGAAAAAGTTGAAATCGAACATTCCTCCGGGCAACGCATGCTCGATGCCGCCGCCATCCACATCGTCAAACTCGCCGCCCCCTACGCCCCCTTCCCGCCCGACATCCGCAAGGAGGTGGACATCCTCAGCATCACCCGCACCTGGACATTTACCAGCAGCGACAAGCTGGAAAGCGAGTAGCGGTTTTTACCCGTTTTTCAAGCACCTTCTTGCCCGCAAGGCAGTAAATTCGGGCATCTCCATCAAGCGCAAGGCGTAGAACGCCTATTGACGGGCGTTCCCGTGAAGTTGGGCAATTGAAATACATCATTTCAGCCTGTGAACTATCTTGCGCTAGAATGCCGCGCATGTTGCGCTCCGCCTTCCTGAAATCGCTGCTCGTTCTCGCTCTGCTGTTCGCCCAGCAAGGGGCGATGACGCACGCCATCGCGCACACGCTGGAAGAACTGACGCAAGACCAGTCGCAGCCGAACGACAAGCATTGCGAGCTGTGCGCGGTCTATGCGCAGATCGGCAGCGCGATCGGAAGCAGCCTCGTGCATTTCGATTTCGCTTCAACCTTTGAAGAAAAACTTTCCAGCCAGCCCGTTTCATTCCGCTCCTTCGCGTTCACCGCTTTCGCGGCACGCGCGCCGCCTTTCTCCGTTTAAACCTAAATACCAAAATTCAAGCCACAGAGTTCACAGAGAACACAGAGAAAGAAACAGTTTCTCTTCGTTCAGCTGGCTCATTCGGGGTGTAAGTCACAATTTTGTGACAACCGTTTGTTTCTCCTCTGTGGCCTCTGTGTTCTCTGTGGCTAATTTAGTTTTTTGTGGAGTAACCATGTTAAAAAAAATCTGCCTTCGCGCGGCCATCGTCGCGCTGTGCGGCCATGCCGCGCTGGCTCAAGCTGGCAACGACAACGCTTTCAACCCCGCTTTCTCGCTCATCCTCTCCGGCACTTACGCCGGCTTGCAGCGCGACCCCGCCATCCCCGCCACCGGCTTCGCCATGAACCCCAATCCGGGACACGAACAAGGCTTCAATCTGGGCGAATCGGAAATGGGCATCGCGTCCAACATCGACCCCGAGTTTCGCGGCGTGGCCACGCTCGCGCTGGCTTCCGCCGGGGGCATCAGCGTGGAGAACGCCTTCGTGCAAACCACCGCGCTGGGCGACGGGCTCAACCTCAAATTCGGCCGCTATTTTTCCGGTCTGGGTTATCTCAACGAGCAGCACGCGCACGCCTGGGATTTCGTCGATCAGCCGCTGGTGTACGCCGTGTTGTGGGACAACCAGTTGGGTGAGGACGGCGTGCAACTGAAGTGGCTCGCGCCCACCGACCTGTTCGTCGAGGTGGGCGGCGAGATGGGCAAAGGTCGCGGTTTCCCCGGCACCGACCGCGCCAAGAACGGCAACGGTGCGGCGGTGCTGTTCGCGCATGTCGGCGACGACATCGGCGTTGAGCACAGCTGGCGCGCCGGTGTTTCGCTGCACCGCACGCGCGCGGCCAACCGTCCCAGCGATAACGTGCCGGATTTATTGAACACAGCAGGCGGCGTGAGCAACAGTTTCAGCGGCGACAGCCAAACCGGCGGGCTGGACTTCGTGTGGAAATATTCGCCCAACGGCAATTTCCGCGAGCGCTATCTGAAGGTGCAAAGCGAATATTTCCGGCGCAAGGAAAACGGTTCGCTGACTTACGACACGGCGGGCGCGAACACCACCGACAGCTACTCCGTCACGCAGAGCGGCTGGTATGTGCAAAGCGTGTATCAGTTCATGCCGACCTGGCGCACGGGTATTCGCTACGACCGTCTTGATCCCGGTGTCGCCACGGTGGGCGCGCTGAACGCGGGCAACGTCATCGGCAATTACGCGTTCAATCCCTCGCGCGTCACGTGGATGGCGGATTACAGCCCCAGCGAGTTTTCGCGCATCCGCCTGCAACTGGCGCACGACAACTCGCGCCAGGGACTGCCGGACAACCAAATGTTCGTGCAATACATCATGAGCCTGGGCGCACACGGCGCGCACCAGTATTAAAACAACAACCGTCATTCCGGCGCAGGCCGGAATCCAGTTATTCAAACAATTCCCGCAACGCGGGACAACGCCAAAAGGCATATTGAATAAAACCGCTGGATTCCGGCCTGCGCCGGAATGACGAAACTGAAAGGGCTATGCCATGAATAAAATTCTCTCTGTAATTACTTTGCTGCTACTCAGCACTTCTGCCCACGCCGCGCTCAACGTGTTCGCCTGCGAACCGGAATGGGCGGCGCTCACGCAGCAATTGGCGGGCGACAAAGCCAGCATTTACACCGCCACCGGCGCGCTGCAAGACCCGCATCAGGTGCAGGCGCGTCCCAGCCTGATCGCCAAGGCGCGCAGCGCGCAATTGCTGGTGTGCACCGGCGCGGAGCTGGAGGTCGGCTGGATGCCGGTGGTGTTACGCGAATCCGCCAACAGCAAAATCCAACCCGGCAACCCCGGGCATTTTGAAGCGGCGCAATACGTCACCATGCTGGAAGTGCCGACCAGATTGGACCGCGCCGATGGCGATGTGCATGCGGCGGGCAATCCGCACATCCAGACCGATGCGCGCAATTTTCTGCCGGTGGCGCAAGCGCTCAGCCAGCGCCTGATCCAACTCGATCCGGCCAACACCGCTTATTACCAACAACAGCTTGCGACGTTCAACCAGCAGTGGCGCGCGGCGATTGCGAAATGGGAAAAACAGGCCGCACCGCTGAAAGGCATTCCCGTCATCGTGCAGCATAGAGGCTTCCCCTATCTCAACAACTGGCTGGGCTTGCACCAAGTCGCCGAACTCGAACCCAAGCCCGGCATGGAACCCAGCGCGGCGTATTTGGGCAAGGTGCTGAACGATTTGCAGCAACATCCGGCACGCATGGTATTGCGCGCGGCGTATCAGGATGGACGGCCTTCGGAATGGATCGCGGAACGCGCAAAGGTCGCCGCCGTGGTCGTGCCGTTCACCGTGGGCGGCACGCCGCAATCGAACGATTTGTTTGCGCTGTTTGACGACACGATTGCACGGCTGCTGGCTGCACTAAATCACTAACAACCTTTCCCGCAGATTACGCAGATTAAACAGATTAAAACCAATTCACATACCGCTCACCTCAAACGCAAATCATTGTTTGGTTTACTTGGGTTTAATCTGCGTGAATCTGCGTAATCTGCGGGCAAAAAAGGATTTTAAAAACCATGAACCCCATCGAACTCACCATCCTCCTCCCCGCCTTCCTCGCCGGTTTGCTGGTGCTCGCCACGCACATTCCGCTGGGCATGAAAGTGCTGCAACGCGGGGTGATTTTCGCCGACCTCGCGGTGGCGCAGATCGCCGGTCTCGGCGTGGTCATCGCGGGCTTGCTCGATCTCACCGACAAGCCGCTGCTGGTGCAACTGGTTGCCGCCATCAGCGCGCTGTGCGGCGCGGCGTTGCTGGCCTGGATTGAACGGCGCGTGCCCGAGGTCAAGGAAGCCTGCATCGGCCTGACCTTTGTGCTCGCCGCCAGCCTCGGCATTTTGCTGATGAGCCGCGATGTGCACGCGGGCGAACACTTGAAGGATATGCTGGTCGGGCAAATTCTTTGGGTGAATGTCGAACAGTTGATCGTCACCGCCATTCTCACCGCCGCCCTGCTCGCGCTGTGGCATTGGACCAAACTGAAAAACAGCAACCTCGGCTTCTACGGCCTGTTCGCGCTGGCCGTCACCGCCTCGGTGCAACTGGTCGGCATCTATCTGGTGTTCGCCAGCCTGATCGTGCCCGCGCTCGCCACTTACCGCGTCAAACAGCGCCGCATGGCTATTGCGTTTGCCATCGGTGTTTTAGGATATGCGCTCGGCTTGTTGCTATCGGCCTGGTTCGATTTGCCCAGCGGCGCGACCGTGGTGTGGGCGATGGCTGCCGCAGGGCTGCTGACTGCGTTAATGAAGCGCGCACGGCTAATCCCCTCCCCCTTGCAGGGGGAGGGCTAGGGTAGGGGTAGAAACGTTAGCGTTTAGCAACTCTACCCCCATCCCAACCTTCCCCCTGCAAGGGGGAAGGAGCCGACTGGCAAATACTTTACAATGCGCGCACTAATTTTCATGCGCATCGAACATGACCGACAAATACGCCGTGATCGGCAACCCCGTATCGCACAGCAAGTCGCCGCTGATCCATTCCCTGTTCGCGCAGCAGACCGGGCAGGACATGAGTTACGAGGCCATTGAAGCGCCGCTGGACGGCTTCGCGGCGACCATCGAACGGCTGCGCGCGGAAGGCTACAAAGGCTGCAACGTGACCGTGCCGTTCAAGTTCGAGGCCTACCAGTTATGCACCCGCCTCGGCGACCGCGCGCGCGATGCCAAGGCGGCCAACACGCTGATTTTCCGCGACGGCGAAATCCTCGGCGCGAACACCGACGGCGCGGGCTTGCTGGCCGACATCGAAAAAAATCTGGGTTTCAAACTGATGTGGAAAGACGCGCTGCTGCTCGGCGCGGGCGGTGCGGCGGCAGGCGTGTTGTGGCCGTTGTTCAACGCCGGAGTCGGCATCGTCATCGCCAACCGCACCATCGAAAAAGCGCAGTTGCTGGCGGACGAATTCAAAGGGTCGGGCACGGTGTACGCGCGGCGCTACGACGAACTGGCGGGCAAACAATTCGATCTGGTTATCAACGCGACTTCCAGCGGGCTGAAAGACGAATTGCCGCCGTTGCCTGACGGGATTTTCAAACCCGGCGCGCTGGCCTACGACATGATGTACGGTCGCGAAACGCCGTTCCTGCGCTATGCCAGAGAACAAGGTGCGACGGCCATCTCCGACGGATTGGGCATGCTGGTGGAACAGGCCGCAGAAGCGTTCTACCTGTGGCGCAACGTGCGCCCCGACACAAAACCCGTGCTGGAAAAGTTGCGCGCATGAAGCTGCCCAAGAGCCTATTCTGGCGCATCACTCTGGCGCTGGCAGCACTGCTGGTGCTGTACCAGTTGTGGCTGTTCGCCCACATCTGCTGGTGGATCAAATTCAACCCTTCCAGCAGCGCGTTCATGGATGATCGTCTCGAAGTGATGCAGGACAAAAATCCGAATGCCGAGCTGAAACACCAGTGGGTTTCGTACTCCAAAATTTCCAACAACCTGAAGCGCGCGCTGATCGTTTCCGAAGACGCGAAGTTCGTCGATCACGAAGGTTTCGATTGGGAAGGCATCGCCAAGGCTTACGAGAAAAACAAAAAGAAAGGCAAGATCGTCGCGGGCGGTTCCACCATCAGCCAGCAACTGGCGAAAAATTTATTCCTCTCCACCAAACGCACGCCGTGGCGCAAGGGCGAAGAAGTGCTGATCACGCTGATGCTGGAAGCGGTGATGGACAAGCAACGCATCTTCGAGATTTATCTGAACGTGATCGAATGGGGCAACGGCGTGTTCGGCGCGGAAGCGGCGGCAAGACATTACTTCGGCGTGAGCGCCGCAAAACTCAGCCCGGAGCAGGCCGCCAAACTCGCCGCCATGGTGCCCAACCCGCGCTACTACGACAAACACCGCGAAGCGCGCGGCATGCTGTCCAAGACCTTGGTCATCCTCGACCGCATGCCGGATGCGGAGATTCCGTAAAACTGAAAAACCTTTGCCCGCAGATTACACAGATTAACCCGGATTAAAAACCACACCGAACTTCGCGGCGAATCAGGTGTTAATCTTTTTAATCTGTGTAATCTGCGGGCAAAGGCTTTTAACACTCAATCCTGCAACCGGCTCGGATTTAGTCTCTCGCGCTGCTCGAAGAAGCGCAGCAGCAGGTAAGTCACCCACGCCACGACACCCAGCGCCAAGGTGAACAGCGAGTAGGAAATCGGCCACGGGATGCCCTGCGTCATCATCGAAAATTCCGACATGCCGCCGATTCCCGCCAGCACGTTGAGCGGCATGAACACCACGCTCAACACGGTCAAGCGCTTCAAGTTTTTATTCTGGTTGTTGTTGATGAAACCGACCGTGGCATCCATCAGGAAGTTGATCTTGTCGAAGATGAAGGCGGTGTGTCCGTCGAGCGAGTCGATGTCGCGCAGGATCTGCTGCGCATCTTCCAGCTGCTGCTTGGTCAAAAATTTGCTGCGCATCAGGAACGACACGGCGCGCCGCGTATCCAGCACGTTGCGGCGGATCAAACCGTTCAGGTCTTCTTCGTGGGCAATCGCGGTCAGCGTGCTGTCCGCATGTTCGCCGACCTTGTCGTTGTTGAGCACTTGCTTGCTCACCTCGCGCAGCCCCTGGTAAACATCTTCCAGCGCATCGGCGGAATATTCGGCATCCGCCGCGTACAGATCGAGCAGCACGTCTTTGGAATCGAGCACGTAGTTGGGCTGGGTGAGCGCGCGCAGGCGCTGCAAACGGAATATCGGCAATTCGACTTTGCGTATCGAAAACAGCGTGTCCTGAAACAGCACAAAGGCCACCGTCACACTGCGCGACACATCTTCTTTGTCGAGCAGAAAGTCGGAGCGCAAATGCACCGCACTGTTGTCTTCGACGTAGAAACGCGCGCTCGATTCCAAGTCGTTCAACTTGTCCGGGTCGGGCAGTTCCAGGCCGAAGATGGCTCCCACCCACAGCCGTTCCTCGAACGACGGATTCACCATGTCGATCCAGATCGGCTTGAACTTGATCAAATCGTCGCGGGTGCTGATGGCGATCTCGCGCAGGCGGCCTTCGTGCAGCTCGAACGCCTTGATGCTGGATTTCTCGTTCTGGTATTCGCGCTTGCCCAGCGCCTGAATCAGCGAGATCGGCACATCCTGCAGGATATGCTCCTTGCGCTCATCGTTGATCTGATCCCACACGAACAACTGGTCTTCCGGCTCCAGCTCTTCCAGAATTTGCGAGACCTCGATCGAGGAAATCTGGTTGAGTATCTGCTGCATTTTTGCCAGATTCTGCTTGCGCACCAGCGTCTCCACCAGGTCGCGGCGGGGGATGTCCTGCTTGTGGACAAAATCCTCGACGAGCCGGTGCTTTTTAATTAGATTAAGCACTGTCTGCTGGCTGGTTTGATGTTCGATATCCGAGTCGAGTGTCATGAGAATGCTGCCCCGTGGAAATGCAAAAAGTGGCGGAATTATAAGTTATCCTCCCGCGTTGTCCGTCAGTTATCTATCGCCAATTTTCAGGAATGTCCGCCATGAACATACCCGAGCACGAACACCGCCATCACCCGACTGTGCAGACTCATTTGCAGCAGGTGCAAGACTTGCTGCAAAAGCAGGCGCTGGTGGAGTCGATGACGCAGCGGCATGAAGCGGGGCACGACGAGCGCCACGAGCTGCTGGGCAAAATGTTGCACAAACGGCATCTGGCGGAATTGCGCGAACTGCTGGACGAACTGCACTCCGCCGACATCGCCTACATCCTGGAATCGCTGCCCATAGAACAGCGCCTGATGCTATGGGAAATGGTAAAGGCAGACCGCGACGGCGATATTCTGATCGAGGTTTCCGACTCGGTGCGCGAATCGCTGATCGCCAGCATGAACCGCGAAGAATTGCGTGCGGCCACCGAGCAACTCGATACCGACGAGATCGCCGACCTCGCCCCCGACCTGCCGCAGAACGTGATGCGCGACGTGTTCAAGTCGCTGTCCATCGAAGAGCGCGAACAGTTGCGCGAGGCGATGTCGTACTCCGAAGATTCCGTCGGCGCGCTGATGGATTTCAACATGGTGCATGTGCGCGAGGACGTGACGCTGGAAGTGGTGTCGCGTTACCTGCGCCGCTTCGACGAACTGCCCGACCATACCGATCAGGTGTTCGTGGTGGACAGGGAAGACTGTTTCAAAGGCGTGTTACCGATCAACATGATCGTGGTCAACGAGCCGGAAATTGAAGTCGGCAAATTGATGCTGACCGACACCATCCAGCTCCACCCCGACGACAAAGCAGAACAGGCCGCGCACTCGTTCGAACGCTACGACCTGGTGTCGGCACCGGTGGTGGCCGAGGACGGCAAGCTGGTGGGCCGGGTGACGGTGAACGTGGTGCTGGACTTCATCCGAGCCGAATCGGAAACCGACTTGCTCAAACTGGCCGGCCTGCGCGAAGAGGAAGATATTTTCGCTTCAGTGTGGAAGTCGGCGCAGAACCGCTGGACCTGGCTGGCGCTGAATCTGGCTACCGCGTTTTTCGCCTCGCGCGTGATCGGCAGTTTTGAAGACACCATCGCAAAATTCGTCGCCCTCGCCACGCTAATGCCCATCGTCGCAGGCATCGCCGGCAACTCGGCCAACCAGACCACCACCATCATCATCCGCTCGCTGGCGCTCGGCCAGATTACCCATGACAACGCGCGCCGCCTGATGATGAAAGAGCTGACAATCAGCGGCTTGAACGGCCTGGTGTGGGGCGGCATCGCCGGATTGTTCGCCTACTTCCTTTATCACAATGTCGCCCTCGGCCTGGTGATGACCAGCGCCATGCTGCTCAACCTGATCGTGGGCGCGCTCGTCGGCCTGTTCATCCCGCTCGCCATGCACAAACTCGGGCGCGACCCCGCCATCGGTGCCAGCGTGATGATTACCGCCATCACCGACAGCGGCGGGTTCTTTATTTTCTTGGGGTTGGCGGCGATATTTTTGATTCACTGAATCGAAGAATTGAAAAATGGATAGCAATACGCCCGCAGACCGACAGTCGGGAGCGGAGAATAATAAGGGGTGAACAACAGACGGTTCGTTGAAAAAATCAACAAACTTGAGAGGACAAAACAACCACTCCGCAGGCGGCGGAAATCGAAGAAAGGGCGAAACGCAAAACCCGGCGCCCGCCCCAATCTACGAAGCTTAGGCGCCGAGGATACCTTTGCCTGATGGAGCAGCAGCTTTCGCTACGGCTTTTTTGGCAGGTTTTTTCGCAGCTGTTTTTTTCACAGCGGGCTTGGCTGCCGCTTTTTTCGCTGCCGGTTTCTTGGCGGCAACTTTTTTAGCGGCGGGCTTTTTCGCTGCCACAACTTTTTTCGCTGCCGGTTTCTTGGCAGCTACTTTTTTGGCTGCCGGTTTCTTGGCGGCAACTTTTTTCGCTGCCGGCTTAGCGGCTACTTTTTTGGCGGCGGGCTTTTTCGCTGCCACAACTTTTTTCGCTGCCGGTTTCTTGGCAACTACTTTTTTGGCAGCCGGTTTAGCGGCTGCTTTTTTGGCGGCTGGCTTTTTCGCTGCCGGTTTAGCGGCTGCTTTTTTCGCGGCGGGCTTGGCTGCTGCTTTTTTCACAGCAGGTTTCTTGGTAGTGGTGCTCTTTGCTTTGGTATCGGCAGTTGCCATTTTCATTCCTTAATAAAAGTTTGACGGACTAACCAGGTACTACTTTTTTCGTGCAACCACTGCACTCCCGGTGCGCCTTTCTTGCGTTTGAAATCTCCCATCACGCACGGTGACCGCATTCTATGCGCGAATATTTTTTATGCGCAATAGATTTATGCAACTTGTGCAAAAAAATCAACCGATCATTTTTTCTGCGGCATACATCTGCGCCACTTTTTCGCGCTCGCGGATGAGGTGTATCTGCTCACCGTCCACCATCACTTCGGCGGCGCGAGGCCGCGTGTTGTAGTTGGAACTCATGCTCATTCCATAAGCGCCCGCCGACATCACCGCCAGCGCATCGCCTTGATTGACGGCCATCTCACGCGCATGGCCGATAAAATCGCCGGTCTCGCAGATGGGGCCGACCACGGAATATTGCGCCATCGCGGCATCGCGTTTTTGCAGCGGCAGGATGGCGTGCCAGGCATCGTAAAGTGCCGGACGCATCAAATCGTTCATCGCCGCATCGACGATGGCGAAATTTTTTTCTTCGCCGTGTTTCAAATACTCGATGCGCGTGAGCAGCACGCCCGCGTTGCCCACCAGCACTCTTCCCGGCTCGACGATGATTTTTTCGGTGCGCCCCCGCAGCACGCCCAGCAAGGCTTGCGCGTATTCGGCGATGGACGGCGGTGTCTCGTCGTCATAGCGAATTCCCAGTCCGCCGCCGAGATCGAGATGCTCCAGCGCGATGCCCGCTGCGGCCAGTTGATCGACCAGCACCAATATTTTTTCCGCTGCGGCGATGAACGGGCTGACCTCGGTGAGTTGCGAACCGATGTGGCAATCCATGCCGGTGATGCGCAGATGCGGCATGGCGGCAGCCTTGAGATACAGCGCCAGCGCTTCGGTGTAGGCCACGCCGAATTTGTTCTGCTTGAGTCCGGTGGAGATGTAGGGATGGGTCTTGGCATCCACATCGGGGTTCACGCGCAAGCTGATCGGCGCAACCTTGCCCACGCTGCCCGCCACCGCGTTCAAACGATCCAGCTCGGGAGCCGACTCGACGTTGAAGCACAGAATTCCCGCTTCCAGCGCTTGGCGCATTTCGGCTTCGCTCTTGCCCACGCCGGAGAACACCACTTTGTTTGCCGCGCCGCCAGCCGCCAGCACGCGTTGCAGTTCGCCGCCGGAAACGATGTCGAAGCCCGCACCGAGACGCGCGAACACATTGAGAATGGCGAGGTTGGAGTTGGCCTTCGCCGCGTAGCAGATCAGATGCTCGCGCGATTTGAATGCCTCGGCGAACTGGCGGTAGTCGTCCGTCAGCGCGGCGCGCGAATAGACGTAGCAGGGAGTGCCGAAGCGTTGCGCGATGTCGTTCAGCGCGACGTTCTCGACGAATAACTGGTCTTGCCGGTAATGAAAATAGTCGTTCATGGTTGCTTGTTGTGCTCGGGTTGATCGGATGAGGTTGAAGAATTGGCCGCAGGCGCGGGCAACATTAGCGGCCCTTTGCGTCCGCAGCCTTGCAAGCTGACAAGCAACAGCAACATAATGCCAAGGGTACGCATGATTTGATTCTTCCGCGAAATAAAAAACGTTGGCGATTATATGACGGAAAACACCGGCAACGAACTTGGCAGCGCGCTGTTCTCACATATCCGGCAGATAGTGAACGGGCGCGGCGTGGATATTATCCAGCAGCAGAACGGCAATTCGCTCAAGCTGGAATTCGCCGACGGGCAACGCATCCTGGTCAACTTCAATGCGCAGACGCACGGCGTGTGGCTGGCCGCGCGTTCCGGCGGCATCGAGTTCGCCCATCACCACGGCAACTGGCGCGCGCACGACCAGAGCGATTTCTTCAGCAAGCTGCACGAGACTATCGAACAAACCATCGCCAGCAATCCGCTCAACGCGCGCGCGCCCGGCACGCGCACCCCGCATGTCGAGCGCCCCGCCACCGTCATCTACCACGAAGAAGCGCAGAGCCATCTGCTGCGCAATTTGCTCATACTGCTGCTGGCCGGCGTGCTCGGTTTCTGGGCGGCACTGCGCATGGTGCAACCGCCCGCCGCAGGCAACTCCGACAGACCAATGCAAACGCTGGCGCTAGGCAACGCGGACACGAACCAAACCTGCGAAGCCGACTATCCCGCCAACGGCAACATCACCGTCTTCGGCAGCGGCCTGCGCACCGACGGCCCCAACGATCCCGAGATCACGCTCAAAAACGACCACGCTTTTCCCATGCTGATGATCCTCAGCGCGCCGCGTTCCGCCATCCCCGCGCTGTCGGTATTGATCCGCGCGCGGCAGAGCACCACACTGCATTTGCCCGCCGGGCAATACGACATGATGTTCAGCAGCGGCAACGCCTGGTGCAATCCGCGCAAAGGATTTTCCGACGGGCATCTGGTCAAGTTCGAGCAGGCGCTGAGCGTGCAGATGGACAAACCGATGCAGCTCGCCATGCAGTCTTCCGGCGCGGGCGCGAGTGACTTCCAGTTGTTCGTCCACACCGAAACGCCGCAAATCGAACTACCCAAACCGACGTTTACCGGCGACGGCAGCATGGAAGTGAAGCGCGCCACCAACGGCCATTTCTATCTGCCCGGCTCGATCGAAAACGAACCGGTCACTTTCATGGTGGACACCGGCGCGACCGTCACCTCCATCTCCAGCAGCGTCGCGCGCCAGGCCGGTATCCACGGCTGCAAGGAAGTGCAATTCCAGACCGCGAACGGCGCGGCCGCCGGATGCCTCGCCCTCGTGTCGCGCATGACGCTGGGCAACTTCACGCTGCAAAACATCACCGTCGCCGTGATGCCCAACATGGAAATCAACCTGCTCGGCGCAAACGTGCTGCGCAATTTTCAAGTGAGCCAGAACGACAGCGGCATGCTGATCGGGCTGCGATAAACAAGGCCATTGTAGGTGCGAATTTATTCGCACGAATTGCATGCCATGTGCGAATAAATTCGCACCTACAAAAATCTCAACTGCATTTTTAATCAGGGAGTCACAATGACTGAAAACGAATTCAAACAACAAGCCGATGCCGTGTTCCAGCGCATCGAACACGCACTCGACAACAGCGATAGCGACATCGACTACGACAGCAACGGCACGGTGCTGGAAATGGAATTTGAGGACGGCAGCAAAGTCATCGTCAACCGCCACGTGCCCAACCGCGAGATCTGGCTGGCCGCAAAATCCGGCGGCTTTCATTACGCCATGCAGGACGGTAACTGGATGAGCCAGCGCGATGGCAGCGAATTGTTTGCCAGACTGGGGGAGTTGGTACAAAACGGTTGCGGCAAAACGCTGGATTTCTGAAATACACCTTGCCTGAAAGCTCCTATCGGCGGGCATCTCCATCAAGCGCACAACGCGGATCGCCTATTGACGGGCATCTTCACGCGATTGCTTATTCTGAAATGCCGCGACTGCGCAGTTCGGCGCGGCATTGTTTGTAGTCGGGGCAGACGCTTTCGACCACGCGCCAGAACGCGGGCGAGTGGTTCATCTCTTGCAGATGCGCGAGTTCGTGCACCACCACGTAGTCGATCAGGTGCAGCGGCATTTTCACCAGTTGCCAGTTCAGGCGCACCACGCCGTGCGCGGTGCAACTGCCCCACTGGGTGCGCGCCGCCGACAGTTTGATTTCGCGCGCATTCACCTTCAGCAACGGCGCGAAATATTCCACACATTCGCCGAACACGCGCAGCGCTTCGTGGCGATACCAATGGGTTACGGCTTTTTCGATATGCGCCGCTTCCGCTTCCACGCCGACCGGCACGTGCAGAATTTCGCCGTGCAGTTGCGCCATTGCGCCGCGCAGTTTGGGCATCAACTGCAACGCAAATTCTTCGCCGCGAAACGGGATGCGCGCGCCATCTGCCCACAAAATCGGCGGCGCTTTTTTCGACTGCCAGCTATCCAGTTTCTGCACCAGCCAATCGGCTCTTTCGTGCAGCACTTCGTGCAGCCATTTTTCCGAAGCGCGCAGCGGCATGCTCACCGTAAGGCCGCGCTCGTCGATGCGCAAGCCTATGCTGCGCCGCTTGCCGCTGCGTTTGAGGGTGTAGCTGATGTGTTTGTCGGAAAGCTGTAGCGTGCGCTGTTCGGCGGCGGGTGGAGGTATTGGTGAGCGTTTCGATTTGAACATTAGAAAAACAATTCCAGCCACGGATGCACACGGATTAACACCGATAAAACCAACGCCTTCTCTATCCGAGCTTTGTTTTTCATCCGTGCCTATCCGTGTTCATCCGTGGCTCAATTTTCTTTTTCCAGCTTGACCATCTCGCCTTCGATCCAGTTTTCGACGAGTGCGTTGATCTCTTCGGCTTTGAGTCCGCTGGTGTCTATGGGTTTGCCGATGACCATGGTGATGGTGCCGGGATGTTTGATGAAGGCGTTGCGTCCCCAGAATTTTCCGGCGTTGTGCGCCACGGGCAATATGGGAACGGCGCAATGCGCGGCCAGCAGCGCGCCGCCGATTTTGTATTTGCCGCGCTCGCCGTAAGGGATGCGCGTGCCTTCGGGGAACAGCACCACGCTGAAGCCCTGTTGTATTTTTTCTTTACCTTTTTTCAGCAACTGACGCACCGACTCTTTACCTTTACTGCGATCCAGCGCGATGGGGTTGGACAGCGCCAGCAACCAGCCGAAGAACGGGATCCACAGCAGCTCGCGCTTGGCCACCCAGCAATGCGCGGGCAGCACGGTTTGCAGCGACAGCGTCTCCCACGCGGACTGGTGTTTGCTCAACACCACGCAGGATTGGGCCGGAATGTTTTCCAGTCCGCGCACTTCCATTTTGATGTTGCAGATGACGCGCAGCAGCCACAGCGTGCCCGGCGCATAACCGGACAGCAGGCGATGGCGATTGTGCTGGTTGAACGGAAAAATGAACGGCGACAACAGCGCGTAAAACACGGTGAACACGGCATGCACGAGAAAAAACAAAATGGAACGAATCAGTTTCATATCAGGGTTGCCGCCACGCTGGCGAGGTCGGGATAAATTAAAGTGCCTGCGGGCAAGCCGCCCGCCGCTTGGGTTTTTGCGCCTTTGCCGGTGAGCACCAGATAAGGCTGCGCTTCCACGCGCGCGGCCGCTTCCAGATCGCGCAGCGAATCGCCCACGGCGGGCACGCCTTTCAGACTCGCGCCGTAGCGCACGGCGATTTCTTCAATCATGCCGCTCTTCGGTTTGCGGCAAGTGCATTCCGTCTCGCTGGTATGCGGGCAGAAAAATATCGCGTCGATGCGGCCACCGACCAGCGCCAGCGATTTGTGCATTTTGTTGTGGATGGCGTTCAGCGTCGGCATATCGAACAGGCCGCGCCCGATGCCGGACTGGTTGGTCGCCACCACCACGCGATAGCCCGCCTGGTTCAGGCGCGCGATGGCTTCCAGGCTGCCGGGAATCGGCTTCCATTCATCGGGGCTTTTGATGAATTGGTCGGAGTCGAAATTGATGACACCGTCGCGGTCGAGGATGATGAGTTTCATTGGTCTTGGCCTTTAATCACTACCAGATAAATATTGTCAAAACATGACAAGATTTTCTCACGCGGAGGCGCGGAGAATACTAGCCCGCTTTGTTTTTCCTCCGCACCTCCGCGCCTCCGCGTGAAACCCTGTTTGATTCCGGCTTGTCCGGCTTTGACATGTCGGGCTAAAGCCCGACCTACAACTGCACTCACGCCGCCAGTTTGGAAATATCCGCCGACTGGTTCATCAAACGTCCCAGTTGTTGCAGCAGGATGGCGCGGTTCATGCGCAGCGCTTTGTCTTCGTCCATCACCATCACTTTGTCGAAGAAGTCGTCGATGAACGATTTGAGCGTGACCAGCGTTTTCAGATTATTGCTGTAATCGCCGCGCTCGAAATAGTTGCGCGCCATCGGCGTGATGTCCTGGATCGCCTGATACAGTTCGCGTTCGGCATCATCCTTGAGCAAAGCCGGGTTGATCGCGGCCTGCGACAGGTCGCCCAACTCTTCGCGGTTTTTGCGCATGATGTTTTGCACGCGCTTGTTGGCCGCCGCCAAGTCTTTGGCCACTTCCAGCGCGGCGAATGTGCGCACGCCCTGCAAGCGCGGCAACACTTGATCGAGATGTCCGTTCAACACGGCCAGCACCGCTTCGATATGCGCCACTTCAAAGCCGCGTTCGCGCAGATAGCCGCGCAGCCGGTCCAGCATGAAGGCTTCCACATCCGCCGTCACCGTGGCGCTCAACATGCCTGCGGGGAAATTATCCGCCGCCGCTTTGAGCAGCGCGGGCAAGGCCAGATCCAGCGGGGTCTCGACCAGAATACGCAAGATGCCCAGCGCCTGACGACGCAGCCCGAACGGGTCTTTGTCGCCGGTCGGCACCTGGCCGATGCCGTAAATGCCGATGATGGTTTCCAGTTTGTCGGCCAGCGCCACGGCACACGACAAGCCGCCCTGCGGCAAGGTGTCGCCGGCAAAACGCGGGTGGTAATGCGCTTCGATGGCGTTGGCGACTTCGAGTTTTTCGCCGTCGTGAAAAGCGTAGTAACGCCCGATGATGCCTTGCAACTCGGGGAATTCGCCCACCATGTCGGTAATCAGATCGGCCTTGCACAGACGCGCCGCCAGTTCGGCATCGGCTTTGTCCGCGCCCAGCAGCCGCGCGATGGTTCCGGCCAGCGTGGTGATGCGCTCGACGCGCTGCAACTGCGTGCCCAGCTTGTTGTGATAGACCACGTCGCCCAGCTTCTCGACGCGCGATTCCAGCCGCTGCTTGCGATCCTGATTGAAGAAGAAACGCGCATCCGACAAACGCGGGCGTACCACGCGCTGGTTGCCTTCGATGATGTGGTGCGGATCGCTCACCTGCATGTTGGAAACGATCAGAAATTTATTCAGCAGCCTGCCGTCTTTATCCAGCAGCGGGAAATATTTCTGGTTCTGCTGCATGGTGAGGATCAGGCATTCCTGCGGCACGTTGAGGAATTCCGGGTCGAACTCGCCGACATACACTTCCGGCCATTCCACCAGCCCGGTCACCTCGTCCAGCAGCGTGCTCAACACGCTGCGCTCTTCGTTGGACATGCTCAATAATTTTTGCAAATCGAAGTTGGCGTGGCCTATCCACATCGCATGGTTTTCCTCCGCCAATTGATCCAGACGCGCGGCGATGCTCTCGCGCCGGTTGGCAAAGCTGACCACCACGCGACCGGCTTGCGCCATGGTCGTTTCGTATTCTTCCGCATGTTCGATGGTGATGCGCTCGCTGCATAGAAAACGGTGGCCGCCGGTGACATTGCCGCTGCTCAAGCCCATCACTTCCGCCTGCACCACACGCCTGCCGTGCAGAACCATCAGACCGTGTACCGGACGCACGAACTGGTGGTCAAAATCGCCCCAGCGCATCATCTTCGGCACGGGCAGCTTCTTCAGCGCCGCCGCGATAATGTCTTGCAGGTAGGCATCCAGCGGCTTGCCTTTTTGTTCGACGCGCGCCACAAAACATTCCGCTTTGCCTTCGCCCGTGCGATGCAATTGCGCCAGCACCACGTTGGCCGAACGCATGAAACCTTCCAGCGCCTTGGTCGGATTGCCTGCGGCATCCAGCCCGGCACTCACCGCCGGACCTTTGCGCTCGATGATGCGGTCGGGTTGTTGCGATTGCACGTCGTTGATGCTCAGCGCCAGCCGGCGCGGCGTGCAGTACGGCGTGCACACACTATCGTCACACAGCAGCGCCTGCTCGTTCAGCGCGGCAAATACTTCGTTGGCAAACGTGGTGGAGAGTTTCTCCAGCACCTTGGGAGGCAGCTCTTCGGTGAGCAGTTCGATCAATAACGTTTCTGTGGTCATGCTGATTTCTCCAATTTTTTAGCCATGGGGAAACCCAATGCCTCGCGCGAATCGTAATACGCCTGCGCCACCTGGCGCGCCAGCGCGCGCACTTTGCCGATGTAGGCCGCGCGCTCGGTGACCGAGATCGCGCCGCGCGCATCCAGCAGGTTGAAGGTGTGCGAACACTTCATCACCATCTCGAAACCGGGCAACGGCAAACCGGCTTCCATCAGGCGTTTGGCTTCGCTTTCATATTCGTTGAAGTGGCGGAACAGCATCTCGACATTGGAATGCTCGAAGTTGTATTTGGATTGTTCCACTTCGTTCTGGTGATACACGTCGCCATAAGTCACCACCGTGTCGCCGTTCTTAGCCCACACCAGATCGAACACGTTTTCCACGCCCTGCAAATACATGGCCAGACGTTCCAAACCGTAAGTGATTTCGCCCAGCACCGGCTTGCAAGCCAGCGAGCCGACTTCCTGAAAATACGTGAACTGCGTCACTTCCATGCCGTCCAGCCACACTTCCCAACCTAGGCCCCACGCGCCCAAGGTCGGCGATTCCCAATCGTCCTCGACGAAACGGATGTCGTGTTCCTGCGTGTTGATGCCCAGCGCGCGCAGGCTGTCGAGATACAGCTCCTGGATGTTGTCGGGGGAAGGTTTCAGCACCACCTGGTATTGGTAGTAATGCTGCAAGCGGTTGGGGTTCTCGCCATAACGCCCGTCTTTGGGGCGGCGCGAAGGTTGCACGTAGGCCGCGCGCCAAGGCTCGGGACCGATTGCGCGCAGAAAAGTGGCGGTATGGAACGTGCCCGCGCCGACTTCAATATCGTAAGGTTGCAGCAGCGCGCAGCCCTGCTTGTCCCAGAATTGTTGCAGCGTCAGGATGACTTGTTGAAAACTTGGCTTTGGGCCAAGTTTCGGTGAAGGCTCATGCGCGGAGCGCGTGATGTCGAAGCCAAAACCTGAAGCACCAGGTTTTGTTGAAGACTCATGCCCGCTTGCGGGCGTTACGTCGGAACCAAAGGTGTGCATTTGCTTTATTAAACCGGCATGTTTGCGAAGGGGCGCATTTTACGGGTTTTCGGGGAACGCCGTCATCCCCATCGGACAGATGCGTGCAGATCGCCGATTGACGGGCATCTTCACGGGGTGGAATCGCGCGTCCCGCCAATCTTGCTCACCGTGAATGATTCCGGCAGCAACGCCTCGATCACGCCGTAGCGCCCCGGTGATTCGCCGGGAGAAGGTGGATAGTCCTCGTGGCGGTTGGTACCGCTGGCTTCGTCGATGGCATCCAGGATCATGTTTTTCAGATACTGCTCGCCGCCGATTTTGGCGAGCTCATCGTAATCGGCTTTGGCCAGTTTTTTCTCCAGCTTCTGCCTGATATAGGTTTCGTTTGCTTCGAGATGGCGGATCACTTTCAAACTGTCGAACGTGCCCACCTTGACCCCCAGCACCGGTATAGCCAACACATTGCCGGAATCTTCCCAGATTTCCTGCGCGGCATCCGGCGTATTGCCCGCATCGGCGGACGGTTTTTTGAGAGTCAGCAAATTGATGTTCAGCCGCACCAAAAAGAGCGGCAGCGTTCTCGCCTCATCCGATGCCGCGCTTGCAACGGTCGCTTGCTGGATGGCCGCCGGTTCGGGCACCGGCTGGCTTCTGGTGAGAAACAAAACCAGCATGCTGGCCGCCATCGTCAGGCCGATGAGCGTCCACACAATCCAATAAAGATTCCGGTGTTGATCTTCCTCGGGCGCGACGGCGTAACGAACTTCGCGCTGGTTGTCGCGGCTGGCAACCTGCGGCGCGGCAGGCTGCTGGCTCAGCGTCATATCGTAAGCGGCGCGTTTGGCCGGATCGGATAACACTTCGTAAGCCTGTACCACCTGCGACGCATGCTCCGCGATTTGCGCGTCGCCAGGGTTCCTGTCCGGGTGATAACGCTGCATCAGGCTTTTGAACGCGGCCTTGATAACGGCGGGGCTGGCGTTGGGGCTTACTTCCAGAATTTCGTAGCAATTCATGTCGGGCATTTAATTCGTGCAGGGGAGTTAGAAAAAGAACGAGGTATTCAAAAAAACGTAATTGAGCCACGGATGAACACAGATGAAACACGGATAAATAACTGCTTATCCGGCAACCTTGCCCACACCCTTCTGGTGAGTTGCAGCCCTCATGTAACGCGCAGTTTTATCTGTGCAAATCCGTGTTCATCCGTGGCTAATTAGGATTTTCAGGTTCAATCCGGGTAAACGTGGTGTGGCTACCGTCTTGTTCGATCACCTGAAATTCATTCGGTTTTACATACACCACGGGATCGGGGTCGTGCTCCAAATTCCCGCGCTGAATATCGCTCCAGATAATTTGCTGCCCCTTGATCTGCCACACGCCATATTGCATCGCTGCGCCGCCATCCGCCTTGATCTCCCACTCGCCATTGGCATACAGATAAATCGGGGTGGCCGATCTGGAAGATGTCCATTTGCCCACAAAGTCCTTTTCGGCAATCGCACCGGGCCCGCTGCTCGAAGCGAACACCAGCAAAGCAACAATCGCCGCCAGAACCAAAAACAGCTTGAGATGTTTGTGCAGAAATTCCATGTTTAACCCGAGCCGGTAATGACCGAATACCAAAGGCAAATGTCTGCTTAACCTAAAAACTTTCTGGCGGATGACCCAGGCTTAATTCAACCCCAACCTTCTTCTGGCCTCTTCGGTTTGGCGGCGCTCCTCCTCGATGCGGTCGCGCTCCGCCTGTTCCCGCTGTTGTTTCTCGTATTCCGCGCGCATCCTTTGCTGCTCTTCCTCGTAGCGCGCTTGCTGTTCGGCGCGCCTTAATTCTTCAGACACTCTTTCCCCCATGCGTCTGGACTCTTCGGCAAATTTGCGCGCATCCGCTTCCTGTTTTCGCGCCTCTTCTTCCTGTTTTCTGATTGCGAGTTCCTCTTCGCGCTTCTCGTTTTCGCGGCGGCGATTGGCGGCATCCAGCATTTCGCCTTCGGCCCGGCTGTTCACCCGCACCCCGTTCTCCTGATAATAGTTCTGGATATACGCTCTTTCTGCGGCTTTGGCCGCCTCGTTCGCGGACAGCGCGGAGCCGCCCGCCGACCGCAAAGCCATCAGCGAAAAACCCACTTGCATCACCAGCCCGATCGCCATAAAAGTCGCGATGACGGTCAGAATCATTCTCAGCGGCGATTTCTGGCTGCCACTGCTCTTCAGCGTCTCGGCATCGGCTCTCAGCGAAACCGCATCAGCGCGCAGCGACATCGCGTCCGCCTTGAGCAACATGGCATCGGATTTCATGCTCGCCGGATTGTCCACGGGAGTCAGCGCGAGCGCCGCAGTTTGCGGCACGACCACCACGGAATGCGTATCCATCACCAGGCGCGCGTCGTATTCCGCGCGGGTACTTTCGGTAGAAAGCGTTTTTGCTGCCACATTCAACACGCGCAGCTTGAACTCGATAGCGCCGCGATTCTCGTCGTTGATTTCCGCCCGAAGTTTTTGCGAGATGCGCTCGTGTGCCGCTTGAATTTCAGCATACGAAGCATGCGGCGAGACTTCCAATATCTCGTACAACGTTTGCTTTTTGATAGTCATGCCAATTCCGATAATTTGGGTAGAAAAAGAGAACGCTCCCCGCCAGCACGCCGCGCGAGACCGCGACGAATTTAAGCGCAATTCACCCATAAGTAAAGTGGGATTGCCGCGATATTTTGCCGCAAGCGCAAACGCGGATCAGCGCGCGCCAAGTTCCCCACACAACGCCAGCTTCTCGCTTCGCGGCATTTTCTTGATTTGCATCTCGCGCTTCAAGGCCGCAGATTTGTCATCGTAAAATTCCCGGTAAACCAGCGTAACCGGCGAACGCCCCCGCGTGTACTTCGCTCCCTCGCCCGCATTGTGCGCGGCGAGGCGTTTGTCGAGATCGTTGGTAATGCCGCAGTAAAGGGTTTGATCGGCGCATTGGAGGAGGTAGCAAACCCAGTTGATTTTGGTTGGTGAAGTCATTTGTCTAGTCTAATTTCTTTGATGCCGTTCATGGTGGACACCTCCAATTCCCTCTCCCGCCGGGGGAGGGGACGTGCGGCGTTGCAGCCACCACGCGGAAAACAGCATCACCGCAATCAACACCAACATCCCCGCATTCCCACACCTCACATACGGCGTACTGCCCACATAGCCTTGCACTTCGGCAGTCAGCACGCCCTCTTCATGCTGCGGCAGCATTTCGAGAATGCGGCCATCGACTCCGATGACGGAAGTCACTCCGGTGTTGGTGGCGCGCAGCATCATGCGGCCGGTTTCCAGGGCGCGCATTTGCGAGAGTTGGTTGTGCTGCATGGCGGCGTGGGAATGGCCGTACCACGCGTCGTTGGTGACATTCACCAACAAGGTCGCTTGCGGCAGAGCGCGGATAATTTCTTCGCCGAAGGCATCTTCGTAGCAGATGTTGACGGCGATTTTTTGTCCGGCGACGGCGAGCGGCGGCTGGTGCGCGCCGCCGCTGGTCTGGTCGCCCATGGGGATTTGCAGCACTTCGTTGATGAGCCAGCCGAACAAAGAGCGCAGCGGGATGAATTCGCCGAAGGGGACGAGGTGGTCTTTGCGGTAGTGCTGGCTATCGGCTGCGCCCAGCGAATACACGCTGTTGTAGAAGTTGCCGTTTTCTCTTTCAAACGCGCCGATGAGAATGTCACCGCCGTTTCTCCGCGCGTGGTCGCCGAGAATTTGCTGGTACGTTTGCGGCACGTTGTCGCGCAGCAGCGGCAACGCGGTTTCCGGCATGACGATCAGGCGCGCGTCGCTGCTCTGCACCATTCGGCGATAAGTTTCCAGCGTGTTGACCAGTTTGTCTTCTTCAAACTTTTCGTCCTGCGCGATATTGCCTTGCAGCAGGCTGACCTTGAGCGGCTCGCCTTGCGGCTCTGTCCATGCGACGTTGCGCAACAGCGCGCCGACTATCCATAACAGCAGCAACAGACCCAGCGCAAGCTTGCCTGTCTTGCTCCAGCGCGCATGCCACAACAGCAGCAGCAAGCCCGCACTCACCGCCAGCAACAGCGATACGCCATAAACGCCGAGCAGCGGCGCGTAGCCTGCCAGCGGGCTGTTGGGCACTTGCGAATATCCGAACGAAAGCCACGGGAAGCCGGTGAACAGTAGGCCGCGCAACCATTCGGCGAGCGTCCAGATGGCGGGCATGATGAGTAGCAGGAGCACAGTCAGGGAAATATTGATTCCAAATTTTTCGTTTGATTGTAGGTCGGGCTTCAGCCCGACATGTCGGGCTGAAGCCCGACCTACAGACATGCACCTCGCCAGCGCATACCCCGCCAGCGCTGGCAGCGCGGCATTCACCGCCGCGAACAGCGCGGTGGCCAATGCTGCAAGCACAGGATGCATGTAGCCATATTCGTGCAGCGCGACATAAATCCATCCAACGCCTGCGCAGAACAAGCCCATGCCGAAAGCGAAGCCTATTGTTGCGGCTTGCGCGGGACGTTCGGCTTTGTGCCACAGCCAGAACAACACGGCCAGCGAGAAAACCGGTAACGGGAAAACACCGAACGGCGCGAAGCCTGATACGGCGAGCACGCCCGCGAGGAAGGCGATTGCGTAGGGTGAGCTGAGAATATTTTTCACGGATTGCAAAGTACGATTTGATTCGCCGCATTATACGGTGTAACTTCGCGCCGCCCGTTTACGAAAGCCGCCGCATCCATGCTGGACTTCACCGAATACACCAAGATTTTTATCAGCCTGTTCGCGATCATTGATCCGCTGGCCATCATTCCCATCATCATGGCGTTCACCTCGGAAATGACCGCGCAGAAGCGCGAGCGCGTGGGACGGCTGGCTTCGTTTTCGGTGCTCGGCATCCTGCTCGCGGCGCTGTTTCTGGGCGAGGCGATACTGGAGTTTTTCGGCATCAGCATCCACTCGTTCCGCACGGCGGGCGGCATTTTGTTATTGCTGATGGCGATCAAAATGCTGATCGGCAACAAGCAAGCGCCGACACCGGAAGACAGCGAAGGCGAAACGTCCAATGTGGCCATCGTGCCGCTTTCCACGCCGCTGCTGGCCGGCCCCGGCGCGATCAGCACGGTGATCCTCGACGCACACAAAGGCGGCGGCAGCGTACACTACGGCGTGATGGCGCTGATTCTCGTTGTCCTGAGCCTGATCGTGTGGCTCACCTTTCTCATCGCGCCCCGCATCTCGCGGCACATGGGCAAAATCGGCAGCAACATTTTTACGCGGCTGATGGGTCTGCTGCTCGCCGCCATCGCGGTGGAATTTATCGCGGGCGGATTGCGCGGGCTGTTTCCGGCGTTGGGTTAAAACCCTTGCCCGCAGATGACACAGATTATTCAGATTAAAATCACACCAACCTTAAACTCAACCAACAATTCAGAATCTGCGTCCATCTGCGTAATCTGCGGGCAAAGGTTTTAGGCAAATACAAAATGGAAAAAATCAGACTTTCTAAACTCATGTCCGAACAAGGGCTCTGCTCGCGCCGCGAAGCGGACGATTACATCGCCAAAGGCTGGGTCAAAGTCGATGGCGAAACGGTGAGCGAACTCGGCACCAAAATTCTGCCCACGCAAAAAATCACGCTGGAAAAAGCCGCGCAAGCCAAGCAGGAAAACCGCGTCACCATCCTGCTGCACAAACCGATGGGCTACGTTTCCGGGCAGGCCGAACAAGGCCACAAGCCCGCCATCGTGCTGATCGGCAACGAATCGCACTGGGATCAAGATACCTCGCCGCAGCGCTTCCACCGCAGCCAGATGCTCGGCCTCGCGCCCGCCGGTCGCCTCGACATCGACTCCACCGGATTGCTGGTGCTGACGCAAGATGGCCGCGTCGCCAAACAACTCATCGGCGAAGACTCGCCCATCGAAAAAGAATATCTGGTGCGCGTGCAAGGCGAACTGGTCGGCAACGGTTTGGCGCTGTTGAACCACGGCCTGTCGCTGGACGGAAAAAAACTCAAACCCGCCAAAGTGGCCTGGCAAAACGACGACCAGTTGCGCTTCATTCTGGTCGAAGGCAAAAAACGCCAGATTCGCCGCATGTGCGAAATGGTCGGATTGAAAGTCACCGCGCTCAAACGCGTGCGCATCGGTCGCGTGCGACTGGGCGATTTGCCGGTGGGACAGTGGCGCTATTTGCGCGAGGATGAGAAATTTTAATATCCGACATCGCGCGAAGCCAATGAATACGCGCCTCTTCACGCACCGAACGATGCGGATCGCCGATTGACGGGCGTTCCCATGAAGTTGGTGCTTCAGTCAACCTAGAAACCGTAGCAGTGAGATATGTAGGTGCGAATTCATTCGCACACCACTCATTATTTGTGCGAATGAATTCGCACCTACAACTCCTTCAGCTACATTTTTAGGTTCAAGCTCCAGACAAAAGGAAAGCGGGCCAAGCCCGCTTTCTTTTTTACCGCATGTCGAAAAAACTTACTCGGTCACGCGCACTTTCTTTTCTTCCTTGATGACGTACTTCACTTCAACGCGGCGGTTGGTGGCGCGGCCTTCAACCGTCTTGTTGTCGGCGATTGGCTGCGCATCGGCGTAACCGGTGGCGGTAATGTTATCCGCCGCAACGCCCTGCTTCACCAGATACGCTTTCACCGCGTTGGCGCGGTTCTGCGACAGCTTCTGGTTGGCGGCCTTGTTACCGCGATTGTCAGTATGCCCGCTCACTTCCAGCGTAATTTCGGGATGCTGCTTGGCGGCATCCACCACTACTTGCAGCTTCTCGTTGGCCGTCTTCAGCAAGGTGGAAGAACCGGTGGCAAAGCTCGCGCCTTCCAGACGGAACGGCTTCTCGGACAACACGGTTTTCCACGCATCGGCCTTGGGCGCGGGAGCGGGAGCAGGTGCCACCACCACCGGCGCGGGCGGCGGCACTACGACCGGAGCGGGAGCAGCCACCGGCGCAGGTGCTGGAGCGGGAGGCGGCGCAACCGGCTTGGCGACAGGTGCAGGCGCTTCAACCTTGGGCGCAACCGCATCGCACCCTTCGACCGCCAGCGCGGAAGACCACTTGATGGTGTGCCAGCATTCGCCGGAACCGTTGCGCACGATCTGATTCCACGAGTCCACCCAGTATCCCTCGTTCCCCAACAGCGCCGCCTGCGCCGACAGACTGCCCATCCCCAACAAAGCCGATACGGCAAAAATTCGTATTGATTTCATGTTCACCTCACTCGGTAATTTTCAATTCTAAAGATTAAATTTATTGGTTGTATCTCCGTGTGCAGTCTAACAAACAACAGCCCGAAGAATAGTCAAGAAAACTAACAAGGCCGCCCCCGCCGTCGGCAAATGCGGGTTCACTAAATTGCTTGACCGCAGACCAATAGATACGGCCATCTTCACGCAACGTATGATGCTTCTTTGAAACTACACTGATTTGTTCGCCGTATCGTTCAATAGTGCGATGTCGCGGATATTTTTCTGAACGGATATAGCTCCAAATAAACTGAGCAGAAATGCCATTGCGTAAAAGCCTTTCTCGCTCAACAGAAGCGTTGCAAACCACAACCCAACGCCGAGCAGGAAGATGGAAATGGCCAGAGAAGCCCAGCACAGGTTGTAATAAATTCCTGTCACCGGAATGCCATCCAATTTGTCGCGTACTGTTTTTTGCAACGATACGGCTGAAAATAATCCATACAAAATGACCGTGGCAAAGTAGCCTTTTTCGCTAAGCTGCATTTCGGCATTCCATAGGCCGATGACGAAGGCAAACGAGCCCAAAAAAAGCGCCGCCCATGCCGCCATAACAAAGGCTGCTGTCGGTTTTTGCATTTGGTTATTCATGTTCTTAATTCCCTTCCCTTGAATGATGCGTTACAAAAATTCATCTGATAGATGGAAGCTCGATTTGCAGGTTCTGATGAGGCGCAGGGAATCTATCACCAAACACACTTGCCCACCACAAGGGATACTCTCTTTTGCAGCAAGTAATGCGTGTCAATGTTTCGCGCTTCTTATTCAAGCAAACTCACCACCCCATTCGCCCCATCCACGCGCACGCGCTGACCGTTGCCCAGTTTCCGCATCACCTCGCGCACGCTCATCACTGCCGGGATGTTCATTTCGCGCGCGGTGACTGCACCGTGCGACAGCGGGCCGCCGCTTTCGGTGACGACGGCGCAGGCGTTGTAGAACAGCGGTGTCCACGCCGGGTTGGTGGTGCGCGCGACCAACACCGCGCCTTTGGGGAAACCGGCAAAGTCTTCGGGTGAACGCACGATATAAACCACACCTTCGGCCACGCCTGCGCTGCCCGCCAGTCCGTGCAACGTGTCGCCAGCAACCTCTTCGCTGGCCGCTGCGTGGCTGCCCCATTCCCACGCGGGCGCGCCATCACGATGCGCGAGGTAGGCAATTTTTTCTTGCTGTATGGATTGCGCCAATGCCTGCCACAGCGCCGGGTCATCGCGCTGCACGGCTTCCTGCAACGGGCGGTAATGCGCAAAGAATACATCCATCGGATCGCTTACCACGCCACGCGCTTGCAGCAGTTCGCCCAGTCTTCGCAAGCCTTTGCGCAGCGGCAGCGTGAGGCGCGTGGTGTGGTAATGCTCCACATCGTCCAGCGTGGTGTAGCTGCGCACCAAGCGCAAGATTTCGTGGAAGAAAAAATGCAGGTGCTGCGGGATGCGGCCATACAACTGCAACTCCGCTTGTTGCATTGTTATTTTGATTTCGCGCTCTCTTGCGCGCTGGTCTTGCGTCTCGTGTTCGGCAGACATCAGGCGCAGGTTGTCCAGCACTATCCACGGCGCTTCAATCCACGTCGGTTGATAGGGGTCGAAGTCCACTTCGCGGTGGCCGTGGTCGCGCAGGAATTTGTTGAAATGCGCGGAGAAATTGCCGAACGCATCCAGCAACTTTTGTTCGATCAAGGTTCTCGAATTGTTCGCTGCGATCATATTTTGCAGTGAAGGATTTTGGCGAATCTCGGCGGCCAGCGCCGCCAATTCCTTGTTGACGATGCCGGTCTTGGTTTCGGTGTGCGCGATCAGCGTGTCGAACAACGCCGCCGCTTCCTGCGCATTGCCGGTGAGCATTTGCAGCAGCCCGTGCAACAGGCGATACAGCGTGCGCTGCGTGATGGAGATGGCGATGTTGGGCAGGAAATAATCCGCGCCCAACTGGTTCACGCGCTGCACGAAGGCCCACACCTCGGCCAGATTTTTATCGCGCAAATCCTCCGCGTTCAGTTCGCCCAGACTTAGCAAGTAATAGTCCAGATCGCGCGACCACTCCAGCGGCAGGTCTTGCACCCATGCGTAGTTGTCGCGCAGTTTGGGAATGACCGCTTCGAGTTCTTGCAGATTCCCGATGGTGAACGGCATGCGCCTGCCGTAGATTTCGACCGCGTTCTGGTTGCCGTAAATGTAGTGGTCGAACATGGCGAACCACTTGCCGGAGAACGCCGGGTAGCCCATCAGCTTGAACGAATGATTGAGCGAGCGGTGGAAGCCATCTTCCACCATTTCCCAAGCCAGCGGCGTGATGACGTTGGGAAAACGCTCGGCGGATTCGTCGCGCGTCCAGCGCGGCGGGATGGTGGTGACCGGACGCGATTGCAGCAGCCACAATTTGCCGCCGTGCATCGCCCATTCGATGTCTTGCGGGAACTGGTATGCGACTTCCACGCGGCGCATCAGGTCGGCCAGTTGCGCCAACTGCTGCGCACTCATACTGGGCCGGGTCGCGTCTTGCGCGCTCACCGTAATTTCTTCCGTGCCTTGCGCCGTGTGGACGATGCGCTGGCTCTTCTCGCCGATCACGCTGCTGCGCAGGCTACCGTCGCGCGCCAGCACGAACTGGTCGATTGCACCTTCGCCGCTGACCACGGATTCGCCCAAACCGAAGTTGGCATTGACCAGCATCTCGTCAATCGCGCCACTGATCGGGTTGACGGTGAAACCGACACCGGAAATTTCCGACGGAATCATGGTTTGCACCACCACCGCCATGGTGGCTTGCAGATGATCGAAGCCCAGCCGCTCGCGATAGGCGATGGCGCGGTCTTGCCAGAGCGAGGCGTAGCAGGCGCGGATGCGATTCAGAATGAAATCCGCACCGTGAACATTGAGAAAAGTGTCGTGCTGTCCGGCGAAGGCGGCGCTGGCCATATCTTCGAAGGTGGACGAGGAGCGCACCGAAAAGGCGGCATCTTCCGGGAATGTTTTTAATTGCTGCCGAATTGATTTTTCAATTGCGGCAGGCAGCGGAATCTTTTCCAGCTCGGCACGCAACAACGTCGCCTGCGCTTGCAGCGTGCCCGCATCGGCCAGATCGAAATTGCCGATGGCCGCGTGCAGCGTGTCGGCGTTTTTGATGAACTCGCGGTAGCTGGCAGCGGTGACGACAAAGCCGTTCGGCACCGGAAAACCTTGTTGCGTGAGCAGCGCAAGATTCGCGCCCTTGCCGCCGGATTGTTCGTGTTGGCAGGCTTCGACATCGGTAAAAGCGAGTGTCCAGCTCATGTTGCAGTCTCCTCGTAAAATTCAAAACGGTTGGCAATCCACAGTGCCCAACTGGCCAGCAAAATTCCGCACAGCACGTCGATCAGATAGTGGTAACGCAGATACAAAGTCGAACACCACAGCCCGATGCACGGGATCAGGAATATCCAGAACCGGCGCTTGTTGTGCTGAAAATCGAAACCGAGAATGAGCAGCGAAACGGCCACGTGCAGGCTGGGAAACACATCGACTCCGCTCGACCCCATGCGCACCAGTTCATCGTTGAATCTGCTCACCGGGCCGGAAATCAATGTGCTGGCGAATGCCTCATTGAATGCCAAGTATGGCCCGGCAGCTGGCACCAATGTGTAGCCCAAGAAGCCGATGCCGTAGAGCGAGAACAAACCGACGACAAAAGTTTTGCAGCGTTCAATCGGCCCGACAAAATGCGCGACCACAGCCATGATGAGGTAGGGAAAAAAGAACAAGTAACACAAGCTCATGATTTCGGTGAGCGCCGGATTGGTCAGGTGCTGCCACAGGATAGATGGTGTATCGCCGAGCAGAACGCGATCAATGGCACGCAGATTTGCGTCGAATCTTTCCGGGGTGATCGCCGGAACGGCGCTGCGCATCTGCTGGAAATAAACGTTCATCGCAATCGGATAGAACAACAAGCGCCAGCGCAACGCGGCGCTGGTGTTGGTGCGCTGCTCGTAATAGATCAGCGTCAGTGCAAACACGAGGCCGATGAAATACACCAGCGTATCCGCGCCGAGCAAACCTTGCGCGAACAGCAGACGCAGCAAGGTGATGAGCAGGTAGCTGCCGAAGAACAGCTCGTGCGCATAAAGCCCGTCATTCCGGCGCAGGCCGGAATCCAGTTGATTAACAAATCCCCGCGAATGCGGGACAACATTGCTATGTCGTCCGCTGCGCGGAGTATTTGTTTTGGCTGGATTCCGGCCTGCGCCGGAATGACGGGCTGATGGATTTTTCGGGCTAAACATTTTTTGCTCGCATCAAAGTTTCAAGCTCCGCGCGCCAACGCAACAGCGGCTGGCGCAGGGCCGGAGCAAGCGCCCAGTTGTGCAAGGTAATGCTGAGTTTCTCCACCCGTCGCACCGACTTCAAGCCCAGCACGCTGACCGCCACATAAGCCAACCACAGCGGCAACAGTTGCAGCCAAAGCGCCGCGACCAGCAAACTCGCCGCCCATAACAGCAAACATGGAAACCCGAGCAGCAAGCGCCACAGCGCGATGGTGTTGCGGCCATCGCTGAAACGTTTGCCCGCCCACCATGCGCACAACAATGGCGGCGCATTGCTGACACAGGCAAACACCACCAGCGGCTGCAACACCAGCCACAACAACGGATACGCCCACGCAAAATTCATCGGCATCAGCGGCACGCCCTGATGCCGCCACAAGCGCGAGCCGCCCGGCGTGCGCGCAATTTCTTCCCGCAATTTCGCAGTCATGCATTCCACTTGCGGCATGCCATGTTCCAGCGCCTTCAACG
Organism: Sideroxydans sp.; assembly: GCA_028710605.1. Taxonomy (GTDB): domain Bacteria; phylum Pseudomonadota; class Gammaproteobacteria; order Burkholderiales; family Gallionellaceae; genus Sideroxyarcus. The sequence goes on from JAQTTU010000001.1 coordinate 506,301, forward strand.
CCGCGAAATAACTGCGCTGGCTGCCCAGCGTCGCGGCGTAGGCGATGCTTTCGCGCGCGGCAAATTGATCGGCTGAGTCGGCCTGCACGGCGAGCCGTTCCAACGCATGCACGATGCGCTCGTGCAGCAGATTGACCTGCTGCGCGGGTGTCATGTTCGACGGAAACACCGTGCTGATCGCCTCGCCCACCACCACCTCCACATCGCTCTGCCACGCCCACGCCCGCTCGTAATGAATCCCCAGCGGCACCACGCGCAGCGGCTGGTCTGCCAGTTGCGCCAGAATGCGCGCCGCGCCTTTGTGGAACGGCAGATGCCTGTGCCCCAGATCGCTGCTGCCCTCCGGCATGATGATTAGCGCCCCGCCCTGCCGCACATAGTTCGCACAGGCATCCAGCGCGTCACTGTTTTCGCCGGAATGATTTTCCCTGTCCTTGCTGCGCGCCACTTCCACGCCGCTGAAAAATATCCGCCCCAACAAGCTGCGGCGCAATTGCACCGAGATCAAAAAGTTCGCGCGCGGGATCACCGATTTGTACACATAGCCATCGACCGCGCCATTGCGGTGCAGCGCCACAAACAACACCGGCCCGTCCGTCGGCAACCACTGCGGGGTGATGATGCGCACGCGGTGATAGTAGAGCGAGGTCAACATGCGACTCAGCAGGCGATACCAAAGGCTTTTCAAAATTCCTCCGATTGAAACTCCGATCCATCAACTTGCCCGCGAGGCAGCAAATACGGGCATCTTCAAGCGACGCGGGGTGTGGATCGCCTATTGACGGGCGTTTCCATGGGGTTGTAATTCGTACTGCAGCTTCGGTGCTGGCGACATCGGTAGGGTTTGAATTGCCCATGTGGCCACCTCAAGATCATTACTCAACCGCCCCCGCATCCTTGAGCAATTTCACCATCCCGGCATTGCCGTTATCCGCCGCAATGGTCAGTGCCGTTTTTCCTTTCAGAGAGAAGCCGCACCACCAGATATTGGATTCCTGAACTCTGAAATTTTTATCTGCGCCTTTTTCCAACAACAGTTTGGCGGCGGCCTGGTTGTCAACCTCTGCCGCAACCATCAGGGGCGACAGGTAACAACCGCCCGTCTTGTTTGGGTTGGCTCCCTTGTCCAGCAGCAAACTGACGGCGGCAGCATTGTTGCCGATGTGTCCCGGTCGGCTCCCTCTTTCATAAACGCCCAGCGAATAATCAATAAGAGTAAAGCCGTGGCTATCTGTCACATTCATATCGCCGCCCTTGTCCAGCAACATTTGCGCAATGGCGATGTCTTTTTGTGGCCGTCCTCGCTTGTTGAGAAGGGCAACAGACAAGGCTGTTCTTCCATCCTCATCTATTACGTTTACATCGGCACCGCGATCCAACAGCAATTTCACTGCGGCAGTATTCGACTTGTCTGCGGCAATGATTAGCGCGGTTCGATCATGCGAATTCTTCATGTTTGCGTCTGCGCCGCTATTCAACAAAAGTTGCACGTTGTCCGGCTTGTCCACGGAATACATCAACGCCGTTGTCCCGAAATATCTGTTTTGCTCGTTGACTGACGCGCCTTTTTCCAGCAACAACCTGATGACTTCCGTCTGCCCCGCCCAGGCTGCGCTCATCAAAGCGGTGTGGCCGTAGGCATCTTGGGCATTGATGTTCACGCTTCCAGCCAATCGCTTGCTTACTGTACTGATGTCGCCCTTTTGCGCCGCTGCCTGCAAGTCGTTTTCCGCAATGAACTGCTCGTAAATTGTGAGCGGCAAATACAGCGTGTCGGCAGTCAGGCTGAATGGAAAATCTGCGATGACAACTACCGATCCTTCCGGCGTAAACGATTTCGCGTCCGTTATTACACCGCTATAAATTCGGGATGGTTTTTGCCCGCCTTTGCATGAACACCACTCTGGCGGCGCATAAGGATCGGACGTTCTTGAAAGTACCGTGCCGCAGCCTGTCAACAACATAGAAGCCAGCAGCAAAATTGTCATTTTCATTAATATTGTTTTCATCATGCCCTCCCGATTTAAGTGCCTTGTGCTGCTTGCAATCCTTGGCAGAAAGACCGCTTCACGCGCGGCGATGGGATGGACTGGATCAGGCGCAGCAAGGCTTCGGTGCTGGCGACATCAGTGAGATAGGACTTGCCGTCTGCCGAGGGCATTTTCAGTTGGCTACAATTTGTAGCCAACTGACTGCCTTCCTTCTTCAGCCGCGTCTTGAGCACGCTCCAGTATTTTCTGGGATTGGCGCTCGCCGTCAGCGCGCCGACCACGTCGATCACACTGAAAAACCACTGCTCCCGCTCCACATCCCAGTGGCTGCGGATTTCTTGGTTCTGGAAGAGTTTGATATTGCTCATGGGGTTACCTCAAAATATTTTTCGCGTAGGTTGGACACGTATTTTTGCCCACGCGGTTCACTCGAAAATCACTGTTTGGGCTGATCGGGATAAATGGTGATGACTTTTCGATAGTCATACATTTTTGGTCCGTTCGGCGGCATGTTATCTGGGCGGCGCTCCGGCGAAATCACATAGACGTAAAGTTGTGAGCCCTTTATATCGAAATAGACCGTTTTATCCCTAAGAAAAAAGGGCAAACGATGACGCAAATCGACCGTATCCTCATACACCTGACCTGTCTCCTTGATGCGCCATTTGACATAGAGATAGTCGCCTACCAACATCGGGCCTGCGACAGCGTTAAAGTACAGAGGTCTGCCTTCCTTGACGATCCATTCGGGCGCACGTACTGGCAATTTTGAATCCCCATACCGATAATCCAAGACCTCGGCTAGAGGGATGGAGTTGGTCGTATCGAACTCAAAAGAATGATTGACAATACGCGACCCGCCGCAAGCTGTAAGCGTGCAAGCGATGAACAACAGCAACAGCCAGCGGAAACAATCAGGAACAAACCTCTGTTTCCGCGCAGCCGATCTGTTCTTGTCCAACTTGCTCTGCATATTTCCGTCTTCACTCATCTCGTTCACCCCTCGATTTTTCAGTAATTGAAATGTTCAACATCCATTAACCGCGCCGCACCCTAAACCACGCCAGCCCCCCAATCACCCCCAGCAACACCAAACCAAACCCAACAATCGTCAACGTAATCGACACGCCCATTTCGGTCGCCAAACTGTAGCCGCCGACGAACACCAGCATGGCAATATTCTCGGCGAAGTTCTGCACGGCCAGCGCGTTGCCTGCGCCTATGCTTTCATGACCGCGCTCTTGCAGTAATGCGTTGAGCGGGACGACGAAGCTGCCGCCGCAGATGCCGACGGCGATCATGGCGAGGTAGGCGAAGGTGAGGGTGTTGATTAAGGCGAGCGTAAGCACGGCCACGCCCAGCAGCAGACCGCCTATCAGTGCGCGGTTGACGTTGGCTAAGGAAATCCACAGGCCTGCGCCGACTGCGCCGAGCACGATGCCGATGGAGACTGCGCCCATCAGGTTGGCGGGGGTTTGGTTGTCGGTGATGAGCAGGGCGGCGGGAACCCAGGCGAACAGCATCAGGCGCAATGTTGTGCCGCTGCCCCAGAACACGCTGGTGCCGAGCAGGCTGAATCTCGCGTCGGGATTTTTGAACAGCAAGGCGAGTGCGGCCAGAAATTTTTTCAGCAGCAGCCACGGGTGGAAACTGGCTCCCGCGTTTTCGGCGGGGAGTGCGGGGATGAACAGGTTGGCGAAGGCGGCCAAGGTGTAGGCCGATACCACGCCGACGAAGGCCGCGTGCAGCGAGCGGTCGGCCAGCCAGCCGCCGAGGATCACGCCGAGCAAAATCGCGACGATGGTGGAGCCTTCCATCATGCCGTTGGCGCGCACCAGTTTTGCAGAGCCAAACATCTGCGCGAGGATGCCGTATTTGGCGGGGGAATACATGGCCGCGCCTATGCCTATCAGAGCGTAGGAGGTGAGCGGGTTCACGCCCGACACCATGGCGAATGCGCCCGCGAGTTTGATGATGTTCGCCACCAGCATCACGCGGCCTTTGGGAAAGCCGTCGGCGAGTTGGCCGACAAACGGCGCGAGCAAAATGAACGGCACGACGAAGGATTCTTGCAGCATGGGCACGAGGTTGGGCAAGCCTTGCGCTTTGACGATGGCGATGGCCGCGATAAGGATGGCGTTGTCGGCCAGCGCGGAAAGGAATTGCGCGATGAGGACGGACATCATGCCGAGGGAGAGCAGGGGCATGTCGTGGGATATTCTTTGGTTGGTCATTGCGTTATCTCCAATAATTCTTGAAAAACATTTTTGCCACAGAGGACACAGAGCTCACAGAGAAATTCAAAACCTCTGTAACTCGTGCGCGATTCGCTTTTTGAGTGTGCCTTCCAAAGGTGCAAAAGTTAAATCTCTCTCTGTGTTCTCTGTGATCTCTGTGATCTCTGTGGCTAAATTTGCTTTTGATTTTTGTTCCGTCATTCCGGCGCAGGCCGGAATCCAGCCGTATTAATTCAACATGCCTTGGGTTTTGTCCTTGCTGCGCAAGGGATTTGTTTTTTGTCTGGATTCCGGCCTGCGCCGGAATGACGGCATTTAAAAATTGCATCACAACCCCTCCGCCATTTTCTTCAGCGTCACGTAATCCGTCTTGCCCGTGCCCAGCAGCGGCAGCGCGTCCACGCGCTGTATTTTGCGCGGTACGGCGATCTCCGGCATGCCTAGCGTTTTGGCGGATGCCGACAGCGCTTCGCGCGTCAACGCGGCATCGGTGGTGAACAATACGATGACTTCGCCGCGCGCGCCGTCGGGTTGGGTGGATGCACCGTGCATCGCGTTGGGTGATGCTTGTGTCGCCAATTTTTCCACCACTTCCAGCGACACCATTTCTCCGGCGATTTTGGCGAAGCGTTTGACGCGACCGACGATGGAGACGAAGCCGTCATCATCTATAGCCACCACGTCGCCGGTTTCGTACCAGCCCTCGCCCGCTTCGGAACTCGGCGCTTGCAGTTTGCCGGGCGCATCGAAGCGATAGTAGCCGGACATCACATTCGGACCTTTCACGTGCAGCATTCCTCCCTTGTCGATGCCGGGCACAGGAATCAGTTTGTGTTCTATGCACGGCAGCAATTGGCCGACCGTGCCGCTGCGATAGGCCATCGGCGTATTCACCGCCAGCACGGGTGCGGTCTCGGTCGCGCCGTAACCTTCGAGGATGCGGATGCCGAATTTTTCGAACCACAAATCGCGCACGGCCAGCGAGAGTTTTTCTGCGCCCGCCACCACGTAACGCAAGCGATAAAAGTCGTAGGGGTGGGCGAATTTGGCGTAGTTGGCGAGGAAGGTGCTGGTGCCGAACAGCACGCTGCAATTGCGGTCGTAGGCCACTTCCGGGATGACGCGGTAATGCAGCGGTGTGGCGTACAGGAACAGGTTCATGCCGGTCATGATCGGCAGCAGCGCGCCGCCGGTGAGGCCGAAGGAGTGGAAGATGGGCAGCGCGTTGAGCACTTTGTCGTCCGCCGAGAAGTCGATGATGGAACGTATCTGTGCGATGTTGGACAGCAGCGCGCGATGCGACAACACCACGCCTTTGGGTTTACCCTCCGAGCCGGAAGTGAACAGCACCACGGCGGCGCTTTCGGGATTGCTATTTTTTTCCATCATGCGCGGAAACAGCATGCCGCCTATCACCCACAATTTGTCGGCGATGTTCATGCTCGGACGCAGGTCTTCCAGATACAAAATCTTCACGCCTTGAATGCCCGCAACATCGGCTTCTAGTTTCGCTTGTTCGATGAATGCACGCGACGAAAAAATGGTGCGGATGTTGGCGGCGGTGCAGGCATCCTGCATCCCGGCTGCGCCCGCTTTGTAGTTGAGCATGGCGGGCACGCGACCTTGCGCGCCGGTGCCAATCATCATGCACACGGTGGCCGCGAGGTTGGGCATCAGGATGCCGACGCATTCGTCCGGCTGACTATTTTTTGCGACGAGGCGACCCAGCGCCAGCGTCATCTTCAGCAGTTCGCTATAGGAATATTCGATCTGCTTCACGTCTTCCACCACGCGGCGGCTGCGCCCGTGGATCGCCATAATATCCAGCAGGCCGGAATACAGCGTCTGCTTGGGATGCGATTCGAAAATCATTTTCTGCATCAGCTTGCGCATTGCTTCACCCGCTTTGCGCCGACGCAGTTTGGTGGTGTCGCCTTCCGGCATGGCGATGACGGTGGTGTCCAGCGCGGAGAGGGTGACGCGCGGAAATAAACGGCGCGGAGACTTGCCGGAAAGTCGGCTGAAATAGGAGCGCGCCGGACCGTCGAGGCGCACCGGAAGAATCGTCGCGCCGGTGCGCGCTGCCACGAAGGCCGGGCCTTCATACACCTTCATCAGCGAGCCTGTCACGGTGATGCGGCCTTCGGGAAAAATTACTACAGGACGACCCGACTCCACCAGTTTGATGATGCGCTTGATCGCCATCGGGCTGGTGGGATCGACGGCCAGATAATCCACTTGGCTCAGCACCAGACGGAAAAAGAAATTGCGCGTGATGCCGGTGTGCACCACGAACACCGGATCGAACGGCAGAAACAAACCAAGCAACAAACCGTCCAGAAACGATTCGTGGTTGGCGATGACCAGCAGCTTGCCGGTGGCTATTTGTTTATCCAACCCCGACACGCGCACGCGGAACAGCAGTTGGAACAGATTTCTCAAAACGAAACGGACGATGCTTCTCATTTTATTTCTCCCTGATGAATACGGTTGCCTATTGCATGACACAACTTGATCGCAAGCCAACAAATACGGGCTTCTTCACACACTACTCATCCTGGATCGCCATTTGATGCGCCTCTGCGGGCTGTTGGCTGTTTGAAATCGCGCTTTCCGGCTGCTGCACTCGCCCGTCAAACACGACGCGCATTTTGCCATCTTTCAACAAGCTTGCCGGAGTAACCGTCTCGCGTTGCCACGGAATATTGCCGAAATACCACCAGCGCCAGAATTGCTGGTCGGCTTGCGGGTTGCGCTTGAGCAAGGTCGAAAAATTTTCGATTTCGCCCAACTCAACGCCTGCCGCATCAAACAAGATTTCGCGCACGTAGCGCGAGCAAAATTGACGGTGCGAATGCAGGTCGAATCCGGTGTCGTACAGCACGCCGTTGCGTTCTGCGACTGCGCGTTTAAGTTTGGCCTGCTGTTGCGCATCCAGCGCCACGGGCAATCTGCTTACGGCGACTCTGCCCGCGTCGGAGCGTTTGACGAATTTCGAGAAAGTCGTTTCGCCGGACAGCGGCACGCGGCTTTCGGCGATGGTCGGCTCCGCGCCCGACACGTCGCTGACGATGCCGACGTGGTTGGTCCAGCTCGATGTGGTGTCGGCCACTTTGGTAAACGGCGCGGTGGGAATGCGGATGAACACCACGTCGCCGACTTCGAGTTGTTGGCCAAGTTCGGCTAGCGTTGTTTGTTGTTCTGCTTGTGCATTGCAGGTGACTGCCATGCCGAGCAAAACAGCACTCGCCAGAAACGCTTGCGGGCTGCGGCGGTTGAATATGGTTTGCATTTCGATTTCCCCTTGCTGTTGAACGTGGCGCAAGAATAGGCGCTGGGAGCGCAAAACAAAACGTTTGACTGTCGCGGTGGCGCTAAATAGACTGCACGGTATCGCATTACGATACTTTTACGCCATGACCGAAACCGCACAACTGATTGCCACCGTCAAGAAACAATTGAAAAGCCAGGGCATGACTTACCGCGATGTCGCGGCGGCGCTGAAGATTTCCGAGCCCAGCATCAAGCGCATGTTCGCCTCCGGTCGGCTGACCATAGAGCGTCTGGTGCAGATCGGCAATCTGCTGGGTTACACGCTGGCGGAGCTGACTGCGGCGGCGCAGGCCGCACAGCCGCAGTTGCATACGCTGACCGAAAAACAGGAGCGCGAAGTGGTGTCCGACCCCAAACTGCTGATGATCGCGGTGTGCGCGTTGAACCACTGGGCCATGGATGAAATTACCGAGTATTACAAAGTGAGCAAAGCGGAGTGCATCAAATATCTGCTGCGCCTGGACAAGCTGCGCCTCATCGACCTGCTGCCGGGCAACCGCATCCGCATTGTCGTCGCGCGCGATTTCGACTGGCTGCCGGGCGGACCGATCAGACAGTATTTCCAAAGTCGCGGGCTGAACGATTTTTTGAAATCCGGCTTCGCCAAAGAAGATGAAAGCATGGTGTTCGTGCATGGCATGTTCAGCGATCAGGCGCTGGCGCAGATACAGGATGAGCTGCGCCGCCTGCGCCAGAAATTTGCCGAGTTGCATGTGGAGAGTTTGCGCGCGCCGCTGAGCAAACGGCGCGGCATCGGGTTGTTGCTGGCGATGCGCGGCTGGGAGCCGGATGACTTCACCCGGCTGCGGAGAAAGAACGACTAAGGTTGTTGCGCGCCCGCGCTGCTGCTCGTCGTGGCTGGCGTAGCGGGAACAGGCTCAGGCTTGGTTTCAGCCGCTTTCGCAGGCGGCGCTTCCACCACTGGCGGAGTTGCTGCAACCGGAGTGGCCGCCGGAATTGGCGTGGCGGGAGTTGCGGCGGATGGCATAGGCGCTGCGGGAGCGACAACAGCTTCCGGCAATTTAGCAGCCGTATCGCCGCCGGCCTTGACCGGCGCAAGGTTGCTTTCTTCTAACGCTTTTGGATTCTCAGTTTTTTTGATTTTATTGATCGCTGCGCGCGCAAACTTGGCATGGCGACCGTTGGCATAGTCGTTCAAATAGACTTCGTACGCTTCGACCGTGTCGATATCCTTGGCGGAAGTCCACGAGTCCATTTCATATTCCTCGTTGATTGCCGGGCTTTGCGGTTTATCCTCGGCGCAGGAATTCCCGCTCAACAACAGCATCGCCACAAACAACGGCGCAACTATCCGTACTGATTTATTCACTTCTTGTCTCCCCGACTTCCAGCTTGTATTTCAGCGTTTCGGCAGTGCATTGCCGTTCACGCTCCCTTTGACTTAATCCATTGCAACGTAGGTCGGGCTTCAGCCCGACATGTCGGGTTACCCCGCAGGGGTTCTTGCACCCTTGGGTGAAACCCGACCTACAACACCTTTGATTTTGTGATGCGGTTTTTTCGCAGATTATAGCCGAGCACCGCATTGCAGGCTGACGCAGCGAGCACCGCAATACATTCTATTTTTCTATTTCATTGCCCGACAATGGCAGCGTGCGTTCTGCCAGCAGCACGTGCAACCTGCGGCTGTCTGCGCGCAGCACGGTGAATTGCCATTCGCCGATCTGGATTTGCTCGCCGCGCTTGGGCAGTTGCCCCGCCGCCTTGAGCACCAGCCCGCCTATGGTGTCGTAGTCTTCGTCGCTGAATTCCGTGCCCAGAATTTCATTGAAATCGGCGATCTCGGTATCGGCTTTGACGCGCCAGTGCGCGTCGTCCTGGCGGATGATGTTGTCTTCGTCTTCGTCAAAATCGTATTCGTCGGCGATGTCGCCGACGATCTGTTCCAGCACGTCTTCGATGGTGACCATGCCGCACACGCCGCCGTATTCGTCCACCACCAGCGCGATGTGGTTGCGGTTGCTGCGGAAGTCGCGCAGCAGCACGTTGAGGCGTTTGGATTCCGGTACGAACACGGCGGGACGCAGCATGTCGCGCACGTTGAATTCTTCGCCCGCGTAATAGCGCAGCAGGTCTTTCGCCAGCAGGATGCCGATGATGTTGTCTTTGTCGCCATCGACCACGGGAAAGCGCGAGTGCGCGGTTTCGATAACGTAGGGGATGAATTGTTCGGGTGGCTGGCTGATGTCGATGACATCCATCTGCGCGCGGGGAATCATGATTTCGCGCACCTGCTGCTCGGAAACCTGGATCACCCCTTCCATCATGGACAGGGCATCGGCATCCAGCAGGTTGCGCTCGTAGGCGCTGTGCAACAGGGCGATCAACTGCTCGCGGTCTTCCGGCTCGCGCAACAACAGCGTGGAGAGCCTTTCCAACAAGGTGGGCTTGCGACTACTTTCTGAACCGTCCATTACAACACTTTTAACTAACGAGATAAGGCGCAGGATACCGCAATTTGAGCAGCAACGCTGTCTCGCGCGCCTCCATCGCTTCGGCCTCGCGCTTCTTTTCGTGGTCGTAACCTTGCAGGTGCAGCGCGGCATGAATGGTGAGATGCGCGTAATGAGCGAGCAATTCCTTGCCTTGTTCCCCGGCCTCGCGCGCCACCACCGGCGCGCAGATCACCACATCGCCATACAACTCATCGGTGTCGTCATAAACAAAGGTCAGCACATTAGTGGCGTAATCCTTGCCGCGATAACTCTTGTTCAGCTCGCGTCCTTCGCCCTCATCCACGATGCGCAGCGCCATCTGCACATCCTGCTCCAGCGCAGCTTTGACCCAGCGACGGAACTGCTGGCGCGTTGGCAGAATTTTGGCGTTGCTGGCGTATTGCACCGACAGCGAAAGTTTATGGGTATCAGTCATGTTGCGTCACCAACTCTCCGCGCAAAGTATGCATTGTGCCCGACAAAATTCGCACTTCGACAAACCGCCCCAGCATGCCGGGCGATCCGGCGAAATTCACCACGCGGTTATTTTCGGTGCGCCCCGCCAGTTCTTTCTCATCCTTCCTTGAAAGATTTTCCACCAGCACGCGCTGCACCGTGCCGCCCATCGTATCGCTGACCTGCCGCTCCAGTTCCGCGATGCGCGCTTGCACCTTATGCAGGCGTTCCATCTTGATTGCGTAAGGCGTATCGTCGGCCATCTCTGCCGCCGGTGTGCCGGGACGCGCGCTGAATATAAAACTGAAGCTGGCATCGAAGCCGACATCGTTGATGAGCTTCATGGTCGCCTCGAAATCCGCGTCGGTCTCGCCGGGAAAACCGATGATGAAATCGGAGGTGATGGAAATATCCGGTCGCGCGGCGCGCAGTTTGCGCACCACGGATTTGTATTCCAGTGCGGTGTAGCCGCGCTTCATCGCCGCCAGAATGCGATCCGAACCGGACTGTACCGGCAGATGCAAATGCCCGGCCAGCTTGGGCGTGGTCGCGTACAAGTCGATCAACCGTTGCGACATTTCGCGCGGATGCGAGGTGGTGTAACGCAGGCGCTGTACAGCGGGCAATGCGGCAACGGCCTGCACCAGAAACGCGAAGTCCACCGTATCGCCGTCCTCCGTTTCGCCCTGATAGGCGTTCACGTTCTGCCCCAGCAGAGTAATCTCGCACACGCCTTGCGCCGTCAAACTTTGCACCTCGCGCATCACGTCGGCCAACGGGCGCGACATTTCTTCGCCGCGCGTAAACGGCACGACGCAATAGGTGCAGTATTTGCTGCACCCTTCCATGATGGAAACAAAAGCCGTGCCGTGCGAAGTCTGCGTCGCGGGCACGTTGTCGAATTTTTCGATCTCGGGAAAACTGATGTCCACCTGCGGCCTGCCGCTTTCGCGCCGCGCCGCAATGAGTTGCGGCAGACGATGCAGCGTCTGCGGACCGAACACCACATCAACATAGGGCGCGCGTTTGATAATGGTGTCGCCTTCCTGGCTGGCCACGCAACCGCCCACGCCGATCAGCATTTTCGGGTTTTTTTGCTTCAATGCGCGCGCGCGCCCCAGATCGGAAAATACCTTCTCTTCCGCCTTCTCGCGTATCGAACACGTGTTGAACAGGATGATGTCCGCCTCTTCCGCTTTGTCGGTTTGCACCATACCGTCGCAGGCGCTCATCACATCCGCCATCTTGTCCGAGTCGTACTCGTTCATCTGGCAGCCGTAGGTCTTTATATAGAATTTTATTTGCACGCCGCTTACCTGAAAATTTCCATCCAATGTCAAAAATGTGTAAAGACCTTAATAATCTAAGCCTTATGAAAATTGTGGGAATACTTAACGAAAATACTTATATAATCCGAAAAGCATTAGTCAACTAATTATTTTATTCGTTTAGTACGCTATTGCCATTTTATTGATGTCATTCAAAACCATTATCAGGGGGAGAAAATTATGTCATACGTAGCAGACTTAGCATCCATCGGTACCGCAATATTCTCAGTTGGTTTTGCAGTGTGGATCGCCACGCAGCTGTTCAGCAAAGCTGAGTAATTCAAAGGCTGCGGGAAGTTAGTTTCACAAACTTCCCGCCCCTTCCCCGTTTCGCCCCTTGCCTACGGTGCACACCGTCGGGCTTTTTGTGCTTTCTCAAAAACCTTGCCAATAACATATTTTGTGCTACGATTCTGCCAACGGTTTCGTTGGTGTTTTTAATCTAGTACTTTGAGGAGGAGCATAAAATGTCATTAGTCGCCGATGTCGTAGTAGCCGGTTCCGCCGTTCTTATGGTTGTCTTTTCGCTGTGGATGCTGAAACAACTGTTTACCGACAACAACTGATCGTCCGGTTGTACCGCACCAAATAAAAAAACTCCAGCTTCAAGCTGGAGTTTTTTATTTGGTGGTGATAGGTG
>JAQTTU010000010.1 GCA_028710605.1 Sideroxydans sp.
AACTTTTTCCCGTCGCTCAAAACACAACAACCACCTTCTGAATCAGGTGGTTGTTGCGCTGCGAGTTTAGCAGATTGGGATTTGCACTCTGACCGGAACTGCCTGCGGCACGATGTCAGGCAGATTGATAGTTTAGCAGATTGGGATTTGCACTCTGACCGGAACTGCTGTTTTCATGTGGTAATATCTGACACAAGTTTAGCAGATTGGGATTTGCACTCTGACCGGAACCTTACGCGCAAGCTCTTAACTCTCGGTCAGAGTTTAGCAGATTGGGATTTGCACTCTGACCGGAACATGAGCGCCCTGAGCGAATTAATTGTCAAGAGTTTAGCAGATTGGGATTTGCACTCTGACCGGAACATCGACGGCGTCTCCTCGCTCTTCGGCTGGAGTTTAGCAGATTGGGATTTGCACTCTGACCGGAACATCTTGACCCGCTCCAAACATTTCAACGGGAGTTTAGCAGATTGGGATTTGCACTCTGACCGGAACCCGGCTTGTCCGCCTGGATACGCCAGCACGCAGTTTAGCAGATTGGGATTTGCACTCTGACCGGAACGCGATGTGATCATGAGTGCGTTTGCCGGGAAGTTTAGCAGATTGGGATTTGCACTCTGACCGGAACAACCACCCCGTCCTCAACCAAGTGCTACATAGTTTAGCAGATTGGGATTTGCACTCTGACCGGAACGCGAACTGGTGCAACTCAGATATTCAGCCTAGTTTAGCAGATTGGGATTTGCACTCTGACCGGAACACGAACGGCAATGACATCTTCGAAGGAATTAGTTTAGCAGATTGGGATTTGCACTCTGACCGGAACAAGCGTGCAGACAAAATGAATGCCAATAGCAGTTTAGCAGATTGGGATTTGCACTCTGACCGGAACCAGCCCTTCAACGCTTCATTCTTGAAATTCAGTTTAGCAGATTGGGATTTGCACTCTGACCGGAACAGGTGCAGCCATGACAACTTTTGCGTACCTAGTTTAGCAGATTGGGATTTGCACTCTGACCGGAACAAGACGCTGAACCGCCACCCCGCAAGGGGGTGACAGTTCAACGTCGCGCTCCGCGCAGTTTTGCAGGAATTGGGGTTGGTGTTATTGCATGCGTTGCGAGAATTTCGGATGCATGCATGGGGCTGAAATGTTGGCTTGCACACTACTCTTTTGAGCTGACCACCTTCGTCGCAACCCAATAAATACGGGCATCTCCATTCATGCCTGATTGCAGATTGGCTGTTGGCGCGGCTTTGAGCGGTTTTGCATTATTGGTTGATGCCGTTCCAGAGAAGCGCTGCTATTTCTCCGTTCGCACCGAGCAGGTCAAAGGGCTTTGTCGCGAACTCCTTGAATGCATTTATTCCCCCGTTCATGGTTCGACAGGTACACCACGAACGGAGGAATAAACCTAAAAAACGTTGTTGCACTTCGCCAACTTAACGAAGAGGCAAGCAGGATGCGGAGTTCCCTCACCCCAACCCCTCTCCCGGTGGGAGAGGGACTTTGCTCCCTTCTCCCACCGGGAGAAGGGCTGGGGATGAGGGTTTGCGCTCTATAGACACAAATTGAACTGCGTTTTTTAGGATAAATCAGTGTCTCGCTGGTTTGATTTTTTCCTTGCCGCATTATGCGGCGGCTATTCCGCCGGGATTTTTGTGTTGCAAATTGTCGCGCACGAAGTTGATATGTAAACGCAATTCATACAGCAAATCGCCGAAGGCGGCGGGCACAACAATTTTGTTTGCCGCGTCTTCGATGAGTTGCAATTTGCGCATGAATTCGTCGCGCCGCGCGGGATCGAACGAGGATTTGATGGCTTCGCGTTCGAGTTCGAGCAGGGCGCGATACCAGCGGTAGATGCGCGATTTGATGCGCCAGCCGTAGATGACCGGGGCGATTTTGATGGCGGGGATGAGCAGCAGAATAATCGGCACGATGGCTTCCAGCGAGCGCGAGATCAGGCTGGCGAGCCAGAACGGGAAGGTGCGGTAGAGGAAGCTTTTGCCGGAGTTGTAGAAGCGTTTTGCATCTTCGCTGACGGGCAATTCGTGTTCTTCCGCATTGGGAAATTCGCCGCGTTTTTTGTACAGGCCGGGTCTGGCATGCACTTCGCGCGCGGCTTCGAGCAGCACGTCGGACAAGGCGGGATGCAGGGTGTCGCGCGCGATGAGTTCCACTGTGGGGCCGATCAGCAGCAGGTCTTCGGCGGGAATGTTTTTGCCGAAATCGAGCGAGCCTTGCGGCAGTTGCAGTTTGTTCAGGTAGTTGATGCGGCGCGTGTAGCCCTCGGCCTGGGTGAAGTTGAACAGGCGAATGTCCGTGTCGCGCATCATCGAGCGAATCAGTTTGGATGAGGTGGAATCGCTCATCAGGAATATGGCATCGGTGCGGTTTTCGCGCAGGGCTTTTTCCGGGTCGTCCGATAGATTATCGGTGAGTGTCGTGCCGTCGCCCGGCTTGATGCCGTTGGCTTCCAGCAGCGCGAGCGCCAGGGTGCGCGTGCCGCTGCCTTCGGCTCCGATGTCCAGCCGCCCGCCTTTGAATTCGGACAGCAAGGTTCTTTTTTTGCCGCGATAAAAGATGGTCAGCGGTTGGGTGGAAATGCTGCCCAGCGACATCAGGTGTTCGACTTCGATGCCCTTGGTTTCGCCGCCCATGACGAAGCCGACATCGACTTTGATTTTCGGGTCGGCCAGTTTTTTCAGGTTATCCACCGAGCCTTCTGTGGCGATGATATTCAGCGTGATGCCCTGCTTGGCCAGAATCGCTTTATATCTTTCCGCGCTGCGGTTAAAGGAGCTGTCTTTTGGTCCGCCCGCGATGGTGAGCACAGTGGGGGCGGCGGAATTGATGAACACGATCACCGCCAAGCCAATGGCGAGCAACACCAGCAGGATTACGCCCAAAGCGGCATACAGGCTCATGCCGAACAGCGCGTTGAGTCTGGCTTGGGTTTTGTTGAAAAAAATTTTAAAGGGCATCATGGCTATGTCAATTATTCTGTAGGTGCGAATTTATTCGCACAAACAATATTGTCGTGCGAATAAATTCGCACCTACGCAGGCACGCTCTGGATCAACTGTTCCAGCCGCATACGTCCTTCGGGGTTGACCATCACCATCAACACATCGCCGGAGGCCAGCACGCTGTCGGCGGCGGGGTTAAATACCCATTTGCTTTGGTGTTGCAGCGCCATCACCAGACAGTCCTGATTACCCTGATACAGTTCGCGTAAAACCTTGCCGTCCATATTGTGCGGGATGGACACTTCTTCCATGCGCAGGTCGCCTTCAGCTTTTAACATTTCATCCATGAAGCCGGCCACGTTGGGGCGCACCATGGCCGAGACCAGACGCTGTCCGCCGGTAAAGTCCGGCAGCACAATTTCATCCGCTCCGGCGCTCTTGAGCTTGGAGACATTTTTCAGTTCGTGGCAGCGCGCGATGACGCGGATGTCGGGGTTGAGTTGTTTCGCGCTGAGGCTGATAACCAGGTTGTGGTTGTCTTCGTGCGCCACGGCAAACAGGCCGATGGCATGTTTGATCCCGGCGGCCAGCAACACTTCATTGTCGGTGGCATCGCCCAGCACGTAGAGCTGGGAAGGGTGGTGCTCGATGTAGTTTTGCAGCGTGTTTTTATCGCGGTCTATCATGACGAAATGCCGCCCGGTGATCGCCAGCTCGTGCGAAACATTGCTGCCGATCTGCCCCACGCCGCACACGATGTAGTGGCCTTTCAATTGCCCGATCTTTTTTTCCATTTTGTTTCTCCGCCTGACTTCATTGAATTCGCCTTCCAGCATGAATGCGGTGACTGTCGATAACACGTAGCCCAACACGCCGATGCCGGTGAGGCCGATGAACACGGTAAACAGCTTGCCGTATTCGTAATGCGAGACATCCACCGACTCGACGTAACCGATAGTGGTGACGGTGATGAAGGTCATGTAGAAGCAGTCGAGCCAGGAATATTGCGGCCCGCCCAACCAGCGGTAGCCGAATGTACCTATCGCCAGAATCGCAACCGCCGCCAGCAGCGACCACAGCAGATTGCGCGTCGTTTTGGACAAGCCGCTTTTCATCATTCGTCCCGCACTTCGGCACCGGAATGCATCACATCGCTGAAGCCGAAATCCTTCATGTCGAGAATGCGCATCGGATACAGCACGCCGTCCAGATGGTCGCATTCGTGCTGCACCACGCGCGCGTGGAAACCGCTCACGGTGCGGTCTATCAGCGCGCCGAATTCATCGCAGCCCTGATAGCGCAAATGCGTGTAACGCGGCACCAGACCGCGCATGCCGGGCAGGCTGAGACAGCCTTCCCAGCCGTCTTCCATCTCCTCCGAAAGCGGCGTGAGCACGGGATTGATGAGCACGGTCTGCGGCACGACTTCCGCATCGGGATAACGCGGATTTTGATCGACACCGAAAATCACCACGGCCAGATTCACGCCGATCTGCGGCGCGGCCAGACCGACACCATCCTTGGCATGCATGGTGTCGCGCATGTCCCGCAACAATTCGCGCAGCTCCGCCGTGTCGAACACATGCACCTCTTCCGCCTGCCGCAGCAGACGCGCATCGCCCATGCGTAAAACTTCTCTAGTTGTCATTGGCCACCTGCAAAATTCTGTTTCCCCCGCGAAAGAACATAAGCATTAATTTACCCAGTCCCTCCCCCTTCAAGGGGGAGGTCAGGTGGGGGATGGGGCGGAATTTTTGAACATTTAACCCCATCCCCACCCCAACCCTCCCCTTGAAGGGGAGGGAGAAATACTCCGGATCAATAAAGTTGGCACTTACGGGGCGTTCGCGGGAATGACGGAATTCAATCGCCATCTTGTTCCACCACTCGTTCGAGGATATTGCGCACGCGCTCCATCGCCGGATTAATTACAGCACCCACATTTTCCAACTCGATGCCGTCGCTGCTGTTGCCGCGTCCGGCGGCGTGGTTCGCCACCACGGCGATGGTGGCGAAAGGCAGCCCCAGTTCTCTGGCCAGCGCCGCTTCCGGCATGCCGGTCATCCCCACCATGTCTGCGCCGTCGCGCTCCAGCCGGTTGACCTCTGCCGCCGTTTCCAGCCGGGGGCCTTGCATCACGGCATGCACGCCGCCATCCACACATTCCTCGCCCGCCAGCTTCGCCGCAATCAAAATCTGCTGGCGGATTTTTTCGCTGTATGGCTTGGTGAAGTCGATGTGACTGACCATGCTGTCTTTGCCGTCGAAATAGGTGAAGTTGCGGCCATAGGTATAGTCGATGATCTGGTCGGGTGTCACCAGCGTGCCCGGAACCAGATCGGCGCGTATGCCGCCGACCGAGGTGACCGCAATGACGCGCTTGGCTTTTTGCTCGAACAGCGCCCACAGGTTGGCGCGATAGTTCACCTCGTGCGGCGGGATGTTGTGGCCGTAGCCGTGGCGCGCGATAAACATCACCTCGTGCCCGTTGATGATGCCGAACGTCATCGGCCCGGACGGCTCGCCATAAGGCGTGCGTATCACCTGGCGATGGGTGATCTTGAGGTTGGCGAGTTGGGTGAGTCCGGTACCGCCGATGATGGCTAACATAAATTACTCCTGAAACAAAATCTACCACAGAGACACAGAGACACGGAGAACGTCAAAACCAAAAGCTAAACAACCCGCAAAAGAATTTCTTAATCACGCTTTTGTTTCTTGTATTTGTTTTTCTCTGTGCCTCTGTGTCTCTGTGGTGAATGGTTTTCACACCTCTTTAACCGCATAAATCGCGGGCAAATTGCGCCACGCGCCGTGTATGTCCATGCCGTAGCCGAACACGAAACGATCCGGCAGTTCCATGCCGACGAAATCGGCATGGATGGGCTTGCGCTTGCCGATATTTTTGTCGGCAAACACCGCGCAGTAAAACTGCGCCGCACCGAGTTCCATCACGCGCCGTTTGATCGCGAGCATGGTCTGGCCTTCATCCAGAATATCGTCCACCACCAACACCACGCGCCCGGCGACATTTTCGCGCGGCGCGACTTTCCAGTGCAGTTCGCCGCCCTGCTGGTCGTCGCCGTAACGCGAGACATGCAGGTAATCGAAGTCCAGCGGAAAATCCAGCATGGGCAGCAACTGTCCGGTGAACACCACCGCGCCGCCCATCACCGACAGCAGCAGCGGATGGCGCTCGGCAAATGCGACATTGATCTCGTTCGCCACACGCCGCACGGCATGCTGCACTTCATCCGCGCCGAACAATAATTCGGATGAGGCTAACACCTCGCGTGCCTGACTGGCGCTCAGCATCACGCCAACGTTTGAAGATAGGCGGCGAATTCATCGCGCAATTCTTCATGCTGCAAACCGAACGCAACTTGTGCCTTGAGATAACCCAGCTTGGAACCGCAGTCGTAGCGGATGCCGTCGAAACGGTAAGCCAGCAATTTTTCATCGCGCATCAGCGCCTCGATGCCGTCGGTCAGCTGTATCTCGCCACCCGCACCGGGGTTGATGTGTTCCAGATGATGGAAGATGCGCGGGGTCAAAATATAACGCCCGACCACCGCCAACGTGGAGGGCGCATCCTCGGGCTTGGGCTTTTCCACGATGGCATGCACGCGTTCGATATGGTGCGCAAGATTGGTGCTGCTGACGATGCCGTATTGTTTGGTGTGTTCGCGCGGCACATCCTGCACGCCGAGAATGGAACATTGGTACTGCGCGAACACATCCACCATCTGTTTGATAACGGGCGGTTGGCCGTCGATCAAGTCGTCGGCCAGAATCACCGCGAACGGCTCATCCTGGATCACCGGCTTGGCGCACAGCACCGCATGCCCCAAGCCCAGCGGCTCGGCCTGACGGATGTAGATGCAGTTCACATGCTTGGGCACGACTTCCTGCACATAGCTCAGCAGTTTCAGCTTACCGCTCGCTTCCAGCGTCGCTTCCAGTTCGTAGGCCTTGTCGAAATGATCCTCGATCGCGCGCTTGTTGCGCCCGGTGATGAACACCATGTCGGTGATGCCCGCCGCCACGGCTTCTTCCACCGCATACTGGATCAGCGGCTTGTCCACAACCGGCAACATCTCCTTGGCCGTGGCCTTGGTGGCGGGAAGAAAACGGCTGCCCAAACCGGCAACGGGAAATACGGCTTTGGTAATTTTTCGTTTCATGACCTTCCTTGTTTATATATCCAAAAAATTCATCAGCACGAAATCCCCTCCCCCTTGCAGGGGGAGGGCTAGGGAGGGGGTAAAAATTGCGGCATGCCACAACTCTACCCCCATCCTAACCTTCCCCCTGCAAGGGGGAAGGAACAGTCAGCTTTAGTTGATTATTTTTCAACTCATCCAACAGCTGCTGCTCGCTCCATACCGGCACATTCAACTCGCGCGCACGATCCAGCTTGCTGCCCGCTTCCTCGCCTGCCACCACACAATCGGTCTTCTTCGACACGCTGCCCGCCACTTTCGCGCCCAACGCTTCCAGCCGCGATTTTGCCTCATCGCGGCTCATGCTGGCGAGCGTTCCGGTGAGCACGAAAGTTTTGCCGGACAGCGGCAAGGTTTGCAAGCTCACGCCTTCATGCTCGTCCCACTGCACGCCCAGCTCGCGCAACTGTTGCAGCACCTGGATGTTGTGCGGTTCGCCGAAAAAATCGACCAGGCTCTGCGCCACCACCGGCCCCACATCCGGTACTTGCAACAGGCGCTCGGTGTCGGCTTGCGCGATAGCTTCCAGCTTGCCGAAATGCCGCGCCAAATCCTTGGCCGTGGTCTCGCCCACGTGTCGGATGCCCAGCGCGAACAGAAAGCGGGCCAGCGTGGTGTGTTTGCTTTTCTCCAGTGCGGCCACAATGTTCTGCGCGCTCTTGTCCGCCATGCGTTCCAGCGCCGCCAGCGTCGCATTATCCAGACGATACAAATCCGGCAAGGAGCGGATGATATTTTCGTCCACCAGTTGCTCCACCAATTTGTCGCCCAAGCCTTCGACATCCATCGCGCGCCGTGAAGCGAAATGCAGCAGGGCTTGCTTGCGTTGCGCGGCGCAGAACAGGCCGCCCGTGCAGCGTGCATCCGCTTCGCCCTCCTCGCGCACCACGTGGCTGCCGCACACCGGACAAATCGCAGGCATCACGAACGCGCGCGCATCGGCTGGCCGCCGCTCGGCCAACACACCCACCACTTCCGGGATCACATCGCCCGCGCGGCGCACGATCACGGTGTCGCCGATATGCACGTCCTTGCGCCGTATCTCGCCCTCGTTGTGCAGCGTGGCATTGCTCACCGTGGTGCCGCCGACGAACACCGGTTCCAGTTTGGCGACTGGAGTCAGCTTGCCGGTGCGTCCGACTTGTATCTCGATGTCGCGCACCACGGTGAGCTGTTCTTCCGCCGGAAATTTGTGCGCCACCGCCCAGCGCGGCTCGCGCGAGACGAAGCCGAGCTGCAGTTGCAGCGCAAGACTGTTGACCTTATAGACCACGCCGTCGATATCGAACGGCAACACATCGCGTTTGGCGGCGACACGCTGGTGGAATGCGGCCAGCGCCGCCGCTCCTTGCACCACAGCACGTTCTTCGCACACCGGCATACCGAAATTCGCCAACGCATCCAGAATGGCGCTGTGTGTGGCGGGCAAATTCCAGCCCTTCACTTCGCCCAGCCCGTAAGCGTAAAACGACAGCGGTCGCCGTGCCGCCAGCGCCGGATCGAGCTGGCGTATGCTGCCCGCCGCACCGTTGCGCGGATTGACCAGCGTCGCCAAACCCAGCGCGCGCTGCTTGTCGTTGTAGCGGTTGAAATCGCGGCGGGACATATACACTTCGCCGCGCACTTCCAGCACTTCCGCCGCGCAATTTTTCAGGTGCAAAGGAATGCAGTGGATGGTGCGGATATTTTGCGTCACGTCCTCGCCGCTCTCGCCATCGCCGCGCGTGGCGGCTTGCACCAGCAGGCCGCGCTCGTAGCGCAGATTGATGGCGAGGCCGTCGAATTTGAGTTCGCAGGCGTATTCGATTTCTGCATTATTTTTGTCAGCCGCAATCACCCCATCCCCACCCCGCCCCTCCCCTTGAAGGGGAGGGAGCAAGAACTCTCCCCCCTTCAAGGGGGGAGTTGGAGGGGGAATGGGGATAACGCTCGGCAGCCCCAGCGCGTTGCGCACGCGCGTGTCGAAGTTGGAAGCGCCGCTGGATTCGGTATCGGTCTCGGTGCGGATGGACAGCATGGGCACGGCGTGGCGCACCGGCGCGAAACCGTCCAGCACTTTGCCGCCGACGCGTTGCGTGGGCGAATCGGGCGTGAGCAGTTCGGGATGTTGTGCTTCGAGGGCTTGCAGCTCGCGGAACAGCTTGTCGTATTCCGCATCGGGAATGGTCGGCGCATCCAGCACGTAATAGCTGTGGTTGTGCCGTTCCAGTTCGGCGCGCAGTTGGGTGATGCGTTCAGAAATATTTGTACTCATTAAAAACATTTGCCACAGAGGACACAGAGATCACAGAGAAAGATGCGCATGGTTTTCTCTGTGTACTCTGTGGTCTCTGTGGCTAAAAAAGGTTTGCTTTTAAGCATGTTTGGTTACGAGAACAACCTTAGCGCCTGCGCGCTGCCCGGTGTGATGTGGCCGGTTTGCATGAGGTCGGCGGTGGCGGCGACTTGCGCGCGGATCTGCGCGAGCGCGCCGTCGTTCAAGGCCACGCGCTGGTCGTCGGTCATGGTCAGGCGCAATGTATTTTCCAGCTCGCGCGCCAGCGCCACCATTTCGTCGAAACGGCGCACCGGCTCGTTCACGCGCGGAATATCCAACAGCAGGGTCAGGCTGTCGGCGCGCGACTGGTTGAGGGTGTGATGCTGAAAGGGTGCGCCGTCGGACGCGCTCAGGTTGAACAGTGTCGCGCCCTGCCCGTCCAGCAAATGGAAATTGCCGTCGGCCTGCAAGCTCATGCCCAACTGTTCCGCCGCATTCGCCACTTCGGTACCGAACATTCTTCGGTCGCCGCTGGTCAACAGGTTGATGCCAATCATCTGATCCACATCGGCGCAGAAACGGTCCAGCTCTTGCGCGCGGCGCACGGCATCCTGCACCGGCGGCAAGCGCACCTCGACTTTCAACTGTGCGGCAATTTCATTCAGCATGTCGTGGAATCCGGCCAGGCGTACTTCGTTCACCGCACCGGTTCTATCCACCAGTTGCAGCCCCAGTTTGAACGCGCGGTAGCTCTGCGGGCTGTCGGGAATCATGCGTTCCCACAGGCCGCTGGCGGTATTCAGGCCGCAGGCGCTGACGCTTTTGCCGAAATCGAAACGGCGCTCCCACAAAATTTCCAGCGCTTCGACCGACAGCGGAGATTTGAGCAGAAAGGTGACGACGTAATCGGTCGCGTCGTTGAGCAGGCCGCACATCTCATCCGCCGCTTCCGCAACGGCGGGCGGCGCAGCCAACGGATCGCGGCTGTCCGCGCCGATATTTTCCGCAGGCTGCATTTGATGCGCCACCTCGGCGGGCGGCTCGGCCAGCGGTTTGCCCATGCTGCGCCGGAAGCGCCATTGTTGCCATTGGCCGTACAGAAAAACCCCGGCCACTACAACAAGGCCTATGGTCAGCAAGCTCAACTGGAATTCACTCATGGCACGTACCGGAGATGAAAGTTCGAATGGTAACGATTATCCTAGAAAAAGCAGTTGCCCGCAGATTACGCAGATTTCCGCAGATTAAACAACACATAACCTTGGTCTGCTTGCTCACCTTCTGGATGGTCCAATACTCATTCGCAACCGTCTGATAATCTGCGTTAATCTGTGTAATCTGCGGGCTGAACTGCGGTTTTAAGAATTATCGCAAATTGCCTATGCCAGCGGTAGTTCGCCTTCGCGCATGCCGATGCTGGCGACCTCGTGCAGGGCTTTGACGAATTCGGCGTTTTCGTGCAGTTGCACCAGGCTCGCCGGATGCGCGCGCCCGTGCATCTGCGCCAGCCGCGCTTTGCTCTGCACCGGCATGTCCCACTTCAATCCGGCCAGCAACTCGTCGGCGGACTCGGGCTTGTTGCATACCAGCACCATGTCGCAGCCCGCATGCAGCGCCGCTTCCGCGCGCTGCACGATGCCGCCCGCCACGGTCGCGCCTTCCATGCTCAAGTCGTCGCTGAAAATGCAGCCCTCGAACCCCAGCTCACCGCGCAGAATATCTTTCAGCCACACTTTGGAAAATCCCGCCGGATGCGCATCGACTTTGGGATAAATCACGTGCGCGGGCATCACCGCCGTGAGGCCGAAATGCACCATCTGGCGGAACGGGATCAGGTCGCACAGTTCGATGTCGGTGTAGCTGCGCTCATCCACCGGAATCTCCAGATGCGAATCGGCGCAGACGAAACCGTGACCGGGAAAATGTTTGCCCACCGTCGGCATGCCGCCCTGCTTCAGCCCCTGCAACAGACTGTGCGCCAGTTCGGCGATGGCTTGCGGTTCGGAATGAAACGCGCGGTCGCCGATCACGCAGCTCGCGCCGTAATCCACATCCAGCACCGGCGTGAAACTGAAATCCACGCCGCACGCGCGCAACTCCGAGGCCAGCACATAACCCACATGGTGCGCCAGATGCCGCGCGCGCTTCGGATGAACGTCCCACTCGCGCCCCAGCTCACGCATGGGCGGAATGCGCGTAAAGCCGTCGCGGAAACGCTGCACCCTGCCGCCTTCGTGATCGACCGCGATCAGCAACGGCGGCGTGCGCAAGGCATGAATGCTGGCGGTCAACTCGGCAAGTTGCGCAGGCGATTCGTAATTGCGCGAAAACAAAATCACCCCGCCCACCAATGGATGGCGCAAGCGCGCCTCGTCCTCCGCCGTCAAGCGCTTGCCCAACACATCCAGCATCACCGGACCGTTACCCATACCTGCTCCTTGATTG
Organism: Sideroxydans sp.; assembly: GCA_028710605.1. Classification (GTDB taxonomy): domain Bacteria; phylum Pseudomonadota; class Gammaproteobacteria; order Burkholderiales; family Gallionellaceae; genus Sideroxyarcus. The sequence goes on from JAQTTU010000010.1 coordinate 11,899, forward strand.
GTTTACTGCAACGCGGCGGATTATAAAGGCATTGCAGAATACCGACGATATTTCCAGCCAACGCCTTGCCCGCAAGCCAGTAAATACGGGCATCTACATCGAGTGCATAGCGTAGATCGCCTATTGGCGGGCGTGTGCAGGCAGTTAGGGTTCTATAAAACCGGACGGCCTTCCAGCACCACAAACGCCACCACCATCTCGCGCTCGTCGCTGATGCTCAGATGATGGTGCGTCACGCCGAGTTGTTGCAAATATACGGATAACATTTCATCGAACTGGAATGAAGGTTTGCCGAGTGCATCATGAACGATGCTGATGTGATGCAGCGTCACCGGATGGCGCAGGCCAAGTCCGGTGGCTTTGGCGAAGGCTTCCTTGGCGGCAAAGCGTTTGCCGAGGAAGCGCGCGGGCTGGGCATGGGCGGCGTATTCCGGCAGTTCCTGCGCGCTCAGAATTTTTTTCGCAAACGCATCGCCGTGGCGCTGCATCGCGGCTTCAATGCGCGCCACGGCGACGATGTCGGTGCCGATGCCGAAGATCATGGAACCAGCAGAGCTTTCATTTTTTTCACGGCTTGTTCGAGACCGATGAACACGGATTCCGCGATGACGGCATGGCCGATGTTGAGTTCGACGATGTCGGGGATGGCAACGATGGGGCGCACGTTGTGGTAGTTGAGTCCGTGTCCGGCGTTCACTTGCAAACCGAGCGAGTGCGCATGCAGCACTGCGTGCTGGATACGTGCCAGTTCGGCTGCGCGTTCGGGCACGCTGTCCGCGTCGGCGTATTTTCCGGTGTGGATTTCGATCACGGGCGCGCCCGCTCGCCAGGCTTCGTCGATCTGTTTTTCATCCGCGTCAATGAACAGCGAAACGCGGATGCCCGCCTCGGTGCAGCGTTGCGTGGCGCGCTGCACCGCGTCGAAATGTTTGACCACATCCAGCCCGCCTTCGGTGGTCAGCTCTTCGCGTTTTTCCGGCACGAGGCAGATGTCGTGCGGCTTGATGCGCAGCGCGTTTTCAATCATCTCGTCGGTGACCGCGCATTCCAGATTCATGCGCGTCTGCAACATGCCGCGCAACACTTCGACATCGGCATCCTGAATATGGCGGCGGTCTTCGCGCAGATGGATGGTGATGGCATCCGCACCCGCTTCTTCGCAGATCAGCGCCGCGCGCACGAGGTTGGGATAACGCGATCCGCGCACTTGGCGCAGGGTGGCGACATGGTCGATATTCAGTCCGAGTTTGATCATTTTTAACTTCCTTTTTTCCCCGCAGATTACACAGATTAAACAGATTGAAAAACAATTCAACAATCATTCAGGTGAATGACAACAATAAATGACTCGCAGCATTGTTAGTGTTTGGTTTTCAATCTGTTTAATCTGCGTAATCTGCGGGCAAAAGTTTTTAAAGTTTCTGCAAATCCCGCATCAGTTCGCGTGTGTGCAATGTCTTTCCGGCAAGGTGGTGGTCTAACAGCATGCGCATCAATTGTTTGCTCTGGCGCGCGCTGTTCGTGTCGCGGTAGTCGTCGGCGGCCATGTCCAGCAAAGTCTTGCCCGATACCGGCATGCCTTGCGTCGCATCGTCCGTTTCCGCCACCGCGCCGCGCTCAAGTATATAGCGGTAATTTTTTTCCGGGGCGATGGGTTTGCCGCTGCCCGCTTCGCTATCCAGCGTCAGCGCGTAACCCAGTTCTTGCAGCATGTGTTTCTCGAAACAGCGCAAGGTGAAGGCATGATCTTCTTCCTGCGCCAGCCGCTGCAAGGTTTGCTGGTAATAGTCGAACAGGCTCTCGTGCGGATCGTCGCGCGCCATCAGATTGAGCAGCAGTTCGTTCAGATAGAAGCCGCACATCAGCGCCGTGCCTTGCAACTGCGGCTGGCCGCCCTGCCACTCCGCACTGTGTAGCGTGCGCAACTCGTGCTTGCCGAACCAGCTCAAGGTCAGCGGCTGGAAATTCATCAGCAGGCCGCGCAATGCCGATCTGGGTCGCCTTGCCCCGCGCGCCACCAACGGCACGCGCCCGTGCTGCCTGCTGAACACTTCCAATACCAGACTGGTTTCGCGGAACGGATAGCTGTGCAGAACGAAAGCGGGCGCGTCCTGGATGCGTTGTTTGGAAGTGACGTTACTCATACCCCAGCGATTTCAGCATCTGCGCGCTGTCCGCCCAGCCGCTGCGGACTTTGACGAACACTTCGAGGAAGACTTTGCCGTCGAAAAGTTTTTCCATATCGAGGCGCGCCTGGGTAGCGATCTCTTTGAGCTTTTCGCCTTTGCTGCCGATAAGCATGGCTTTGTGCGCATCTTTATCCACCAGAATGGCGGCGTGGATGCGGCGCAGTTTGCCTTCGAGTTTGAATTGCTCGATCACTACGCTGACCGAATACGGCAGTTCTTCGCCGGTAAAGCGGAATATTTTTTCGCGCAGCAATTCGGCGGCGAGGAAACGTTCGTTGCGGTCGGTAATTTCATCTTCGCCGAACAGGTGCTCGCCTTCGGGAAGGTAAGGGCGGATGGCATCGAGCAAGGTATCGAGCTGCTTACCCTGACGCGCACTGATCGGCACGATGGCGGCGAAGTGGCGCATGGCCGATAGTTTTTCGATAAAGGGCAACAGCTCGGATTTATCGGCCAGCAAGTCCGCTTTGTTGATGACCAGAATCACCGGGCAATTTTGCGGCAGCAAGTCCAGCACTTGCTGGTCGCGCTCGTCGAACTGGCGCGCTTCGAGCACGAACAACACCACGTTCACTTCGCGCAAACTGCTGGTCACCACACGGTTCATGCTGCGGTTCAGCGCGTTGGTATGCTGCGTCTGGAAGCCCGGCGTATCGACGAACACAAATTGGTTTTTGTCTTCGGTCAGGATGCCGGTGATGCGGTGGCGCGTGGTTTGCGCTTTGCGCGAGGTGATGCTGATTTTTTGCCCGATGAGATGATTGAGCAAAGTCGATTTGCCCACATTGGGGCGGCCTACGATAGCGATAAAGCCGCTGTGGAATATTTTGGGTTCGGTCATGATTTTCGGGAGATCTGTTGGTAAGCCTTTTCGGCGGCGATTTGTTCGGCGATGCGGCGACTAGCCCCTTCGCCTTGCGTGGTAAGTTTAAGCCTGGCGATGTCACAGGAGACAATGAAGGTCTGCGCATGTGCTTCGCCTTTGATTTCGACCACATTGTATTGCGGCAGCGCCAACTTATTGCCTTGCAGATATTCCTGCAACAAGGTTTTGGGGTCTTTGCCCAGCGTTTGCAGGTCGGCCTGAGCAATGAACGGCACGTATAACCGCAACACCACTTTTTCCGCCGCCGCAAAATCCGCATCCTGCCATACCGCACCAAATATAGCTTCCAGCGCATCGGCCAAAATCGACGGGCGGCGGAATCCGGCACTCTTGCGTTCGCCTTCGCCCAGCAGCAGTTGTTCGCCCAGATTCAGCTGCTGCGCCAAAATCGCCAAAGTCTGCTGGTTGACCAGGTTGGAGCGCAATCGGGAAAGATCGCCTTCCGGCAAATCTGGATAGGTATCGAAAAGATATTTGGCAATGGTGCAGTTCAGCACACTGTCGCCAAGAAATTCAAAACGCTCGTTATGCGCTGCGCTGTAGCTGCGATGCGTCAGCGCCCGCTGCAACAATGACGGTTGCGCAAACTGATAGCCGAGCTGTTGGCAAAGTGCCGCGTGCTTCATCGAAAAATCAGGAACTGCTTGGATTGAAATCAAGCAGCAAGGTGATATTTGCGATCAGCGGAATTTTTACGGAATAACTTGCGCTCAATCTCAAGGGGACTTCACCCTTTTCAATCTCGATATCTTCTGCAGAAATAACGGTGATTCGTTCAAGGTAGGCTCGTTTGCTGAACGACTGTCTGATTTCGTTTGACGATGCACTCGTCATCGCCGGATCGCTAACGATTTGATTAAATATTTGATTGATTTCCACATTTTGAATATAGGCTGGAATAAGTTTCAAGCCGACAATCACAGCTGAAATCACCACCGCCACCACAAAGAAGAACCCAAGAAAACTGAAACCCCGCTGGTTATTATTATTTGATTTCATCATCTATTCCTTTCCATTCATTCAATCAATAGACAACCCGATACGTTCCCATTCGCCGAAATTCATCCAGATGAAAAACGCCTTGCCCACGATCAACTCATCCGCCACAAAACCCCAGTAGCGGCTGTCGCGGCTGTTGTCGCGGTTGTCGCCCATCATGAAGTAGTGACCGACCGGAACCGTACAACTCATTTCCTGCTCACTATAACTGCACTGCTCGAATTGGGGAAACTCGTCAACATTACCCAGATGAATCTGCGGCAAATCCGGGTTGGTCAATATCACATGCTCCCGACCGCCCAGATTTTCCTTGTAACGCTCGGTATGCAGGAAACGCAAACCGCTTTCGACATAGTTGTATTCGCCGTCGCGCTGCTGTTGCTGCTCGGCCCCGTTTATCCAGAGTTTTTTATCGCGGTAAACAATGCGGTCGCCAGGCAATCCGATCACGCGCTTGATGTAATCCGTGGAAGGGTTGTTCGGATAGTGGAACACCATCACGTCGCCGCGTTGGGGCTGATTAATTTCAACGATTTTTTTATTGATGATGGGTAAACGTAAACCGTAGGTATAGCGGTTGACCAGGATAAAGTCGCCCACATGCAAGGTCGGAATCATCGAGCCGGACGGGATTTTGAACGGCTCGATCACAAACGAGCGCAACATGAATACGGCGAGGATCACCGGAAAAAAGCTCTTGGAATACTCCACCCACCAAGGCTCGCCGCTTTCCTTGTTGCGCTTCCCGCGCAACACGTAGATGTCCAGCAACCAGATCATCCCGGTCAGCACCAGCAATACGAACATGATTAAGGCAAAGGTCATTTCTGTTTTTCCGCTTTGTTATTTGTCGTCCACACGCAGGATGGCGAGGAAAGCTTCCTGCGGGATTTCCACATTGCCCACTTGCTTCATGCGCTTCTTGCCGGCTTTTTGTTTTTCCAGCAGCTTGCGTTTGCGCGAAATATCGCCGCCGTAACATTTTGCCAGCACGTTCTTGCGCAACGCTTTGACGTTTTCGCGCGAGATGATGTTGGCCCCGATGGCTGCCTGGATCGCCACGTCGAACATCTGGCGCGGAATCAGTTCGCGCATTTTGGCCGCCACTTCGCGCCCGCGATACTGGCTGTTGGCGCGGTGCACGATGATAGACAGGGCATCCACCTTGTCGCCGTTGATGAGCATATCGACCTTGACCACATCCGCCGTGCGATACTCCTTGAACTCGTAATCCATGGATGCATAGCCGCGCGATACCGATTTCAGCTTGTCGAAAAAATCCATCACGATCTCGCCCATCGGCATTTCGTATTGCAACAGCACTTGTTTGCCGTGGTAGCTCATGTCGAGCTGCACGCCGCGCTTCTGGGTGCACAGCGTAATCACTGCCCCCACATATTCCTGCGGCATGTACAGATTGACATGCACGATAGGTTCGCGGATTTCTTCGATCTTGGACACGTCCGGCATCTTGGAGGGATTATCCACCATCAATACCGTTCCGTCGCGCATCACTACTTCGTAAATTACTGTAGGCGCGGTGGTGATCAAGTCCATATCGAACTCGCGTTCCAGACGCTCCTGCACGATCTCCATGTGCAACAGTCCGAGGAATCCGCACCGGAAACCGAAGCCCAGCGCCTGCGATACTTCCGGTTCGTATTGCAGCGAGGCATCGTTCAGTTTGAGTTTTTCCAGCGAGTCGCGCAACGCTTCATATTGGTTGGATTCCACCGGAAACAATCCGGCGAAAACTTGCGGCTGCACTTCCTTGAAACCGGGCAAAGCGGTTGCTGCGGGGCGTGTCAGCGAGGTAACGGTGTCGCCAACTTTGGCATCCTTCAATTCCTTGATGCCCGCGATCACGAAGCCCACTTGACCGGCGGACAGCGATTCACGCGCCTGCGATTTCGGGGTGAACACGCCCACGCTTTCGGTGAGATGCTGCGCACCGTTCGCCATGAACAAAATCTTGTCCTTGGGTTTGAGCGTGCCGTTGACGATACGCACCAGCATCACCACGCCGACATAGTTGTCGAACCATGAGTCGATGATGAGTGCCTGCAACGGCGCGGTCACATCACCCTTGGGCGGCGGCACTTTGACGATGAGCGCCTCCAGAACATCCTGCACGCCCAAGCCCGTTTTGGCGGAACAATGCACCGCATCATGCGCGTCAATACCGATCACATCCTCGATCTCGGCAATCGCGTTTTCGGGATTGGCAGAGGGCAAGTCGATCTTGTTCAGCACCGGCACTACTTCCACCCCCAAGTCCAGCGCGGTATAGCAGTTGGCCACAGTCTGCGCCTCGACCCCTTGCGAGGCATCCACCACCAGCAGCGCGCCTTCACAGGCGGACAATGAACGCGAGACTTCGTAGGAAAAGTCCACGTGTCCCGGGGTGTCGATCAAATTGAGGTTATAGATTTGACCGTCGCGCGCCTTGTAGCTCAGCGCGGCGGTCTGCGCCTTGATGGTGATGCCGCGCTCGCGCTCGATGTCCATCGAATCCAGCACCTGCGCTTCCATCTCGCGGTCGGACAAGCCGCCGCACAAGTGGATGATGCGGTCTGCCAGCGTGGATTTGCCGTGATCGATATGGGCGATAATGGAAAAATTGCGGATATGTTGCATGAGGCTCTATATAAAAAGTGCCGCTCCCGCTTCACAACCTCTTCCCCGATTGAGAGAGAAGGTTGGAAACAGGGTGCGGCGATTTTGCAAAGCGCGGATTCTAGCCGATTTCGCTGTTATACGTGGCCTGACGTTACTTCTCGTCCAAGCGGATTGGCACATAAACAGTACCATCGTTACGGTGCACCAACAGCGCGATGTTGCGGCCTTGCGGTACTTTCTTGAGCACCTCGTTAAATTGCTCCACGGTGCGTATTTCAATATTGCCGATGGCGAGGATCACATCGCCTGGCTGCAATTCGCTGCGCGCCGCCGCGCCTTTCACATCCTCCACCAGCAAGCCGCCTTCCACTTGCAGCTCGGCTTTCTGGTCATCGTTCAGTTCGCTCACCTTAAGTCCGAGACGGCTCACACTTTGCGAAGATGATTCGTCCCCTTTGCTATCCGGCGCGCGCGGCTTGTCCGCGCCTTCTTGAATTACCCCGACCACAAGGGAAACGTCCAGTGTGCTTCCTTTGCGCCAGAGTTGCACGACGACTTTTCCTCCGGGCTTGGTAGCAGCCACGATACGCGGCAAATCGGCAGAATTTTCGATCATCTTGCCGTCGAATTTTAAAATCACATCGCTGGCACGGATACCGGCCTTGTCCGCCGGGCCGGCCTTTTCCACGCCCGAAATGAGCGCACCAGCCGCCTTGGGCAAGCCGAAGGAATCCGCCAACTCGCGCGTCACTTCCTGAATCGAGACTCCGATACGACCGCGCGTCACCTTGCCGCTACTGCGCAATTGGTTAACCACATCCATCGCCACATCAATGGGAATGGAGAACGACAGTCCCATATAACCGCCGGAACGACTGTATATCTGGGAATTGATGCCGACCACTTCACCCTTCATGTTGAACAACGGCCCGCCCGAATTGCCGGGATTGATCGCCACGTCGGTCTGGATGAATGGTACGAAATTTTCCTGCGGCAAGGAGCGTCCCTTGGCGCTGACAATGCCCGCAGTCACGCTGCTGTCGAAACCGAACGGCGAGCCGATAGCCAACACCCATTCGCCAACCTTGAGCAGTTCCGGGTTGCCCAGCACAACCTTGGGCAAGCCTGTCGCCTCGATTTTGAGCAATGCCACATCGGTGCGCTTGTCCGCGCCAATCACTTTGGCTTTGAATTCGCGTTTATCGGTCAGGCGCACGGTGATCTTGTCCGCCCTATCCACCACATGCGCGTTGGTCAAAATATAACCGTCGGCACTGATAATGAAGCCGGAACCCAGCGACTGCGACTCCTGATCGCGCGGAACCTGCGGCGCGAAACGGCGAAAGAATTCGTAGAAAGGATCGTTCTCCGGCAGAGTGGGAGCGCCATGAAACATTTGAGGTGCACTGATGATCTGCGTGGTGCTGACGTTCACCACGGCCGCGCCTTGTTTTTCTACCAGATCGGTAAAGTCGGGCAGGTCTTTGGCGACCGCCGATTGCATGAATACCCCGAACAGGGCGAGAAATAACAACCTCAATAACATGATCTATCAGCCTCCTGATGAATTGAAGAATTATGTCCCGGATCGGGGCAACACGATAGATGAGACAACCGCCCTCCCGGAAACGGATGGCAACAATTTCGCCAAAACAAAACCCAGCAACAATCCGATGACCGCCCCCGCAGCGGCATAGGTGTCGCGCAAAACAACGTCATTTGCCACCCCCCTGCCCGCGATTCCGCCGACCATCAGCAACAGCAGCGGCAGCATGTAAAGCTTCATCGTACCGCGCAACAACACACCGTCAGGCAAAGATACCTGCACTTCGTCGCCAACTTTGGCACTCGCATCGTTGCGAACTTTAAAAAGGCGGGGTTCGCTGCTACAGAATAATTTGCTCAATGTGCCGCTTCCGCAGCCGCCTTCGCTGCTACAGTGCCCGCAACCACCGCCCAATGCCTGCACGGATGCTTCATCGCCTTGCACTTCAACAACAATGGCGCGCATTTCCAACATCTCATTGACCCGCGTAACGCACAGAATCGGCGATCTGAATCACGGTTTTGGCTGGCACTTCGCCCACCACCGTCACCAGCGAATCACCAACAATACGACTGTAGATATTCACCTCGCCCTGCCCTACCAAGCCGTAATGGAGGTTCGTCGTGCCGTTGGTTTTCTCGATAAAAACAGAAATCCCGGCCAACCCGTCGGAGAACACCAGATGGATGACCGGCTCTTTGTTTTCCCGGAAAGGACGGCGCATTTCCAATATTTTTTTGAACCCGGCAGGCAACGCATCAACCTGCCAGTCGCAATGCTCCGCAAGCGATTCTGCCTTGGGTAATGGAGCAGGATGAAGTTGCCGCGCTGATTCTTCGGCAGGGGCTTTTTCGCGCACGATCCAACTGTGATCGATATTGCCGTTGATGTTCAATTCCATGAATGCATACTGTTCTATAACGTAGCCGCGATCATCCAGCACAACCGCTTTGAGCAACAAACCGGTTGTGCTATCCGCCCACATTTTGCGGGAATAGCGCAGATTATCCCGTGGCTGAAAAATGAAAGTCTGCGCGTGATACCCGGCAACTTCATCATCTTCTTCCCGCGTGACCGCGTAGTTTTCTTTCAACGTCGCGATCTGCTCCGGTAATAGCGCGGGGAAAGCCGGCCTTATCCGGCGCATCTCCATCTTGACGTGGTGCCCATCCGCAAACAGCCAGACCTGACCGTTACTGCGAATAATTTCGCGCTTTGCACCGTCCAACTCTTCGCGTCGCTCGTGCTCTCCATCTTTTTCCGACACGTGGGTAATTCTCGACATGCCGACTCGCCCGCCCGATTGGTGGACATACACACCGCTGTAATCATTCTGATGTGCCGCAAATGCAATCGTTTTGAGTTTGTCCGATTCATCGACGGACGCAGCGTCGGCAAAAGCCGATACTGCGCCAAGCTGGAACATCACAAGAATCAAATAACCGGTTTGTCGCATTGCCAACTGCACTATCGCCCCACCACTGTTTGAATATAGGCGGCCGCAGGATGTATGTCAGCACCGGGAGAGAATTCCTGATGCGCCAACAGGTAGTCGTCGGCTTGGGCGGAAGCCTGTCTTACCGCATTGTTTTGTTGTACGGCAGCGATCTGCGGAGCAGGCTCGTTGCCTACTTGCATCGACAGCCACGCCACCAATGCCAACGCCATTACCGAAGCGACAGCGGAAAGTGCGAAGTTGCGAACACGTTGGGAGGTGCGACTGTGAGGAGCGATTACGGTGGGTTCAGCTTGCAAACGCTCATGAAAGGATTTGCCAAAACTCTTGCAAACATGATCGGGCTGTCGCAAAGCATCGCCGATCAGATGATAGTCCGCCCAATCCTGCCGGGCATCGGGGTGGCGTTTGAGTTTATCGAAGAAGACATCCGCTCTATCCTCGAACATTTCTCCGTCCATCAATTCAGAGATTTCCTGTTTCATCTTCACCACCTTCTATCTTCAGTCGTACCCAACAACGGGCGCAGGTTGACTGCAATCGCCTCGCGCGCCCTGAAAATTCTCGATCGTACTGTACCGATGGGACAATCCATCACAGCCGCGATCTCCTCATAGCTCAATCCCTCTATTTCCCGCAACGTCAACGCTGTACGCAAATCATCGGGCAGCTCTTGCAGCGAAGAATTGACCACGGCAACCACCTGCTTGCTCATCAACTCGTTCTCGGGCGTTGCCACTTCATGCAACAGCGAGGCATCTTCGAAATCCTCAGCCTCATCCGCATCAAACGGCGTACTGGTCGGTGCCCTGCGACCTTGCGCCACCAGATGGTTTTTGGCGGTATTAATGCCGATCCTGTACAGCCAGGTGTAAAACGCGCTGTCCCCGCGAAATGCCGGCAAAGCGCGATACGCTTTGATAAAAGCATCTTGCGTGACATCTTCGGCTTCGGCGGCATTCCTCACGAAACGCGAAATCAACCGCCCCAGCCGACGTTGATACTTAGTCACCAACAATTCGAACGCGTGCTTGTCGCCGCGCTGCGCGCGTTCCACCAATTGTTGATCAACCTCCCTGTCACCCATGCCGTTTCCCGGTTTTAAATATTGAGCCACTCTACGTGGTTCGTCAGTATAACCGGACGGGTGCACATCGTCAGCCTTGCCCGTAACGCACGGATGGACAGCGTTCTTAATATTTAGTTCATTTCCACGATTAAGTGACAAGTTTTGCTATAGTCTCGGCAATGAAATCCATCTCACCCAATCGACGTGCTGCGCTTTGACACCCTCATTATCGGAAGCGGATTAGCCGGCTTATCGCTGGCTCTCAAGCTTGCGGATCATCAAACAGTCGCCATTGTCACCAAAAAATCCATGCTGGACGGAGCAAGTGCTTGGGCGCAAGGCGGAATCGCTGCTGTACTTAGCCCCGACGACAGCGTTGACGACCACATCCGCGACACCCTCACCGCCGGAGTCGGCTTATGCGACCCGGTCACCACACGATTCGTCGTGGAACGCGGCGCAGCCGCCATCAGTTGGCTGATCGAACAGGGCGTGCCTTTTTCAAGGGAAGATAACGGCAGCAACAGTTATCACCTCACCCGCGAGGGTGGACACAGTCACCGCCGCATCATCCATGCGACTGATGCAACCGGACTGGCAGTGCAACAAACCCTGTCGGAAAAAATTCTTGCCCATCCGAATGTGACAGTCCTTGAACATCACATCGCAATCGACCTGATCACCGGAAAAAAACTCGGCATTTCGGATCCTCGCTGCCAGGGAGCGTATGTCCTCGACTCCGCGCGCGGAGAAGTTGTAACCATCGCGTCGGGCAACACTGTGCTGGCAACCGGAGGGGCGGGAAAGGTTTATCTCTACACCACCAATCCCGACACAGCCACTGGTGACGGCATTGCCATGGGATGGCGCGCAGGATGCCGCGTCTCCAACATGGAATTCATGCAGTTTCACCCCACCTGCCTATATCACCCGCACGCCAAGTCTTTCCTCATCAGCGAAGCAGTACGCGGCGAGGGAGGGCTATTGAAACTACCCGATGGCACGCGTTTTATGCCTTGGCATGACGAGCGCGCCGAATTGGCACCGCGCGATGTCGTGGCGCGCGCCATCGACTTTGAGATGAAAAAACGCGGTTTGGATTGCGTTTATCTGGACATCTCGCACCAGCCCGAGACTTTTTTACGCGAGCATTTTCCGAATATCTACGGACGCTGTTTGTCGTTGGGTATAGACATCGCCAAGCAACCCATTCCGGTAGTTCCCGCCATGCACTTCACCTGCGGCGGCCTGATGACCGACCTGGCTGCCCGTACCGACATCAATAATCTGTACGCCATCGGCGAATCGGCCTGCACCGGTTTGCACGGAGCAAATCGTTTGGCCAGCAACTCGTTACTTGAATGTCTGGTGTTTGCCGAAGCGGCGGCTCAAGATATTCTCGGCAAATCAGCATTGGTTCCAGAAACGCTTCCGCCATGGGATGAAAGTCGGGTCACCGATGCGGACGAGATGGTGGTGATTTCGCACAACTGGGACGAGCTGCGGCGGTTTATGTGGGACTATGTCGGTATAGTGCGCACCACGAAACGCCTGCAACGCGCGCAACACCGCATTCATTTACTGCATGAAGAAATCAACGAGTACTATCGCAATTTCCACGTTACTGCAGACCTGCTTGAATTGCGCAACCTGGTAATGACCGCCGACCTCGTCGTGCAAAGCGCTTTATTGCGCCATGAAAGCCGTGGCTTGCACTTCAGCAAAGATTATCCGCAAACTCTGCCAGTCGCCCTCCCGACCATCCTCTACCCCAACAAGTAAGTCACCGACTCCACCTGAGCAACACACGCAAGCGGCGAAATGCTTCGCGGCTCATATTGTCCGGCAGCAATACAATGCTGCGCTTCCCGCGTCCAGCCAGACTGATGTTCATCAACACCAGAAACGGCACAACCAGACTACCTGCGGAAATCCTGCCCGTCAGATGTTGACCGTTACGCTGAATCAGCGTGATGCTATTTTCATTTTCAAGAATGAATGCTACGCAGGACTTTGCCAGGTTCAATCCGGCATCACGTAACCCGATAAACACTGCCGCCGCAATCACAAAAATGGCGGCGAAATTGCGCAATGCATACGCATATGGCAGCGAGTACAAGATGAACAGCAATAACAAGCAAGATGCCGACAGCAAGAACAACAGAAATCGGGATGGATTCAGTTTGAAATGTTTTTGAAAACCGGCATCCATCGGGGATGAGCGCCGGTCAATACAGAATTGCGGAAATCAATCCGATCACCACCAGCGCGATGATCGCCAGCAACAAATATCCGCCGCCATTTGAGGGAGGAGAATTCGGTTTAGTGGCGCGAGGAATTGCCGAGTTTGGCATCGCCACGTTTTGCGCATGCAATCCTGAAGCGGAACGGTTGATCTCCTCAATGCTCGGGCGAGCGATTCTCAGGGTTCTAGATATCACATCGACATCTTCTTTGCTGGCTGTCAATGCCGCCAGAATCATGGTCGCTTCGGCAGAATCAAAGGAAGGCGACAAACCAAAAACGGCTGCCGATTTCGACTCGTCCGCCACTTCACCCATCGGTGTAGCCGCAACGCCGGAAGGTAAAACACCCGAGGCGAATTGAGGCTTTTCAGCTTTCGCGTGATCTGGCGGCAATGAATCGCGGCACGCGCGCAAGTCGTCGGCCAACTCACGCGCATTTTGATAACGCGCATCCAAGTCTTTTGCCAGCGCTTTGGCCACAATGAAATTCAGCATTTCAGGCACCGCCGGATTCAGCGTGCTGGGCGGTGCAGGAATGACATTCATGGTTTGATACATGATGGCATTGATGTTTTCGCCGACAAAAGGCGCTTTTCCTGTCAGCATTTCATACAACATCACACCCAGCGAAAATATGTCGGAACGCTGATCCAGAGTTCTGCCCATGACCTGCTCGGGAGACATATATTTTGGCGACCCAAGCACCATCCCGGTCTGGGTTCGCACTGCCGCCGACTCCATGCGCGCAATGCCGAAATCAGTAATTTTCACATGCCCGTCACGAATCACCATGATGTTGGACGGTTTCACATCCCGGTGCACGATGCCATGCTCATGCGCATATGACAACCCGAGCGCCACTTGCGACACAATATCCAAAACCTGCTTGACCGGAAGCACAGCCGCATCGTTAAGAACATCGCGCAACTCACGCCCCTGCAAGAACTCCATTGCAATGTAAGCGACTTCGCCGCTCTTGCCCACATCGTAAATGGTGACGATATTGGGATGGCTCAATCGTCCTGCGGCTTTGGCTTCCTGATAAAAGCGGCCTTCGTATTCTTCTTTTTCATCTTGAGCCATGCCCAAGTTGATCGTTTTGATCGCAACGATACGATCGATCAGCGGGTCGGTTGCCTTATAGACAACCCCCATCGCCCCCTGACCGATTTCGGAGATGATCTCATAGCGACCTAAGTGGCTATTCATGGCCATAGACGGTGCGTGTTACTTGGATGATTTGTTTTTAACGCTGCTGAATACCGGCCCCCACACAGGATGACCTGCTTCAGCCGGATTCAAATTGAAATTTGGATCAAGCTCAAGGGCGCTCTTGAATGACTCGCGGCACATCTTGTCTCTCGACGAAATACAATTAATAAAAGCCATGTATTTATTCGCCTCAACCTTCTCGCTAGTGCTGGCTTCCTTGGTGTCCAGCAACTTCTGAAAGCTGGTCATGGCTACCGCATACTCGCCATCCTCATAGTGTTGAACACCCTTGCTCAACAACCTGGCAGTGGGACTGCTGAGCCATTTGGCTTGACTCCCATCATCACAAGAAACCATGGAGGCGCAACCGCCCAACAGCAACACACACAACGCAATCAAAACAACATTTATATTGTTATTCAAGATATCTCTCCCATTCCGGCAGTTAATTGACAAATTTGTATTTAATTTTCAATTTCTCGCCAGCCTTGATTTTAATCGTCTGCTTATACGCAGGGAATGTCGTATTCTTTATTTCAATGACATGCTCCCCCTTGGAAACCCTGAGCCTGGTCAACGGCGGACTCGCGTCAATCATTTTGCCATCGAGATAAACATCTCCCCACGGCTTGATCGAAAACAAAACCAACCCGGTAGCCGCAACAGCTTGCTCAGTCCCCTTGGGATTATGAGCACTCTTCCCTTCCTTGGCTGTGTTCTGCTTGGACACTTGAGCCGGCGGCACCAAGTTTGGCGCTGAAGCAACTACGGAAGATGCAGCCAACGGGCTTGCCTGAGCTACGGAAGATGCCGCCACCGCCACTTTGGGCAAAGCCTTGGCAGGCGCTTCAGTCCTGTGTGCCAACTTAACCACCAACAACAGCAGCAACAATAGCGGCAAGGTCAGCATGCCGACATAAAGTGCCTTCTGTTGATTTGATGCGCCCTTAAAAGTCGCGAGCAAGTAGGCTGCCTTTTCATCACTCCAGCTCAGTAATATTTTCCACTCAGCCTTGATCTTCGCGCGGATTTTATGCAAGCGATCAACCAGCACTGTCTTTGACTTATAACGAAGCGCCGGTTGAGTAGCCGACATATCTCCGGCAAAGCCGATTTCATATACCTCATGCTCGCGCACATGCTTATCGGTACGCGCACCGCAATACTGGAACATCCCTGTGTACTCTTGCGATAAACGAGAAGCCGCATCGTAATACGAGCGCGACACCAGTATCTGTCCCGGTCCGGCGAAACCCATCACCCGTTGCGCGACATTGATACCATCGCCAACGATATTGGGTTGACCGTTGATATCTTTTACCAAACGCACCGGCCCGAGATTCACGCCCATGCGCACCAGCAACGGCGGGTCAATGAGCCCCTCATCGCTCATCAGGCTCTTGCGCATTCTGAGCGCGGCACGGAGAGCATCCTCTACATCGCCCAAAAAACTGATTGCAGCACCATCACCCGTATCCAAAATGATACGGTCATTGACTGGCACATCGCGGATAGCATTGGACAGAAAGGCGTTGAAACGCTCTTTCTGCGATATTTGCCCTGAAACGGATTTCTTTGAATATTCAACAATATCCAGAAAAAATACGCTACAGATAATAGTCTTGTTACCCCGATCTTCCATTTATTCCCGCACGCTATTCGCGCCCAATTTTTGATAATTCACAAGAATACTACTCAAGCTCTCTGATTCTAACGATAAATATATCAAATTCGCTAGTTTTTTCGTGACCTTGCGCGTTGAAGTTTGCCCTTTCTTCCATCATCAACCACTTGCCGGGCAACACCCACAGGCAAACCCACCCATTCCAGTATCGCCCTCACCTCGCCATCTCCCAACTCGGCCATCATGCCGCGTTTGATGCGCGGTGGCAGATTGATGATGCCAAAACGCACTCGCATTAAACGGCTCACCGGCAACCCCATCGCCTCGAAAGAACGGCGCACCACGCGGTTGCGCCCTTCTTTCAGCACCAGGTGATACCAGTGATTGAAGCCCTCGCCGCCCGCGTCGGTGAGTTGCTCGAAACGTACCAGCCCGTCTTCCAATTCGATGCCATCCTTGGTCATCTGCTTCATCTGATCCGGTGTCATCTCGCCCTGCACACGCACTGCATATTCGCGCTCCACCTCGAAACGCGGATGCATCAGCCTATTGGCCAATTCACCTGATGTAGTGAAAATGAGCAGACCGCTGGTATTGAAATCCAGCCGCCCGATGGCGATCCACTTCTGACCGCGCAATTTCGGCAACGCATCGAATACCGTAGCGCGCTCGTTCGGATCGTCGCGGCTGACGATCTCGCCTTCCTGCTTGTGATACAGCAACACGCGCGGCATGGTTTGCTCGGCCTGAAGCAGTTGCAGACGCACGACGCGTCCATCCACTTGCACCTTGTCGCCTTCGGACACGCGCATACCCAATGTCGCCACCGAACCGTTCACGTTCACCCGCCCGGCGCTGATCCATTCTTCCATTTCGCGGCGCGAACCGATACCGGCTTGCGCCAGCACTTTTTGCAATCGTTCGCCCTGCGGGCTTGCTTCAATTTGTTCAGTCATTCAGTCACCGCTCGTCTTTCCAGCACGGCTTGTGCCAAAGTCCCGCTATCCACATGTTCCAATTCGCCGCCGACCGGCAAGCCGCGCGCGATGCGCGACACCTTGATGCCCTGCGCACGCAACAACGTCGCCAGATAATGCGCGGTGGCTTCTCCTTCAACGGTGAAGTTAGTCGCCAGAATCACCTCGCACGCCAATTCCTGTGCGCGTTTTACCAAACGCTCCAGCGGCAATTCACGCGCGCCCAATCCATCCAGCGGTGAAAGCCGTCCCATCAAAACGAAATACATCCCGCGAAAACATTGCGCCTGTTCCATCATCAGCAAATCGGCTGGCATCTCCACCACGCACAACAAATTCGTCTCTCTTCGTGATGAACTGCACAAAACGCAAGTTTCTTCTTCGGAAAAATTATTGCACTTGGAGCAGTGCTTGACACTTTCCACCGCGTGAGCCAGAGAACGCGCCAAGTGCAGCGCGCCCTGTTTGTCGCGTTGCAGCAGGTGGTAAGCCATCCGCTGTGCGGATTTCGGCCCCACGCCGGGCAAACAGCGCAACGCCTTGATAAGTTCTTCCAGGCTGGAAGGTGTATTCATTTAAAACGGCAGACTCATTCCCGGCGGCAGATTCATTCCGGCAGTGAATCCGCTCATGCGTTTTTTGGATGTCTCATCGACTTTTTTGTTGGCATCGTTCAATGCCAGCACAATCAAATCTTCCAGCATTTCCTTGTCGTCCAGCACGCTTTGATCCAGAGTAACGCGGCGCACTTCATGCGCGCAAGTCATGGTTACCTTGACCATGCCGGAACCGGACTGCCCTTCCACTTCAACGCTAGCCAACTCGGCTTGCGCTTTTTTCATGTTCTCCTGCATCTTTTGCGCCTGCTTCATCAGCCCGGCCATTCCGCCCTTCATCATTTTCACTTCCTCCGGTTAAATTTATACAGGTCTGATCGAACTCTCGACCAGCTGTGCGCCGAACTGCGCTTGCGCTTCGCGCACAAAGGTATCTTGCTTGATCGCGTCTTCCGCCTGTTGTTGGCGCGTCTGCTTTTCATGCTGCTCGACGGCAGCGGGGGTCGCCACGTTTTGCTCCACCCCCAGTTCAACCGCCAGCCTGATCGGCTTGACGAAATATTCGCTGAGTGCCGCCTGCAATTTATCCTGCGCGATTTTGTTGGTTTGCAAATGTTTGTGTTGCGGCGCGAGATTCAGCACCAAGCGCCCCTCGGCAAAACTGGCCAGCACACAATTTCTCGCCAACTCGCGCGCCATGCCTTGCAGGTTGAGTTGCGACATCAACGTATTCCAGTCCAAATCGGTGCCGCTCGCTGCGCTCTGCACCGGAGCGAACGATCTCGCGGGTGCAGGCTCGGCAGCGACCAGTTTTGACGCGCTAGCCATAGCCGGTTCAGTGCTCGGCTTCGCTGGCGCGGCTTGCGGCGTAGTCTGCACGACACTCGCCGCTGTGGCTTGCGGCGCAAACGCCAGCATGCGCAACAGCGTCATGGTAAAGCCCGCGTATTCATCCGGCGCAAGTTCGATTTCATTGCGACCATGAATCACGATCTGGTAATTCAACTGGATTTCTTCCGGCGTGAATTGCTGCGCCAACTCCAGCAACCGCGCGCGTTCCGGCTCGTCATCCGGGATCGCTTGCGGGATGGTCTGCGCCAGCGCGATGCGGTGCAACAGCGTCGCCAAGTCCTGCAATGCCGCTTCGAACGCGATGCTGCGCATCGCCATATCGTCGGCAATGCGCAACAGACCGACTCCATCACCGGCACGCAGCGTCTGCAACAGATCGAACAAATAACCTTGATCGATTGCGCCCAGCATGGTGCGCACCAGCGACTCGTCCACCTTGCCGGAAGAATAGGCGATGGCTTGATCCATCAAGCTTAACGCGTCGCGCATACTGCCCTGCGCGGCGCGCGCCACCAGATTCAGCGCGCCGTTTTCATACGGAATATTTTCCTGCCCCAACACATATTGCAGATGCGTGAAAATCAGCGCGGGCGGCAATTGCTTGAGGTTGAACTGCAAGCAACGCGACAACACGGTAACGGGAATCTTCTGCGGATCGGTAGTGGCGAGAATGAACTTCACGTGCGACGGAGGCTCTTCCAATGTCTTCAGCATCGCATTGAAGGCCGACTTCGACAGCATGTGCACTTCGTCGATGATATACACCTTGAAACGCCCGCTGGTCGGCGCGTACAACGCGCTTTCCAGCAGCTCGCGCATATTATCGACCTGCGTGTTCGATGCGGCATCCAGCTCGATCAAATCAACGAAACGCCCGGTGTCGATCTCGGTACACGCGCCGCATACGCCGCACGGCGTTGCGGTGATGCCGGATTCGCAATTCAGGGATTTGGCGAAGATGCGAGCGATGGTGGTTTTGCCCACGCCGCGCGTGCCGGTGAACAGATACGCATGGTGCAAACGATTCTGCGAGAGCGCGTTGGTCAGCGCCTGGACGACATGCTCCTGCCCCGCCAGCTGAGCGAAGTTCCGGGGACGCCACTTGCGGGCTAGTACAGAAGTCGCTGACATATCGTTTGCCAAAAAATATCGAGTGCGACACCCTCGAAAAATAGGAGGCGAGCCTTACCCCCGGCACTTGCACCGACTGGCTGTGGCTGCTTCCTTCCGGACCTGACCAGGTTCACCAAAGTGCAATGCGGGGAGACCCGCCAATTCGTAAAATCTGGGTCTGGCAGCCAAAACGGCCTCGCCGAGACATGGGCGCATGATAGTCGAAACGCCGCCCAAAAGCCATGCGCTTCACACTGCAAACGCACACTACGCGCCGCTTCCGGGCCGCCCACACCACCTCGTGAAGATGCCCGTCAATAGGGCATCTTCACGAGATGCTCGATGGAGAATCCCGTATTTACTGGCTTGGCGCAATGGAGGCAGATGTAGGGCGCAATAACCAACGGGCATTGCGCCGTATGGCTTCAAAGCAAAACCGTCGGGGGTGGCCCGACAACCAGTCACTTTTTCTTGCTTCGCCAAGAAAAAGTGACCAAAAAGAAGGCGACCCCGGTGCGCCGCCGCTACGCGGTTCCCTGCGTTGCTCGACTGGTCAGGCGGCTGCGGAACTCGCTACGCTCAAACAGTCCTCGCCGAAATCCCCTGACCAGCCTGCGCTACTCGACGGCGCACAGGGGAGAGAAATTCAAAACCAAAACCATAGCATGGGCACTTCGTGCCCATGCTGTTTGGCTGATAAGTCACAAACCGCTGATGAAAGTAAGATTTCAAATACCACCTTGCCCGCAACGCCCTAGATTCGGGCATCTCCATCAAGTGCATGACGTAGATCGCCTATTGACGGGCGTTCCCACGCGATTGATGTTTTGAATTCGCAGGCTGGGAACGGGTTTGTGCCCACCCGGGCTGGTCTGCGCTACTCGGCGCTGTGCAGGGGGAAATAAAGTCAAAAGAAAAGTCAAAAGCCAAAACCCGCGAGGCGGGCAACGCCCGCCTCGCCAAAACAAAAAAATCGTGCGCAAAGCGCACACCAAACCGCTTCACCGCCTTTGACTTACCTCCCCTGTGCGCCGCCGAGTAGCGGAAAACGTTCAGGGGAAGTCGGCGAGGACTGTCTGAGCGCGCAGCGCGAGTTCCGCAGCCGCCTGAACGTTTGAGCAACGCAGGGAACCCGAAGGGCGGCGCACCGGGGGCGGTTTCTTTGGGTTACCTTTCTTGCCATGACATGACAACGTAGTTGCGGCGTAGACTTACCTTCAGGTTAGTCGGAGCCAAAGGTAACTGGCTGCCGTGCCACCCCTGGCGGTTTTCGATGGGTATCGCTGCGCTCAACCCATCCTACGCTTGCTGGCTCTTGTGCGCAGGCGTTTCCCCGGAAAACCAATGTATCGGTCTGTTGAACTGCGGCCATCGATACTCTCAATAGAAACGGTGAAGTGCGGGCCATAGACAGAGTCGGTGCCAAATCTGGCTATGAGAGTTCTAATTTGCCCCAGATCGATGTTGTGTTTTTTGCAAAGCGCGGGGAGTACATTGCTGTAACTTTTGATAGCACCTTGAAGCGTTGCTGAAACTGCACTTCCCGATGCGCTCGCATCTAGGAAGTTAATCTCAATATACCCTTGGTCTGATGCAGCAGCTTCGGCGAATACATCCATTTCATAAACCCCGACCAATAAACCAATCCCACTTGCAAAGGAATCTGCAAGGTTGTGGCCGAGAGATTTGAGTTCGCCGAGCTTCATATTTTCGATGCCTAACGAAACTTACCCGACATATCAAACCGCCTTCACCGGAATCTTCCCAATCCTCCCCTGCCATTCCTTCGGCCCCGTCTCATGCACCGAAGTCCCATTCACATCCACCGCCACCGTCACCGGCATATCCTGCACGGTAAACTCATAGATAGCTTCCATGCCGAGATCGCCGAAAGCCAGCACCTTCGATGCTTTGATCGCCTTGGAAACAAGGTAGGCCGCGCCGCCGACCGCCATGAGGTACACCGCCTTGTGTTTCTTGATCGCCTCGATAGCCTCAGGCCCGCGCTCGGATTTGCCGACCATGCCGATCAATCCGGTCTCGGCCAACATGGTCTCGGTGAACTTGTCCATGCGTGTGGCAGTGGTAGGGCCGGCGGGGCCAACCACTTCGTCGCGCACTGGGTCCACCGGGCCGACGTAGTAGATGAAGCGGTTCTTGAAATCCACCGGCAGCTTCTCGCCCTTCTTCAGCATGTCGGTGATGCGCTTGTGCGCGGCATCGCGGCCGGTGAGCAGCTTGCCGTTCAGCAGCAGCGTTTCGCCCGGTTTAAAGGTGGCGATCTCGTCTGGCGTGATGGTGTCGAGGTTGACGCGGCGCGATTCGGCCGAGGCTTTCCATTCGACCTTGGGCCAGTCGGCGAGCGACGGTGGCGTCAGTACCGCCGGGCCGTTGCCGTCCAGTGTGAAATGGATGTGGCGCGTGGCGGCGCAGTTGGGGATGATGGCGACCGGCAGGCTGGCGGCGTGAGTCGGGTAATCCCTGATCTTCACGTCCACCACGGTGGTGAGACCGCCCAAGCCCTGCGCGCCTATGCCCAGCGCGTTGACTTTCTCGAACAGTTCCAGGCGCAATTCCTCGATGCGGTTCTTCGCACCGCGCGCCTGCAATTCGTGCATATCGACCGGCTCCATCAGCGACTCTTTGGCCAGCAGCATGGCCTTCTCCGCCGTGCCGCCGATGCCGATACCTAAGATGCCGGGCGGACACCAGCCAGCGCCCATCTCGGGCACGGTCTCCAGCACCCAATCCACGATGCTGTCGGAAGGGTTCAGCGCGGCGAACTTGGATTTATTCTCCGAGCCGCCGCCCTTGGCCGCGAGGATGATGTCCACCTTGTTGCCGGGCACGATCTCGTAATTGATGACGGCGGGCGTGTTGTCCTTGGTGTTCTTGCGCGAGCCAGCGGGATCGGCCAGCACCGAAGCACGCAGCATGTTGTCCGGGTGCAGGTAGGCGCGGCGCACGCCTTCGTTGATCATGTCCGACACGCTCATGCTTGCGCCATCCCAGCGCACGTCCATGCCCACCTTGACGAAGACAGACACGATGCCGGTGTCCTGGCAGAGCGGGCGATGGCCTTCCGCGCTCATGCGCGAGTTGGTGAGTATCTGCGCGATGGCATCGCGCGCAGCGGGCGATTGCTCGCGCTCGTAAGCACGACCCAGCGCCTGCACATAGTCGAGCGGGTGGTAATAGGAAATATATTGCAGCGCGTCGGCGACGCTGGCGATGAGGTCCTGCTGGCGAATGACGGTCATAAATTAGCTCCAAATTTTTAGGTGGGCGATTATGGTAGGACGATCCGCTTGCGTCAAATAATCACTATTGAAAATGCTCATGAACTGGGGCAAGCATTTCATCGGCAAAGCGAATCTCGAAGTTGCATGAATCGCGGACGGGAATGCAACTCACCGCATGCCAGCAAGCCAGTAAATACGGGCATCTCCATCAAGTGCATGGGCAAGATCGACTATTGGCGGGCGTTGCGGGGAAAATCAAAAGCGAATGGATACATTGATTCCGATGGAAAAGAAATCGAGTATGCCCCTGAGGTCTCCTATGGGAGTTTTGTCTTTTCAGAATGCCATGATGGCTCCCAGCAACAATTCTCGTTGCACATACAAAAATAAGGGTTATAGAATGGAACAAGGATATATTCACAATTGTACGAATACATTATTGATTGGGGCTGCCTTGCGAACCGCTATATTGAAACATGTCAATTTGTTTGCTTTGATGGTTGCTTCGGCAGCATTCCTTTCGGGCTGTAGCGTAGGTTCTTCGTCCTCGGGTTCGACATCCTCCTCAAGCACAACGACGACAACAGCATCCGCAACACTCACACTTTCGCTCACCAACTCTAGCGGTTCAACCATCACTTCAATATCGGGTAGCACCCCGGGCGTTGTGACGGCGACATTAATAGACTCAAGCGGATCGGTAGTGCCCAACACAGTTGTAACTTTTTCCACTGATTCAACTTTGGCAACCATGTCCCCTTCCAATGGAACAGCGCTGACAAATTCTGTTGGGGTTGCAACGATCACACTGACTCCGGCAAATTTTTTATCGGCCGGCGGTGCAACAACGATCTCGGCTACGGCTCAGGTTGGCTCCACAGCGGTCACCGGCTCTCTCGGGTATTCGATCGGGGCAACTACTGTCACACTAGATACGCCAACATTCGGCACCGGCTCAGGCTCAGTTGCAGCACCCGGCCTCTCTGCTTACGGAACAACCAGCGTGACCGTAAACGTTTATAGCAGCGCAAATCAAATTCCCGCCAACCTGATTTCAACGCCGCAAATTGTCACATTCTCTTCCGCTTGCTCCAGCAGCGGCAAAGCCGCTTTATCAACCAGCGTTACAACGGTAAATGGGGTTGCGACAGCTTCTTATCGAGATATTGGCTGTGCGGGTTCGGACCTCGTTACAGCTACGGTAAGCGGGCTGTCCGTTTCCACGAGCAACACCATCTACGTTGCAGCGCCTTCAGCCGGGTCAATTGTCTATGTTTCTTCTACTCCATCGTCAATATCGCTCGCGGGATCAGGTGGCGACTCCGTTTCGCAAATTGCCTTCAAGGTAGTTGATGGCACCGGAATGCCTATCAGCGGGAAGAATGTGGTTTTCAATTTGGCAACAGCTATCGGCGGAGTGACGTTAACCCCGCCCGAAACAAATCCGGCGACACCTGTCACTTCGGACAGTACAGGAATGGTTTATGTGAACGTAAATGCGGGAACAATAAGCGCGGTGGTTAGGGTGACCGCCTCGACTTGCTCGACCTCATTCAGTTCACTCACCTCACCCTATACGTGTTCAAATTCCGGCAAACTTTTGACTTCCCAATCGAGCAATCTGGCTATCGCCACAGGAACACCCGCCCAAGACTCATTTTCGGCTAGCGCGTCCGCTCATAACATCGAAGGTTGGTCTATTGACGGCGTTACGACCACAATATCGGTAAGAATGTCCGATCACTTTCACAACCCTGTCCCGGATGGAACGTCTGTTTACTTTACAACCGAGGGCGGCTCGATCACTCCGATTTGCACAACAACAGGCGGGGAGTGCACCGTAGTTCTTTCAAGTCAGATTCCGCGCCCCAGTTCCGCTACTAATGGCTATGGTCGCGTGACTGTGTTGGCTCGCGCAATCGGCGAAGAAGCGTTCATTGATCTAAACAGCAATGGTCTGGTGGACAACGCCGGTGAAATGATTGACGTAAACCTCCACTCCACCGACATGGGCGACGCATTTGTCGATTTCAATGAAAACGGTGTCCGCGATGCGCTGACTGAGCCCTATTTCGATTTCAATTCGAATGGCTATTACACAGCGCCAGCCGCAGCCGTATCCGGCGATATTGCTCACCTGTCCGACGGAAAATACCGTGGTACGCTTTGCGCCTCCGGGGCGGCGATTTGCAGCACGCAAAAATCAATTGATGTGCGCGGCGGGCAGGTAATTGTTTTTTCATCTTCGGACGCGAATATCTCTTCGACCGCCATCTCTCCAGTTCCTTTAGTTTCCTGCTCAAACGGTCTTACCCCCGCCAATACAGTACCTACAGTTATCGCATCAACACCAACCAACATTACAGTCACGGTTGTTGATGCAAATGGCAATGCGATGCCGGCGGGGACGATAGTTT
Source organism: Sideroxydans sp. (assembly GCA_028710605.1). Lineage (GTDB taxonomy): Bacteria > Pseudomonadota > Gammaproteobacteria > Burkholderiales > Gallionellaceae > Sideroxyarcus. The sequence goes on from JAQTTU010000010.1 coordinate 36,903, forward strand.
CGTTTTCCACCAACAACGGGGTCAGCGTCGCCCCGGCGAGTTACACAGTGCCTGACACCATCGGTTGCCGAACCGGATATGCCGGATGCCCGGCCTCTGCCGGTTCTGCAACTTTCGGCGATATTGGAGTCTCGATGTTAAGTGATGCGGTTTATGTCCCTGCTGCAGGCACAACTCCTGCGTCATGCCAGAACGCAATAGTCGATGGCACATTATTCGTGACGGTTACCACCCCCGGCGCGACTACTCCATCGGGAAGCGTCGCTGGAACTATTTCAACATTCTCTCTTGGCCTAACTGAGCAGTAACTCTATCCGTACACCGAAAAAGACTTGCTTCCAACTTATTCCTCTACCGCAAACAACCTGCCGTGCTCTCTGATAGCACAGCAGAACGACGGGGCTGGAATCGTCACACTCCATCTGTATTAGCTCCCCGGCTGTATCAACCTCAATACAGGTTAGAATGCGCGCCAATATTCAGGAGCTTCACTCTTATGGCAATCCAATGGTTTCCCGGTCACATGACTTCGGCGAAGAAAAAAGCGGCCGAGACGATGGCGCGTATTGACGTGGTGATCGAGGTACTGGACGCGCGCGTGCCGGAAGCGGGCAGCAATCCGATGATCCGCGAGTTGCGCCTGCATCGGCAGCGGCCTTGCCTCAAGGTGTTGAACAAGACCGATCTCGCCGACCCGGTGGCAACGCAAGCCTGGCTGGATTTCTATAACCAGCAGGAAGGTGTGCAGGCGGTGGCATTGTCGTGCAAGAAAGCGGGCGATGCGGCCAAGATTCCCAATCTGTGTTTGCCGCTCGCGCCGAATCGCGGCACGACGTTGAAGCCGTTGCGCGTGATGATTATGGGCATTCCCAACGTGGGCAAATCGACGCTGATGAATACGCTGCTCAAGCGGCGCGCGGTGGCGGTGGGCGACGAGCCGGCCATCACCAAGAACCAGCAGAGTTTCAACCTCAACGACCACGTGATTTTGATCGACACGCCCGGGCTGATGTGGCCGAAGATCGAACACGAGCGCGACGGCCTGATGCTCGCCGCCAGCCACAGCATTGGGCGCAACGCGATCATCGACGAAGAAGTCGCGGCGTTTCTCGGCGATCTGTTGCTGGAACGCTACCCGGAATTGCTCGCTGCGCGTTACAAATTTCCGCTGGACGATATGGACGGCTACGCGCTGATCGAAGCCATCGCCAAGCTACGCGGCCTGCGCATTCGCGGCAAGGAATATGATCTGGAAAAAGCGGCGATGACGTTGCTGCAAGACTATCGCACCGGCGCGTTGGGCCGCATCAGTCTGGAGACTCCGTCCACGCGCGCCGCGATGCTGCAACAGCAGCCGGATTAGGCCTATAATCCGTCCATCACGGATTCCTAATATACTTCGTATGCGTTTCAAACCTTACCTGTTGTTGGCAGGCTGCCTCGCCCTGACCGGTTGCAGTACCGTCCATCTCAGTGCCTACACGCAGGAAAAAGACCCGTTCGAGCCGTTCAACCGCAAGGTTTATGTGTTGAATGACACCGTGGATCAAGCGGTGCTCAAACCGGTTGCGCAGACTTACGCCAAGGTCATGCCCGTCCCGGTAAAAACGATGGTGAACAATTTCTTCTCCAATCTGGACGATGTCACGGTCACCGCCAACGATCTGCTGCAATTGAAATTTGCGCAAGCCGCCAGCGACGGCAGCCGCGTATTGTTCAACAGCACGTTCGGTATTTTCGGTTTGCTCGATGTGACGACTCGCCTGGAAAAACACAATGAAGATTTCGGCCAGACCTTGGGCTATTGGGGATGCAACAGCGGGCCGTATCTGGTGATCCCGTTCTGGGGACCCAGCTCGGTGCGTGATGGCGCGGGCTTATATACGGACACCTACTTCAGCGTCATCAGCAACACCAATCACGTGCCGACGCGCAATTCGATGTGGGCGGTCAAGTCGTTCAACACCCGCGTCAACCTGCTGGATCAGGAAAAAGTATTGGATGACGCGACCATTGACCGCTACAGTTTCTTGCGCGATGCCTACCTGATGCATAGACAGAATCTGGTGTATGACGGCAACCCGCCACGCACCAAATACGATGAGTATGATGAGTAATAAAAAACGGCGGGGATTTCCCGCCGTTTTTTTGAAACTGCACTGCAAATCAAAACCGGACCAGTTCCTTCCCCCTGGCAGGGGGAAGGTTAGGATGGGGGTTGAGTGTGGGATGGTAGCGTTTCTACCCCCTCCCTAGCCCTCCCCCTGCAAGGGGGAGGGGAAAATCAAAACCACCTGCCCCGCAACCCGCACCAATAGGCGATCCACACACACCACCTCACGCAGATGCCCGTATTCATTGGCTTGCGGTCAAGCGCCTATTAGCGGCCTGCGCGCAACGCTGCGATGCGCTCCTCCAGCGGCGGATGCGTCATGAACAGTCTGGAAAAACCGCCCTGACTGGAAATCGCCATCGCGGCCATGTTCTGCGGCATCGCGGCCACTTCGTGGTTGGCTTTCAGACGTTCCAGCGCAGCAATCATTTTCTGCCGACCAGCCAGGTTTGCACCGCCCGCATCGGCGCGGAATTCGCGCTGGCGCGAGAACCACATGACGATCATGCTGGCAAGAATGCCCAGCACGATTTGCGCGGCGATCTCGGCCACGAATGCGCCTATGCCGGGACCGTTGCGACCATCATTCTTGAGCAGCACGCGATCCACCAGAATACCGAACAGCTTGGCGAAGAACACCACGAAGGTATTCACCACGCCCTGGATCAGCGCCAGCGTCACCATGTCGCCATTGGCCACGTGGCTCACTTCATGCGCCAGCACCGCTTCGGCTTCCTCGCGGCTCATGCTGTGCAACAGGCCGGTGCTCACCGCGACCAGCGCCGCGTTGCGGTTCCAGCCGGTGGCGAAGGCGTTCACATCGGGCGCGTCGTAGATCGCCACCTCCGGCATGCCGATGCCCGCTGCATCAGCCTGACGGCGCACGGTTTCCACCAGCCAGCGCTCGGTCGGGTCTTGCGGATTCTCAATGACCTGCGCGCCCACCGACATCTTTGCCATCCACTTGGACATCAGCAGCGAAATGATGGAACCGGAAAAACCGATCACCGCCGACATTACCATCAGCGCGTTGAAGTTGATCGCGCCGCTTTGATCCAGCACCCTGTCAACGCCCAGCAAACGCAGGGTGATGTTGATGACCAGCAACACCGCGATGTTGGTCAGGACGAATAAAAAGATACGTTTCATGCCGCATTCTCCGTAAGTAAATTTTGTGCGCGACACGACCACCGCGCGGTTCGCTACATGGGGCACACCTGCGCTTTTTCAAGCGTGGCTTCTGATTCCCATCCGCCGAATAAGTTCGCTTGCCTATTCTCTCATGCGGCACTAGCATTACCTGACAAATTTCATCAGGGATAGCCATGAACTCACACTACACCCGCACCGCCATCACCCTGCACTGGCTGATCGCCCTGCTGATCTTCGTTGCCCTGCCGCTGGGCGTATATATGCACGACCTGCCGCTGTCGCCGATCAAACTGCAACTCTACAGTTACCACAAATGGATAGGTGTCACGGTGTTCATGCTGGCCGTGCTGCGCCTGTCGTGGCGCGTCACGCACCGTCCGCCGCCGCTGCCGGACTCCATGCCAGCATGGGAAAAGCTCGCTGCCGAAAGCGTGCATTACCTGCTGTACGCGCAGATCTTCGCCATCCCGCTCAGCGGCTGGCTGATGAGCTCCGCCAAAGGATTCCAGACCGTGTGGTTAGGCATATTGCCGCTGCCCGATTTGATCGGCAAGAACGCGGAACTAGGCGACCTGCTGCATGAAGTACACGAAACGCTCAATCTCGCGCTGCTCTGCCTGTTGCTCGCCCATGTTGGTGCTGCGCTCAAGCATCACTTCATCCAGCACGACGATATTCTGGCGCGGATGCTGCCGTTCCTGAGAAAAACCCGGCAGTGATAATGTGAATCAAAATTTGAATGCCGCCTTGACACCGTATTCGGTAGTTTGGTTTTTCGGTTCATACAAATACTCGATAGCAGTAACACCGTAATGAGTCACAGCTTGTGGCACCACTTCGGAGTCATTGATATGCCACACGTTCACAAACGGGCCAAAACTGAAGTCGTCCATTTCATACATCGCACTTAGCCGAAAACCGTATCCGCTATTTTGCCGGTTGGTGGAATCGGAAATGGCGGAGTAACCGTTGTATCCGAGCACATCGGTTAGCCTTGTCACCTGCTTGCCGAACAGCAAATAGTCGAATTCCAGAGTGGTGGCCAACACCTCCCGGCTTTGCACCTCGATACGGTGAGTCACGCCCATCGGCATATAGAAATAATTGCTCTCGCGCCGGTAACCGATAGCGCCCGTACTGCTGTATCCGCGACTGTCGTTGAACAGATAGCGATAACCGAACCCGGCATAAGGCGAGAGCACAAAACTGTTCACCTGAAAATCTCTGCCCATCAAGGCCCGCGCATCGCAATACCAATCCGGCCTGCCCAGACTTATTCCCGAACCAGAGTAGTCAACTTTCCCATAAGCAAAGCGCACGTCATCTTTGATATACCAGTCGTTGCCCAACACCAGCGTACCGGTATGGCTCAAACCGAACTTGTCGCCGGTCAACGAGACATATGCGGAAGGCTCTTCATAACGGTAGGAAGAAAAAGTTACGCCGAACTCGTTGCCGCTTCTGGTGTTAACGCTGGCTGGATCGGCAAAAACGGCAGATGAAAAAAAGCACCCAGAGAGGATAAGCCAAAGTATGGCGGGATATTTATTCAAGAAGATATGACTCCGGTTTGTTGTTCACGTCGGGCTGGTATCGCGCCTTAACAACACGATGGCACAATTTTACCGTTCCGACTTGAATTCAGCACCGGCATTTGTACCTCGCCGACGCAATACAAAATATTATTCGGTGCGACGTAAATTTCGCTTTCGTACCATCTGTTCGGTATCATGCTGCCCGCTGGAGATGCGCGATGAACATCATTCGCGCGCGCAACAAAATTCTGGATGGAGACTGGTAATGAAAACAGCAACAAATTCGCTCACTGCAACGCTCATCTTCGCGGCCATTTTTTCGCTGGCCGCCTGCGGTTCCAAAGAAGGCGGCGCGCCGCCCGCAGCGGCAGGCGGCATGCCCCCTCCTCCCGAAGTCGATGTCATCACCATCTCTACCGGTTCGGTGGTGCTGACGCAGGATCTGCCGGGACGGCTGGAGGCCTATCGTAGCGCGCAGGTTCGCGCACGGGTGGACGGCATCATCGAGAAACGTTTGTTCATCGAAGGCAGCGATGTGAAGGCGGGCGAGAAATTATTCCAGATCGACGCGCGCAATTATCAGGCCGCGTTCGATTCGGCCAAGGCCGATGCGGGCGTGGCGCGACAAAACGTGGAGCGCTACAAGTCGTTGCTGGAGGCCAAGGCGGTCAATCAGCTGGACTACGATTTGACCGTAGCCAAGCTCAAGCAGGCCGAGGCGGCACTGTCCAGAACCAAGCTCGATCTGGAAAACACGCATGTGCCCGCGCCCATCTCCGGGCGTATCGGACGCACACAAGTGACCGAAGGCGCGCTGGTCGGACACGGCGAGGCCACGTTGCTCGCCACGATTGAGCAGGTCAATCCGATTTACGCCAACTTTACCCAGCCGGGTGTGGACGTGCTGCGCATGAAGCAGGCGATCAAATCCGGCAAGCTGAAACGCGCCGATGCCAAGGTCGAGCTGGTGCTGGAAGATGGCAGCGTTTACCCGCTGGCGGGTCAGTTGTTGTTCACCAATCTCGCGGTTGATCCGGGCACGGGCAGCGTGCTGTTGCGCGCCAAGTTCCCCAATCCCGAACAGAGTTTGCTGCCCGGTATGTTCGCGCGCATCCGTTTCGCCGAGGGGGTTGCCGACAACAGCATCCGCGTGCCGCAGCGCGCGGTGCAAAGCAGCGCGCAAGGGCAGTTCGTGCTGGTGGTGGATGCGCAAGGCAAAGTCGCGCCGCGTCCTGTTAAAACAGGCAGTATGGTAGGCGGCGATTTCATCATCACCGAAGGCCTGGAAGTTGGCACGCAAGTGATCGTCAACGGCGTGCAAAAAGCGCGCCCCGGTTCGCAGGTGAAACCCGTGCAATGGAACCCGCAAGGAACACCGAACGCAGCCAGCGCAGTTGCGGCAAGTGAAAAGAAATAAACCATAAAACCCAAGTTCTGCCCGCAGATTACACAGATTAACGCAGATTTTTTTTACGGTTGCGATGTGCGCCGAATCACCCAGACGGTGAATATTTAAATCAATATTGTTTTTTTAATCTGTGACATCTGCGTAATCTGCGGGCAAAAGTTTTTTTAGGATAAAAGCTCACCATGCTGCCAAGATTTTTCATCGACCGTCCGATCTTCGCCTGGGTCATCGCCTTAATCATTCTGCTGTCCGGCGTATTGGCGCTGCGCAATTTGCCGGTCGCCTCCTATCCGTCAGTGGCTCCTCCGGCACTTTCCATCACGCTCAATTATCCCGGCGCTTCGGCGCAGGTGGTGGAAGAGACCGCCGTGGCGCTGGTCGAGCAGGAGTTGAACGGCATCGAGCATTTGCTGTACATGGAGTCGTCCTCCGAGATGGGCGTAGGCACGATCACGCTGACGTTTGAAGCGGGCACGAATCTGGATGTCGCCTCGGTGGAAACGCAGAACCGCGTCAAGCGCGCCGAGGCGCGTCTGCCGGACGATGTGCGCCGGGTGGGGGTGACCGTGGCGAAATCGGCGCGGAATTTCCTGATGATTCTCGCGCTGACCTCGCCGGATAAAAGCCGCGACAACGTGGCGCTGGGCAGCTACGCCGCCGCCAACGTGCTGGAGAATATCCGCCGCGTGCCGGGCGTGGGCGAGGCGATGTTGTTCGGTACCGAATACTCGATGCGCTTGTGGCTCAAGCCGGAAAAACTCCACGCTTACAACCTCACGCCGGGCGACATCAGCAAAGCGGTGCGCGCGCAAAACACGCAACTGGCCACCGGCGAACTCGGGCAATTGCCCTCCGCGCCCGGCCAGCAACTGAACGCGGTCATCGTCACCAAAAGCAGGCTTTCCACGCCGGAAGAATTCGGCAATGTGATCGTGCGCGCCAATGCGGACGGCTCTTCTGTCCGCGTCAAGGATGTGGCCAGAGTGGAGCTGGGCGCGCAGGATTATTCCATCGCCGCGCGCATCGACGGCGAACCGGCTTCGGCCATCGCCATCCGCCTGTCGCCCAGCGCCAACGCGCTGGATACCGCCAAAGCGGTCAAGGCCAAGATGGCCGAACTGGCGAAATATTTCCCCAAGGGCATCGACTGGATCGTGCCTTACGACACCTCCAAGTTCGTGGAGATTTCGATCAGCGAAGTGGTGAAGACGCTGGCCGAAGCCATGGTGCTGGTGTTTCTGGTGATCTGGCTGTTCCTCGGCAACCTGCGCGCCACGTTCATTCCCGCCATCGTGGTGCCGGTCGCGCTGGTCGGCGGACTGGTCGGTTTATACGCCTTCGGCTATTCGATCAACACGCTGACCCTGTTCGCCATGGTGCTGGCCGTCGGCATCGTGGTGGACGATGCCATCGTGGTGGTGGAAAACGTCGAGCGCATCATGACCGAAGAAGGTCTGCCGCCGCGCGAAGCGACGCGCAAAGCCATGGGGCAAATCTTCGGTGCGATCATCGCGATCACGCTGGTGCTGTGCGCGGTGTTCGTGCCGATGACGTTCTTCGGCGGCGCGGTGGGCGCGATCTATCGCCAGTTCGCGGTGACGCTGATCCTGACCATCCTGTTCTCGGTGTTGATGGCGTTGACGTTGACTCCGGCGCTGTGTGCCGCGCTGCTGCAAAATTCGCCCGGCCACGAAATGGTGCCTACGGGCGGCTTGCTCGGCTGGTTCAACCGCTTCTTCAACCGAACCACCAAACGCTACGAGTCCGGTGTGTCCGGTGTGCTGAAAAACTTGGGTCGCTATCTATTTCTCTATGCCGGTTTGCTGGTGGCGTTGGGCTGGCTGTTCATCAATCTGCCAAGCAGCTTTCTGCCGGAAGAAGACCAGGGATATTTCGTCAACGTGATCCAGTTGCCGCCGGGAGCCACGCGCGAACGTTCGCAAGAGGTGCTCACGCAAGTCGAACAGTACTATCTCCAGCAGCCCGAGGTTTCGCACGTGATCGGCATTCTCGGCTTTTCATTTTTCGGGCGCGGGCAGAATTCCGCCATGGCTTTCGTGCGCCTCAAGGATTGGGACGAGAGGCCGGGCAAAGACAGCTCGGCTTCCGCCATGGTGAAGCGCGCCTTTATGGCGCTCTCGCGCATCAAGCAGGCGTTCGTCTTCCCCATCAACGTGCCGCCGATTCCCGAATTGGCTGCGGTCGGCGGTTTCGATTTCCGCCTGCAAGACCGCTCCGGTCAGGGACGCGAAAAACTGATGGAAGCACGCAACATGGCGTTGGGAATCGCCGGCAAAAATCCGGCGCTGGTGGGCGTGCGGCCTGAAGGGCAAGAGCCGGGGCCGCAATTGCAGATCGACATCGACCGCCTGAAAGCGCAAACCTTGGGCGTGAGCATCGCCGACCTCAACGAGACCCTGCAATCGGCGCTGGGCGTGGCCTACATCAACGACTTCGTGCGCGAAGGCCGCATCCTGCGCGTGCAGATGCAAGCCGAAGCGGAAAACCGCACCACACCGCAGCAGATCATGCGGCTGCCGGTACGCAACGCGCAAGGCGGCATGGTTGCGCTGTCGGAGATCGCCTCGGCGCACTGGATCGTGAGCTTGCCAAAACTGGATCGCTACAACGGCCTGCCGTCCATGAAAATTTCCGGCAGTGCCGCACCCGGACGCAGCAGCGGCGAAGCCTTGGCCGCGATGGAAGATGTGGCGACAAAACTGCCGCCCGGTTTCGGTTTCGAGTGGTCGGGAACATCCAACGAAGAACGGCTTTCCGGCAACCAGGCACCGTTCCTGTTCGGGCTTTCGGTAGTGGCGGTGTTCCTGTGTCTGGCCGCATTGTACGAAAGCTGGTCTATCCCGGTCGCCGTAATTCTGGTCGTGCCCATCGGTATTTTCGGCGCGCTGCTGGCGGTGGATTTGCGCGGCCTGTCCAACGACGTTTACTTCAAGGTCGGCCTGATCGTCATCATCGGTCTTGCGGCGAAGAATGCCATCCTGATTATCCAGTTCGCCCTCGATCTGCAAAAGAAAGGGCATGAACTGTTTGAAGCCACACTGGAAGCCTGCCGCCTCCGGTTCCGCCCCATCCTGATGACCTCCATCGCCTTCGTGCTGGGCGTGTTGCCGCTGGCCATTTCCAGCGGCGCGGGCGCGAACGGACGGCACGCCATCGGCACCGGAGTCATGGGCGGCATGATCGCCGCCACCGTGCTGGCGATATTCCTGATCCCGGTGTTCTTCGTCGTCATCCGCCGCCTGTTCCCGGGCAAAGCGCCGCGTCAGGAGGATGACGAGCACAATTGAAATGAACACGGATAGTTCATTAAAACGTAGGTCGGGCTTCAGCCCGACATGTCGGGTTAAAACCCGACCTACAACACTCCATAAGCGCAAACTTTATTGAGCCGGAATATTCCCCCTCCCCTTCGAGGGGAGGGTTGGGGGGGGGGGATGGGGTTAGATGCCCATGAATTTTGAACCCATCCCCCGCCTAACTGGCCATTGGTGGCAATGCAGGAATCGGTGGAAGTTAAATTTCTCATTGTGTTAAAATCCTCCACATTGTTGTGAGCAAACTTCGGTTTGCGAAAACTCCGGCTCAATAAGGGCTTGTTGGACGGCGGTTCAATTCCGCCCATCTCCACCATAAGTGCAGTGATGCCAGTGCGCTTATGATGGGGATGACCAGGTTTCGACAGCGAGCAGATAGGTTTCGGGGCGACACGTCAGGCGATCGACGTAAATGAAGCAAGCATGTAAATGCAAACGATGAAAACTTTGCTATGGCGGCCTAAAAAACCGTTTAGCCGGGGCTGTTGAGCCTTGTCATACAACACAACTAGATGAGCCTCGGGTGATAATGATCCCGGGGCTCATTGATTTTGTGGGGCTGCGATTTTGTTATTGATAGACCCCAAGTTAAACGTCAGCTATAACGCCAGCAATGGAAGCTGGATAAGCGATCATGTATGGAGTTTGGAAGAGACTGCCGCGCTTGTGCCTGATGCTGCTCCTACAAAGCGCGATAGTTACAAGAAGAAATATAAAAATACCTGCCTAAGCAGGTATTTTCACTCTTCAAACACCGTTATGCCGCCTTTTTTTCTTTACTTGGCGTTGCTTTAACCGCAGGTGATTTTAGAGTTTGCTGTCGTTGTGACTCGACTAGTCCAGAAACGATAGCTTTCATTTCGCATTCTGCGAAACGTTTCAGCGCATCTCTCATCAAAGGTTGGTAACCAACGCCATGAAAAGTACCAAGCGTCTTAAAGGAATCAATGAGGCCTTTATCGAGCCTAATGGAAATCATTTGCAAACCAAGCGATTCATCAATTTGATTTGCCAAACTACCATCTACCACACGAACATGCTTCTCATCAGCGCCTAGCTCTTCAGATTCCCACGCTTCATCCGTACCGAGAATTTTGTCCTTATTGCTCATTTTTTTGCTCCAATGTATTGACGCATTATTACTTGCCTTTTCTTTCATACATATCCACGACTTGTGGACTAGGCTCATATGCGGATTTGATATAAATGTTTCCATCTAAGAAAACAAAAATAACTTTTAATAATCTATTACAGTTTGTCGGAGCAACAAACCATAAAGTAGGTGGATCAGTTCTATGTTCTTCGCGGTCATCTTCAAGATAGTTTCCTATCTTATTTTCAAAACATTGTTCTATTTCTCTGCGCGTTACTCCGTGTTTGTCCGTAAGTTTTTGAAGCAATGTCGGAGAGGTTATGAGTGATCGCATGTGGGTACTGTATATACATAATGATGCGCAGTCAACAGGATGTTACCCAATAGCCACAACACAAGAACGCATTTTCAACTCATCACGTATATACAGTTTTTGCGGAATTTGTTTAAGCTTTATTAAAAAAGCAATAAAACAGGAATAACACGAACAAATTTCAAACTGAGACACTACCAACTATTTTGATCACAAAGAACGTCAATTTATGTTTCATGCTTATCAGCCGACCACTCATGCTGAACCGAAAACATTTTTATGAAAGTCGTCACAGGCCGCTTAAGGCTGAACTACTGTTCGATGACTTGAGAAACTGTAGGTCTCCTTTTGTATGAGTTATCCATCAACCAACCCGGAGTATTTTCCGAAATACAAAATATAAAAAAACGGCGACCTAAACTCAGGTCGTCGTTCATAATTTTTTCACAAAACACTCGCTACAAAACTACCAGCCCGATTCGCGTTCCGGTGTAGCGGTGATGCGGTGGATGCTCAAGTCGGCACCGTTAAATTCTTCTTCGTGGGTGAGGCGGATGCCGACAAATTTCTTCAGCAAGCCATAGACGATGAAGCCGCCCGCAAGGGCGATGCTGATGCCCAGCAGTGTACCGAGCAATTGCGACATAAAGCTGACTTTAACAACAGCTCCGTTGATGATTGTCCCATCCAGACCGCCGAAGGCTTTCAAACCGAAGATGCCCGCCGCGATTCCGCCCCATGCGCCGCACAGGCCGTGCAGCGGCCATACGCCTAGCACGTCGTCGATTTTCCAGCGGTTCTGGGTGAGGGTGAACATCCACACGAACAGGCCGCCCGCCACGCCGCCGGTGATTAACGCTCCGAAAGGATGCATCAAGTCGGAACCGGCGCATACCGCGACCAGTCCGGCCAGCGGGCCGTTATGCACAAAGCCGGGGTCGTTGCGGCCTACCCACAGCGCGACCAGTGTGCCGCCGACCATGGCCATCAGCGAGTTGACGGCGACCAGTCCGCTGATCTTGTCTATGGTCTGTGCGCTCATCACGTTGAAGCCGAACCAGCCCACGGTGAGTATCCACGCGCCCAAGGCGAGGAAGGGAATGCTGGAAGGCGGGTGACCGGAAATCTGGCCTTCCTTGCCGTAACGTCCGCGCCGTGCGCCCAACAGCAACACCGCAGCCAAGCCGATCCAGCCGCCCACCGCATGCACCACAACAGAACCCGCGAAATCATGGAATGCTGCGCCGAAGCTGGAGGTCAGCCATTCCTGCACGCCGAAGCGGTTGTTCCAGGCGATGCCCTCGAAGAAGGGATAGACGAAGCCGACCAGCACGAAGGTGGCGGCGAGCATGGGGTTGAAGCGCGCGCGTTCGGCCACGCCGCCGGAGACGATGGCGGGGATGGCGGCGGCGAAGGTGAGCAGGAAGAAAAATTTGACCAGCTCGTAGCCGTTCTTTTGCGCCAGCTCTTCCGCGCCCATGAAAAAATTGGTTCCGTAAGCGATGCTGTAGCCGATGAAGAAATACGCCAGTGTGGAAATGGCGAAATCGGTAAGAATTTTGACCAGCGCGTTGACCTGATTCTTTTTGCGCACCGTGCCGAGTTCCAGAAATGCGAACCCGGAGTGCATGGCGAGCACCATAATAGCGCCCAGCAGAATGAATAATGCATCAGTTCCGACCTTCAAGTTTTCCATGTTATCTCCATAAAAGTGCAATCCGGCGCTAGGCATGCAAGCCTTGTGCCACTTGATGCCACCATTGATTTATAGAGTAATTATGTTTTTACAAGAAAGAGTGTGGAAACAAAATTCCCCATCTTGGTGCTTATCCTTAAATCGCGCACCACAACGATGCCTTATTTCGGTGCAGACCAATTCCCGTGCAGCATCTTTTCCAGCCAGAACAAACCGACGATGGTTTTGCTTTCGTTGATCTTGCCCAGCCGTATCCACTCGATGGCATCGCTCAGCGACAACTCGAACACTTCGAGAAATTCGCCGTCGTCCAGATTGCGCCCCACATGTTCCAGTCCGCGCGCCAGAAAATATTCCATGCGCTCGTCGGCATAACCGATGCACGGCCACGCGGTGGTAAGGTGTATCCATTCGCGCGCCACGTAGCCGGTCTCTTCCAGCAACTCGCGTTGCGCGGTCACCAGAATTTCTTCGCCGTGGTCGATCTTGCCTGCGGGCAGCTCGATGAATTCGCGGCGCGGCGGATAGCGGAACTGGCGCTCCATCACCAGATTGCCGTTATCCAGCATGGCCAGCACGGCCACCGCGCCGGGATGGATGATGTATTCGCGCGTGCTGGTGCTGCCGTCCGGCAACAGCACGGTGTCTTTGCGCACCTCGATGAAATTGCCTTCGTACTTGAGGGCGGTGTCGATTTGTGTTTCGGTCAGGCTCATGTCAATTCAAATCCATAAACAATAAAAACCTTTGCCCGCAGATTACGCAGATTAAACAGATTAAAACCAGATTATCCATTAGCCGTATTTCACTGTAGGAGCGAGCTTGCTCGCGAAGTGCTTTCGCGAGCAAGCTCGCTCCTACAAAAACTTGGTACGCGAACCGACCAAAATAATCTGTTTAATCTGCGTAATCTGCGGGCAAGCTCTTGCATTTAGCTCTTCTTCACCACTTGCATCGCGGTCGCTACCATGCCTGCGATGTCGGCGGCGTTGCCCGGCAGGATCATGGTGTTGCCTTGTTTGGCGATGTTGCCGAAAGCATCGACGAAACGTTCGGCGACTTTGAGATTCACCGCAACCAGCCCGTTTTCATTGTTGATGGCGTTGGCCACCACTTTGATGGATTCGGCGGTGGCGTTGGCCACCAGCAGCAGCGCTTCGGCTTCGCCTTGCGCGTTGTTGATGGCGGCCTGCTTGGAGCCTTCAGACTCGCGGATAGAGGCGGTCATTTTGCCTTCGGCGATGTTGATCTCTTCCTGCTTCTTGCCTTCCGATTGCGCGATCAGCGCGCGCTTTTCGCGTTCGGCGGTGATCTGTTTCTGCATCGCGGCCAGCACTTGTTGCGGCGGCGTGATGTCCTTGATCTCGTAGCGCAGCACTTTCACGCCCCAGTTCGGGCTGGCTTCGTCCAGCGCGAACACCACGGTGCGGTTGATCGCTTCGCGGTCTTCCAGCAGCTTATCCAGATCGCGTTTGCCGCATTCGGAACGCAGTGCGGTTTGCGCCAGCATGGTGATGGCCGCCAGATAATTGGACGTGCCGTAACTGGCGCGCGACGCATCGGTGACCTGGTAATACAGCACACCGTCCACTTGCACCTGGGTGTTGTCGCGCGTGATACAGACTTGCGGCGCGATGTCGATAGGAAATTCGGTGAGGCGGTGACGGTAGGCGATGCGGTCAATGAACGGAATCACGGTATTCAAGCCCGGCTCCAACGTGGTGTGATATTTGCCGAGGCGCTCGACCACCCACGCATTCTGCTGCGGCACGATCTTGATCACCTGAAGCGCAAATATGACAGCGAAGATCCCTACTGCAATGACAAAAATATCCATGCTTGTCTCCTTATTGAATTATCAACATCGAACCGACCATGTCTTTGGTGCGCCAAGTCTGGCGCGACCTGTCGGCAACCGCATCGTCCGCCAGACGCGCATCCCATTCCGCGCCGCGATAGCTGACGCGCGCATTCCGGTCATCTTTCCAACTGACCACGCGCACCTCCTGCCCGATGTCATTCGCCAGATTGCTGCGCTCTTCGGGTTGCGCATGCTGTTTCTTCCAGCGATGAGTCCACGCCACGCTGACGGAACACAGCAATGCCGCCAGCACCACTTGTACCGCCCACGACGCGCCGAGGAATGCGGCCAGCCCCGCCACCGCCAAGCCGAAAGCAACCGCCAGCAAATACAAGGTGCCGGTGAGCATCTCGGATACCACCAAGATCACCGCGAACATCCACCACAACCAATGCGCTTCCATAACACTCTCTCCCTCTGTTTTTTCAAACACAACTTCGTGGGAACGCCCGTCAATAGGCGATCTACAACAATCGCTTGATGAAGAATGGCGTATTTATTGGCTTGCGGGCCAATTGAACAATTTGAAATCAGCCCAACTCACCGGGCCACTTCAACCCAAATAGTTCATTAAGCCGAGAGTTCTTGTAGGAGCGAGCTTGCTCGCGAAGTGCATTCGCGAGCAAGCTCGCTCCTACAGAGAAAATTCTGCTAATGAATAATCCGGGTTCAATGCTCGCCCGCATTTTGCCACGACTTATCAAGCCGCAATAAAAAACTCCCGCACGCGGCGGGAGTTTTCAGGTAATCCATCAACTGCGGCTAATGCAGCAGCGACTGTTGCACCGAAACCGCGCACACCGTCATCAGCGTGCCGGGCAGAATACCCAGCGCCAACACGGCGAGGCCGTTGATGGAAATGAGCAGGCTGCTGTCCGGCTGAATGTAGATTTTTTCGTGGCTCTCGGGCGCATCGAAGTACATCAGTTTGACGATGCGCAGATAGTAGAACGCGCCGACCAGCGAAAACATCACGGCCATGATCACCAGCGTGATATGCCCGGTTTGAATCGCCGCGTTCAGCACCGAGAATTTGGCATAGAAGCCCACGGTGGGCGGCACACCGGCCATGGAGAACATCAGCAGCAGCATCATGAAAGCGAGCCACGGGCTGCGCTGGTTGAGCCCTTTGAAATCGCTGATTTTGTCGGCCTCGAAGCCTTCGCGCGACAGCAGCATAATCATGCCGAAGCCGCCCAGGCTCATCAGCACATAAACCACGGCGTAGAACATGGCCGAGCCGTAGCCTTCGATGGTGCCGGACATCACGCCGACCAACAGGAAGCCCATGTGGGCGATGGTCGAGTAGGCGAACATGCGTTTGATGTTGGTTTGCGCGATGGCGGTGATGTTGCCCACGGCCATGGACAGCACGGCGAGGATCATCAGCATGCCCGACCAGTGCAGCATCAGCGGCTGCATGGATTCCACCAGAATGCGCATGACGAAAGCGAACGCGGCCAGTTTGGGCGCGGAACCGATGAACATGGTCATCGCGGTGGGCGCGCCGTGATACACGTCCGGCACCCACATGTGGAACGGCACTGCGCCCAGCTTGAACGCCAGTCCCGACACGATAAACACCAGACCGAACACCAGCAGCGTTTTGTTCGGCACGCCGTGCTGGATCACTTGCGAGATGCGGTTGATGTCCAGCGATCCGGTCGCGCCATACACCATGGACATGCCGTACAGCAGGAAGCCTGAAGCCATCGCGCCGAGGATGAAATATTTCATCGCGGCTTCGGTGGAGGTGGCGGAATCGCGCTGCAGCGCGACCATGGCATACAGGCTCAGCGCGAGCAGTTCCAGCCCGAGATACAGGGTGAGGAAATTGCTGGCGGAAATCATCACCATCATGCCCAGCGTGGAAAACAGCGCCAGCGCCATGAACTCGCCGGTGAACAGGCCGCGCGCCATCAGGTAGCTGCGCGAATACACCAGCATCATCGACACCGACAGATAGGTCAGCAGCTTGAGCACGTCCGACATCATATCGTCCACAAACATGTGGTTGAACAAATGCGCGATGCCGTCCGTGTGGGTAGCCACGGTAATCAGCGAGCACCCCAGCAAGCTGAATTGCACCATCAGATAAGTCAGCGTTTTGGTTCGGTTGACCATGAACAGATCCGCGATGAGGATCACGCTCACCATCACGAGCAAAAATATCTCGGCGTAAATCGGGGACAAGGAAGCGAGAAGATTCATGTTTGCCTCAATTCAGAACTTTGGGAGTAGCCAGATGCACCAGCAGGTCGTTGACCGACGCATGCATGATGTCGGCGAACGGCAACGGGTATAGACCCATGGCCAGCACGCTGGCGGCCAGAACGACGAACACGATTTTTTCGCGCGTGCCGATGTCGTGCAGATGGGCCACGTGATCGTTGGTGACCGCGCCGAAGATCACGCGCTTGTACATCCACAGCGTGTAGGCCGCGCCGAAGATCAGCGTGCTGGCGGCGGCGAAGGCGTACCAGAAGTTGGCTTTGACCGCGCCCATGATGACCATGAATTCGCCGACGAAACCGGACGTGCCGGGCAAGCCGCTGTTGGCCATGGCGAACAGCATGAAGAATGCGGCGAACACCGGCATCTTGTTGGCCACGCCGCCGTAATCCACGATCTGGCGCGAATGCACGCGGTCATACAGCACGCCAATACAAAGGAACAGCGCCCCGGCCACAAAGCCGTGCGAAATCATCTGCAACAGCGCGCCTTCCATGCCGTAAGCATTGAAGATGAAGAAGCCGAGCGTGACGAAACCCATGTGCGAGATGGACGAATACGCCACCAGTTTTTTCATGTCGGCCTGCGTCAGCGCGACCAGACCGATATACACCACGGCGATCAGCGACAGCGCGATCATCACCGGAGCCAGATAGTGGCTGGCATCGGGCGCGATGGGCATGGAGAAACGGATGAAGCCGTAAGCGCCGACTTTCAGCATGATCGCCGCCAGCACCACCGAACCGCCGGTGGGCGCTTCGACGTGCGCATCCGGCAACCAGGTGTGCACCGGGAACATCGGCACTTTCACCGAGAACGCCATGAAGAAAGCGAAGAACACCAAAATCTGCGCGCTCAGCGACGGCATCGCCATGCGGTGGAAATCGAGAATCTCGAAGCTGCCGCCGGACTGGCGATACAGATAGAGCAGCGCCACCAGCATCAGCAGCGAACCGAGCAAGGTGTAGAGGAAGAACTTGAGCGCGGCATACACGCGGTTCGGTCCGCCCCACACGCCGATGATGATGAACATCGGGATCAGCATCGCTTCCCAGAACACGTAGAACAGCATCGCGTCCAGCGAGGCGAACACGCCGTTGACCAGACCGGACATGATGAGGAATGCCGCCATGTATTGCGCCACGCGCTTCTCGATCACTTTCCAGCCGGCGATCACCACCAGCGGCGTGAAGAAACTGTTGAGCAACACGAACAGCACCGAGATGCCGTCCACGCCGAGGTGGTAGTGGATATTGAAACGGGTGATCCAGTCTTCGAATACCACGAACTGCATGGCGCTGGTCATGCGGTCGAAACCGGTATAAAGCGGGAGGGTGACCAAGAAGCTCAATATCGCGCCGACCAGCGCGATGACACGCGCCAGTTGCGCATTGCGGTCGTTGCCGGTCGCCAGCACCAGCAGCCCGAAGATGATGGGTAGCCAGATGACGACGCTTAACAGGGGGTATCCGAAAATCATGCTTGTTCCTTCAGCTCTTCTCTAATACTGCTTATTCGAACCATGTGCGCACTGTGAGCAGTGCGGACACGCCGATAATCATCCAAAACGCGTAGTGATACACGTAGCCTGTTTGCAGTCCGCGCAGCACGCCGGAGAACATACCCACCAGTTTCGCCGAGCCGTTCACGAAAAAGCCGTCGATGATTTTTACGTCGCCGAACTTCCACAGGAAGCGGCTGGCAGCGCGTGCGCCGCCCGCAAACAGCCAGTCATTCGATTTGTCGAGGTAATATTTGTTTTCCAGCAAGGTGTAGATGGCCGAGAATTTCTGGCGCAAATATTCCGGGATGTCGGGGCGCTTCATATAGAAGAACCACGCGCTGCCCGCCCCTGCCAGCGCCAGCCACAGCGGCAGCGTGAATATCGAGTGCAGCGCCATCGCGCCCGCGCCGTGGAACTCTTCGCGCAGCACTTCCAGCGCCTGGTGGTTGTGGCCGATGTAGATCGCGTCGAGGAAATAATCGCCGAACAGCATGGGCTCGATGGTGATGAAACCGATCAGCACCGACGGGATCGCCAGCAGAATCAGCGGCCATGTCACCACGCCGGACGGCTCATGCGGTTTCTGTCCCGGCTTCAAACCGTGATGGTGATCTTTCGATGTTTCTTCGTCGTCGTGATCGCCGTGGTGATCGTGATGATCCTTGCCGAATCGCTCTTCGCCGTGGAACACCAGGAAGTACATGCGGAAAGAATAGAAGGCGGTGACGAACACGCCCGCGACTACCGCGAAGTAGGCGAAACCCGAACCGGGCAGCGTTGACAGACCGACCGCCTCAATGATGCTGTCCTTGGAATAGAAGCCGGAGAAGAATGGCGTGCCGACCAAGGCCAGCGAACCGATCAGCGAAGTGATCCAGGTGATGGGCAGATATTTGCGCAAACCGCCCATGTTGCGGATGTCCTGATCGTGGTGCATGGCGATGATGACCGAGCCCGCGCCAAGGAACAGCAGCGCTTTGAAGAACGCGTGCGTCATCAGATGGAACACCGCCACCGAGTAGGCCGATGCGCCCAGCGCCACGGTCATGTAACCCAGTTGCGACAGCGTGGAATACGCCACCACGCGCTTGATGTCGTTCTGGATCACGCCGAGGAAGCCCATGAACAGCGCGGTGATCGCGCCGATAATCATCACGAACGACAGCGCCGTTTCGGACAATTCAAACAGCGGCGACATGCGCGCCACCATGAAGATACCGGCGGTCACCATGGTCGCGGCGTGGATCAGTGCGGAGATCGGGGTCGGGCCTTCCATCGAGTCGGGCAGCCACACGTGCAAAGGAAACTGCGCGCTCTTGCCCATCGCGCCGATAAACAGCAGGATGCAGATCGCGGTCAGCAAGCCCACCGACATGCCGGGGATGGGGGCCATGTCGTTGACATAGTTGTGCGCGTTGTTAAACACCGACTGATAGTCCAGCGTGCCGAACACCATCAGCACCAAGCCTATGCCGAGCAGGAAACCGAAGTCGCCCACGCGGTTGACCAGAAAGGCTTTCAAGTTGGCGTAGATCGCCGTTGGGCGCGTGTACCAGAAACCGATCAGCAGATAGGACACCAGACCCACTGCTTCCCAGCCGAAGAACAGTTGCATGAAGTTGTTGGCCATCACCAGCATCAGCATGGAGAAAGTGAACAGCGAGATGTAGCTGAAGAAGCGCTGATAACCGGGGTCTTCCTGCATGTAGCCAATGGTGTAGATATGCACCATCAGCGAAACGAAAGTCACCACCAGCATCATCATCACGGTCAGGCGGTCGATCAGGAAACCGATCTCCAGGCTGGTATCGCCCGAAGCCATCCATTTATACACCGTGCCGTTGAACAGATGTCCCGCCATCACGTCCTGAAAAACCGCCAGCGATGCCAGGAACGACACGGCCACCAGCGCGATGGTGATGCGGTGCGACCAAGCGCGTCCCAGCACTTTTCCGAACAAACCGGCAGCGAGCGCGCCGACCAGCGGAGCGAGGGGAACCAGTAAATAGAGATTCAGCATATCCATGTGCATCAACCTTTCAAGCTGCCGAGATCATCCACATTGATGGTGCGCAAATTGCGGAACAGCACCACCAGAATCGCCAGACCGATCGCCGCTTCCGCAGCCGCCACGGTCAGGATGAAGAACACAAAAATCTGCCCCGCCGTGTCGTTCAGATAATGCGAGAACGCGATGAAGTTGGTGTTCACCGCCAGCAGCATCAGTTCGATTGCCATCAGCAACACGATCAGGTTTTTGCGGTTGAGGAAGATGCCGACCACGCTGATCGCGAACAACACCGCGCTCAACACCAGATAATGCGAAAGACCGAGATTCAACATGTGCTCCCCTTTGATTTAATCTGCGGCGTGCTCGCCCGAAACCACGACATCCTGTGCATCACCCGCTTGATTCGCGGACGGCACGGACACAATGCGCAAACGATCTTCTTTCCTGACCTTGACCTGCTGGCCGATGTCCTGACGCTTGGCATCGCGGCGGCGACGCAGGGTCAGCGCAATCGCGGCCACCATCGCCACCAGCAGGATCACGGCGGCCAACTCGAACGGATAAACATAATCGGTATAGATCAGGCGACCCAGCTCTTTGGTGTTGCTGTAATCGGCCGCATGCACGACCGGTGTTTTCCCTGCCCCAATTTCCGGCGCACCCAGCACCCACACCATCTGCACGCCTATCACCGCCGCCAGCAGCAAGCCGACCGGCAGCCAGCGCAAAAAGCCCACGCGCAATTGCTCGATGTTGATGTCCAGCATCATCACCACAAACAGGAACAGCACCATCACCGCGCCGACATACACCAGCACCAGCGCGATGGCGAGGAACTCGGCTTCCAGCAATAGCCAGATGCCCGCACTGCTGACAAAAGCCAGCACCAGAAACAGCACGGCATGCAGCGGGTTGCGCGCGGTAATCACACGCAGCGCCGCGAACACGGTCACGGCGGCAAACAGGTAGAACAGGGTTTCAATGTTCATGGGGCTTCCTCAAATTACCGGTACTTGGCATCGGCAGCTCGGTCCAGAGCGATCTGCGCTTCGTGTTTCGCGCCGTTCGCCAGCAGCATCTCTTTGGTGTAATACAAGTCACCGCGATTTTCGCCGTGGTATTCATATACTCGCGTTTCGACGATGGCATCCACCGGGCAGGATTCTTCGCAGAAGCCGCAGAAGATGCACTTGGTCAAGTCGATGTCGTATTGCGAGGTGCGGCGCGAACCGTCAGCGCGTTCGGCCACTTCGATCCTGATCGCCATGGCCGGGCATACCGCTTCGCACAGCTTGCAGGCGATGCAACGCTCTTCGCCGTTGGCATAGCGGCGCTGCGCGTGCAAGCCACGGAAACGGAAACTCTGCGGTGTCTTTTCCTCCGGGTACTCGACGGTGATGTGGCGCGCGAAGAAATAACGCCCGGTCACCGTCATGCCCTTGAGCAATTCGAGCAGCAGGAAACTCTTGAAGAAATTGATGAGATTTTTCATTTTTTTATCCCCGACCGCTTACCACAACCAATACGGCGTTTGCATCCACGTGGCGACCACCACCACCCACACCAGCGTCAGCGGAATGAACACTTTCCAGCCCAAACGCATCAGTTGGTCGTAGCGATAACGCGGGAATGTCGCGCGGAACCACAGGAAGACAAACAGCATGAAACTCATCTTGCCCAGCAACCAGAACAGACCGGGAATGGCATCCGTCAGCGCGCCCAGCAGCGGCCAGCCATGGAACGGGTTGAGCCAACCGCCGAGGAACATCACCGCAGTCAGGATTGCAATCAGCATCATGTTGGCGTATTCGGCTAGGAAGAACAGCGCGAAACCCATGCCGGAATATTCCACGTGGAAGCCCGCCACAATTTCCGACTCGCCTTCGGCCAAGTCGAACGGCGAACGGTTGGTCTCGGCCACACCGGCGATGAAATACACCACGAACATCGGGAACAACGGAATGAAGTACCAGCCGAACAGGCCGTAGCCGCTCTGTTGTCCGCGCACGATTTCGCCCAGATTCATGCTCTGCGCCGCAAGCAGCACGCACACCAGCGCGAAGCCCATCGCCAGTTCATACGACACGATCTGTGCGGCGGAACGCAACGCGCCGAGGAAGGCATACTTCGAGTTGGATGCCCAGCCGGCGATGATGATGCCGTAAACCCCGAGCGAGGTCATCGCCAGCAGGAACAGCAGCCCGGCATTCACATCCGCCAGAATCAGGCCGTCACCGAAAGGAATCACCGACCATGCCGCCAAGGCGGGAGCAAGCGCCAGCGCGGGAGCCGCGATGAACAGGAACTTGTTGGCACCGGTCGGGATAATGATTTCTTTGCACAACAACTTTACGCCGTCGGCGATGGGCTGCATTAGTCCCCACCAGCCCACGCGGTTGGGACCGGGACGAATCTGCATAAAGCCCAGCACCTTGCGCTCGGCCAGCGTCAGGTAAGCCACGCCTAGCATGAGCGGTGCAATGATGAGCACTATCTTCACCAGCGTCCAGATCGGCAGCCAGGCGGAACCGAACAGGTCCAGTCCCGTCTGTTGCAATGTTTGCAGCAGTTCCATCATGCGCGCTCCACTGAAATTGTTCCGAACATCGCACCCAGGGCGGCAGTCGCGGCATGGCCAGTCGCCACACGCACCACGCCTTTGGGCAACTTATCGTCTGCCGCAGCAAGCAGCATCACACTGCCCTGCCCCTGGCTGACTTTGACTATCTCGCCCGCTTGCACGCCCAGCTTTTTCAACTCGTCGCTGTGCAACCATGCTTGCGGTGTCACTGCGTCGGCAGTGGCTTGCAATGGCGCGGAACGGCGCACCACGGCATCCGTGGCGTAGATGGGCACATCGCTCACGCGCTGCAAACCCGAGGATTGAGGAGAGAGGATTGAGGATTGAGTGGCGGCTTGCGACGCATTGTTCAATTTCGCCGGAATGTCCATTCCGCCGATTGCCTCGTCGCGCACCGCTTCGGAAGTATCAAACTCGAAACCGTCCACCTTCAGCAAATTGCCCAACACGCGCAACACCTTCCATGCCGGACGCGCTTCGCCCAAGGGCTTGACCGCGCCTTTGAAACTCTGCACGCGGCCTTCGCTGCTGATGAATGTGCCAGAAGTTTCGGTGAACGGCGCGACGGGCAACAACACATCGGCATATTCCGTTGCCCGGTGTTTGTATGCGCTCATGGCGATCACCAGATCGGCAGCTTGCATGGCGGCGACGGCTTGCTGCGGGTTGGCACAATCCAGCTCCGCTTCCACATTCAACAACAGGTATGCCTTGCGCGGTGCGGCCAGCATGGATGCGGCATTCAAGCCTTTTGCACCCGGCGTGGCCTGCGCCAGATAGCCGCCCACACTGTTCGCCGCTTCGCCGAGGAATCCGAACTTGCCGTTGGTGGCCGCAGCGATTTGTTGCGCCAGCGCTTGCAGTTGCGCGGATTGCGGATGTTGCTGCGCGAAATTGCCGAGCAGCACCACGACGCGTTCGCCGCCGAGCAGACTGCCAGCAATGCCTTCGCTTTGTTTCGCTGCCACAGCCTTGGATACTTGCGTCAATGTCTCGACCAGCGCATCCGGCGCGACGATGGCTTTGTTTTCCACCTGCATCAACAGATCGTCATCGGCGGAATGAATAATGTTGGCTTGCGCGCCTTTTCTCACCGCGCGGCGGATACGCGCCGCCAGCAGCGGATGATCCTTGCGCAGGAAACTGCCGACGATCAATAACCGATCTGCCTTGCCGATGTCGGCAATCGACATGCCCAGCCACGGCAGGAATTGTCTCGGCTCTCCTCCCGCAAGGGAGGAGACGTTTGCCCCTTCCCCCACTGGGGGAAGGTTGGGATGAGGGTTGTTACCTTGCTGTTTGCCGTCGGCGCTGAAATCGGATTGGCGCAGACGAAAATCGACGTTGTCGCTGCCGACGCCGCGCATGAGTTTTTGCAGCAAATAGAGTTCTTCCAACGTGGAGTTGGCGGTCGCCAATGCACCGACCTGCTCCGCACCCGCACCGTTGGCAAGGTGGCGCAGCCCGTTGGCCGCAAACTCCAGCGCGACCTGCCACGGCACTTCCTGCCATTGACCGTCTTTCTTGATCATCGGCTTGGTCAAACGGTCGGCGGAATTCAATCCTTCATAAGCGAACCTGTCCTTGTCGGACAGCCAGCATTCGTTGATGTCATCGTTTTCGATGGGGGTCACGCGCAACACGCGGTTGTTTTTGGTGTGCACTGCCAGACTTGAACCGAGGCTGTCGTGCGCGCTCACCGAGCGGCGGCGCGACAATTCCCAAGAACGCGCCTTGTAGCGGAACGGTTTGCTAGTCAGCGCGCCGACCGGGCACAAGTCGATGATGTTGCCGGAGAGTTCGGAATTCACCGTGCCGGACACGAATGACATCACCTCGGCGTGTTCGCCACGGAAAGCTTGCCCCAGTTCCATTTGTCCGGCGACCTCCTGCAGGAAGCGCACGCAACGGGTGCAGTTGATGCAGCGGCTCATTTCTTCAGCCGACACCAGCGAACCCAAATCCTTGCCCAGCACCACGCGTTTTTCCTCGTGGTAGCGCGAATGTCCTCCTCCGTAACCGACCGACATATCTTGCAGCATGCACTCGCCGCCCTGATCGCAGATCGGGCAATCCAGCGGATGGTTCACCAGCAGAAATTCCATCACGCCTTTTTGCGCTTTCACCGCCTGTTCGGAATGGGTGAACACTTTCATGCCTTCGGCCACCGGCGTGGCGCAGGCAGGCAGCGGCTTGGGCGCTTTCTCCACTTGCACCAGACACATGCGGCAGTTGGCGGCGATGGATAGTTTTTTGTGATAGCAGAAATGCGGAATGGTGATACCGGCCTGATGCGCGGCCTCGATCACGGTCGCCCCGTTTTGAGTCTGTATCTTTATGCCGTCGATTTCGATGTTAATCATTGCTCACCTGTCCGTCTGACTACACCAAGCAGCGCTTGTGTTCGATGTGATATTCGAATTCCTTGCGGAAGTGTTTAAGCATGCCTTGCACCGGCCATGCAGCCGCATCGCCCAAAGCGCAGACCGTGCGTCCGGCGATGTTGTTGCACAGGTCGAGCAGCAGATCCAGATCTTCGGGCTTGCCCTCGCCGTGTTCGATACGGTGGATGATGCGGTACAGCCAGCCCGTGCCTTCGCGGCAAGGCGTGCATTGACCGCAGGATTCTTCGTAATAGAAATAGGACAGACGCTCCAGCGCCTTCACCATGCAGGTGGTATCGTCCATCACGATCACCGCGCCGGAACCGAGATAGGAACCGGCTTTTTGCAAGGAATCGTAGTCCAGATTCACGTCCATCATGATCTCGGCGGGCAATACCGGCATGGAAGAACCGCCGGGAATCACCGCCTTCAGCTTGTGGCCTTTGCGCACGCCGCCCGCCAGTTCCAGCAATTTCTTGAACGGCGTACCCATGGGCAGCTCGAAATTGCCCGGATTGTTCACGTGACCGGAAATCGAGAACAGCTTGATACCGCCGCTGTTGGGCACGCCCAGGTCGGCAAATTTCTGTCCGCCTTCGCGGATGATGCAGGGAATGCTGGCGAATGTTTCGGTGTTATTAATGGTGGTCGGCTTGCCGTACAAACCGAAGCTGGCGGGGAACGGCGGCTTGTAGCGTGGCTGGCCTTTTTTTCCTTCGATAGATTCGAGCAATGCGGTCTCTTCGCCGCACACATACGCGCCATAGCCCATGTGGTTGTGCAGGTCGAATTCGAAATCTAAGCCGAGGATGTTCTTGCCCAAATAGCCCGCTTTGCGCGCTTCTTCGCAAGCCGCCTCCATGACTTCGTAAGCCTCGAATATCTCGCCGTGCACGTAGTTGTAGCCGGTCTTCACGCCCATGGTGTAGGCGGCGATGGCCATGCCTTCGATCAACAGATGCGGGTTGTAGCGCAGGATGTCGCGGTCTTTGCAAGTGCCCGGCTCGCCTTCGTCCGAGTTGCAAACCAGATATTTCACGCCGTCGTAATTGCGCGGCATGAAGCTCCATTTCAAGCCGGTGGGAAAACCCGCGCCGCCGCGACCGCGCAGGCCGGAAGCTTTCACTTCGGCGATGATCGCCTCGGGGGAAATTTTTTCGGTCAGTACCTTGCGCAATGCCTGATAACCGCCCGCCTTGATATAGTTATCCAGCTTTGCCAGCCCGTCATTGGCTGTTGCCAAAATGATTTGCGCGCTCATTGCTTATCCAGTTCTGCCAGAATCTGGTCGATTTTTTCGTTGGTCAAACGACCGCACAATTGTTTGTTGTTGATGGAAAACATCGGCGCATCCACGCAAGCGCCCATGCACTCGCCTTCGCGTATGCCGTATTTACCGTCCACCGTGACTTCGCCCAAACTGATACCCAGTTTTTTGTGCAAGTGCTCCAGCGTGTCGCCCGAACCGCACAGTTGGCACGACAGGTTGGTGCACACGGTCAGTGTGTATTTGCCCATCGGTTTGAGGTTGTACATGTGGTAGAAAGTCGCCACCTCGAACACGGCCATCTGCGGCATGCCGAGATAGACGGCGATGTCGGCCATGTCTTCGGGGGCGATCCAGCCCTTCTCGTCTTGCACGAAACGCAACGCCGCCATCACGGCAGACTGGCGCTGATCGGCAGGATATTTTTTCAGCTCTTTTTCGATGAGCGTAATGATTTGTTGGGATAGCATCAGCGGTCAATCTCCCCGAAAACAATGTCCTGCGTACCGATGATCGCCACCACGTCGGCAATCATGTGGCCTTTCGCCATCTCGTCCAGACTGGCCAGATGCGCGAAACCCGGTGCGCGAATTTTCATACGGTAAGGTTTGTTTGCCCCATCCGACACCAGATAGATGCCGAATTCACCCTTGGGGTGCTCGACGGCGGAATACACTTCGCCTGCGGGCAGATGAAAGCCTTCGGAAAATAGCTTGAAGTGATGGATCAGTTCTTCCATGTTCTGCTTCATGGATTCGCGTTTTGGCGGCGCGAATTTGAGGTCGTCCGACATCACCGGCCCCGGATTTTTGCGCAGCCAGTCTATGCACTGTTTGATGATGCGGTTGGATTGGCGCATCTCTTCCACGCGCACCAGATAACGATCGTAGCAATCGCCTTCCGTACCGACCGGAATATCGAAATCCAGATGATCGTAAACCTCATACGGCTGTTTCTTGCGCAGATCCCAAACCACACCCGAACCGCGCAGCATAGGCCCGGTGAAACCCAGCGCCATCGCGCGTTCCGGCGACACCACGCCAATCCCCACCGTGCGCTGTTTGAAGATACGGTTGTCGGTCAAAAGCGTTTCGTACTCATCTACGTACTTTGGAAAACTATTGGTAAAATCTTCCAGATAATCGAGCAGGGAACCCTGGCGGTTCTCATTCAGCTTCTTCACCGCAGCTGCATTGTGGATCTTGCTCGCCTGGTATTGCGGCATCGAATCCGGCAAATCGCGATACACGCCGCCCGGACGGTAGTAGGCCGCATGCATGCGTGCGCCTGAAACTGCCTCGTAAGCATCCATCAAAGCTTCGCGTTCGCGGAACGTGTAAAACATCGGCGACATCGCGCCAACGTCCATGGCTGAAGCGCCAAGCCACAGCAGATGATTCAAGATGCGCGTGACCTCGTCGAACATGACGCGGATGTATTGCGCGCGAAGCGGCACTTCAATGCCCGCCAGCTTTTCTATCGCCATCACATAGGCATGTTCGTTCATCATCATGGACACGTAGTCCAGACGATCCATGTAGGGAACGGATTGCAGATAGGTTTTGTGTTCGGCCAGCTTCTCGGTCGCGCGATGCAATAGGCCGATGTGCGGGTCGGCACGAACAATCACTTCGCCATCCAGCTCCAGCACCAGGCGCAACACGCCGTGCGCAGCCGGATGCTGCGGGCCGAAGTTCATGGTGTAATTTTTTATTTCCGCCATAACGTTGCCTTCTCTATTCGCTTAGGAACGACCGTAATTTTCTTCGCGCAGGGTGCGAGGCGTGATCTCGCGCGGCTCAATGGTGACCGGCTCGTAAATCACGCGCTTCTGCGCAGCGTCGTAACGCATTTCGACATGACCGGACAGCGGGAAGTCTTTGCGGAACGGATTGCCGACAAAGCCGTAATCGGTAAGCAGGCGGCGCAGATCGGGATGCCCGATAAAGATAATGCCGTACAGATCGAACGCCTCGCGCTCGTACCAGTTGGCCGAAGACCATATTTCCGCGACAGAATTCAATACGGGATTTTCATCATCTTGCGCGAACACGCGCACGCGCAAACGCATGTTATGCGACACCGAAAGCAGATGATAGACGACGGCAAAGCGCGCGCCTTCGCGCGGCGCATCGGGCAAATACTTGCCGTCCTCACTCGTTTCGCTGCCGTAAGTGGAGTAGTCGATGCCGCAGACATCAATCAGCTCTTCAAAACGCAAATCGGCATCGTCGCGCAGGCGGGTAAAGACGGAGAGCATGTCGCTCGCGTTCACCACCAGCGTCAGTTCACCCAAGCGTTCTTCCAGGCTCACCACTTTGCCTGAAAGAGCTTTACTCAAATTTGCGGACAGTATGTTCAGGTTGGTCGTCATGGTCGGCCTATCGCGCGATGGTGTTGGTACGCTTGATCTTGTTCTGCAACTGGATGATGCCGTATATCAACGCCTCGGCGGTCGGCGGGCAACCGGGCACGTAAATATCGACTGGAACAATGCGGTCGCAGCCGCGTACCACCGAATAGGAATAATGGTAATAGCCGCCGCCGTTCGCGCAGGAACCCATGGAAATCACAAAACGCGGCTCGGCCATCTGGTCATAAACCTTGCGCAAGGCCGGTGCCATCTTGTTGCACAATGTTCCCGCTACAATCATCAAATCCGATTGCCTTGGACTCGGGCGAAAAACCTCCGCTCCAAATCGGGACAAGTCGTAACGAGGTGTCACCGCATGTATCATCTCGACCGCGCAGCAAGCCAGACCGAAGGTCATGGGCCACAGCGAACCGGTACGCACATAGTTGATTACCGTGTCGGCAGAAGTGGTGACAAACCCCTTCTCCAGAATGCCTTCTATTCCCATTCCAAAGCCCCCTTCATCCATTCGTAGATAAAGCCCACCACAAGGATGGCCAGAAAGACCATCATGGAAACAAAACCGAAGGTACCTATCTCTTTGAGAACGATCGCCCAAGGGAAAAGGAAGGCGATCTCAAGATCGAACAGGATAAACAGGATGGCGACCAGATAGAAACGCACATCGAACTTCATGCGCGCATCTTCGAACGCTTCGAAGCCGCATTCGTAAGGAGAGAGTTTTTTGTCGTCGGGGCGGTTAGGCGCAATCAGCTTGCCCAACACCAAAGGCAATACGCCAATCACAAGTGCGATGGCAATAAATATCAGCACTGGAAAATAATTTTCCAACATCTTGAGTCCCCCTCATCTTAAGGCCCCCGAAGTTTCGGAGCAGTGGATGCTACTCTAGTTTTTTTTGACTGCATTTTGACCTGAGGCTTGCACCCCGGTCTTCTGATATTCTAATTCTTATTATTTAATTTTGTAATTCTTAATTCTGAATTTTTTTGTTTTTTTATTTTAATTTGGTGCGGGGCAAGGGACTCGAACCCTCACGTCCTTACGGACACAGCCACCTCAAGGCTGCGCGTCTACCAATTCCGCCAACTCCGCATATTTCTTATTATTTTGGTATTTGTTGCGACTTGGAGTCGCTTGTTTCATTCGCCGCAGGAGCGGGAGCAGCTTGCGGTTGCAACGTCTGCACATCCACTTTATCCAGCACGCCCTGCACTTTCGCGGGACGCGAATACAAATAGGTCAGCGAAAGACTGGTGACAAAAAATACTGTCGCCACCACTGCCGTGCTACGGCTCAGAAAATTTGCCGATCCGCTGGAACCGAACAGACTGCCGGCAGAACCGGAACCGAACGCAGCGCCCATATCCGCACCTTTGCCGTGCTGGATCAGAACCAAACCGATCAGCACCACCGCAGCCACCACATGTACCACCCAAACTATATTTTCCACACGCCGCTCCGAAACAAAATCAAATCACTGCCGTTTACTTACCCGATTGACCCGCGCGGCAGATCGCGACAAACTCATCCGCAACCAAAGCTGCCCCACCGATCAAACCGCCATCAATATCCGGCTTGGCGAACAACTCGGCAGCATTCGCCGCCTTCACGCTGCCACCATACAAAATTACCAGATTCTCCGCCACCTGCGCATCATGTCCCGCCACGCGCTGGCGAATAAACGCATGTACCGCCTGTGCCTGCTCCGGCGATGCCGTCTTGCCGGTACCTATCGCCCAGACCGGCTCGTAAGCCAGTACCGCCTGGCGCAATGCCTGCACTCCGGCCAAAGCGATCAC
Source organism: Sideroxydans sp. (assembly GCA_028710605.1). GTDB lineage: Bacteria > Pseudomonadota > Gammaproteobacteria > Burkholderiales > Gallionellaceae > Sideroxyarcus. The sequence continues at coordinate 67,564 of JAQTTU010000010.1, forward strand.
CGCATCCAACTGTTCGGCAACCACCATCTCGGTTGCCCCGCTCTCGCGCTGCTCCAATGTCTCGCCCACACACAGCACGGGAACCAATCCCGCCTTCTGCGCTGCGGCATATTTCTCTGCCACTAAATGACTGTCCTCGCCGTAAATACTGCGCCGTTCGGAATGACCCACGAGCACATACTTACAACCAAAATCTGCCAACATGGAAGCAGACACCTCACCGGTGTATGCCCCTTTGTCGAGTTGGTGCACATCCTGTGCGCCCCACTTTACTGCCGAAGCCGACAATTCCTGCTCAAGTTGCGCGAGGTAAGGAAAAGGCGCGCAAACCGCGACATCCACAGCGGCCAGTTGCGCCACGCCATTCTTTACTGCCTCCAGCAACAACTCGTTCTGAGCCAGCGAGCCATGCATTTTCCAATTTCCAATTACCAGCTTGCGACGCATCAGGATTTGTTTCCGACGTTTCAGAAGGCGGCGATACTACCCATGAAAATCCAAATGGTCAATCAAACCGCCAACCGCCTGATTCTGTTACAGTCCCGCCATGAGCAAGCAAACATTAGAGCGCATTTTGCAGTCGCAGGGATTCGGTACTCGCAAATGGTGCAGCCAGATAATTGCGGATGGAGAAGTCGGAATAAACGGCGAAATCGTCACCGATAGCCGCTTAATTCTGGAAACCAGCGGCCTAGAATTCAGCGTGTATGGAGAGCCTTGGCAATATCGCGAGCATGTATATATCGCGCTGAACAAACCCGCCGACTACGAATGTTCGCGCAAACCCAGCCACCATCCCGGCGTGCTTTCCCTGTTGCCGGAACAGTTTTCCTTGCGCGATGTGCAGCCCGTTGGACGGCTCGACCACGATACCACCGGACTATTGCTGATGTCCGACGACGGCGCATTCATTCACGCGCAATCCTCGCCCAAGCGCCACATCCCCAAGGTTTATGTCGCCACCACGCACGATGCGGTCACGCCGCAGCTGGTCGCGCAATTATTGAAAGGCGTGAAGTTGCACGACGAACCCGCGCCGCTGGCGGCGGTCGTGTGCAACAGGCTGGATGAGCACCAACTGGAGATCGTGCTGGAACAGGGCAAATATCATCAGGTGAAACGCATGCTCGCCGCCGCAGGCAACCACTGCACGGCGTTGCGCCGCACCGAGATTGGCGGATTAAAGCTGGCTGCGCTGAACCTGGCCGAAGGCGAGTGGCGCTATCTGGATGAGGCGCAACGGGCGCTATTAACAGCGCCCTGAAGGCCACCTCTAAAAATCCAAATTTGCGAGCATCCGCTGCGCGGATTGCCTGCTTACCCCACTTCGTCGCAATACTGCGTTGCTCGCAAAAAATTGCTCCTTACATATTCAAATATATGCTGCGTCGCAATTTTTTGTTCGCGCCTTGTCTTGCTTAGAACTTTGAATTTTTAGAGGCAGCCTAAAGTTTCATCACACGCAACCGGTCGGCTTGGGCATGCCGCCGTATTTGGTGATCGGCTTCATCGGCCCGGTCATCCACAGATCGAACACCTCTTTCTGGTCTTCTTCGATGTATTTGGCAAACTTGCGGATAGGCGGCACCGCGCCATACTGCTCGTAAAACTCGCGCGCCTTCTCAATCTGCTGCCATTTCTTCTCGTTCAATTCGTAGCCATCCACCTCGGCCATGGCACGACCGATTTCCGGCGACCAATCACTCATATCAACGAGATACCCATCACCATCACGATTTGGAATTTGCATGATTAACACCCTTTCTTGTCTGAAGAACTGGTGTACATTTAACCCCTGCCGAGCGTTTTAGTCAACTATTAAAAGTATTTTAGTCAACTTATTTTTACAGCGCCATTTTGGCGGCAATACGTCTCGCGAATGAACAGCGTGGCAACCAATCCCAGCAACGAAAAACCCAGCATAATGGCGATGCCAGCGCGATAGTCGCTCAATCCGAGCGGCGCATTGCCGGAGGCTGCATGCGCACGGTCTATCGCCCAACCAACCAGCGGCTGCATGATCGCCGTGCCGAGAAAAGCGCCGACATTCACCACGCTGGTCGCCATGCCGGACAGTGCGGGCGGATTCACTTCTTTGGCGCACGACCAACTCAACGTAAAGCTGGGCGCAGACAAGCCCATCAGCAGAAACAGCGCGTAACCCGCAACACCATCCAGCGACCAACCGAACGCCATCGGCAACCAGCACAGGCAATAACCCAGCGCGCCCGCGATCATCACCGGTTTGCGCCGCCCGAGGCGATCCGACAGCGCACCGATGAACAACGCGCCGACCGCGAATCCCGCCAGCAACAAGGTGGTGTGATTGGTGGCGGCAGCTCTATCCATGCCGTAACCATCGCGCAAAAACGGCACCGCCCACAAACCGCCGAAGGCAAACAGCGAACCGGCAATGCCCATATTCACCCACAGCCCCGGCCACGTGGCGCGGTTCTTCATCACGATCAACAGTCCGTCGTACCAATGCCCCTGATGCGGCGGATGCGCCGCTTTGCCATCCAACTCGCGCAAACTGGGCAAATCCACCTCGCCCGGATGATTGCGGACCAGCCACCATGAAAGCGCCGCCAATAGCAAAGAGAACAAGCCCACCGCCACGAATACCGTGCGCCACGAAACAAAGCCCAGCGCCCAAGCCAAGGGTGCAGCCGCCAGCAGCGAACCCGCATTGCCGATCAAAATCGTGATGCCGGTCACCGTGGCGAAATGCCGATCATGAAACCAACTCGCATTCAGCTTGAGCATCGAAATGAACATCACCGACACCCCCAGCCCGACCAACAAGCGACCAACCGACGCGACGGCCAGCGTATCGGCCACGCCGAACAACAGCGAACCAATACCGCCGACCACCCCGCCAATCGCCACCACCCGCCGCGCGCCCAGCGTATCCACCAGCACCCCGGTGGGAATCTGCATCACCGTGTAAACGTAGAAATACGTCGCCGCCAACCCGCCCAATGCCGCCGCGCTGGCATGAAATGTCTGCTGCAAATCGGACGAAATCGCCGCCGGGGCGAAGCGATGGAAGAATGACAACACGTAAGCCAGACCGACAATGACGAAGGCCGTCCAGCGCAGGCGGAGGAGTTGATTGGATTGATGGGTGTTCAGCATGGATAAATCGTTTCGAGCGGGATAAATGTGCTCCGCATTATCGCATCCAGAACACGTTGGACTGCCAATCCTCAATGCCCATCATCCGAAACAAATTCCTTTCCCTTGCATTTATTGTTGCTACAATAATGCGCATGGAAATCGCCTATGACTCCGCCAAAGACATTGCCAACCAAGCCAAGCACGGCGTTTCGCTGGCATTGGCTGCTGAGCTGGAATGGGACACACTGTGGGCGAAACCGGATGCTCGCCGCAACTACGGCGAAGAACGCTGGATCGGCTACGTCATATTGGAGAGACGGTTGTACTGTGTGGTTTTCACGGACCGCGACGAACAGCGCCGCATCATCAGCCTGCGCAAGGCCAACACAAGAGAGGTGAATAACTATGCCGCAAACAATTAAATCTCACACCGGGCGCACCCTCATCCTGCCGACCCCGGAAGAAGATGTAGCGATCAGCGCCGGGATTGCCGCCGATCCCGACACGCATGAGCTGACAGTTGCTGAATTCGCGCAACTGAAACCCATCCCCCAACGCGGCCGCCCCGCATCCGCCAATCCCAAAGTGCATACCGGATTGCGTCTGGACGCGGAAGTACTGGATGCATTCAAGGCAGGTGGTCGTGGCTGGCAAACGCGCATCAACGAAGCGCTGAAAGAATGGCTGAAGAACCACCACACCGCTTGATTCCGGCCAGCGTTCGATAAGCCGTCATCAACCGAAATGATCCTGCCGTATCAGACTCCTACCTGAAGATGCCCGTCAATAGGCGATCTGCATCATGCGTCGCGTGGAGAATGAGTATTGACGGGCATCTACAGACAGGCGGGTAATCAATGTAGGGCGCAATCGTTATTGCGCCGGATGTTTTGAACTCGCACATGCGGCGCAATGCCCGTTGGTTATTGCGCCCTACGCGGGCTTCCAAAACAAAACGTTACATGCCCGGAGATGCCCGTCAATACTCACTCCCCATGCAGTCTTGATATTGCACACCCATCGGAATAGACTAGTCATCTGACTAGTTATAAAGAGGTGAAATCATGAACGCATGGCCTGTACAAGATGCAAAATCCCGTTTCAGTGAATTGCTGGAAGCCTGCATCAACGGCGGGCCGCAACTAGTCACGCGGCGCGGCGCGGAAACTGCCGTGCTTGTACCCATCGCAGAATGGAAGCGAATGAACAACGCCGCGCGACCTTCGCTGAAGTCATTGCTGCTAACAGATTCCGGGCGGGTCGATTTTGAAATTCCACCGCGCGGTGCGGCCAAGCGTCGTTCGGCAATTACCGGCTAAGGCGCAACATGTATCTACTCGACACCAATGTCGTCTCCGAACTGCGCAAAATTCGCCCCCACGGCGCAGTGGTTGCGTGGCTTGAAACACTCGCCGATGAAGATATTCACCTCAGCGCCGTAACGCTGGGCGAAATACAGGCTGGCATCGAATTAACGCGAGAACAGGATGCCGTCAAAGCGGCTGAAATTGAAGCCTGGGCAGATCAGGTCGCCGCCACCTACAACATGCTCTCCATGGATGCGACGACCTTTCGTATTTGGGCAAAACTGATGCACAGGCAATCAGACACCGTGTATGAAGACGCGATGATAGCCGCCACCGCAATCGTCCATCACCTGACCGTCGTCACCCGAAATGTCCGGGATTTTGAACGCTTCAACGTACCGCTGTTCAATCCGTTCGGCGACTAGTTTTTTCGAATTCCGGTAAAGCCACTGCCTGTAGATGCCCGCCAATAGGCGATCTACACGCGGCGCATGATGCAGATCGCCTATTGGCGGGCATCTACAGGCAGGTGGATAAATATGTAGGGCGCAATCGTTATTGCGCCGGATGTTTTGAATGAAGAGTTAATCTTCTCCGTCAAGAAGCGGATACAAAAGCAAGAGAAGTTGAGAATGAACATCGCCGAGAGCGAGCGTTACTGGATGGCCATTCAACACGGAGCGCAGGCCTGGAGTCTTGTCTCTGTGTTCATTAACAAATTCATTAAAATCCGCAACCTTGTGCTCAAACCCAACAGGATTTAAGTTGTGAGCAAGCTTATTTCGAATACTGTTTAACTTTTTCAGCGCGTCCCACAGCCAAGATGGTACGCGGTCGTAAAACATTGCCTCAGCCAAACAAATGCATTGGTGCGTTTCTAGCCGCGCGTCTTTGAGAGCCATTGGCTTAATCAAGGCCTGATCCACAAGCTGCCGCAATAACTCCTCAATCAATAAGTGTCCTTTGAGAATGAGCAACGTCAAATCGTCTGCGGGCGGCAAATGCTCAAAGTACCTTTCCACGGCCTCAAAAAACATCGGGTTTATTCGTAAAGTAGCCATGGCTGCTAATTCCTTATGTCTGAGTTAAAGGGCTGCGCACTTTCGCGCTGCTATGCTTGAGCGCTGAGCTATGCGCCGTGAAATTGGGGCGCAAGCGCACCCTACCAAACCAACACCACATGAAGATGCCTGTCAATAGCCAATCTACAGGGCATGCCATGACGCAAGTCGGGTTGAAACCCGACCTACTTTACATCGCCTTCCCGCGTCTCAAACCTCATCGCACTCATCACCACCAGCCAAACCGCAGCAGAAACTCCAAATATCCAGACGAAATACCACATGATGTTTTCCTTTCTCAATAGACCGAGTGGTCGTTGGCTTCGATGTGGGCGGTGGTGATTTTGCCGCGCATGAGGCGGTAGGCCCAGCCGGTGTAGGCGACGACGATGGGGGTCATGACCAGCGCAACCCACAGCATGACTTCCAGCGTGCGTGCGCTGGAGACGCAATCCCACAGCGTCAGACTGTGGTTGGGCATGGCACTGGAGGGCAGCACGAAGGGGAACATGGCGACTCCGGTGGTGAAGATCACGCCTAGCATGGCGACCGAACTGGCGACGAAAGCCAGCACACCTTTCAACTTGGCGGCGAACACGATGCCGAGCAATGCACCGAGGAAGCCGAGCGCGGGGAATATCCACAGCAGCGGCAGTTTGTGGAAGTTGCCCAGCCATGCACCGGTTTGCATCGCCACCACTTTGTCCAGCGGGCTTTGCACTGCGCCCGCTTCGGGCGCAGAGAGCAAGGTGTAGCCGTGCATGCCCGCCACCAGCACGCCGCACAACGCCAACAGCAGCAGCATCAGCGCGCCGAAGATCAGCGCGGCGCGGCGGGCGCGGGTTTGCAGTACGCCTTCGGTGCGCACGATCAAATAATTCGCGCCGTGAAAGACAATCATGGACAGACTGAGTACGCCCGCCAGCAAGGCGAACGGATTGAGTAACGCCCAGAACGTGCCGCTGTAAACCGAGCGCATGTCGCCCTCGTAATGGAACGGCACGCCCTGCAACACGTTGCCGAAGGCCACGCCGAACAGCAGCGCGGGCACGGCGGAACCGACGAAGATGCCCCAGTCCCATGCGCTGCGCCAACGCGGATCGGCCACTTTGCTGCGGAAGTCGAAACCGACCGGACGCAGGAACATCGCCCACAACACCGCCATCAGCGCGAAATACAAACCGGAGAACGCCGTGGCATACACCAGCGGCCACGCGGCGAAAATCGCGCCACCGGCGGTGATGAACCACACCTGATTGCCATCCCAGTGCGGCGCAACGCTGTTGATTAGCGCGCGGCGTTCGCTATCGGTTTTGGCGACGAAAGGCAGCAGCGCGCCCATGCCCATGTCATGCCCGTCCATCACGGCGAAGCCGACCAGCAATACACCCACCAGTAGCCACCAGATCAGCTTGAGCGTTTCGTAATCAAACATATCATGCTCCTTTAAAATCAAAACCTAAAATCAAGTCACAGAGTTCACAGAGAACACAGAGAATGAAGTGCCATCCCTTCATCCACAGCCTCACAGTCCCCTCTCCCGCAGGCGGGAGAGGGTTAGGGTGAGGGTCTTCGAGAACCAAAAAGTTTAGTTCCATAGCATAGCCCCTCATCCCCAGCCCTTCTCCCGCCTGCGGGAGAAGGGAGTAAAACGGTTGCAGCCATACTGTGGCTAATTGTTTTTTGTTCGTACCGTCTCAAAGTGATACCCGCCCGTGCCCAGACTCGACGGTCCCAGCCGCGCGTACTTGAACATCAAGTACAACTCGGCGATCAGCAGCAAGGTGTAGAACACGAAAAATCCCGCCAGCGACAGCAGCACTTCGCTGGCCGACAAGCTGGAGACCGACAAGTGCGTGGGCAGCACGCCATATACCGTCCACGGTTGCCGCCCGACCTCGGCCACGATCCAGCCCAGTTGCGTGGCGAGCCACGGCAAGGGAATGAACCACAGCGCACAGCGCAACAACCACGGCTTGCGCTCAAAATTATTTTTCAGCGAAGCCCAGAAAGCGACGACGAACAAGGCGATGAAAGCGAAGCCCAGCAACATCATCAAGCGAAAACTCCAGAACAGCGGCGCGACCGGCGGGATCGCATCATCCACCGCATTCGCCAACATTTCCGGCGTGGCTTGCAACACATCGTCGGTGTATTTTTTCAGCAGCAGGCCGTAGCCGAGATCGGCCTGGTGTGCGGCGAATTGGCTGACTGCTTCGGCATCGTTTTTATCTTTGCGCATGCGTCCCAGCGCACTCACGGCAAGCGCGCCGCTCTCGATGCGCCGCTTGATGGTGACTTCCAATTGGTCGATGCCGGGCAACACCTTGTCCGTGCTGCGCGTGGCGATCAGCCCCAGCACGTAGGGAATTTTCACCTCGGCGTGGTTGCTGCGCGCGGCCTCATCGGGAATGCCGAACAGAACCAGCCCCGCCGGTGCGGCTTCGGTCTGCCATATTCCTTCCATCGCAGCCAACTTGGTCTGCTGGCGTTCGGCGAGCGCGAAACCGGATTCGTCGCCCAGCACCACCACCGACAACGCCGAGATCAAACCGAACGCGGCGGCGATGCGGAACGAGCGGCGCGCGAACGCCATATCGCGGCCTTTGAGCAGATACCACGAGGAAATGCCCAGCACGAATATCGCGGAAGTCACATAGCCGGACGACACGGTATGCAAGAACTCGGTCTGCGCCGCCGGATTGAAAACCAGTTCGCTGAAGCTGCTCAGCTCCATGCGCATGGTGAGCGGATTGAATGCCGCGCCCACCGGATTCTGCATCCAACCGTTGGCGATCAGGATCAGCACCGCCGACAGATTGGAGCCGATAGCCACCAGATAGGTGACGGTCAAATGCCCCATCTTGGACAACCTGTCCCAGCCAAAAAAGAACAGGCCGACAAACGTGGATTCCAGGAAGAACGCCAGTAGCCCCTCGATGGCCAGCGGCGCGCCGAAAATGTCGCCGACGTAATGCGAGTAGTACGACCAGTTGGTGCCGAACTGGAATTCCAGCGTGAGGCCGGTGGTCACGCCCAGCGCGAAATTGATGCCGAACAGCTTGCCCCAGAACTTGGTCATGTCGCGGTAAATGGGGTTGCCTGTTTTCACATACACCGTCTCCATGATCGCCAGCATGAACGTCATGCCCAGCGTCAGCGGCACGAACAGGAAGTGATAAAGCGCGGTCACGGCGAACTGCAAACGCGCGAGGTCAACGGCGGCGGGATCAATCATGGCGGATGCTCCGGGAAGTGGAAGAAGAATCTGGTGCAGTGCCGGAGATGCGCTCGGCGACTGCGTTGGCAATTGATTGCTTGTCGGGCGCATGCGAGAAAAACGCCCACCACAGGATGAACAGCAAAAAGATTTTCAGCGACAACGTCGCGAGGATTTCCCATCTGAGGGGTTGTTGCTTAAAAGAAAACCATTTCTTGTTCGGCATTTTGCGCTCGGAGTGTATGCAGCAAAAATTCGTTACATCGTCATTCCGGCGTAGGCCGGAATCCAGCTGAAACAATGAATCCGCGTAGCGGACAAAACCCAACTGCATGTTGAATAACTGCGCTGGATTCCGGCCTGCGCCGGAATGACGGCACAAATGGATGCTACTCCAAAAATATCCGCCTAGGCATCCGCTATACATAGCGACAGAAATCGTAGCGAGCGAGCCGACATCGGGGGAGCCCGGAGCGCAGGCACCGGAATGTACGTTAAGTATATGAGGATGCCGAGCACCGCGCGACCCCGATGCCGGTTCGCGCATAACCAGCCACTTAGCGCGGGCTTTTTCGCGCTTAGTGGAATGGCTAGTAGCTTCATCAGTAGATTTATGTCGCTATGTATATAATCCGCCGCCATGTCAGCCATCCAACTCCTCCCCGACCTGCTTATCAACCAGATCGCCGCTGGCGAGGTGATCGAGCGCCCGGCTTCGGCCTTGAAAGAATTGCTGGAAAACAGCCTGGATGCGGGAGCATCGGACATTGCGGTGCAGTTGGAAATGGGCGGCGTGAAGCTGCTGCGCGTGCGCGACAACGGCGGCGGCATCGCGCAGGAACAACTGCCGCTGGCCTTGATGCGCCACGCCACCAGCAAGATCGCCTCGCTCGACGACTTGCAGCGCGTATCCAGCATGGGCTTTCGCGGCGAGGCGCTGGCGAGCATGGCAGCGGTGGCGCATGTCACGCTCACCAGCCGCAATGCACAGGCGGCACACGCGTGGAAGATCGAAGCATCGGATGGCACACAGGGAAACGCCGCACCTGCCGCGCACGCGCATGGCACCAGTGTGGAAATGCGCGAGCTGTATTTCAACACGCCCGCGCGGCGCAAATTCCTGAAGACAGAAAACACCGAGTTCGCCTGGTGCGAAGAAACATTCAAACGCATCGCGCTGTCGCGACCGGATGTGGCGTTTTCGTTGCAGCATAACGGGCGGATGGTGTGGCAACTGGCGGCTTCACCGAACAGCCCTCACCCTCAATCCCTCTCCCGCCTGCGGGAGAGGGAAGCAAATTCCCCTCGCCCGCCCCTCACCCCATACCCTCTCCCAAAGGGAGAGGGGGGGGGCACGGGGCTAGGGGTGAGGGTCTCGGCAATCCTCGGCACCGAATTCGGCCAGCACGCCGTCGCCGTCGAAAAACAAATAGGTAACCTGCATTTGTACGGCATCGCCGCCCTGCCCGCCTATTCGCGTTCATCCCGCGACGAACAATATTTTTTCGTCAATGGCCGCTTCGTGCGCGACAAAGTGTTGATGCACGCGGTGCGCCAAGCCTATCAAGACATCCTGCACCACCAGCGCCATCCCGCCTTCGTGCTGTTCCTCGAACTGCCGCCGGAACAGGTGGACGTGAACGTGCATCCAGCCAAGAGCGAGGTGCGCTTCCGCGAGAGTCAGGGCATACACCAGTTCGTGTTCCACGCGTTGCAGGATGCGTTGGGCGGGACGATGGAAGCCGCCACCACGCAAGATGTAGGAGCGAGCCCTTCGACTGGGCTCAGGACAGGCTTGCTCGCGAATGATGTTCGCGAGCAAGCTCGCTCCTACAACACCAGCCAGCAACGCATGGCGTTCGGAGCAGAACAGCGCGAAGCGAGTTATCGCTTGTGGGAAACACAGACGGAGAAGGGGGAAGGGGGAAGGGAGAAGGGTCAAACCTCGCCCGCCTTTGACGTTCCCCTTCCCCCTTCCCCCTTATCCCTTCCCGCCCAAGAACACCCCCTCGGCTTCGCCCTCGGCCAGCTCTCCGGCATCTACATCCTCGCGCAGAACCAGCAAGGCTTGATCGTGGTCGATATGCACGCCGCGCACGAGCGCATCGTGTATGAAAAACTCAAAACCGCGTTCGACCAGCAGCAGATGCCGACGCAACCGTTGCTGATCCCGGTGACGTTTCCCGCCGACACACTGGACATCGCCACCGTCGAAGACGAACAGGAGGCGTTGCACCAACTCGGCTTCGACCTCGCGCCCATCTCCACCCACACCCTCGCCGTGCGCGCCATGCCCGCCATGCTCAAACAAGCCCACGCCGAAACCGCCGCACGCGAGGTGTTGCACGAGCTGCGCGAATTCGGCGCTTCCCGCGCGCTCACCGAGCGCCGCAACGAACTGCTCGCCACGCTGGCCTGCCATTCCGCCGTGCGCGCCAACCAGCAACTGAGCCTGCCCGAGATGAACTCCATCCTGCGCGAGATGGAGCAGACCGAACGCGCCGACCAGTGCAACCACGGCCGCCCGACCTGGTTCCAGCTCACGCTGGCGGAACTGGATGCGATGTTCATGCGCGGAAAATAATCGGCCAATGAGACACGCCGGAATCGAATGTCTGGCCGGGAACAGGCATAATGACGCACTTTTTTCAGGTTTTTCCTTTTAACGTAACTTAACAAGTTTGGATTTTTTAAATGAAACATATCGTTGACGATGTCCGCATCAAAGAAATCAAGGAACTCTCCCCCCCCGGCCACCTCGTGCGCGAATTCCCGGTGACCGAACGGGCCGCCGAAACCACGTTCAACGCCCGCACGGCGCTGCACCGCATCCTGCATGGCGCGGACGACAGGCTGGTGGTCGTGGTCGGCCCCTGCTCCATTCACGATGTCGATTCGGCGATGGAATACGCGGCCAGGCTGAATAAGGAAGCCCAGCGCCTGCAAGCCGACCTGCAAATCCTGATGCGCGTCTATTTTGAAAAACCGCGCACCACTGTCGGCTGGAAAGGCCTCATCAACGACCCCGAACTCGACGGCAGCTTCAAGATCAACGAAGGCCTGCGCATCGCGCGCAAACTGCTTTGGGAAATCAACGAAATGGGACTGCCCTGCGGCACGGAATTCCTCGATGTCATCACGCCGCAATACACCGCCGACCTGATCTCCTGGGGTGCCATCGGCGCACGCACCACCGAATCCCAGATTCACCGCGAACTCGCCTCCGGCATCTCCTGCCCCATCGGCTTCAAGAACGGCACCGACGGCAACATCCGCATCGCCGTGGACGCGATCAAGGCCGCAGCCAGCCCGCACCACTTCCTGTCCGTCACCAAGGCCGGCCACTCCGCCATCGTTTCCACGCACGGCAACGAAGACTGCCACCTCATCCTGCGCGGCGGCAAACAGCCCAACTTTGACGCATCCGCCGTCGATGCCGTCAGTAAGGAACTGGCCAACGCAGGCCTCCCGGCGCGCGTCATGATCGACTTCTCCCACGCCAACAGCCGCAAGGAATTCAAGCGCCAGATCGAAGTGGCGCAGGACTGCGCCGCACAGCTCGCCAACGGCGAAGAGCGCATCTTCGGTGTCATGATCGAATCCAACATCAAGGAAGGCCGCCAGGACATCCTCCCCGGCAAACCCCTGCACAAAGGCGTATCCGTCACCGACGCCTGCATTGGCTGGGAAGACACCGTCCACGTCCTCGACATGCTCGCCGACGGAGTCAGAAAACGCCGCCTCAAGCTGGCGGAACGCTGAAGCGTTGCGGGGCGGCAGGTGTGGCCGCCCCTCGCACATACCCAAATTGGGTGGCCGGATACCCGATTTTGGCATGCTCTGAAATCAGCGATCGTAGGTCCGATTAGCGCAGCGTAATCGGACGCATGAATCACAAGACAGGAACACGAGCATGCCCAATTACCGGCGCGCATTCATTCCAGGCGGCACCTGGTTCTTTACGGTGAACCTGCTGCAACGTTACGGCAATGACTTGCTCGTACGCGAAATCAATCTGCTGCGCGACACGGTACGGCAGGTACGCAACCAGCACCCCTTTCGCATTGACGCATGGGTGGTATTGCCGGAGCATTTGCATTGCGTGATGACCCTGCCTCCGGGCGACAGCGATTTCAGCCTGCGCTGGCGACTGATCAAAAGCGGATTTTCGCGCGCACTGCCCAAAACCGAGCACCGCTCGGAAGTACGCAAGGCAGCGGGCGAACGCGGAATATGGCAAAGGCATTATTGGGAACATCTCATACGCGATGATGCCGACTACCAGCGGCATGTGGATTACGTGCATGTGAACCCGTTGAAACACGGGCTTGTAAGACGCGTGCGGGATTGGCCGTATTCCACGTTCCATCAATATGTGGAAGCGGGGGTCTATCCCGAGGATTGGTGTGGCGTTGTAGAGGCGGTCGTGCGGGGGGATGAATGATGCGCGTGCAATGTGCCATACAAAATACGTCCGATTACGCTTCGCTAATCGGACCTACGCGGGCTTAAATAAATCATGCGCGGCAAGTGAGGCCCAAGAATGACTGTCAAATATTTCCAAATTCTGTCAGGCTCCGAACCACCTGACATTTCAGCACTCAAGCCTTTTCGAACAGTAGTCATTGTCGAAGATGAATTCACTCCTGAGTGGCAAAGCACGATTGCCACATGGCTCGTGAAGTCTGGTTGTCTTTATATGATGGCATGGGGAAAAGACTGTAGCAGTTGGGATGACGCTGTAGATTTCGCCAATTTGGAAGAATTTAATTTCGGTGAAATTCCTGAAGACAAAGATGCGATGACTACGTGGCATGAGAATGAGCCACTAAACGAGGTCTTCTGGTTTGCAAAGAATAGCGCACACCACCCTTCCATTGATCTACCAAATACAATCCTTTTAGACATTTCAAGGGATAATCGTGAAACTGAATTACTCACTAGATTTGCTGAAGCCTAGCCTCATGCAAATTCATTAATGAAGCGGAAGCAAATCTTGACTACTTCCATCTCCACCACCCGCATCGCCTTCGCCAGCTTCATCGGCACCGCCATCGAGTTCTACGATTTCTACATCTACGGCCTCGCGGTGGCGATGGTGATCGGGCCGGTGTTCTTCCCCAACAGCGATCCCGCAGTGCAGGCGTTGAATGCGTTCCTCACTTTCGGCATCGCGTTCATCGCGCGACCGTTCGGCGCGTTGTTGTTCGGACATTTCGGCGACAGGATCGGGCGCAAGGCGACGCTGGTCGCCTCTCTTTTGGTGATGGGCATTTCCACCACGCTGATCGGCGTGTTGCCCGGTTACGAAATGGTCGGCTGGACTGCGCCGCTGCTGCTGTGCCTGCTGCGTTTCGGACAGGGCATCGGCCTTGGCGGCGAATGGGGCGGTGCGGCGTTGCTGGCGGCGGAATATGCGCCCAAGGGGAAGCGCGGCTGGTTCGGCATGTTCCCGCAGTTGGGTCCCCCGGTCGGTTTCCTGTTCGCGGTCGGCGGCTTCATGTTGCTGGCGAACGTGCTGGACGATGCGCAGTTCCGCGCATGGGGCTGGCGCGTGCCGTTCCTGGCCAGTTCGGTGCTGGTAGTGGTTGGGCTTTATGTGCGGCTGAAGCTGGCGGAGACACCGGTGTTTCTTAAAGCTCAACAAGAACAACAAACTCAAGCCGTTCGCCCTGAGCTTGTCGAAGGGCATGTCGTTCATGCTTCGACAAGCTCAGCACGAACGGATTTTGGAAAAATGCCGTTGACTGAAATGTTTGCGCACCACGCCAAACCGCTGATCCTGGGCGCGTTGCTGATGGTGGTGTGTTACGCGCTGTTCTACATCACCACGGTTTTTTCGTTGAGTTACGGCGTGAGCAAACTCGGCATTCCGCGTCCGCAATTTCTCGGCATGCTGTGCATCGCGATCATTTTCATGGCGCTGGCCACGCCGCTGGCGGCATGGGCGGGCGACCGTTTTGGCCGCCGTCCGGTGTTGATCGTGGCGGGTATTACCGCGTTGCTGTCCGGCTTTTTGATGGAGCCGATGCTGGGCAGCGGCTCGCCGTTGCTGATCACGATTTTCCTCTGCCTCGAATTATTCTTGATGGGCGCGACCTTTGCGCCTATGGGCGCGTTGCTGCCGGAACTGTTTCCCACGTCGGTGCGCTATACCGGCGCGGGCACGGCCTACAATTTGGGCGGCATCCTCGGCGCATCGCTCGCGCCCTACATCGCGCAGCAACTGGTGCTGCACGGCGGGTTGAGCTGGGTGGGCGGCTATATTTCTGTCGCGGCGGCAATAAGCGTGACGGCGGCGTGGTTGGTGCATGAGACGCGGGATAGTGAGTTGGCATGAATTCAAAATTTCGTCATTCCGGCGCAGGCCGGAATCCAGCAGAAACAAAAAGCCCGCGAAGCGGACAAAGCTGCAATGTTGACTCGCTTGCGCGAGGCATTTTTATTGTCTGGATTCCGGCCTGCGCCGGAATGACGTTGCTTTAACATGACATTGTTGCCTCCCGCCATCTTCCTCATGGGCCCCACCGCCAGCGGCAAGACCGGTGTCGCGGTGGAGCTGGTACAGCGCATGCCGGTGGAACTCATCAGCGTCGATTCCGCGCTGGTGTTTCGCGACATGGATATCGGCACGGCCAAACCGGATGCGGCCACGCTGGCGCGTGCGCCGCATCACCTGATCGACATCATTGACCCCACCGAGGCTTATTCCGCCGCCGCCTTTCGCCACGACGCGCTGCGCCTGATGGCGGACATCACCGCACGCGGCAAGATTCCGTTGCTGGTCGGCGGCACCATGCTGTACTTCAAGGCGCTGCGCGAAGGCTTGAGTCCGCTGCCGCAAGCCGATGCCGCGCTGCGCGCGCAACTGGATGCCGACATCGCGCAGCACGGCATTGAGCATCTGCACGCCATGCTGGCCACCGTCGATGCCGAAACCGCCGCGCGCTTGCATGCCACCGACACGCAACGCATCCAGCGCGCAATGGAGATTTATTTGCTGACCGGAAAACCGATGTCGGAGCTCATAAAACAGCAGGAGCAAGACGAGCCTCCCTATCGCATCCTCTCCATCGCGCTCATCCCCTCCGACCGCGCCGTGCTGCACCGGCGCATCGCCACGCGCTTTGTGCAAATGCTGCAACAAGGATTGGTGGATGAACTGCGCGGACTGCGCGAGAAATATTCGCTGCATCGCGATATGACTGCGATGCGCTGCGTCGGCTACCGGCAGGCGTGGGAATTCATGGAAAGCGAAATCAGCGCAGCGGAGTTGCACGAGAAAGGCCTCGCTGCCACGCGCCAGTTGGCGAAACGCCAGCTCACCTGGTTGCGTTCCACGCCGGAGGTGATTGAACTGGATTGTTTGCAACAAAACCTGCCCGAACTTGCGGGCAAGGTGATTGCAGAAAACTTGTAAGCCACCTTGCCCGCAAGGCAGGAAATACGGGCATCTCCATCAAGTGCATGATGCGGATCGCCGATTGACGGGCGTTGCGGGGCAACTGCCTGCGAATACAATCCTGCAATGCGGCTAAAATCCGTTCCTGTCCAACCGTAAAGGAGAACTACATGACCATCAATTTCAAACGCGAAATCGCCGACACGTTGGATCATGCCATCGAGCGCGCCACCAAAGCGCTGTCTGCTGAGGGCTTCGGCATCCTCACCCGTATCGACATGCACAGCAAGATCAAGGAGAAGACCGGCAAGGATGTTATACCCACAGTGATCCTCGGCGCGTGCAATCCCAATCTGGCGTATGAGGCCTACACGGCGAACAGCGATGTGGCGAGTTTATTGCCTTGCAACGCGGTGTTGCGCGAAGTTGCACCGGGGAAAGTGTCGGTCGAGTTCATCAAACCGACCAGCATGATGAAGGTGTTGGACGATGCGAAGCTGACTGCGCTGGCTGCCGAGGCGGACGGCAAGATAGCACGCGCGTTGGCGCTGGTCTGACGCGACACAGAAATTTCGACAGCCGGAAAATATTGCCGGGTTGGGCGGAAAGGCGCGTCAATGAAAATGCCCGCAAAGCAGCAAACACGGCTATCTCCATCAAGCACAGATGCGGATCGCCTATTGACGGACATCTTCACGATGTTAGGTTTGTAGGGGCGAATTCATTCGCCCGGTTTTTCCATAATTTTGGGCGAATGAATTCGCCCCTACACAATTCATTTACCTAGTGTGCGGCAGTAGTCGCGGTATTTCATGTCTTCGGCCAGCATGTGTTCTATCAATGCCTGTTTGACCTGCAACCCCGCCTCTATCCACTCGTAATCCAGGCCGTTCTTATCGAAGCCGTGCATGATTTCGTGCAGCGCCTGCAACACTTCAGCGTGTCGCTGCGCGTGCTGTTCCGCATCGGGGTAGTTCCACTCTTTGAACAAGGTTTCTTCGTGGGCGAAATGCGCAGTTGCATCTTCCAGAATGGCTTGCATGCGTTGTTGGATTGCCCGCACTTCCATGCGCGCGACGATGGCTTCGTTCAGCGCGTTGACGAGCTGGATAAAATGCTGGTGTTCGGCATCGATCTCCGGGATGGACACGCTCAAGTCGTCGCTCCATTCCAGCTTCCACGGCGACGAATTATTTGGGGATGACATAGTTTTGCTCCTTGAACAACGCCACGCAGGCATCGATCACCTGCGCGTCGTAATGTATGCCGCGCTTGCGGATAATTTCTTCCAATGCCGCGTCCAGCCCCAGTCCCGGACGATACGGCCGATGCGAGGACATCGCTTCGACCACGTCGGCCACGCTCAGAATACGCGCCCCCATCAATATTTCCTCTCCTTTCAATCCTTGCGGATAGCCGCTGCCGTCCATGCGTTCGTGGTGCTGCAACACCATCTGCGCGATCGGCCACGGAAAATCCACGCCTTTCAAAATATCGAAACCGGATTGCGGATGCATTTGAATCAGGCTGTACTCAACTTCATTCAGCCGTCCCGGCTTGCTCAAAATTTCCGCCGGGATACTGATCTTGCCCAAGTCGTGCAGCAGCCCGGCCAGATAGATGGCTTGCACCTGATCTTCCGGCAAATCCATCTGGCGGGAGATTTCGCGCGCCACTTCGGCCACCCGCGCCTGATGCCCGGATGTATAAGGATCGCGCATCTCGACGATGCCCGCGATGGCCTTCACGGTTTGCAGCATGATCGACTGCAAACGCTGTTCGTGTTCGCGGTGCGATTTTTTGACCCGAGTGGTGAGAATGCCGAAGGCGAGATCGCCCGCCATTTCTTCCAGCAAGCTCACTTCGTCCGCGTCGAATACGTTCGCCTTGTCGTCGAACAGCACCAGTGCGCCGAACGCGCGTTCGCCCTCAAATAACGGCAATGCGATGTAAGAGGCAAATCCGCACTGCATCACATTTTCGCGCCAGGGATTGGCCTCGGAGCTGGACGATATATCCTGCACCACCCGGCGCTCGCCGCTGATAATGGCGCGCCCGGCAGGGCAAATTTCTCGTTTGGTTTCATCCCAGGTCAGCGGCCTCAACATCGGGCAATGCGTTTTCAGGCAAGCCTGTGCCATTTGCTGCACCGTCTTGTCGGCATCGTCACGAGCATAGCCTATCCACGCCATCTGGTAGCCGCCAACCTGCACGGCGACATCGCACATTTCCTGCAACAACTGCACCTCATCATGCGCGTGTATCAACACCTGGTTGCCCGCGCTGATCGTGCGCAGCGCGCGGTTGGCGCGCTGCATGGCGAGTTCGTGCTGTTTGCGTTCGGTGATGTCGCGCACAATATCCACCAGGAACGGCTTGTCGAGTTCGAGCGCTTTCAAACTGATTTCCACGGGGAATGTCGAGCCGTCTTTGCGGCGGCGCATACCTTCGAAGCGCGCGTATCCCGCTTGCCTTATTTGCGCCGTGATCTTTTCCCGCAAATCCTCGCCGAAAGTCGGATCAAGGTCGGCAACGCACATGGACAGCAGCTCCTCCCTGCTGTAGCCCCAATCGCGGCACGCCGTTTCGTTGATGTCCAGAAAGCGCAAGGTGACCGGATCGAGCACTTCGATGGCATCGCTGGAATTGTCGAGCAAAGTGCGGAACAGCCGCATCTGCGCCTCGGCCTGTTTGCGTTCGGTGACATCTTCCAGACTGTGCACGCTCAGCAGATATGTGCCTTGCTCGTCGTACACCGGGCTGGAACGCCCGCTGTATATCCGGTCGCCCTGAACAATTTCGTCCGAAGCCCATTCGCCTTTTTCCAGCGCATGCAGACAGCCCGCCAGAGGACCGTTCAATTTGGGAAAGACTTCGAAATACGGCTTGCCGATGATCTCTTTAAACGGGATTCCGGCGCATTGCTGGTAGGCGCGATTGGCGCGCAGGATGCGAAACTGTTTATCGTGCAGAAAAATCGGATTCTCGATGGCATCCAGCGCCGTTACCCATTGCAGGTGCCCCTGCTCGATTTGTTTATGCGCACTTTCCAAATCTTCCCGCATGAACAGCATGACATCGCGATTCTCATCCAGCTCATCTGCGCTTTGTTGCTTCCGGTTCTCGCGTTCCGCAAGCTGCGCCCGCAATTCCGCAACGGTGCGGTGCGCAGCTTCCAACTCGATGCGAAGCTGATCTACAGAGTCGTTCATGGAATCACCCCGCGCACGTCAAATGGCAAGACTGTTGAGTCAAAAATCCGGGATTGTTTTTCATCGCATCCAATCTCCCGCAGCGGGTCGCCGCAAGATGTCCAACTTGTTATACCGATGCGGCGGTTCGGCAAAAATCGTGATGCAGGTCGGACGCTGATTGGCACATTAACCGGAACGGCGGACGCGCGCAATGACTCTGAATGACCAGTTGCGTCAAGGAGAAAATGTTGCTGTGATGAACCCGGATTGTAGGTCGGGTTTTAACCCGACAGTCGGGCTGAAGCCCGACCTACAAAGATTTGGAGATGCCTCAGCCCTGCACCGCCAGCGTGCCGCTGCGGCCTTCGACTGTGCCTGATTTGACTTCGTTGATGGGCAGGTCGGCGGTCTTGAAGCCTTGCAGGTATTGGTGCATGGAGACCATTTCGTAACCTTGCTCGTGCCAGCCTTGCAGCAGTTGTTCGAAGATGGGCATCCACTTCTGGCCTTCGAGTTCGGCATGCAGGGTATAGACGTGCCCGCTCGCGCTTTCCTGCTCGGTCAGCTTCAGCAAATGCTGCGCCACGTTTTCGGTGGTGATGCCGTCGCGGCCGATGAGTTCGTCCAGCGTGGGCAGCGTGGTGGGCAGTTGCGGGCAGGCGATGATTTCGGCATCCCAGGTCGGGATGAACGGCTGCGTGCCGCGCGTATCGGCGCTGTATGCAAATCCCAGATGCTGGGTCTGGCGCAAGGCGTAGCGGTTGGTCTGCCAGCCCGCCGCCGCATGGGCTTTGGGTTGCACGCCGAAAATATCCACGAAACGATCTACCGCGCGCTGCATCTCGCGTTTGGTCCATGCCGCGTCCTTGCCCGCCACGTGATCCTGCCAGCGGATATGGTCGTAGCAATGGATGCCCACTTCAAAACCTTCGTCGCGCACGTTGCGCATGATGTCGGCGCAATTGCGCCCGATGTCGGGTGCGGGCAACAGCGTGCCGTACAGCAATGTTTTGAGGCCGTAATGTTCCAGCACCGACGTGCGCGACACTTTTTTCATGAAGCCGGGACGGAACACGCGCTTGATAGCGCGTCCGGTGTGGTCGCTACCGAGCGAGAAAAAAAAGGTCGCTTGCGCCTTGTGGCGCTTGAGCGTTTCCACCAGACGCGGCACCCCTTCGCGCGTGCCGCGATAGGTGTCAACGTCGATTTTGAGGGCGATTTTTTTCATTGCAGGATTGTGGAAAAAGGATTGAGGAATGAGAAAAACCTAACCCCTCCCAACCTCCCTTTGTCAGGAGAGGAGCCGTTCGCTCTCCCCCTGATAAGGGGGAGCTGGAGGGGGTTGCTTTTGACTCACTCCTCAATCCCCAATCCTGTTTTTCAGTCCACCAAGCCGCGCGCTTCGGCGATCTGGTTGCGGTATGCGTCGAAAATCTTGCGCAGGGTATCGGCCATGGTGGTGGTCGGTTTCCAGCCCAGCTCTTCGCAGGTGTTGGTGATCTTGGGCACGCGGTTTTGCACGTCCTGATAGCCTTTGCCGTAATAGGCATCGGAGGTGGTTTCGACGATCTTCACGCTCTTGGCGGACTCGCGGTATTCGGGATACTCGTTCGCCAGCTTCAACATCATGTCGGCCAGATCGCGGATGGCAAAGTTATTGGTCGGGTTGCCGATGTTGTAAATCTTGCCGGTAGCCACGCCGCCCTTGTTTTCGATGATCTTCATCAATGCGGCTATGCCGTCGTCGATGTAAGTGAAGGCGCGTTTCTGATGGCCGCCGTCAACCAGGCTGATGTTGTTGCCGCGAATGATGTGGCCGAGGAACTGGGTGACCACGCGCGAGCTGCCTTCCTTAGGTGTATTGATCGAATCCAGACCGGCACCGATCCAGTTGAACGGACGGAACAGGGTGAAGTTCAGGTTATCCTGCATGCCGTAACCCCAGATCACGCGATCCATCAGTTGCTTGGAGTTGGAGTAAATCCAGCGAGGCTTGTTGATCGGGCCGCAGATCAGTTCGGAATTTTCAGGATCGAATTCCTCGTCGTGGCACATGCCGTAAACTTCGGAAGTCGAAGGGAACACCAGATGTTTGTTGTACTTCACGCAGGCACGCACGATGGGCAGGTTGGCCTCGAAGTCCAGCTCGAACACGCGCAGCGGCTGCTTGACGTAAGTGGCCGGAGTCGCAATCGCCACCAGCGGCAGGATCACGTCGCACTTCTTCACGTGGTACTCGACCCATTCCTTGTTGATGGTGATGTCGCCTTCAAAAAAGTGGAAGCGCGGCTGGCCGATCAAATCGGAGATGCGGTCGGTGCTCATGTCCATGCCATAGACTTCCCAGTCGGTGGTGGCCAGAATGCGGTTGGATAAATGGTGGCCGATGAAACCGTTCACACCCAGGATCAATACTTTTTTCATTTCATTTTCCTTAACAATTAAATTCTAAAAACTTCACAAATTCTGTAGGTGCGAATTTATTCGCACATTGCCTTTTGTGTGTGCGAATAAATTCGCACCTACACCACCAACCACTTTCCTAGCAAAACTCAAATCTTCCCATGCCGTACTTCGCCGCAAACTCCGCCGCGCTCATTTCTTTTTCATCCAACTCGAAGCGCACTACGCGCAACACGCCGCTGCCGCAGGTCGCAAACGCCTTGCCATCTTGCACAAAGAAGGCCGGTGATTCTTTGCCTTCTGCCGATGCCACCAGTGTCTGCAAGATACGCATCGGTTTGCCCATCACCTGCGTCATCGCACCCGGATACGGCGGCGCAACCGCGCGCACCAGATTGTGAATCTCCAGCGCCGATTGCGCCCAGTTGATGATGCCGTCTTCCGCTTTGCGTCCGCCGAAATACGCGCCCAGCGACAAGTCCTGTTTCACTGCCTGCGCCTTGCCTGCCAGCAGCGCGGGCAGCACGTTGTTCAACGCCATCTCCGCCGCCACCGTCACTTTTTGGAACACGTCATGCGCGGTGTCGTTAGGCAAAATCGGCACGGCCTGTTGCGCCACGATGTCGCCGTTGTCCGGCTTCTCGGTCATGTAATGCAGCGTCGCGCCGGTTTCTTTTTCGTCGCGGATTATCGCCCAATTCACCGGCACACGTCCCCGGTATTTCGGCAGCAGCGAGCCGTGCATATTCAGCGCACCGCGAGCAGGGATCGCCAGCAGCGGCGCTTTCAGCATCTCGCGGTAATAGAAGGAAAAGTAGAAATCAGGTTGCAACGCGGCAATTTGTTCTACCACTTCCGGCGTGTTCGGATTGTCCGGCGTGATGGTGGGAATGCCGTACAACTCCGCCAGCTTCTGCACACTTTCAAACCAGATGGTCTCTTTCGGATTGTCGCGGTGGGTCACCACCAGTTTGACATCGACACCGTGCGCCAGCAGAACCGACAAACAGCGGAAGCCGACGTTGTGGTAGGCAAAAACGACGGCACTACTCATCGCGTTTTTCCAAAATCGCCTCCACCAGATAACGCGGCCTGTGGCGCACTTGCTGGTAGATACGCCCGACATATTCGCCCAACAGACCGATGCCGAACAGCGCGATGCCGATCAGGAAGAACATCAGCGCGAACAAGGTAAACATCCCTTCCGCTTCCGGGCCGATGATCAAACGGCGCACGACGAGGAACACGAAGAAAAACGCCGAGAACACCGAGATCAGCATGCCCATCATGGAAAACATCTGCAACGGTACCAGCGAGAAGCTGGTCATCAAATCGAAGTTGAGGCGGATCAGGCTGTACATCGAATACTTGGATTCGCCTGCTGCGCGCTCTTCGTGCCCCACCACCACTTCGGCGGGATTGCGCGCGAAGCTGTAGGCCAGCGCGGGAATGAAGGTGTTCACTTCGTGGCAGGAATTGATCGCGTCAATGATGTTGCGGTCGTAGGAGCGGAACATGCAGCCCTGGTCGGTCATCTTGATGCGCGTGATTTTTTCGCGCAGACCGTTCATGGCGCGTGACGCGACATGCCGCCACCAACTGTCGTTGCGCTGACGGCGGATGGAGCCGACGTAATCGTGCCCCTCGTCCATCTTCGCCAGCAGCAGATGCGTGTCTTCCGGCGGATTTTGCAAGTCCGCATCCAGCGTCACGATGCGTTGCCCACGACACTGCTCGAAGCCCGCCATGATCGCCATGTGCTGGCCGAAATTGCCGTTGAACAACACCACGCGCGTCACATCGGGACGTTTCTGGAACTGCTCGCGCAAGATGGCGGCGGAACGGTCGCGGCTGCCATCGTTGACGAACACAACCTCGTAAGCGATAGCCAGCTTGTCCAGCGCGGGATACAAACGGTCGAACAAGGACTGCAAACCTTGCTCTTCGTTATAGACGGGAATGACGACGGAAAGTTGGGGGGTATTCATAGGGGCGGCATTTTAGCGCAGACGGGCGGGATAACGAAATGCGGGGTTTTAATGCTCATCATTCGATTGCCAAACATAAATACTCCAGCGAATGAACTTTTTGAAATACCAACCTCGTGGAGAAGCGCATGGATAGGGCATCTACGTCACGCACTCTATGCAGATCGCCTATTGGCGCGCGTTTCAGAGGAATTGGTATTGCAGGATTTTACCAACCAGAAAAAATTATCAGCCTTCGACCACCTCATCCAGCCCCAGCGCCAGAATCGCCGCATCGCGCGTCAACAGCGCCAGCTTCTCATCGCGTGCCTGCGCGATAAGCAAACGATCAAACGGATCGGCATGCAAGCAAGTCAAGCTGCGTGCCGCCTCGATGTGGCGCGGAAGGATGGGCAGCAGCACGAAACCTTGCGCTTCCAGTTGCTCCGCCAGCGAACCTTGCGGCAAAGGTAATTTGCCCTTGCCATTCTTCAGCACCATCTCCCACAGACTGGCCGTACTCACCAAAATTTCGGAGCGGGCGATGATGTCTTGCGTCACCTTGCCCAAACGCGCATCCCCCGTCATCCACCAATAGACCAAATGGGTGTCGAGCAAATAGCGCTTCACGGCAATTTATCTCCGACAAGCGTATCGGCAACAGCAGCATTCGTCGCAGGAGAATCCCAATCCGCATCGGCCTTGGGCAGCCCCGCCCACGCCCCCGGTTTACGCGCAAAATCCCGCGCCCCAACCTTCACCAAACGCACCACCGGAACACCCTTGTTGGCGATCACCACATCCTCGCCCGCCAACGCCGCCTGCACCAACTTGGAAAGCTGGCTCTTCGCTTCAAGCATATTGCATTGCATATTGAACCCCTGTGATTGTTTGACTTGATGCGGGAAGTGTAGTGTATCTAGCTAGGTTAGCCAAGCATTCGGCACAATGCCCGTTGGTTATTGCGCGCTACCGCTGGATCGGCAGTTTTTCTTTTACCCATTTTTCACCGACCTTTGTTCGCCACGCAGACCAACCAGGCGGCAAATTCGCAAGCTCAAGGATCGACGGATCAAGCTTCACAATTTGCTCTAAGCTTACTACGCTGGCGTTAGACTCGATGACCTCGATGTTTGGGTTTAAGAATTGCCACCCATGATCGTTGGCATCGTGAGTGACCCGCAAAATTTGCGCCTTTCCAACAACAATTTGTTTTAGTGTGATAACCGCAGAATTCTTGGGTTGGTCGAACGGCCAATTGTTCTCAGCAGCTCCAGAGAACAGAGAAACACTCATGACGATGGGAGCAACAAGCCAGCGTTTCATTGGTGAGACCTCAACGTAAATTCGACGACACAACCAACACTTCCCTCACCGCCACCACCACCCGCTCCACATCCGCCTCACTCATCTTCGGAAACATCGGCAGACTAACAATGCGTTTCCCCACGCTCTCTGCAACAGGGAACATGCCTTCCTTGAAGCCGCGCGCGCGGTACATCTGGAACAGGTGTATCGGCGGGTAATGTACGCCGCAACCGATGTTGCGGGCTTTCATTTTTTCCATGAACTCGGCGCGCACCACGTTTTGCGGCAACACAATCTGGAACATGTGCCAGTTGGTGTTCTCGAAATTTGCAAGCGGCAGTTGCACGCCGGTCTGCTTTTCGAAATCCGCGCCAAAGGTGGCGAAGTAATGTTTGGCCAGCGCATGGCGGCGTGCGGTGATGGCGGGCAGTTGCGGCAACTGGTTGAGACCTATCGCGGCGGCGACATCGGTCATGTTGTATTTGCCGCCCAGCACATCCACGTCCATACCGTCGAAGCCGCTGCGCGTTACGCCTTGCAGGCGATATTTTTCCGCGAGGCGCGCTTCGTCGGCGTTGTTCAGCACCAGACAGCCGCCTTCGGTGGTGGTGAGGTTTTTGTTGGCCTGAAAACTGAACGAGACGAAATCGCCGAAGCTGCCGATGCGCTGGCCGTTCCACAACGAGCCGATGGACTGCGCCGCGTCTTCCACCACGCGCAGGTTGTGGCGCTTGGCGATGGCGTACAGCCGGTCTCTATCCACCGGCAAGCCGGAAAGATCGACCGGAATAATCGCTTTGGTGCGCGGCGTGATTGCGGCTTCGACTTTATCCAGGTCAATGTTGCGCGTGACCGGGTCGATGTCGGCGAACACCGGAGTCGCGCCGACTTCGATGATGACGTTGGAAGTCGCCACCCACGAGATAGGCGTGGTGATGACTTCGTCGCCCGCGCCAATGCCCGCGATGCGCAGGGCGATTTCCATGGTGCAGGTGCCGGAGTTGAAGGTGCGCACCGGACGACCGCCGAAATATTCCGACAGTTGTTTCTCGAACTCGGCGACTTTGGGGCCGCTGGTGATCCAGCCGGAACGCAGCACGTCGCCGACGGCGGCGATGGCGGCTTCGTCGATGTGGGGTTTGGTGAAGGGGAGAAAGTCGCTCATATTATTTTCCAATCCAATTCTTCAAACTCGTCATTCCGGCGCAGGCCGGAATCCAGTCAAAATAAAAATCCCTTGCGCAGCAAGGTCAACACCAAAGGCATATTGAATAAACCCGCTGGATTCCGGCCTGCGCCGGAATGACGGTAATTTTTCAAGCTCTCGAAATCACCACCACACCCAAAATAATGATGCCCATGCCCACCAGCTTGGTGGAACTGAACGGTTCACCCAGCAGGTAATACGCGGCGATGGCGTTGACCACGTAAGCCATGGACAGCATGGGAAAGGCGATGCTGACCGGCACGCGCGACAGCGCGAGTATCCACACCACGACGCTGATGCCGTAGCAGAACAAGGCGGTGACAATGTGCCATTCGGTCGCTAGTTTCCAGCCTATGGGCAGCACGTTGGCCGCGCTGAACTCGAACTGGCCGATGGCGTTGGTGCCGGCCTTCATCAAAATTTGCGCGGCGGCGTTGAGCATCACGCCGGTGAAGATCAAACCGAAGCTGACGAAGTTCATGGTTTGATCACCACCACGTGCTGCGCGTCACGATAAATTTCTTTCATGGCCAATCCCTTCTCTTGCAAAACATAAAACTGCGGCGCGGTGACGATGGCGTAGGCTTCTTTGTCGGTTGCCCAGCGTTTCGCCATTTCATCCACGGTCGGTATCCAGCGCTGCGGCTCTTGCTTGATACCGAAATCCATTTCATCCTGATAATCCACCAGCGTGAACGTGCGATTGAGATAGAACGGCAGCGTCTGTTCGTAAGTGAGCACGGAATAAAACGGCACATCCGGCTTGATATACGGCTTGATCGCTTGCGCGATGATAAAGCCGGAACGTTCGCGCGCGATGGTGTTGTAGCCGGACAGGCCGACTTGCTGCGCGAGCAGCGAGGACAGCGCCAGCACGATGACCGCAGACGTTTTTTTATCGCCCCACAACAGCTTCAACGCGAACGCCATACCGCTCACCCAGATCAGCATCGCCACGATCAGCCACACCACATACTCGCCGTACATTTCCACTTGCACCGGCGTATCGGCCAGTTTGTCGGCGAAGGGTGCGAGCCCCAGCAACAGCAGCAGCACCAGCGCCACCGGCGCGATCAGCCAGAACAAGCGGCGCGCTTGCATATCGGCGATTTGTTTGCCCATCAACAGCGCCAGCGCGGGAAACATCGGCAACAAATACGAAGGCAGTTTGGAGCCGGAAATCGAGAAGAACACGTAAATGAATATCGCCCATACCAGCAGGAAACGCTCGGCGCTGAATTCTTTCGCTTTCTGCACGCTGCCGCGCCAGGCGCGCAACATGCTGTCCAGCATCAGCAGCGTCCACGGCAGCATGCCCAACAGCAGCACCGGAATGAAGTAATGCCAAGGGTGGTAGCGATCGTGAACCGTGGAGGTGAAGCGTTCGTAGTGTTCGTAAATGAAAAAGCGCTGAAAGAATTCCGGGTTGGCTTGCATGACCAGCACGAACCAAGGTGCGGCCACCAGCATGAACACCGCCAGCCCTGAGAACCAGTGCATGCGTTTCCACACGGTGATGTCGCGATTGAACAGCGAGTAAAAAAACAAGGCCGCGCCCGGCAGGATCAAGCCCATCAAGCCCTTGCTCAACACCGCCAGCGCCATCGCCGCCCACGCCAGCATCATCCAGTTGCGGCGCTGCGCGGCCTGTTTTTCCTGCTGTCCCAGCAGCAGCGAAAAGATGCCCAGCGAAATGAAAAACGTCACGCCCATGTCCAGCGTGTTGACGTGCGCCATCAGCACATACAACACGCTGCTGCCCAACAGCAGCGCCGCATACAGCCCCGCTTCGCGCCCGAACAAACGCATGCCGACGAACCACACCAGCAGCACACCGAGGAAGCCGGTCAGCGCCGTCCACAAGCGCGAAGTCCATTGATGCTCGCCGAACACCTCGTAAGCCACGGCGGTCGCCCAGTATTGCAGCGGCGGCTTCTCGAAATATTTGAGTTCGTTCAAGCGCGGAGTCGTCCAGTCTCCCGTCACCACCATCTCGCGCGGAATCTCGGCGTAGCGGCCTTCGTCGGGTTTGATGAGTTTGCGGTATTCGATATTGCCGAACCAGATGAGCACGAGGGACAGCAACAGCAGCAACAAGGCGCGGCGGGAAATAGGTGAATTCATCGGAGCAAAATAGGGGAGAAGAAACAGGCGCGGATTTTAACCCAGATAAGCCGAAACACGATGCATGGCCGCTTGCTATGGATTACGTTGCTTGTGTAGGTGCGAATTCATTCGCACATAACTCATTATTCGTGCGAATGAATTCGCACCTACAAAAGCTTTTTCTCTTGCACCACCGCCCCCACCCCGCCCTGGGCGAACGTGATATCCAACTTCTCGCCCAACGCAACGCGCTCGCTGTTCACCACGATGTTCCCCTGCGCATCGCGCACCAGGCTGTAACCGCGCGCCAGCACTTGTTGCGGGTCCAAGTGTTGCAGATGCTGCTGCAACGCGGTCAGCCGCGCGTCGTGTTTATCCAGCGTGAGGTGCATGGCCGCATTCAAGCGGCGCGCCTGATTGGCTTGCTGCTCTTGCAGCCGCGCCACATTCGGACGCAAGCCGCGCACGCGCTGCGCCAATGCATCGCTGCGCCATTGCCGCTGTTGCGCAGCATTGGAATATGACAAGCGCAAACGTTGTTGCAGCGCAGTCAGCCTTTCCGCTTGTTGTTGAATGCGCTGCGCCGGATGCACCAAGCGCCGCTGCATGAAATCCATTTGCTGCATGCGCTGCTCGAACGCGCGCGAGATGGCACGCGCCAGACGCTGATGCTGCTGCGCAAAACGCTGGCGCAATTCCTGCCTGTCCGGCACCACCGCTTGCGCCGCCGCCGTGGGCGTGGCCGCGCGCAGGTCGGCCACAAAATCGGCGATGGTGAAATCGGTCTCGTGCCCCACACCACTCACCACCGGCAGATGGCTGGCCGCGATGGCGCGCGCCACCACCTCTTCGTTGAACGCCCACAAATCCTCGATGCTGCCGCCGCCTCTACACATGATCAGCACATCGCATTCGGCGCGCTCGTTGGCCGCTCGAATCGCCTGCGCGATTTTCTGCGCCGCACCCTCGCCCTGCACCGGCGTGGGATACAGCACCACCGGCACGCCCGGCATGCGGTTCGCCAGCGTGCGCAACACATCGCGCAACGCCGCCGCCTGCGGCGAAGTCACGATGCCGATCTGGCGCGGCAACAGCGGCAAGTCGCGCTTGCGTTCCGCATCGAACAAGCCCTCGCCTTCCAGCTTGGATTTCAAGCGCTCGAACGCCTCATACAACGCGCCCAATCCGGCGGGACGCATCTTCTCCAGCGTCAACTGAAAATCGCCGCGCGCCTCGTACAGCGTGGCCAGCGCCAGCACTTCGATCTGCATGCCATTGCCCGGTTTGAAATCCAGATATTGGCTCTTGTGGCGGAACATCACGCAGCGCACCTGCGCCGCCTCGTCCTTTAACGAAAAATACCAATGCCCCGAAGCCGCGCTGACAAAATTGGAAACCTCGCCGCGCACCCACAACAAAGGCAAACCGCCCTCGATCAGCCGCTTCGCCGCCAGATTCAACTCGCGCACACTCAACACCTGATTCTTGTCAAAACTCATTTCAATTTCCGTCACATTGATATTGCGATTGAAAGGCGAAACCGGAGCGGCATTTTAACCTGACGCACCGCAAGCAACTCATGATTTCAAAACACAACCTCGTGGAGATGCCCGTCAATAGGCGATCTGCATGATGTGATTGCTGGAGATGCGCGTATTTCCCGAATCGCGGGCAAGTTGCAATACGAGTATTCTTCCGACAGGTCCAACAAAAATGGCACGCCCTGTTCGGACGTGCCATCTTTTCACGAATACAACCGGCTCTTAGAAACGAACTCGCACTTCGTAGCGGCGGTTCTTGGCTTTCTTGGCAGCGGTGTCGTCTTTCTTGACCAGCGGTTGCTCGGAGCCCATGCCGACGGCTTCGATGTCGCCCGCATCCACGCCTTGCGCGACCAACTCTTTGACCATGACTTGGGCGCGGCGTGCCGACAGGTCTTTGTTCTTGGCGGCATCGCCGGAAGAATCGGTGTGGCCGGAGACGATGAATTTGAATCCGGTTTGGCCTTCGTCTTGCAGTTTCTTTTTCACGGCGATGATTTTGTTGGCGAGTTTTTTGGATTTGTTGCCGCAACCGGCTTCCAGCTGGTCCGATCCGCTTTTGAATGAGCATTGGTTCTTGCGGGCTTCGGCCAGCAGTTGCTTGTTCACTTGCGCGGCAATTTGTTCGTTGCCTTTGGCGCGGGCTTTTTCCCGCGCTTGATCGGCGGCTTTGCTTTGCAGGTCGGCGGCGCTCGGGGCTTTCAGTTTGTCCAGATTGAGCCCGGCATGGGCAAAGGTAGAGGCGACGGACAACAACAGTATGGATAAGATTTTTTTCTTCATGGCATGACCCCTTAGACTTTGGATGAAACAGAAAATGGCGCTGAGAATTTGCAGCTCGCGCATGCTCTGCGAATCGGGGTTTTTGGTCAACTATTTTCGCTAAGACCCTGAGCTACCTATGGTTTTCAAGAAACGAAAAAAATTTGTGAAAATAGTCTTAACGGCATATTGACAAACGCGCATTACCCACAACCACCAACAAACACGCCATTCCCCGGGCTACACCCCTCTCGAAAAAACAGCAACTTACAGCATCACATTGTTTTTAAAGTATTTTATAGCGGCACAAATTTTAGGCTACCGATCAAAAAGCCAGTGATTATCGGCCTTGCGATAGCCATTGAACCTACTCATCCACAAAGTTATCCACAGCTTTTGTGCATAAGAATTTTTTTTCCTTATGCAACGCCAAGTTAGCGCAAACCCTTAGAGTTGTCTTGCCCAAAGCAGGGCGAACACGATACAGTTCGCGCCTTGGAATTACAGTAATTTTCATTGGAGACGCAAGCGTGTTCACTCTCATCGAAGCCGCCGGTTGGCCTATCTGGTTACTCATCATCGCATCGCTGGTCGCCGTTACGCTCATCACCGAGCGTTTCATTTTCCTGCGCCGCAAAAATATCGTCCCGCCCAAGCTGTTGAATGAAGTGGTGGCGGAGCTCAAACAAAGCGGCGTTAGCGCGACGATGCTGAACAAGCTGAATGCCGGTTCGCCGCTGGGCAAAGTGTTCGCCGCCGGGTTGAAAAACATCAAGAGCCCGGCATCTGTAATGAAAGAATCCATAGAGGAAGCCGGACGTGCCGCCACGCACGATATGGAACGCTTTCTTACCACGCTGGGCACGATTGCCTCCATCAGCCCGTTGCTCGGGCTGTTCGGTACGGTGGTGGGCATGATCGAGATTTTCGGCGCGCAGAATGCGGGCGGTGCAGCCCCGGCAGAGTTGGCGCACGGCATCTCGGTGGCGCTGTACAACACGGCGTTCGGCCTGATCGTGGCCGTTCCCAGCATGATCGCTTACCGCCATTTCCGCTCCTCGGTGGATTCGTTCACTATCGAAATGGAACAGCAAGCCATCAAGCTGGTCGAGATCGTGCACGGAGATCGCAGCAAATGAATTTTCGACGCGGACGCAACCGTGAAGAGCCGGAAATCAATTTGATCCCGATGATCGACGTGTTGCTGGTGGTGTTGATCTTCTTGATGGTCACCACCAGTTACGGAAAATTTTCCGAATTGCAAATCAATCTGCCGCAGGCCTCCGGCGATGACAGCAAAGTGCCGATGAGCAAGCCCATCACGGTGGCGGTGGATGCCTCGGAACATTTTGCCATCAACGGCACGCATGCCGCGTTCAACGACGTGAATGATTTTGCGCAAGCGTTGCGCAAAGCCGCTGGCGATCAAACCGACCCCACCATTGTCATCAATGCCGATGCCAAGGCGCTGCACCAGTCGGTGGTCAACATCATGGAAGCGGCGCGCATCGCAGGCTACGGTCGCATTACCTTCACCACCCAGAATCAAATCAAGTAAGCCTCCCATCATGCAGCGGCTGCAACAGCACTGGTATCGCCTCACGCCGCTGCATCTCTTGCTCTTCCCTGTCAGCCTGATCTTTCGCGCGCTCGCCACATTGCGTCGCGGGTTGTTTCGCGGCGGCGTGCTGGCCTCGGTCAAGCTGCCGGTTCCGGTAATTGTTGTCGGCAACATCAGCGTGGGCGGCACGGGAAAAACACCGCTCACGCTGTGGCTGGCGCAACAGTTGATAGACGCGGGCTGGCATCCGGGCATCATCAGTCGCGGTTACCGCAAATCGAATGGCGATCTCTGTGCGCCGCGCGAAGTATCCGTTGATGACACGCCGGATGAGGTCGGCGACGAGCCGCTGCTGATGGCGCAACGCGGGCTCTGTCCGGTGTGGATCGGGCGCGACCGCCCCGCTGCCGCACAACGTTTGCTGCAAGCGCACCCCGAATGCGACATCATTCTGAGCGATGACGGCTTGCAACATTACCGCTTGCAGCGCGATGTGGAAATTGTGGTGGTGGATGGCGCGCGACGTTTCGGCAACGGATTGCTGCTGCCCGCCGGACCGTTGCGCGAGCCGGTCTCGCGTTTGCGGCAAGCGGATGCGGTGGTGGTTAATGGCGGCGCGGCGCAGGATGGAGAATTCGCCATGCGGCTGCTGGGCACGCATTTCTATAACCTGCTCAACCCCGCCGCAATCAAAACAGCCAAAGATTTCACGGGACAGCACTTGCATGCCATCGCGGGTATCGGCCATCCGCAACGTTTTTTCACCCACCTGCAACAACTCGGCCTGCACTGCACCGCGCACGCTTTTCCCGACCACCACCGTTATACCCCGACAGAGTTATCCTTCAGCGAAGCCGATGTGATACTAATGACGGAAAAAGATGCGGTAAAATGCGCCCCGTTCGCCACTGAGCAGCATTGGGTGTTACGTGTGGATGCAGAAGTCAACCCGGCTCTCGCTCAACTCATCATCAAAAAGGTCTCGCCATAATGGATGCCAAACTGCTCGACATACTGGTTTGCCCGCTGTGCAAATCTCCGCTGATCTACCGCAAGGCCGAACAGGAGCTGATCTGCAAGGCAGACCGGCTGGCCTATCCCGTCAAGGACGACATTCCGGTGATGCTGGTTGACGAGGCGCGCGCCATGTCGGCCGAGGAAGTCGCAAAGCTCTGATGGTCGCCTTCAAGGTCGTCATCCCCGCCCGCTTCGCCTCGACCCGACTTCCCGGCAAACCGTTGCTGGATATTGGCGGCAAACCGATGGTGATTCGCGTCGCGGAACAAGCCGCGCAAAGCGGCGCGCAACAGATCATCATCGCCACCGACCACCAGCCCATCGTCACAGCCGCGCAAGAGCACGGCTTTCAAGCCGTCATGACGCGTGCCGACCACAGCAGCGGCACGGATCGCATTGCGGAAGTGTCCGCGCAACAAGGCTGGACGGACGACACCATCGTAGTCAATGTGCAGGGCGACGAACCGCTGATTCCGCCCGCGCTGATCCGCGCCGTGGCGCAACATCTGCACGACCATGCCGAGTGCGCCATCGCCACCGCCTGCCACCCCATCCACGACGAAGCGTCCATGCGCAACCCGAACATCGTCAAGGCGGTGCTGGATATCAACGGCAACGCGCTTTATTTCAGCCGCGCGCCGATTCCCTGGCCGCGCGATGCAGGGATTCAATTATCCTTGCCTGAAGGGCAAGCCGGTCGTCCTTCCTCCCCCCGGGAGGAAGTTAGAAGGAGGGAAACCCCGATTACCGCTTTGCGGCATATAGGAATCTATGCCTATCGCGCCGGGTTCCTGCGCGCTTTCGGAAAGCTCGCCCCCGCCCCTGTCGAACAGACCGAGTCGCTGGAACAATTGCGCGCGCTGTATCACGGTTACAAAATCGGCGTGACCATCACCGATCAAGCACCACCCAGCGGGGTGGATACCGAACAGGATTTATTAGTCGCACGGAGTATTTTTCAACGAAGCATTCATCACTAACCAAGGAGCGAACACCATGAAGTTGATTCTGTTAGGCGCACCCGGCGCAGGCAAAGGAACTCAGGCTACTTTCATCAAGGAAAAATTCGGTATCCCGCAGATTTCCACGGGCGATATGCTTCGCGCCGCCGTGAAAGCGGGAACTCCTTTGGGCATTGCAGCCAAACAAGTGATGGATGCGGGTGGACTTATTTCCGACGAAATCATCATCAATCTGGTGAAGGAGCGCATCAAGGAAGCCGATTGCGCCAACGGCTTT
The DNA here is from genome assembly GCA_028710605.1 of Sideroxydans sp. Classification (GTDB taxonomy): domain Bacteria; phylum Pseudomonadota; class Gammaproteobacteria; order Burkholderiales; family Gallionellaceae; genus Sideroxyarcus. The sequence goes on from JAQTTU010000010.1 coordinate 101,979, forward strand.
TTGTTCGACGGTTTTCCGCGCACGCTGCCGCAAGCGCAAGCCATGAAAGATGCCGGAGTCGAGATCGACTTTGTGGTGGAAATCGACGTTAAGGACGAAGAAATCATTAAGCGCATGAGCGGTCGCCGCGCACATCTGGCTTCGGGTCGCACTTACCACGTCATCTTCAATCCGCCCAAAGTGGCAGGCAAAGACGATGTTACCGGCGAAGACCTGGTGCAACGCCCGGATGATGCCGAGGAAACCGTCATCAAGCGCCTCAATGTCTATCACGATCAGACCAAACCACTGGTGCAGTACTACACCGCATGGGCCGCATCCGGCGATGCCAAAGCGCCCAAGTGCGTACACGTCCCCGGAGTCGGCAGCGTGGAAAGCATCCGCGATCAGGTGTTCCGCGCGCTGGGAGCTTAAAAATGGCGACCAAACCCATCCTGACTCTGGAAGATGCCAAGCGCATTTCCGCCGCTGCGGAGGCTGAAGCAATCAAGAACGGATGGCGCGTGGTCGTTGCGGTAGTGGATGACGGCGGGCATCTGCTGTATTTGCAACGCAGCCATGAAACACAGTTCGGCAGCGTGGAAACCGCGATTGCCAAGGCGCATTCTGCAGTGGCTTTCCAGCGCCCCACCAAAGCCTCTGAAGATGCCGTGTTAAGCGGCAGACTGATTCATCTGGCGCTGCCCGGCGTGATTCCGGCCGAAGGCGGTGTACCGCTGGTGCGCGATGATGTCGTTATCGGCGGATTGGGTATCAGCGGCGTACGCTCGGTGCAGGATGGCCAAGTTGCCGCAGCGGGGGTTGCTGCGCTGTAAATATTTTCGATGCTGTACAAAAACAAAAAACCACGCAGAAAACTCTGCGTGGCTTTTTTGTGCGGCTGTTTCGTATCAGTTCGGAACTTTGTAATTATCCTGCGTCATCAGATCCACGCCGCAAGGCAGGGTCTCAATCCAGTTCAGGAATTCATTCACCATTTTCTTGCCCTTGAACATGCGCCCGTGTTGCGGCACAAGCATTTCCACATCCATAGTGCGCACCATATTGACCCAGAAGCGGCAGACCTTGTTCGAGATCATGTAACGCCTGTGGAAGCCCTCCATAAACTGGATGTGCGACTTGAAATCTTCAACGGGCTCTTCAATGGCTTCATGCGGCACGAGAGACACACCCATGTCGCCGGAAAACAATATTTTGCTCACCGGGTCATAGAACTGGAAACAGCCTTCCGAGTGCATGAAGTGCGCGGGAATCGCCTTGATAACCGTTTGCCCCAACGGCAAAACCATGCCTGCATCGGGAATGCCATCCACTCTGCCCGCCGAATTGCCGATACTGCAAAAGTGCGGCACGAAGCGCGTCCACAAGCTGGAAATCATCACTTTGCAATCGGAGTGGATCATCCACTTGTTAACCGAAGCAATGATGTCTGGATCGGCGTGAGTAGCCAAAATGTAGGTCAACCTTTTGGGCGGAAAATAATTGTGCATTTCCATCAGCAGACCGTTGTAGGTCATGTTGCCACCCGGGTCAAGCAACGCACCGTTACCGTTGTCCACAATAAGGAACTGATTCGCTTGTACAGCTTCACCCATGGAATCGTCCACCAGATCATTAAACATCAAACACTGATGCTTGCCGTTGTTGAATAGTTCTATAGCCATTTGTGTAGTCCCCTAAAGAATGTGCTTTGATGTTGTATTTTTCTGGAACCCGATTCTAACCGCTACTCGAATTTAGCACATTCTACTTGAGTCCGCCCCAAGCGGACAGTGCATCTTTTCATCCATAACCCGGAACCACCCAAAACGGGTAATACACCACTCTCCGTAAAAAGGGTAATATGGCCTCGCATCGCTTCTGGCAATTTGTACATCGTAACAATCACAGATGGGAGAGCAGGGAATGGTGAAAAGAAACGCGTTCTACGCACAATCCGGCGGCGTAACCGCCGTCATCAATGCTTCAGCCTGCGGGGTCATCGAGACCGCGCGCAAACACAAAGATAAAATCGGCAAAGTCTTTGCCGGACGCAACGGCATCATAGGTGCACTGACCGAAGACTTGATCGACACCTCAAAAGAATCCGCCAAAGCCATCGCTTCGCTGCGCCACACCCCTTCCGGCGCATTCGGCTCATGCCGCTTCAAACTCAAGTCGCTGGATCATAACCAGCGCGAATACGCGCGTTTGATCGAAGTTTTCAAAGCACACAACATCGGCTACTTTTTCTACAACGGCGGCGGCGATTCAGCCGACACCTGTTACAAAGTCTCGCAGCTTTCCGAAAAAATGGGCTATCCGGTACAGGCCATCCATGTGCCTAAAACAGTGGATAACGATTTGCCGATCACCGATTGCTGCCCCGGCTTCGGCTCGGTCGCCAAATACATCGCCGTCTCCCTGCTCGAAGCCAGCTTCGATGTGCGCTCCATGGCCAAGACCTCGACCAAGGTATTTGTGCTGGAAGTCATGGGACGACATGCGGGCTGGATCGCCGCTGCGGGCGGCCTAGTAGAAGAGCAAGGCATCCCGGTGGTCATCCTGTTCCCCGAGATTGAGTTCGACCAGAAAAAATTCCTCGCCAAAGTCGATGCCATGGTCAAGAAACACGGCTATTGCAGCGTGGTGGTATCGGAAGGCTGCCACCACCCGGATGGCAAATTCCTCGCCGAACAGGGCACGCGCGATGCTTTCGGTCATGCCCAGTTGGGCGGCGCTGCGCCGGTGGTCGCCAACATGGTGAAGGAAGCCTTCGGTTACAAATTCCATTGGGCGGTGGCCGATTATCTGCAACGCGCCGCGCGCCATATCGCCTCCAAAACCGATGTCGAGCAAGCCTACGCGCTGGGCAAAGCCGCCGTCGATCTGGCGCTCAAAGGCCAGAACGCGGTGATGCCCACCGTGCAGCGCGTTTCCGACAAACCGTACAAATGGAAAGTCGGCGTAGCGCCGCTGTCCAAAGTCGCCAACGTGGAGAAATTCATGCCGCGCAATTTCATCACGGCTGACGGATACGGCATTACCGCCAAGTGCCGCACTTATCTCGCACCGCTCATCAAGGGTGAAGACTACCCGCCTTTCAAAGACGGGCTGCCACAATATGTACAGTTGAAAAATGTAGCCGTTGCAAAGAAGTTGGAGGAGTTCAAGATTTAAATTTATTTTTTATAACATGCCGCTCCGTGAGGGGCGGTTTTTACTTGAGGAGAAGAACATGGCAGGTGGCTTGGGGTTTGCACTCTTATGTGCGATTGCAGCAATACTGTATGGCGTAATTTCGAGTAAGTGGATATTGGGTTTATCGACCGGCAGCGAAAAGATGCAACAAATTGCTGCCGCAGTTCAGGAAGGCGCTTCCGCCTATTTGAAACGACAATATACCGCCATCGCTTGGGTCGGCGCTGCCTTGTTCGTGGCAATCTTTATCGCGCTCGGCTGGCAGACCGCCATCGGTTTTGCCATCGGCGCTTTGCTCTCCGGCCTGACAGGTTTCATCGGCATGAATGTCTCGGTTCGCGCCAACGTGCGCACCGCTGAAGCCGCCAAGCAAGGCCTCAATGCGGCACTGAATGTCGCGTTCAAGGGCGGCGCGATCACCGGTATGTTGGTGGTTGGTTTGGGTCTGCTGGGTGTCGCGGGTTATTACCTCATCCTCACCGGCATGGGCGAAACCACAACACAAGCCACGCACGCCCTGGTGGGATTGGGCTTCGGCGGCTCGCTGATCTCCATCTTCGCCCGTCTCGGCGGCGGCATTTTCACCAAGGGTGCTGACGTGGGTGCCGACCTTGTCGGTAAAGTCGAAGCCGGTATCCCCGAGGATGACCCGCGCAATCCGGCGGTGATCGCCGACAACGTGGGCGACAACGTCGGTGACTGCGCAGGTATGGCGGCCGACTTGTTCGAAACCTACGCGGTGACCATCATCGCCACCATGGTGCTGGGCGGCTTGATGATCTCGGGCGACTCGCCCAATGCGGTAATTTATCCGCTCGTGCTGGGAGGCGTTTCCATCATCGCCTCCATCGTCGGCACATATTTCGTGAACGCTCGCGAAGGCGGCAAGATCATGAATGCCCTGTATCGCGGCCTGACTGTTTCTGCCGTTCTGGCGCTTGTCGCGTTCTATCCGGTGACCAAGTGGGTGCTCGGCGATGGCGTAATGATTGGCGGAGCGCTGGTATCGTCGATGAATCTGTATCTGGCCTCCCTGATCGGCCTCGCGCTGACCGCTGCCATGGTGTGGATCACCGAGTACTACACCGCCACCGAGTTTTCTCCAGTGCGCCACATCGCACAAGCCTCCACCACCGGTCACGGCACCAACGTCATCGCCGGTCTGGGCGTGTCGATGAAAGCCACGGCCGCACCGGTACTCGCAGTGTGTCTGGCGATTTATGCCGCTTACGCATTGGGCGGCGCACACGGCGGTTTGTACACCATCGCCATTGCTGCAACCTCCATGCTGTCCATGGCGGGCATCATCGTGGCGCTCGACGCTTACGGCCCGATCACCGACAACGCGGGCGGTATCGCCGAAATGGCCGGTCTGGATGAATCCATCCGCAACATCACCGACCCGCTGGATGCCGTGGGCAACACCACCAAAGCCGTCACCAAAGGCTACGCCATCGGCTCCGCCGGTCTGGCCGCACTGGTGCTGTTCGCCGACTACACCCACGCGCTGTCCACCAACCACCCCGGCATGTTGTTCGACTTGTCCGACCACATGGTCATCATCGGCCTGTTCATCGGCGGCATGGTGCCCTACCTGTTCGCCGCAATGGGCATGGAAGCCGTTGGCCGTGCTGCGGGTAGCGTGGTGGTTGAAGTGCGCCGCCAGTTCAAGGAAATCCCCGGCATCATGGAAGGCACAGGCAAACCGGAATACGGCACTTGCGTCGATATGCTGACCAAAGCCGCGATCAAGGAAATGATCGTTCCGTCGCTGTTGCCCGTTGCCGTACCCGTGATCGTCGGCCTAATCCTCGGCCCGGTCGCGCTGGGCGGCGTGCTGGTCGGCACTATCGTGACCGGCATCTTCGTCGCCATCTCCATGACCACCGGCGGCGGTGCATGGGATAACGCGAAGAAATACATCGAAGAAGGCAACTTCGGCGGCAAAGGTTCGGAAGCCCACAAGGCCGCCGTCACTGGCGACACCGTAGGCGACCCCTACAAGGACACCGCCGGTCCCGCCGTGAACCCGCTGATCAAGATCATCAACATCGTCGCGCTGATGATTGTGCCGTTGCTGTAATTTTTTAGAACATTGCAGTATCAAAAGGCCGACTTAACCGTCGGCCTTTTTGTTTTGTGAAACATACCTCACGGAGATGCCCGTCAATAGGTAATCTGCATAAGATGTGCTAGGTAGCCTATTGACGGGGCTTGTAGATCATATGCGCAAGCATCCACTTCTATTGAGGGTTATGGATATGACAGAAGAAAGCCGGAAAACGAGTGATGACAAACAGAACTGATAGCTTATCGTATGCTGGCTAATATAGATTGGCAGACCACTTACGAATATCTACGTCTTGGACGTTGGTGGCTAGGAAATTAATTTCAAAAATTCTCTTGATCAAATCGAATCAAGCGCCCCTTGATTTGGAGGATAGAGAACAGACATAGATCGATATATATCTGAATCTTAAAGACATATATACATATATAGGCTGAATTAAATATTGACGCATCAAGGATACTCACATAGATTGCTGTCCGAGCATTGGCAGAAATTGCAAATTTATAATCCTGATTGCGGCCTTAGGTGACTGCGGATGTGATCTTTGCTCACGATGAAAATTGTTCGAACTGTACTTCCGTTTTTCTGACGAAGTTGTTACTCATTATCGAAAGGGAGGCATGATGCAACAAGAACTCTATATCCGTAGCGAAGGAATTTTTTTTGCCGAAGTTGGAGCTGATGTGTACATGACTTTGGAAGCGCGCGATACTGTCATGTGTATAAATCGAGCAGCGTTTGCACTAATCGAAAACTTGGATGGTTTTACAAACCACGATGACGTATGCGCTGAACTTGCTCGTGTCGGGGAAATAAAAACTCCGAATGCATTGAAAGCAGGGAATGCAGTAATCAAGAGTCTCGTGGAAAATAGATTCGTTAAGGCCGTTAAAACAAACACGACCAAAGGTGTTGTTTGCCTTGGTTCTCTGAGTGGCTACATTGCCGCAAAGCAGACATTAAACCGCCAACCAGAACCAGCTGATTTTACGCCGGGCATTCGAAATATTTGGACCAACATAAGCGCCACGGGGGGATTGTTTATTAACTCGGGCGATATTAGCGTGATTGTTCCCAATGTTACGGATGGTCCCATCAAGACATGCCCCGCACATACTTGCACAATCCCTGCGGGACTTTTTACTCCAGATACTATTATTCGCTGGTTCGACAAATCTTGGGAGAAGAACTTCAAGAACTTCCGAAAATTCTCTGTTGGCAAAGTAACTAAAGGTTAATTCACACCATGGCTGAAAATGCAATTTTCGGCTTCACCTGTTTGGGAATTTCTGTGACGATGCAGTGCCCATTACAATGCCGGCACTGCATTACAGAATCAGGACCAGAAGTTTCTCGACAGATGACGGAAGACGAAGCTCTACACTACATCCGCACTGCGCATCATGCAATTAATCACATCAGTTTTACCGGTGGCGAGCCTCTTCTTGACCAGAAAAGGTTACTTCATCTGATCGAGGCAGCAAAAGCCGAGGGTTATGTAGTTTCAGTAATGACAAGCGGACATTGGGCTAGCCATCATTCTCATGCTCACGAAATACTGAATCGCTTAAAAACTGCCGGTCTTGACATGCTGGGGGTCAGCCTTGATCGATACCATCTTGACTTTATCGATGTTTCTCGATGCCGAAATATCGCGGAAGCTTGCGAGAAATTGGAGATTCCGATTGCAGTTCGTGTGATCGCTAAGCCTGATGATAATTTTGCGGATGAAGTGAAGGAACTACTCGCTCATACCAAGGCTAAAGTGCACGCTCATTTTCCTGTTAAACTCGGGCGCGCCGAGGAACTTGAGATGTCTTCATTCCGCCACTCAAAAATGCCAACCGACAAATGTGAAACCGTTACTGCATTGGATATTGAGCCTGGAGGAAATATATATGCATGTTGCGGCCCGGGTCCCTACATGAAGAAAGGAAACCCGCTTATTCTTGGAAATGCTCTCAGTGAAAATTTGTTCGACATTCTTCAGGAAGCACTTTCCAATCCATTCATGAAGGTCATCAACACATTGGGGCCCAAAGGATTACTGGATGCCTTACAGGCAAACGGTTTTGGATATCTTGTGCCTATCCGTGAGTCTTACACTGACACGTGCCAATTATGCTTGGACATTTGCAACAACACTCAAGCGATTTCAGCTTTACAAACTATCTTTGAAAATCCAGAAGTACAGCGAACGCAGAACGCAATGCAATTCGCCAAGATGGTTGGTGAGTTCCTAGAGATTCGCCGCTTTCGGCAAGTATCGGATTGCCAAGATGCAGATAAACTGGCGGATAAATTAGAGAAGTGTCCAGCAGATTAGTGCATCAGCATGGTCAATCCGCATGAGAAAACTATGAGAGGACTCCTGCGCAATACAACTTAGGGTCAAGTTACTACTTACTACGATTACCCTCCCCTCTTTTTTTGTGACCTCTCAGTGATACAATCCGCGCCTTTCATTTTTCACCTAAAGGCAGCGCACCATGAGTTTGAACAAAGTCCCCTCCGGCAAAGACCTCCCCCACGACTTCAACGTCATCATCGAAATCCCGATGCACGGCGAGCCGGTCAAGTACGAAGTGGATAAGGAATCCGGCGCGATTTTCGTGGATCGCTTCATGAACACCGCGATGCACTATCCCTGCAACTACGGCTATATCCCGCACACTTTGTCAGACGACGGCGATCCGGTGGATGTGCTGGTGATTACCCCGGTGCCGCTGAACAGCGGCGTGGTGGTGCGTTGCCGTCCGCTGTGCGTGTTGAAGATGGAAGATGAATCCGGTTTCGATGCCAAGGTGCTGGCCGTGCCGGTAGACAAGCTCTCCACGCTGTATCGCGGACTGAAGAGCCACACCGAATTGCCGGAAATCGTGCTGAAACAAATCGAACATTTCTTCGCGCATTACAAAGATCTGGAACCCAACAAGTGGGTGAAGATCGGCGGCTGGGAAGGCATCGAATCGGCCTGCAAGGAAATTATGGCCGGCGTGGAAAATTACCAGAACAGCAGCGACAAACCGCAGTTTTAGGCGCTGGAGAGAGCGAAAAACCCGCAAGCCTTAAAATTCGGCCATCCGCATCGGGCGCAAGGTGCGGATGACCGATTGACGGGCGTTTCCGTGGGCTTGGGTATTCAAGAAGACAGGCCGACCACCGCCCGGGTTTCAAACATAGTATTCGCCGCTGTTCATCCGCGCTTTGAACAGGATATCGAATTCGTCGCGCGGCACGGGTCTGCCGAACAGATAACCCTGATACATCACACAACCGTTGGCCTCAAGGAAATCGCGTTGCTGCGGCGTTTCCACGCCTTCGGCGATGACTTCCATGCCCAGATTGTTGGCCATGCCGATGATGGTTTGAATGATGGTCGCATCAGACGCTTTGATGCCGATGTGGTGCACGAATGACTGGTCGATCTTGAGCTGGTTGAGCGGCAGTTGCGTGAGGTAGGCCAGCGATGAATAGCCGGTGCCGAAATCATCCAGCGAGAAACTCACGCCGAGCTGGCGCAGTGCATGCATCTTCTCGATGGTGTCGGCGACATCGTCCAGTACAATGCTTTCGGTCAATTCAAGCTTGATGCGCGATGGGTCAATGTTTATCCGCTCCAGAATTTCGCGCACTTGTTCCACGAAATCCGCCTGCCGGAACTGCCGCCCGCTGACGTTGACCGCGAGCTGCAAGTTGCGTTTGCGCGGGTCGGCTTCCCATATCTTGATCTGGTAACAGGCCTGCTCCAGCACCCAGCGACCGATAGGCAAAATAAGCGCCGATTCTTCCGCGAGCGGAATGAAATGTAGCGGCGAGACCAGACCGCGCGTCGGATGTACCCAGCGCAGCAACACCTCAGCGCCCAGAATGTGCCCTTCCTGGTTGACCTGCATCTGGTAATACAACTCCAGTTCCTGTTTGCGCAAAGCTTCGCGCAAACCAACCTCGGTCTGCGCGCGCACTTCCAGCTCATCCTGCATCACCGGATCGAAGAAGCGCAAGGTATTGCGGCCCGATTTCTTCGCCTCGTACATGGCGGTATCGGCCTGCTTCAACAATTCGTCCAGATGATGTTTGTAACTGATAAACAGAGTAATGCCCATGCTGGACGAACTGTGGAATTCGTTACCGTCAAGCTGGTAGGGCTGACTGAGTGCTTCCAGCACTTTCTCGCCGACGACTCGCGCCTGCACGGCGGCCTGCGCGCTTTCCTCGCCCAGACCTTCCAGCAGCAACACGAATTCATCGCCGCCGAAACGCGCCACGGTGTCGCTCTCGCGCACGCATTCTTTCAGCCGCTTGGCCACCTCGATCAGCAGCAAATCGCCGACCCCGTGCCCCTTGGTGTCGTTGAGCGTTTTGAAATTATCGAGGTCGATGAACAGCAATGCGCCGCCCGTCTGGCCGCGCGTGCCGTTGGCGATGGCCTGGCGCAAACGGTCCAGCAACAAACGCCGGTTGGGCAGTTGCGTGAGCGGATCGAAAAACGCGAGCTGGTGAATTTCGCTTTCGGCTTTTTTGCGTTCGGTGAAGTCGATAAACGCGCCCACGTAATTGGTGACCTTGCCGTCTTTGCCGACCACCGCAGTGATGTTCAGCCATTCGGGATAAATCTCGCCGTTCTTGCGCCGGTTCCAGATTTCGCCCTGCCAGCTATTGTATTGGCGCAGGCTTTCCCACATGTTCTGGAAGAACGCCGGACTCTGCCGGTCAGATTTGAGCATGGACGGATTCTTGCCGATCGCCTCCTCGGCGCTGTATCCGGTGAGCCGGGTGAATGCCTGATTGACGCGGATAATCATCGCATTCTCATCCGTCACCAGCATGCCTTCCTCGGTCTCGAAGGCGATGGCGGCAACGCGCAAGGCCGCCTCGCGCTCTTCCTGCACCGCCATCATGCTGTTGAAGGCATGCGCCATTACGGCAATATCCTTCGGCCCGCTGGGCTCGGCACGCACTTGCGATTCGCCCCGTTGGGCGCGCCCCATGCTCGCCGATAATTGATCGAGCGGCCGCGCCATGTTGAGAGTAAGCGAGCGGATCAAAAACAGGAACAACAAGGCAAAGGAGAACGAAGTGGCCAGATTGGTGATGAAAATATCCGAGGTCATCCGCGTCAATGCCACTTTGCTCATCACCACCGAAACGTGGCCCAGCAACTCCGGTTGCGCCGTTTCATTGAACGGCGATTCCGCCGAAGGTTGCGAATAAACCGGTGCGGCAAAATGCCACGCGGCAAGGCTTTCTGCATCCAGCATGGCGGCGGCTTGCAGTCCTTCAACTGCAACGGTCTGATCGAACAGTTTGGTCGAGTTGTTGTCGCCGCGCGCCAACAAAATATTTCCGTTGTTATGGCGAATTTCCACACCGATCACACCGGGGAAGGCCATGGTGGCATTCACCGCCTCGGCGGCATTTTCGGGAGAGGAATAGATCAGCGCCAGCGAACTTTGTCGCGCCAGATTCTCGGTAATGCGTTGCCCCTGCTCGATCAACCCGTGCCGCACACGCTCGTTAACCTGCCACGAGCCGACGATGGAAGAAAGCAGCGCCAGAAAAAGCATACCGAGCGCAACCGTAATACCTAGCTGGCGCTGGAATGTGATTTTCTGGAAAAATGCCGCGAGCAGTTTATTCATGTCCGGCGCGCCTTATTGTTCTGGAAACGCCATATCGAAACTTTGCAGACGGCTGGTATTCATGCCGAGATGTTTTGCGGTGCGCAGGTTGATCGCCATCAACACTTCGCGCAGCGGCGACATGCCCGAAGCATCGTTCTCCCCGGAGGCCAGCATGCCCAGCGCCGAACCCGCGAGATGGCGGCCCAACTCCACATTGTCGGGATACAGCGAAAACAGCACGCCGCGTTTGACGTGAGAAAAACTGCTGGAGAACACGGTCAGGTTGTTGGACCATGATTGTTGCAACACCAGCGGCAACACCGCACTTTCTTCGACCGTGGTGGAATCCTGCGGCAGCCACAGCGCATCCAGTCGGCTGTCGGAATTCGCGATTATTTCCTGATAGGCGCGCATGGCTCCGCGCAAATCCTGTACCGGATATGCCACCAACTCCAATCCTTGCGCCAGCGCACCTTCTTTCGCCAGTTGAATCAGCCACTCGTTCTGGCGCGGATCGTAAACAGTAAACACGCGCTTCGCTCTGGGCATCATCCCTTTAAGACGGGTAAACAGCAACGCCGGATCCGGCGACAGGCTGTTCACTTGCAGGTTGCGCGCCTCGTTTTCGGGAGCCATCAATACCCCGCCGACCACCACGCCAATATCGCTATCCAGCGCCGAAGCCACTTTCACGCCCTGCCTGCCCAGCGCGATCACCACCTTGGTGTCTTGACGATGCAACGAACTGTTCAATTCGCCGACATCCACGTTCGCGCCCACGGCAAAATTGGTCACGCGCCCTTTGGCCTTTTCCTCGATACCGTCGATGATCTGCATAAACACGCTGCGAAATGGTTCGCCGATGTCCGGGTAGATCACCGCAATGCCGCCGACTCCATTTGCCTGCGCCACCTTGTTGGACAACCTCCTGCTGGCAGCCGTGGTTACCGGCCCCGCAACCCAGATGGGAAAAACCAGAACATCCGGGTTCGAGTCGATAGTGTGGATCATGTCGGAATCCGATTCCGACACCAGCGGAGCCGTAGCGGGCGCATACAAGAACGGATCGATGGCTCCGATCACCACCGAACAATCCTGCTGTAACGGGATGCTTTTATCGGGAAAATCAGCAGGATCACTCGGGGTGGCCCAAACCGGAAGCACCGCCAGCATCAACGTTGATGCCGCCAGCAAACAAGTCAACATGCCACAACACCGGCTTGCAACCGGTGCGTTATATGACTTGGAAATCAATGAAAAACTACCCATGTTCGCCCTTTTATTGTCCCTGCCTGATGAACCCGCACAACGAATCAATACTTTGAACCGTCACCCGCTTTTTATTTGCGCCGAATAATATCAAGCTTTACCCTGACCTCATACCTTCTGTGGGTAATAAATACCTATGGGCATCCCATAATATTGCGGTAGCATCGCCCCACAAAAAATAATTGCCAATAAATAAATTGGCATACGTCGTTCAGGAAGCCGGTTAGTTCACCGGGAGGAGCATCGCTGTGTCCATAGCAAAACAACATTTTTCCTGCTTTCTTTTCGCCTTGGCATGGGCAGGTGTCGCGTTCGCGCAGTCCTTTGAGGACGAAGACCTTGCGCTGGCCTACGGCGACAAATCCACCATCAGCATTGCCACCGGCAGCCACCAGGCTATCAGCCGCGCGCCGTCTGCTGCCACCGTCATCACATCGCGCGACATCGAAGCCATGGGCGCGACCGATCTGGATCAAGCGCTGGAAAGCGTGCCGGGGCTGCATGTTTCGAAAAACAATGTCGCCACGAATCCGATCTACGGTTTTCGCGGCATCGCCACCAAATTCAATCCGCAAGTGTTGATGCTGGTCAACGGTATCCCCGTCACCAATGTATTCTGGGGCGACCGCAGCCAGATCTGGGGCGGCATGCCGCTGGAAAATGTGGCGCGCATCGAAGTGATTCGCGGGCCGGGTTCGGCGCTGTATGGCGCGGATGCTTTCTCCGGGGTCATCAATGTCATCACCAAAACGGCGGATGACATCAACGGCACGGAAACCGGTGCGCGCATCGGCAGCGCCAACAGCCGCGATGCGTGGATACAGCACGGCGGCAAGTTGGGCAAGCTGGATGCCGCGTTCTATCTGCGCGCCGGGAACGCTGATGGCGAAAGAGGATTCATCCAGCAGGATGCTCAATCGACTTGGGATACGTGCGCCACCATCGGTGGCTGTCCGGGAATGCCCCTCCCCACACCCGGCTATACCCCCGTGTCATTCGCTCCCGGCCATCTCAACACGCAGCGCAAAGCGATTGATGCGCGCGCCGATCTGGCCTATCAGGCATGGCGTTTGCGCGTGGCTTTTCAAAACCGGGACGTGGCGGTTGGCGCTTTGGCGGGCAGTCTCGATCCCAACGGGGTCGGGCATTCGTCCCGGCTGTATATGGATCTGAGTTATGAGCAAGCCAACTGGATGCCGAACTGGGATATGTCTGCAATCGTTGGTTTTTACGATGTGCATGACAAGCCGGGCGATCCGGCTTACACGCTTTTTCCCGCCGGAAGCGTATTGCCTTTCGGCACTTTCCCCAACGGCATGATAGGCAACCCCGGGCATTACGAGCAACACGACCACGCCAGCGTTTCCGCGTTCTATACCGGCTTTGAACAGCATCGGGTGCGCGTAGGCACGGGATTCAGAATTGAAGACATGTATAAAGTGGTGGAGACAAAAAACTACGATGCCGCATTCGCCCCGTTGCCTTCCGTGGTAGATGCAACCGGCAACCCGGCTCTGGCATTCATGCTGCCGCACAAGCGCAATCTGACTTACCTGTTCGTGCAGGACGAATGGAGTCTCGCCAAGGACTGGGCGCTGACCGCCGGTGTGCGTTATGACCGCTATTCCGACTTCGGCGAAACCACCAATCCGCGCCTCGCGCTGGTATGGGATGCCGCCTACAACGTGGTGGTCAAAGCCATGCATGGCACGGCTTTCCGCGCGCCGTCTTTTGCCGAGCAATATTCCATCAATAATCCGGTGGCTATCGGCAGTCCCAACATCAAACCGGAGACCATCACCACAGATGAGCTGGCATTCTCCTGGCAGGCCACATCCAGACTGCAAACCAATCTGAATTTTTTCCGCTATCACATGCGCGACATAATTTTGGCTGACACCACGACAAACTATATCTATCAAAATTCCGGCAACCAGCATGGCAACGGCCTAGAACTGGAAGCCACGCTGGATGCCAGCACCAACCTGCGGCTGACGGGCAATCTTTCCCTGCAACACTCCACCGACGAAGCGACCGGCAAAGATGCAGGCATGGCACCACAGCGCCGCCTGTTCGGTCGCGCCGACTGGCGTTTCGCGTCGCTCTGGCAACTCGGTGCCACAGTCAATCATGTGGCAAGACGCATGCGCGAACCGGGCGACACCCGGGCTGCAATTCCAGATTACACCACGGTGGATTTGACGCTGCGCCGCGAGAGAATTGCCTACGGCTGGGATGCGCGCGCCGTGGTCACCAACCTGTTCGACAGCGATGCCAAGGAACCGACCTATATGTCATCAGGCATGCCTTCCGATTTGCCGCTGGCGGGACGCACCATTTACATCCAGCTTCAGCTTCACCTCTAAATTTACCCCTTCTTGCCGATCAGCTCGATCTTGTAATCGTCTGGATCGCTGACGAAAGCAATGATGGTCTTGCCGCCATGCATGGGCCCGGCTTCGCGTATCACCGTTCCACCCAGCCGTTTTACCTCGTCGCAGGCGGCATACACATCATCGACCTCGATGGCAATATGTCCGAAGCCGTTCCCCATCTCGTAAGATTCGACACCCCAGTTATAAGTCAGCTCGATTACGGCCTGTTCGCGCTCGTCGCCATAACCGACAAAAGCCAGCGTGAATTTTCCCTCGGGATAATCGTTGCGACGCAGCAGCTGCATGCCCAGCACCTTGGTATAGAAATCGATGGCGCGATCCAGATTGCCGGTTCGTATCATCGTGTGAAGAATTCGCATCGTGTTACTCCAGAGTTGTAGAGAAGTTCAAAATTTTTGGCTGCACACCATATTGCCGAACGGGTCGATTCCGCAACGCTCCTTTTTTTTCGCATCGTCACGTCCCGGCTCGGGTCCGGCTGCCGATACGCCGGAAGCGCCGCTCCCTGCCGCCGCCTTTGGCACACCGGTCAACCTGCCGTCTTTATCCAGACACACTTCATTGCCGAACGCATCTGTGCCGCAACGCGGCACGAACTCGGCTGAGACCGTAGAGGAAAATACAAACGCGAGTAAGAAAAAATATTTTTTCATGGCCATACAGTATCAAAGTTATGAATTTGCCGGTCGGGTTTCACGCTGGCTGTTCAAGCTGATGACAAGCACCCCGCACAACACCAGCGACGAGCCCGCGATCTGCAACAGCGAGATGCTCTCGCCCAGAATCATATACGCCATGTAGATAGTGCTGACCGGGCCGATAGTGCCGATCAGCGAAGCGCTGCCGGAGCCGATGCGGCGGATGGCGAAGGACAGCAGGAACACCGGCAACACCGTGGAGAATAGCGCCATGGCAATCGAGAGTTCATACACGCGAATTGGCAAGTCGAGCGCGCTCAGCGGGCGCATCACCGCGAACTGCAACAGACTGGCGGAGCACGCCACCACCATCGCATACGCGGTGAAGCGCATCGCACCGATGCGCGCGATGGCATGCCCTGCCCCCACCAGATAAATCGAATAAGACAAAGTGCTGCCAAACACCAGCGCTGACCCGAGCGCGATGCTGCCTTCTTTCACGCCGATGTCGTGCATAAACACCAGCGCGATGCCCGCGTAGCACAAAACCAGCGCCGCAATAACTTTGCGCCCGATGACGCGTTTGTTGCTGCCATGACACGGTGCGCGTAAGCGTCCGGTGCGGGAATGGCAGCAAGCGGCTGCTCCCGCAAACGGCTGGCTTTGCCAGCAACGTGTCGCAGCCGCTACCAACGCGGTGAGCAGCACCGTCATCGTCGGATAGAGAAACAGGATCAGCCGCTCCAATCCGGCGGAGATGTATTGCAGCCCGAGAAAATCGAGATAGCTGGCCAGATAATAGCCAATCAGCCCCAAGCCCAGCACCAGCAAGCGATCATGCGTATTCAGCGGCGCTGCATGTTGCCGCCTGACCCACAGCGCCACGCCGATAAAAAACGGCACGGAGAACACCATACGCAACGCCAGCAGCGTCACCGCATCCACGTGACCGAGATACGCCAGCTTCACCAGAATCGCCTTGGCCGAAAACCCGACCGCCGCCAGCAGCGCGAAAATAACGCCGAGAAAAACATCCCGATGAACGAAGGTGCTGCGAGGATGACTTGCCATGATGTTAAGACCCTTGTGTATCGGCTTGCGCGGGTCTCTGAAAAACAACTGCGGAAGACCCGCAGTTGCCCAGTTAAAAAATGAAACGTTAAATCAGGAGCGCGCTGCGGCAGTAAGCTGGCAGAACCAGCCACAGTCGCTTGGCGATAATTGATCGGGCAGAGATATTTTGGTGCGTGGGCATGGGACGAAATATACGGGGACGCGCTTGCAGCGTCAATGCAGGCCTCTCTCGCGCCCAGCATTAATGCTGCAACGCGAATACATTTGCAAGTTTGGCGCTAAGCAACTTGATGCGAAGTGATACGGGCCAGTTCCAACACGTTAGTTGTGCCCGTTTTGTGCATGATGTGGGCACGGTGGATTTCTACCGTGCGGTAGCTGATGTCCAGGCGCTGCGCAATTTCCTTGCTGGTAAAGCCTTCGAGAGTCAACACCATCACCTCGCGCTCACGTTCGGTCAGCATCGCCAGCCGTGCCGAAATGGATTTATCCTTCACGGCCTGATTCTGTATGACGGCGCTGTATTCCAATGCCGCCTTAACGCTGGCTAGCAATACCGCCCCCTTCACCGGCTTGGTCAAAAAATCCATCGCGCCCGACTTGATGGTGCGCACGGTCAACGGTATGGTGCCTTGCCCGGAAAGAAAAATAATCGGCAATTGCAGGCCGCGACGCGCCAATTCTTCCTGCAACGCGGGGCCGTCCATCCCCGGCATATTCACATCAAGGATGATGCAGCCCTGCAAGGAAGAATTGCAGATATTCAAAAAGTCGGTGGCACTGGCAAAGGTTGCCACGTCGTAGCCGGCAGCTTCCAACAGCATGGAAGTCGAGTCCAGCACCGACTCGTCGTCATCCACCACGAACACTTTTACATTGCTGCTCATGATGCGAGAGGCAACGTAAAATGAAACGCGGCACCGGAACCCGCCTGCGGATCAACCCATAGTTTGCCGCCATTCTCTTCGATCAGCGAACGGCTGATCGCCAGCCCCATACCGATACCCTTGTCTCTAGTCGTGAAAAACGGCTCGAACAGCCGCAGCGAATCTTCCGCCTTTATACCCGGCCCGTTGTCCTGAATGGTCACGCGGGCTACGCTTTCGTCTTTTTGCGCACGCACGGCAACGGAGATCGCAGGACGCGGCACGTCGGCGACCTGCATGGCCTCGACACAATTGTGCAATAGATTGAACAACACTTTTTGCACGTGAGCGCGGCTGGCTTTTACCACTGCGTGCCCCTCATCTTCGTGAAACACGAAATCGAATTTCAATTCGTGTTCCAGTTTTGCCACCTGCAGCACATCAAAAATTTCCCGGTTGAGGTCAAAGGGCTCACTCTTGAATTCCTGGGCGTTCAAAAATTCAAACAAGTCGCGGATGGATTGCCCGGCCCGCAGAGCTTGCCGTTCGCAACCGTCGAGGGCTTTGTGGATTTTTCCATAATCGGGTTTGCCGCTCTTCATCAGCATGAGCGCGGCCTCGCTGTATGAGGCGATGGACAACAGCGGCTGGTTCAATTCGCGGGCGATGGCGGCAGCGGTCTGTGCGGCGACATGCAGCGTGTGCAACTCGGCCATTTCCTTGCGCTGCTCCTGAATTTCCATTTCCAGACGCTTGTGTTCGGAGATGTCGGAAAGCGCAATGCGTACCGCTGGTGTTCTGCCTTCAATCCGCTGACCGTCCAGCCGGGCGTGCATTATCGAACCGTCGTTGCGCTGAAGAACAAGTTCACAGCTTTGTTTCTCGCCGCTCTGTTTTGCGCGCATGAAGTACTGATGCCATGCATCTTTGTCTTCGCTGGCTACAAATGGGGCGAAACCGCGACTAATTAGCTTCCCGCGCTCTATCCCCAACAGCGCGGCACCGGTAAGGTTGATTTCTTCTATCACGCCATTGCTGTTGAGCCCGAGATAGCCGATGGGCGCAAACTCGTACAGTTCAACATAACGGTCGCGCGATTCTTCCAGAGCAAGCTGCACCCGGCGCAATTCGTCATTCTGCATTTCCAGTTCGATTTGATGCACTTGAAGCTCGTGCATAAGTTCCGCAGCAGAACGCGGACATGCGCCTGTAGAAAGCGAATGGGTAGCATTATTTTTGGCTTCAAAGCGCGGCAAGAATTGATCGTCACTGCAAATCAACTTTCGTTGTGGAGGTATCAAAACTGTCCCCTTGTTTTATCCAAAGATTTCTAAAGATGGTGACAAAAATAACATCCATAGGAAATTCCGAACCGCATCGAACTGTCAATCCTTGGCCGCGAATTTTTGGCATTCGCATTTCCAAGCCATTTCGCGCGCACCGACCTCCCCGCACGCAACTTTTATACAATGTTCGAGTGGCTCTGTATAGAGGTGAAATTCCCCCTTCTATGCCAAATGCATATTTCGTATAAGTATTCACACGTATTTATTCAAACTCAACGTTGCAGTATTTTTCTACCCCCTGCAATTGTTGGTGCTTCAAACATATCCCAAGGAGTGTGGAAATGAATTTGCATAGAAAAGGAAATGCATCTTCCCACGCCGGGCATCATACATTCGCCGATGCGCAACTCTTAATACGCTATGACCCGCCTGCGCTGTCGCTGGACGAACGCGGCATGATTCTGGATTGCAGCAAATCCTTTGAGCAACAGTTTGGTTTCCGCAGAATAGATTTGGTTTGGAAACATGTATCGAGACTGCTCCCCCAACTCAAGGATGTCGATTTAATACAGGAGGGAAAAATCAACCGGCTGCTCAATTTCCTTTGCCATTGCGGCCTTCTCTTTCAGGCGCAAACCCCGCAAGGGGACTACCTCACTGCCCGCTTGAGTATTGTCCATATTGAAACACAAGGGCGGCGTTCATTAAGGCTGATTGTGCAGCCTTCGAATGAGTGCAGACATGATTCATTTATTGACGATGCGCTGTTCAGCGCCTAACTATGACTTCCGACTTGAAAGGAAATATCATGAATCAACATCTCACCCAACCGGAAGAAATTGATCTTGTTCTGAAAGAAATGGAGAAAGACGAGATGACGGAACAGCGGCAAAGTTCCGACAACAGGCTGCTGTCAAAAACCGTTCCAAGAAATTGGAATACCGGCTACGTCTCCCCCTACCGCGCCGCTTATATGCGAGATCACAATCTGGACTTGTAGCGACAAGACGCTACCCGGAAATTTGCCGCTGCCGAAAAGTATTGGGAAGTACTCAGCAGAAGCATCACAAGAATAGAGGGCTATCTACATGCCACGCATATTTGCCAACATCACCCGCTTCCTCGGCAATTACCGCTACTACCGCCGGAACGGTTTTAATCCCAAAGCGGCATGGCATCTGGCCGGACTCACCCTGCCGTAACCGGTGGCACTTTCAAGTTAATTGCATCCATTTAGGAGAACCGCCATGAAGCTCGCCGAAGTCGCCGCCATTGCCAAAGCGCATCACATCAATCCCGGCAAACTTTCAAAAACAAAATTGATTAAAGCCATCCAATCACACGAAGGAAACTTCGACTGTTTTGCCTCGGCCGCAAACGGCGAATGCGATCAAGTTGGCTGTAGCTGGCGCGAGGACTGTTTTGAGGCCAATAAAAAAGGAGAACTATCATGAATCTGATCAAATGGGATCCCTTCAGGGAATTGGAAGATATGTCCAGCCGCTTGAACCGTATCTTTGCCCGAAATCCTGCGGGCGCGGATAGCGAAATGATGGCGGTGGCGAACTGGATGCCTTCCGTTGACATCAGCGAAACGGATGATGCTTATCTGATTAAGGGTGAAATACCCGGCGTGAAAAAAGAGGATGTCAAAGTCACCATCCAAAACGGCATGCTCACCATTCAGGGCGAACGCAAGCAGGAGAAGGAAGAAAAAAACAAAAAATTCCACCGCGTCGAATGCTCCTACGGCAGTTTCGCCAGAAGTTTTCGCGTGCCCGACGATGCCGATGAATCGGCGGTAAAAGCTGAATTCAAAGACGGCATGCTCAACGTCTCACTGCCAAAATCCGCCAAGGCAAAACCCAAGTCGATCAACGTCGCAGTGTCGTAAAAAAACATCCCCCGGCCAAGCCGGGGGACGAGTTCTCAATACCGCACCAGCACCCGATAACTCAACGTCGTGCTGCCTTCCGCCGGAACGGTGACGCGCCAGACAGCCGTGTTACTGGTCGCCTTCTCGTGCAGATGCGTTTCTTTCAGCATCTTCCAGTCTCCCGGTATCGGCTCTTGCACGGTGACGCTGGTCGCTTCCTTCTTGGCATTTTTCAGCACGATCTCGAACGCGCATTCATACGCGTAGTTGTAGCTCGACCAACCATTCACCTTCTTGAAATCGGTTTGCTTTTTATCCGCCATCACATCGAAAGCCTCGCCCAACTTGATGCGCACTTTCTCGTTCTTCGGCGTGTGGTCTATGCGGTCTTCGCCGACGAATTGCGCGTTGCCTGCGCCGTCTTTTTTATACACGCGGATCACGCCTTTGGGCAGCGGCATGCCGAGGTGCGCGGCTTCCTTGTTGTCGAATTCGACGAACACGCCGACTTTCATTTTTTGCCCCAGATCGCCGTAGCTGGATTGGTAATAATAATCCGCGCCGCGCAACAACAATTCCTTGCGCGCCGGAATAGCGCTGGCGGAAAGTAGCGACACCTGCTTGGTCTGGCTCTCGGCAATTGTCGTCGGCCTATCCAGCGTGTAGAGGTGATACTCAAGCAATGATTCTTCCGCCATGCGCGGCGCGGCAGCGCGGGCTTCCAACATCTGCTCGCCTCTAAACTGGCGACCGAGTTGCATCTCGTCACGCACTTGATTCACATCGCCAGCCACCAGTTGCAGTCTGGCGTTGTTGTAACTCGCGCCGCTGGTATTGGTCAGCGTCACCCAGCCGGACAAATCCAGCTTGTCGTCCGCCGCATTCAACTCCGCCACGTAATCCGCCTTCCACGCCAGACCGCCCGTCAAATAAGAAAGCTCCACCTCCTGCTGCGCCGCGCCGTCGTTGTCCAGCGCCATCACCAGCGTAGGCCGGTCACGCAAGTTGGCGGGCACATCGGAATACACAATGCGTCCCGGCATGCCCGTCTCGATGCGGTCGCCAATCTTTAGCACCACACCGTTATTTGCCGACAACACCTGCGCCTGCTCGGAGGTTTCCGCGCCCGTAGCCGGATTGGTGCGAATCACCTTCACATTCCTGCCCACATATTTTTCCAGCAGCTTCTCCGGTGTGAGCAAATCGAAATCGAAATTCTGCTCCATCACAGCCAGCTTGCCCGGACTGCTCAAACTGCGCAGCAACGCGGTCTCCGGCCGCATCTGCCCGCTCACATCGCGGAACGCCAACACGCTTTGCCCGCCGCCGATTTGAATCCTGCGCTGGTCTTTCACCAGCGCCAGATTCTCGTTGTAAATCGTCACCGCCACACTGCGCTGGTCTTGCAAGGTGCTGCGCAGTTCTTCGGCGTGCACCGCGACGCAAGGCAAAGCGGCCAGCAGACAAACGATCAAGGTTCGGCGATGAAAGAACGGCATGATGACCTCCGGTTGGTTGGGTGCAGATGCAACGAATACTATTTGCTCTTGTTATTCCGATAAATGAACTTCCAGTAGTACCACAGGTAGTAACCGCCGAGCAGCGTGCCCAGCGGAATGTAAAACAGCAACACCACCGAAAACGGCAAACAAACCCAAGTCGAATTCCGGTAATCGAGCAGTAAAGTCAGAGCCACCGCGCAGAACATCAGCGCGACAACCACCGCGTATCCGACGACGTATTGCGTGTGCGCAGTGGCATCCGCGCCGAACGCTTTCTTCCAGGTGAAAACCAGAAACACGGTCAGCAACATCGCCACCGCAGCAAACAACCAACCGATGATTACCCGATGTTTTTGCATATCAGAAAACATATCCTAAAAAAATTGGAGAAGAAGAATTACTTGCACCACCCTCGTCGCAAGCCACGCCAATAGGCGATCTGCACAATGTGATGGGCGGAGATGGCCGTGTTTATTGGCTTGCGCGCAAGATAAGAAATTTGTAGGGTGCAATAAGCGAAGCGCATTGCACCGGATGTTTAGTTGTCACACATACGGCGCAATGCCCATTGGTTATTGCGCCCTACCGCGCTCTTAGTCAACATCGGTGTAATATCCAACACCGTTAAATGTGCGCCGAAGCGCTGACCGAAGCTCTGCAAATTGCGCTTCATGCAGATGGAAATGAACCTCAATAATGCCGTCGTTTTGCATGTGCTGTGCCGCATCAGTGTCCATGTGAACTTTAATTACGTTTCGCTCCAATTGAACTTTGAGCATGTGTCCATACCAAGACCACCCTTGTCCACAGAACTCAATGTAAGGCTTGTCCATGCCAAATTTTGCGTCGCTCTCTGAAAACTCACTTTTGTGCTGAAACATCAGATAAATGTCATCATCCTCGGTCGACGGGGCACCCAGTGCGACAACCAGCACGTCATTTTCAAAACTGACGGAAAACTGTGAGGCTTCAAATCCTACAGGCATGCGCTATCCCTTTTTATTGCTAAATACCAAATTGGAGGACACCTGCGTCCGTCCGGTTTTGTGCCGTTTGCCGCCCCTACCCCGCCAACCCCACATAAACATTCTGCACGTCATCATCCTCGTCAATCGCTTCGAGGAAAGCTTGCACTTCTTCGAGTTCAACTTCGTTCGAGATGGTGACCGGGTTCTTCGGGCGATAGCCTAGCTGGGCGGAGACGACGGTGAAGCCTTGCGCGGGTAGCGCTTTGCACACGGCATCGAGGTCGGTGACTTCGGTGATGAACAGGGTTGCGCCGTCTTCGGCGGGTTCGAGGTCTTGCGCGCCAGCTTCGATGGCAGCGACTTCGGCATCCGCGTCTTTGCTGTTGGGTGTGGCTTCTATCATGCCGACGTAGCTGAAGTCCCACGACACGGAGCCTTCCGCGCCGAGCTGGCCTTTGCGGAACAGTACGTTCATGCTGGACTTGGTGCGGTTGATGTTGTCGGACAGGCATTCGACGATGACCGGCACGCGGTGCGGGGCGAAGCCTTCGTACACCAGGCGTTCGAGGTGCGCGCCGCCGTCGAGCAGGCCCGCGCCTTTTTTGATGGCTCTATCCAGCGTCTCTTTGGGCATGGAAACTTTTTTGGCTTGTTCGACCACGAGGCGCAAGCGCGAGTTGGTGCTGGGGTCTGCTCCGCCTTTGGCGGCGACCATGATTTCCTTGGCGAGCTTGCCGAAAATTTTACCTTTTGCGTTCGCTGCAACTTCTTTGTGTCTGGCTTTCCACTGTGCGCCCATGATTGTTCTCTTGTGTTGGTTTATACGAATATTGCCGAAGGCGCATCTTGCCTCAAGCGCAGTGCGGCTTCAATCTCGAAGCACGATAATTGCTGGAAAACTATTTGTTAGAAAACTTCATCAACAGGCATTTTTTAAAACTCCACCTTGCCCGCAAGCCAATAAATACGGCCATCTCCATCAAGTGCACGAGGTAGATCGCCTATTGACGGGCGTTCCCGGGCAGTTGGCTGTTTGCCACTAACTGCCCACCCCATTCGCCACGTCTTCCACCACCCGCAAAAACTCGTCGCCGTACTTCGCCAGCTTGGCCTGTCCCACACCGCTGATCTGCCCCATCTCGTGCAGCGTCTGCGGTTTGCGGTTGAGGATTTCCAGCAAGGTGCTGTCATGGAAAATCACATAAGGCGGCACGCCTTGTTCGCGCGCAAGCTCGGTGCGCTTGGCTTTGAGCGCTTGCCACAGCGGCTCTTCGTTGGCTCCGGCGAAAGCTTCGCGCAAGCGCGAGCTGCGTTCGGCTTTGCTGCTTGTTCGTTTGGCCGGTGCGGCATCGCGGCGCAGCCATACCTCTTGTTCGCCGCGCAGCACGGGGCGCGCGGCTTCGGTGAGTTTCAATCCGCCGTAGGCTTCCATATCGACGTTGATGAATCCGGCAGCGACGAGCTGGCGATAGACGCTGCTCCATTGCGCTTGCGCCAGTTCCTTGCCGATGCCGAAGGTGCTGAGTTGCTGATGGTTGAATTGTTCGACCTTGGGCGTGACCTTGCCCAGCAGCACGTCGATCAGATGCGCCACGCCGAAGCGTTGCCCGGTGCGATAGACGCAGGACAGCGCCATCTGCGCTGCTTTGCTCGCGTCCCAGGTATCGACGGGCGACAAGCAGTTATCGCACTCGTTGCAACCGCCGGGATGTTCTTCGCCGAAGTAGCGCAACACGGTTTGGTGGCGGCAAGCGGTGGATTCGCAAAAGCCGAGCAGCGCATCGAGCTTTTGCAACTCGACACGCTTGCGCTCTTCCGGCGCGTCGCCGGACAGCAGCATCTGGCGCATGGACACCACATCGCCCAGACCGTAGGCCATCCACGCATTGGCGGGCAGGCCGTCGCGCCCCGCTCTGCCCGTTTCTTGATAGTAGCCTTCCATGGATTTCGGCAAATCGAGATGCGCGACGAAGCGCACGTTGGGCTTGTCTATGCCCATGCCGAAGGCGACGGTGGCGACCATGATGACCCCTTCTTCGCGCAGGAATCTTTTCTGGTTTGCTTGTCGTGTTGAAGCATCCAATCCGGCGTGATACGGCAGCGCATCCCAGCCCTGTTCCTTCAACCACGCGGCGGTCTCTTCCACTTTTTTGCGCGACAGGCAATACACAATGCCCGCGTCGTTCGGGTGTTCGGCTTCGAGGAAACGTTGCAATTGCTGGCGCGCGTTGTTCTTTTGCGTAACGCGGTAGCGGATGTTGGGACGGTCGAAGCTGGAGACGAATTGCTGCGCGTTTTGCAGCGTTAACCGTTCGACAATTTCACTGCGCGTCGGCGCGTCCGCCGTGGCTGTCAACGCGATGCGCGGCACGTTGGGGAAGCGTTCGTGCAACACCGTCAGCGCGCGATACTCGGGACGGAAGTCGTGCCCCCATTGCGAGACGCAGTGCGCTTCGTCGATGGCGAACAGGGCGATGCCGGAGCGCTCCCTCACCCCAACCCCTCCCCCGGTGGGAGAGGGACTGAGGGTGAGGGAACCCTCGTTCAGTTTCGCCAATAAGTTAAGAAAGCCTTCCGTCATCAGCCGTTCCGGCGCGACATACAACAGCTTCAACTCCCCGCGCATCAATTGCCGCGCCACCTCGCGCGCCGCATCGGCATCCAGACTGGAATTGAGAAAAGCGGCAGGCACGCCAAGCTGCTTGAGCGCATCCACCTGATCCTGCATCAGCGCGATCAGCGGCGACACCACGATGCCGACACCCTCGCGCAACAAGGCGGGAAGCTGGTAACACAGCGATTTGCCGCCGCCCGTAGGCATCAACACCAGCGCATCCCCGCCGCCCGCCACGTGCTCGACGATGGCCTGCTGCGCACCGCGAAACGAGCTGTAACCGAAAGTATCGCGCAGGATTTGGTGGGGGGATTGATTTTTCATTTCAGTTCAGCCATTTCAAGTGCTGCATTAACCCAAGCGAAACCGATACGTTCCTGTTCAAGTCGCAGTAAGGGGGCGATACGGTTAAATCGCAAATCGTCATACAGTGCTAACTCGTCTGATCGTAGGCGCTGTAATTGGCGTGAAGCAGGACGCTCTTCATTGCCCCAGAAAATCCGGTGTTCCAGCAATGTGACGCTGTCCATCATTAAAGAACGAACGGACGGAAACTGCCCCCTAAACTGATCCAGAATCACAAAGCCGTGGGTGTCGATATCGCCCCAGTAATAAATCTCTTTTTGCCGCAACCAATCGGCTTGAGCAAGCTGGTCGAAGCCGTATCCACCACCGAACAACATGAGCCCATCTGACACATCCGGGAAGCTCAGAAAATTTATTTCGTTTTCTGTCACAAACACCCGTTTGACTGGCAAATCCAGCCGCGCAAACGCATCGCTCGTGACAGCGATATCGTGCAGCCCCTGTATGGAATATTTTCGATCCAGAAAACGCATACGCACCTGCAACGGTTTGCGCTTGAAGCCATAGCGCTGTTCGAATCCTTTTGCGCCGGAATATTGCGTATGGATTGCCTCATGCGAAAGCACCCTGTCCAACAACTCGCCCAGCAGGCCGCGATGCTGCTCGATGAACTTGGTATCCACGCCCGAGGCATCTATCTGGCGTAAATAAATGTTCGCGCCGGGATGGCGCACAACCCAATCCAGCACTGCCAATAATCGCGACCAGCTTTCCTCCTGATCGAGAGCCTTTATCGCATTGCACTGCAACCATGAATCGAGCGACGGAAATGCCTGGATGATGGTTGCGGCCAGTTTACGAAACCTGTTGGCATCGTGCAGTCTGCCGATCAACGCCAACCCTTCTTGTTCGCTCTCGATATGCGCCACCACGGGAATGCGGTTGCGCCCCAGTTGCCTGTGGGCAAATTCCATCCATTCCAGACAATACCCGCTACCGGTATGTTCTTTGTCCATGGCACTTAGTGCCGCAATCCATTGTCGCGCAGCATCAAAATCTTCAGATAATGACTGGCTGCCCGGCTTCTTCAATGAGACCCGCAAAGGAAAGACCGCCTCTCCACCCAGCATGGCGGCCAGAATGCGACCGTTATCCCACTCCCTCCTGATCCGGTCGCAAATTTCGTCGGGTGTAGTCCAGTTGTTCATGTCCGCCTTGCATCGCGTTCGGCGCGGTATTCGGCAATGGTCAGATTGCGCAACCGCGAATCGCGCCCTTCATCGTTGTGGACAAAGCCGACGCTGGAAACAAAGGGTTCAATAATGTGAATTTTTTGCAGCGGCGTAACGATTAGCAATTGCAGGTTGAGGCGCTTGAATAACTCCAGTCCGAAGCGCGCAGATTCATCCGAGCCGCGCCCGAATGCTTCGTCGATAACGACAAAACGGAAAGTGCGCGAACGCACCACCCCCCATTCCAGACCAAATTGATAAGCCAAACTGGCCGCCAACACGGTGTAAGCCAGCTTCTCTTTTTGCCCTCCCGATTTGCCGCCCGAGTCGGTGTAGTGCTCGTGTTCCGTATTGTCCTCGCGCCAGCGTTCGGAGGCCGAAAACACAAACCACTGCCGCACGTCGGACACCTTGCGCGTCCAGCGCCGGTCAAATTCGGCTTGTCCATCCCTGCCGCGAAAGCGCTCGATGATTGCTTTCACTTGCAGGAACTTGGCTTCGGAATACTGTTCGTCTTCCGAACCGGTCAATGCGCCTTCCGTGCAAGCGCGCAATTCCTGCTTGAAGTCGCGAATCTCCACATCCGGGTTTTCCTGCATTTCCAGCAAGATGAACCGACCGGGGTTATAGTCAATCTGCTCCAGCGAACCATTGATACGCTCGATGCGCTCGCGGATAGTTTGCTGCTCACGTGCTAATTGCGACTGAAATCCAGCCACTTCGCGGATAGTGTTCTCGTTGAGCAACGACTTGAAGCGTGCCTCGAAGCGGGGCAAATCGTCGGCCTGCAATTTCCCCAGCATCTCGCAATATTCGTCGGCGGCATCCACGCTGGCATCGACCTCTTTGGTTTCGAGTTGATAGGCGTTGCGGTATTCCTGCATCGCCTTGACGATTTTTTCTTGCAGCCGTTTTATCTTGCTGTCTTCGGCTTCAAGCCTCCTTTGCAGCCAATCGCGCATGTCGCGCTCGCGGTTGTCACAAGACTCGACGGTCAGGGTATGCTCGCCCAAGGCTTCTGCGCGCATCTCACCAAGCTGAAGGAAGCGGCTTTCCCGTTGCTCAGGATCGAACCCATCGGCGATGGTTCTGCATTCATCCAGCAACCTCTGGGCATCCTCCCATTTCTGCTTATTTCTGGAAAAATCTTCTTTGCGCGCCTCAAGATCGCTTTCTATTTTTTTTAGTCTGGCTTCGACTTCCTTGATCTGCCCGCTCAATGTTTGCAGCAAATCCGATGCATCCTCCAGTTGGCGTTTCTCCGCTTCCAGTTCGGATATAGCCACTGCAAGCGGCTTCCAGTCGAGGTCGTTATAGTTGTCATATACGCTGATCTTGCTCAACCCAACCAGCCGCTCGCGCAATGCAGATTGTTTCTGCGCCGTTTTTCCAATTTGCGCAGCAATGCCTTGCATGCGATCTTCCAACGCAT
The DNA here is from genome assembly GCA_028710605.1 of Sideroxydans sp. Classification (GTDB taxonomy): domain Bacteria; phylum Pseudomonadota; class Gammaproteobacteria; order Burkholderiales; family Gallionellaceae; genus Sideroxyarcus. Next base: position 130,313 of record JAQTTU010000010.1, read on the forward strand.
ACGCCTGTTTCTGCAGTGCGGCAATCTTGCCTTCATTGCTCCAACCCAGAACGTAATGGCTACGGTCATCCAGCCTGCGGCGGTCATCCTTCTCATGCCGCACATCGCCGCCCTTAATTTGTCCGGCGCGGGTAATGGCCTGTCGTTCGCGTCTGAATTGTTCCATTGTTTCACAGCAGGCGTAATCAAAACGCCGGGAGACTTCGCTTTCGAGCCACGCATAAAAAGCGGAATCCGGTTTCAGGGAAAGTTTGCGCACCAACGAGTCTGGATGCGGACTGGAACGATCAACGCTTACCGCTTCGCGTACCCTGAAATATACCAAGCGTCCCTTCAGATGGGTGTCGTCGACCCATGCGGCGACCTCTGCATAATGCCGATCAGGAACCAGCAACGACACGCCAAAGCCATGCAACACGCGCTCGGCAGCGCCCTCCCAAACAGCCTCTTCCGCGCGAACCTGTAGCAACTCCCCGGCAAAAGGCATGGATTCTTCCGAAACATTCAAAGCCAAACACAGCGCACGACGGATAGCGATCTGCGATTCCGGGATGTTGCTGCGCCGCTGCTTGAGCGAGTTGAGTTCGCCTGTTATCGTGGCGTGTTCCTGTTTGAGAGTGCGCAAGCTGACACCCGCTTCGGTTTGCTGGTTCTGCAATTCCGCCTCTTGCGCGGCGCAGTCCTCGCGCAATTCGGCAAGATGTTGGCGGTTGGCGACAAAACCAGTTACGTCATTTGCTGGCGGCAATTCAAGTTGTCGTACCAATGCAGCATAATTTTCCGCACGCGAAAGCCGGTTTGATTTTTCTTGTTGCTTGGACTGGATGTCGAATTCGATATGCCGGATGCGATCACCGCCGTTTGCCCTGATTGCATCCTGTATGCTTTCGCGCTCTTTTTGTTGCGTATTGCGCGTCTCGGATAGAGCGTCGATCTTTGCCGAAAGTTGCTCGGCTTCGCCATCGAGATTGCCTATGCGCTTTTCGAGCAACTCCGTTTTCAACGATGCAAAATAGGGTTTCAGTGCTTCGCGGCAAATGCGCCAATCTTCAACCTGTGCTGTCAGCCCTGCAATGCGCCCGCAGTCTTCAACCAGCGGCGTAAGGCGCGCCACCTGATCCTTAGCTTTCAGCACAGCTTCGTGCGCGCGACTGAGGTCGTCGAAATGATGTATAAGCGCCGCGATGCGCGATTCCTCATCGAAGGCTTCCAGCATGTGCTCGCGCACAAAGTCGGTAAGATTGCCCACCGATTTCATAGACACCGTTTGGTGGAACAATTCAAGCGCTTGTTCATTCTCAATGCCGAAGCGACGGCGGAAAGCTGCAGCATAAGGAGGGAAGGTGTCGAACAATTCCACACCTGACGCTGCGCGCAGGCGCTTTCTCAAATTGTTGATGTCGACTCCAAACCCGGCAAAATCTGTCGCAATGGACAACTCATGATCGGCCACCACATAAAACCGTGCAGGCGGGCTCTGCAAATCCTTGTTCCAGAATACTTGTGCCAGCGTGACATTGAGTCCGAAGCCTTCGTTGCGAAAAACACCGAGTATCACCGAATAATTGTTGTGATCGCGCAATGCGACCGGCTTGGCCGACAGCCCGGCTCCGCCGCGTTCGGATTTGTAGTAACCCAATACATATGAGCGCAACGTCCGCTCTTTAGTTTCCGCGCCGGCGGCCTTGTTGTAGGCGATGCGATGTGACGGCACCAGCAGGGTTGTTACCGCATCCACGAGCGTAGATTTGCCGGACCCAATATCTCCGGTAAGAAGCGAGTTATCTCCGCCCGTATGCAAAGACCATACTTTGGTATCAAACGTACCCCAGTTGTAAACCTCAAGACGGTGCAGCCTGAAACCGGCACGTTCTTCTTGCCCGTTATTCTCGGTTACTTCCAGAGCAAGTGTTTGTTGGTCTGAAGGTGACGCACCTGTCATGTCTGTTCTCCTTGCACGTTACCCTTCGCAAGGGCGCGAGATACGGACATCTGCCGCTCTAAATCTGCCAACCACTGCGCATCCACATACGCTTTCAAAATGCGGCGCACTTCAATGAGGTTTTCCTGTCCACGCAAGCGGCGCGCAAAACCCAGTTCGACTATTTTGTTCAGGTGAGTGTCAACCTGATCCACGATGCGCGCTTCATTTGTGCTTGTTGGCAAGAACACCCGAATCATTTCTATAATCTCGTCACGCGAAAGAATCAATCGCACATCGCCGCCACTTGCATCGGATTCGGCCAATTTTCTGCGTAACAATGCCAGCAATAGGCTAACTGAAAACGAGAGTTGCCGTTTCGTCACCAGCCGGGGCAATTCGGCTTCGCCTTCTGAAGTTGGTCGTGTTCGCAACCAAGAATAGCCCTCCGCCTCATCCAGCAGCAATTCAAGCCCCAATGTGGCAACGTAATCGCGCACTCTGGCTTGCAGGTTCAGCAAAGCCTGCCAGATCGCTTCGTCATCGTCCCGATAAACGATGCCCTTCATCAATGCGATCAGCACGCGGGAAAGCGCTTGTCCATGAATATCGTTGTTACTCATTCTTCACCTGTTGAAAATAACACGCGGTAAGGTTGCACTACGATTTGTTCCTTGTGCATCACGCCATTGGACGTTGTCGCAATTTTTCTCATCGAACAGCGTCTTACTGTCATCGCCAGCCAGAGAAAGATATGCGACCAATTCGGCCAAGCCCTGCTCCAGTGGGTGCTCGTCCATCAATTCAGCCAACGTAATCTGCTCACGCACCTGCAAAGCATGGCGCACATGCGCGGCAAGGCGTGCTTTGTCCAGCGTCACCTGATTGAACAGCGCATCGGCAACAATGTTGTTGTCACCGTCAGCAATTACCTGCGTTGTAATCTGCGGTTTGAGCGGCGGGGTGAACAGCGGGCGCTCCATAGGAAGTTCGATTGCGGGGGCAACATCGTCAACTTCCATGAACGTGCCCTCTGGCATATCCTCGCGCAAGGCCAACGCGTGGGCTTCTATCTCGTGCAATACCTGCATGATGCGGCGATTATCAAGCCAGGCTTGGTCATCCAGAAAACGGCGCAATTGCTGCGAAAGCAATGCCACCGTGCGTTGCGTATGTTCGCCCGCTTCCAGCCAGTCGTAATGAACCCGCTTTAAGCGGGTGTCCGGCTTAAGGTCGCGAACAGCCTGCATGCCAAATACCGTATCAAGCAAATCACTCAATTCTTCTTGTCGTTCCAACGACATCAAAAAATCCCAGAATGCACGAAAGCTTTTTCCTTGGTCTGAATCCGCAATCACATCGCGCTCCCCGAAGATGGATTCCAACAACTCGCCTTTTGCCCCCTCCCATCGTGCGATACGCTCGCGGGTGCTGCGATCCAACATGCGGAAATTCTGTTCGACTTCGCGAAAGTCTGATAACAACTCACGTGCTGTTGCATTGACTTGCTGAAAGCGATCTTTCAGTGCTGTCTCATCTAACACAACGAGTTCACCATCCCGGATGCGCGTGATTTCAGCGTCAATCTCCGCCTTGCGTTTCTCCAGTTCGCGGATGCGCATCTCGGGATCGGTCTCGCTACCTTCCACCATTTGCCTGAGCAGTTCAAACACCGTCATCAGGCGCGACTCGGTGCCCACAAAGGAGCGCTGGGTAAGGCTATCCAGCCAAGCTATAGCTTTTTCGGTGGAGGGTGTCAGATCGAAATGAGCTTCATCCGATCCTGTGGGGTAATACTTGCGCAACCAGCCGCGACTCTCTTGCGTCCAGTCTTCGAGGTACGCGCTTGCCGATTTGGGGAAGGCTCCATCTCCCTGTGTTTCGCGCAAGTGAAACAACTCGTCTTCCAACTTCGAGACCAGCTCCGCTTGCGCCATCGTGCGTACATTGGGCAAAACAAACACCCGATGCAGAAAACTCGCCACCAACGGCGCATGGTCGGCCAGTAGCAATCTCCAAGCGGGATGGCTGCGGCGCAGAACTTCCAGAGTGGCGTAATCCAAACTCACGGCATGCCTTCTTCAGCCATGGTAGATGCACGACGGATGTTGTTTTTCAGTTCGATGAACGCAGCCCTTTGTTGGCTGAGCGATTGGCGGTTGAATGGAGTCAGGTTTCCTGATGCGACGACTCATATTCACCTCACTGGCAGAAACAGTTTGAGCGGGTCATCGACAAATGCCTCAAAACCAAAATGTGTATAAAACGCTGCTGCCTTATCGTCTATCGCATCGACAAACAAGCCAACAACTCCAGCGTGCTGGTGTATCAGGCGCACTCGTTCTATTGCATCCACCAACAACAATTCGCCCAAACGCCTCCCTTGGAAACGGGTATCCACAGCAAGACGACCGAGGCGAATACCGGGAATTAAACGCGGCAATTTCTTGCGCCGCGCTTCCGGCAAGGGGCGGGTGTCAACTTCGGTAAGTGTGAGGGCGTAGTAACCGCAGATTGCAGATGGCGCTTCGTCAAGAACCGCGACGAATGTTTTGGATAGGCCTTTTTGCTGATGCTGGCGCGCAATGCGGCACAACCAGTCGTTCAGTTCTGGTCTGCCACAATCGAACTCCTGCCGGTCATGGCTTCCAGTTAAAGGCAGAATCAGCATCAGCGCGTTTTACTTTCTGAAAATGCTTCATTGCCGTTTTGAGCCGGGCATTCGGTTTGGCGGGATTTTCCAGCAAGTCGAACAACCGCTCGCTGTCGCGCTTGGACAAACGAACGGTTTGCTCCCGATCAATAACAGAGTGCGCCTCTTTCAACGCCGACTGCACCAAGAACTGATTAACCGTAGCACCGCTCAACTCGGCAGCGCGGCACAGGGTTTCATACACGTCATGCGGCACGCGCGCACCGATGCGGTCTTGCTTGGCTACAACAGTTTCCATGACTACCTCACGTTAGAGAATTGCTTGCGAGTGAGTCTAGCAGTGTCGCCAAAATGGCGCAATGCGAATGAGAACTCCAATCAAACGGCTTGGCAATTCATCCGAATCTGAAGTTGTTCGTGCTCGACCGATGTTATGATTTGACAACAAAAACTTTAGCCAATATTTGCCACGAAAGGTTATTTGATGAGCATCCGCACCGTTTCCACCCAGCCCTTCTCCGACCAAAAACCCGGCACATCCGGTCTGCGCAAGAAAGTCCCCGTTTTCCAACAGCCTCACTATTTAGAAAATTTTGTTCAAAGTATTTTCGACAGCATTGCCGCGCCCAAGGGCGCGACATTGGCGCTGGGCGGCGACGGGCGCTATTTCAACCGCGAGGCGATCCAGATCATTTTGAAGATGGCGGCGGCGAACGGTTTCGGCAAGGTGCTGGTGGGGCGAGGCGGCATTCTTTCCACGCCTGCGGCTTCGTGTGTGATCCGCAAATACAAGACTTTCGGCGGCATCATTCTTTCGGCTAGCCACAATCCGGGCGGTGCAGACGGCGACTTCGGCATCAAGTTCAACAGCAGCAACGGCGGCCCGGCCACCGAGACGGTGACCGAGGCGATCTTCGCCGGGAGCAAAACCATTTCCAGTTATCGCATTCTCGATGCGGCGGATGTGGCGCTGGATCAGTTGGGCGAAACGACGTTGGGCGAGATGAAAGTGCGCGTGTTCGATCCGGTGAGCGACTATGCCGACCTGATGGAATCGCTGTTCGATTTCGCGGCAATACGTTCGATGTTGCAAGGTGGCTTCCGCATCAAGTTCGATGCGATGCACGCGGTGAACGGGCCTTACGCCAAAGAGATTTTTGAGAAACGTTTGGGGACAACCTCTGACAGTGTGATGAATGTCGTGCCGCTGGAAGATTTCGGCGGCGGCCATCCCGATCCCAACCTGACTTACGCGCACGATCTGGTGGAGATTTTGTACGGCGACAACGCGCCGGATTTCGGTGCGGCATCGGACGGCGACGGCGACCGCAATATGATTCTCGGCAAACATTTTTTTGTCACGCCTTCGGACAGCCTCGCCGTGCTGGCCGCGAATGCCACGCTGGTGTCTGGCTACAAGCAAGGATTGGCGGGTATTGCGCGGTCTATGCCCACCAGTGCGGCGGCGGATCGCGTGGCCGCAGCGCTGAACATCCCGTGCTTTGAAACACCAACCGGCTGGAAATTTTTCGGCAACCTGATGGATGCGGGCAAGGTGACGTTATGCGGCGAAGAAAGTTTCGGCACAAGTTCAAACCATGTGCGCGAAAAAGACGGACTGTGGGCGGTGCTGTTCTGGCTGAATGTGCTGGCGGTGCGCAAGCAATCTGTGGAAGCCATTGTGCGCGAGCATTGGGCGAAATTCGGACGCAACTTTTATTCTCGCTTTGACTACGAAGGTCTGCCGACAGAAGCGGCGAACGGCGTGATGCAACATCTGCGCGCCAACTTTGCCGCACTCACCGGAAAACAGTTCGGTAAATATGCAGTAAAGACATGCGACGATTTTTGCTACACCGATCCGGTGGACGGCAGCGTGAGCAGAAATCAGGGGATCCGCATCCTGTTTAGCGACGGCTCGCGCATCGTGTTCCGTTTATCCGGCACGGGCACGGAAGGCGCTACGTTGCGTGTGTATCTGGAAGCGTACGAGGCCGATGTCGCGCGCCATCATCTGGATGCGCAGGAAGCGTTGAAAGAGTTGATTGCTATTGCGATGCAAATCTCCGAGTTGCAATCGCGCACCGGACGCGATCAACCTACGGTGATTACTTGAGTTTGTCTTTAAAGGGTGTTGCAGCGGTAACCGCAGAGGCCGTTGCAGCCCCTTCCGCGCCGACTACTTGAAAGAAAACTTCACTCTGCTTGGTCATGCCGAGTTCGCTGCGCGCGCGCTCTTCAATGGCATCGGTTCCGCTTTTCAGATCGCGCACTTCGGCATCCAGTGCCGCATTGCGCTTTTGAGTCTGTTCGTTGATTTGTTTCTGGGCTTCGACCTGCTTGCCCATGTCCCACACTTTCAGCCAACTACCCTTCCCCAGCCACAGCGGATATTGCAACAGCAGGAGAAGGGCAAGCAGGATGTAAGTGACGACACGCATCAGGATGCCCCTAAAAATCCAATTTTCGTTGCCATGCTGCGTTGCTCACAAAAAATCACTCCTTGCATATTTTGATATATGCGGCATCGCGATTTTTTGCTCGCGCCTTGCCTGGCTTAGAAACTTGAATTTTTAGAAGCATCCTCAGCCAAGCTGGTAATACGCCTCGCGTCCGGGATAGGAGGCGCTGTCGCCGAGGTCTTCTTCGATGCGCAACAGTTGGTTGTATTTCGCCATGCGGTCGGAACGGCACAGAGAGCCGGTCTTGATCTGCATGGCGTTGGTTGCCACGGCCAGGTCGGCGATGGTGGAATCTTCCGTCTCACCGGAACGATGCGAGATCACGGCGGTGTAACCGGCGCGTTTCGCCATTTCAATCGCGGCAAATGTCTCGGTCAATGTGCCGATCTGGTTGACCTTAATCAGGATGGAATTGGCGATACCTTGCTTGATGCCTTCGCGCAGAATCTTGGTATTGGTCACAAAGATGTCGTCGCCCACCAGTTGAACATTCTTGCCCACACGGTCGGTCAGCATCTTCCAGCCGGCCCAGTCGAGTTCGCTCATACCGTCTTCGATGGAAACGATGGGGTACTTGTCCACCCAGGTCGCGTACAGATCAACCATCTGCTGCGAGTTCAGCGTCAAGCCGTCCGCCTTCAAATGATACAGTCCGTCCTTGTAGAATTCAGACGCAGCCGGATCCATGGCGATAGCCACGTCCGCGCCGGGCACATAGCCCGCAGCTTCGATCGCTTCGACGATGACTTTAAGCGCGGCTTCGTTGGAACCGAGCGCGGGTGCAAAGCCGCCTTCGTCACCGACGGTGGTCGGCAGACCGCGATGGTGCAGCACGGCTTTCAGCGCGTGAAATACTTCTGCACCATAACGCAACGCTTCGCGGAAGCTGGGCGCGCCTAGCGGAACAATCATGAATTCCTGCATGTCCGCACCGCCGGTGGCATGTGCGCCGCCGTTGATGACATTCATCATCGGCACCGGCATTTCCATGCGCGCTGCACCGCCGAAATAACGATACAGCGGCAAGCCGGATTCTTCGGCAGCCGCTTTGGCAACCGCGATGGACACGGCGAGAATCGCATTTGCGCCGAGACGCGATTTGTTGTCCGTGCCGTCCAGATCGATCATGGTTTGGTCGATGAATGCCTGGTTCTCGGCATCCAGCCCGATAATCGCTTCTGCAATTTCGGTGTTCACGTTTTCCACCGCTTGCAACACGCCCTTGCCCAGATAGCGTTGTTTGTCGCCATCGCGCAGTTCAACAGCTTCTTTCGTGCCGGTCGAAGCGCCGGATGGCACTGCCGCACGACCCATCACACCCGACTCCAGCAACACGTCCGCTTCCACGGTGGGGTTGCCACGGGAATCCAGAATCTCTCTTGCTATGACATCAACAATCGCGCTCATAATTCTTCCTTCGTTCAAACACTTCTCAAGTTAACGTTCTCTTCGATAAAACCTTGCTGCTTCACCAAAGCGTCCAGCGCTTTCAATGTCTGCAACATTACTTGCAGATGTGCCAACGGGAACGCATTGGGGCCATCCGATAAAGCCTTGGCGGGGTCGGGATGCGTCTCCATGAAGATGCCGGAGATGCCCGCTGCCACCGCCGCGCGTGCCAATACCGGCACGAACTCGCGCTGTCCGCCGCTCGACGTGCCTTGTCCGCCGGGCAATTGTACCGAGTGAGTGGCATCGAATACCACCGGGCATCCGGTGTTGCGCATCACGGCCAGCGAGCGCATGTCCGACACCAGATTGTTGTAGCCGAAGGATGCGCCGCGTTCGCACACCATGATGTTGTCCGCGCCGCTGACTTCGCGCGCCTTGTCCACCACGTTTTTCATGTCCCACGGCGAAAGAAACTGGCCTTTCTTGATATTCACGGGCTTGCCGGACTTCGCCACGGCGTGAATGAAGTCGGTCTGACGACAAAGAAACGCGGGGGTTTGCAGCACGTCCACCACAGACGCAACCGGCTCAATTTCTTCTTCAGCATGCACATCGGTCAACACCGGCACGCCGATCTGCGCTTTGACTTTTTGCAGAATCTGCAAACCCGCTTCCATACCGAAGCCACGGAAGGTTTTTCCGGAGCTGCGATTGGCCTTGTCGTAGGAAGATTTGTAGATGAACGGGATACCGAGTTTCAGGCAAATTTCTTTCAACTGACCGGCGGTATCAATCGCCATCTGTTCGGACTCGATCACGCATGGACCCGCAATCAGAAACAGCGGTTGGCTCAGACCAACCTCGAAGTTACAAAGCTTCATACTGCTTCCTTACGCTTCACTGCCGCTTCCACATAAGCTTTGAACAGCGGATGTCCTGTGCGCGGCGTAGAGGTAAATTCGGGGTGGAACTGTACTCCGACGAACCATGGATGCATGGTCTGCGGCAACTCCATCATTTCCGGCAGATCCTCGGAAGGTGTGCGCGCAGAAATGACCAGTCCGGTTTTCTCCAGCGCGGGAACATAATGGTTGTTCACTTCATAGCGATGACGGTGACGCTCGTTCACTTCATTGCCGTAAATACGTTGCGCCATCGTGTCGGGCTTGATCGGACAACGCTGAGAGCCGAGACGCATGGTGCCGCCCATATCGGAGTCGGCGCTGCGCTTGGCGACTTTGCCGTCCCTGTCCAGCCACTCGGTAATGAGCGCCACCACGGGATGTTCTGTTTCCAGATTGAATTCGGTGCTGTTTGCGTCAGCCATGTTTGCCACGTGGCGCGCATATTCGATCACCGCGAGTTGCATGCCCAGACAGATACCGAGGTAAGGAATTTTGTTTTCGCGCGCATAGCGAATTGAAGCGATCTTGCCTTCCGTACCGCGCACGCCGAAGCCGCCGGGCACAAGGATCGCGTCAAGATTCTTCAAACAACCCGTGCCTTCGGTCTCGATGGCTTCCGAATCCAGATAATCGATGTTCACACGCGTCGAGGTATGGATACCTGCATGACGCAATGCTTCGATCAATGATTTGTACGACTCGGTCAGATCCACATATTTGCCGACCATGCCAATGGTGATTTCGTGCTGCGGGTTCTCTTGCGCCTTGATGAGGCTCTGCCACACCGACAAATCGGCGGGGGGAGCATTCAGTGCCAGTTCTTCGCAGATGATGCGATCCAGTCCCTGCTCGTGCAACATTTGCGGGACTTTGTAGATGCTGTCCACATCCCACATCGAAATCACACTGTCTTCGCGCACGTTGGCGAACAATGAAATTTTGGCACGCTCGTCGTCGGGAATCCGGCGATCGGCACGGCAGATCAATGCGGTCGGAAAAATACCGATCTCGCGCAACTTCTGCACGCTATGTTGCGTTGGCTTGGTCTTCAATTCGCCTGCAGTTGCAATGTAAGGAACCAGCGTCAGATGCACATACGCCACCTGATTGCGCCCCATGCGCAAGCCCATTTGACGGGCAGCTTCCAGAAATGGCAGCGACTCGATGTCGCCCACCGTACCGCCGATTTCGACAATTGCAACATCCGCTTTGCCATCAAGCGAAGCGGCTGCGCCGCGTTCGACGAATGTTTGAATTTCGTTGGTGATATGCGGAATCACTTGCACCGTCTTGCCCAGATACTCGCCGCGCCGTTCTTTGCGAATCACGCTCTCGTATATCTGCCCGGTGGTGAAATTGTTGGCCTTGCGCATCTTGGCTGAAATGAAGCGCTCATAATGTCCCAAGTCCAGATCGGTCTCAGCACCGTCTTCGGTGACAAACACTTCGCCGTGCTGGAATGGACTCATCGTGCCTGGATCAACATTGATATACGGATCCAGTTTGAGCATCGTGACCTTGAGGCCGCGCGACTCAAGGATGGCCGCAAGTGAAGCGGCGGCAATGCCTTTTCCCAAGGAAGAGACAACGCCGCCGGTAATGAATATGTACTTTGTCATGGGATGCGATTGTATCGCAAAACAGGCCTCCCCTCAAAAGAAGAAACGTCAGAACAACTTGCAACGATGTTTTTAACAAATAAAAAACCCCAAGTTTTCACTTGGGGTTTTCTATTTATAAGGAGTCTGACGATGACCTACTTTCACATGCGCGATGCACACTATCATTGGCGCGAAGTCGTTTCACTGTCCTGTTCGAGATGGGAAGGAGTGGGGCCAACTTGCTATGGTCGTCAGACAT
>JAQTTU010000011.1 GCA_028710605.1 Sideroxydans sp.
CTTCGCCTAAGCAAGCTCGGTCTGCCCAAGTGCAGATACCCACACTAATCGGTTGTTTCTTCTATCTTTTAAAGAACTTTTTGCCGCTTTCTTCTGCAACCGCAGCTGCGAAGAGGTGCGCATTATAGGGACTAAAAACTTCTTGTCAACTAAACTTTTGCACTTCGTTTTCTTGCTTGCAACCCGGCCTAAAACGCAATCATTTTATTGATTATTAAGCGACTTTCACCTTCAAATTTCGCTTCGTTTCAGCCCCGCCGCAGCGAAGAGGTGCGCATTATAGGGATAGAAAAAATCGCGTCAACACATTTGTGAAATATATTTGAAATCCGCATCAGATCACTTCGCATCACCGCATTCCTAACTACAATGCAACACCGTTTGAGAGGCTACAAATGTCATTGATTACACTTGGGATCGAATCATCCTGCGACGAAACCGGCATCGCGCTGTATCACACCGAGCGCGGCTTGCTGGCGCATACACTGCACTCGCAGATCGCATTACATAATGAGTATGGCGGTGTCGTACCCGAACTTGCCTCACGCGATCATGTACGTTATGCATTGCCACTGATACGTGCCGCCCTGCAAAAGGCCCACTGCACGTTACAAGACATTGATGCCATCGCTTACACACAAGGCCCCGGGCTTTCAGGTGCGCTGCTGGTCGGTGCCAGTGTCGCCTGCGCGTTAGCCTATACATTGAACCTACCCACCATCGGCGTGCATCATCTGGAAGGCCACCTGCTTTCGCCCCTGTTATCCGAGCCGGCACCGGAATTTCCTTTCGTCGCCTTGCTGGTTTCCGGCGGGCACACGCAATTGATGCGCGTGGATGGCGTGGGGCGTTACACCTTATTAGGCGAATCGGTAGATGACGCGGCAGGCGAAGCCTTCGATAAAAGCGCCAAGCTTCTGGGGCTGGATTATCCCGGAGGCGCATTACTGTCCAAGCTGGCCCAAGGCGGCACTCCGGGGCGATTCAAATTGCCGCGCCCGATGTTGCATAGCGGCGATCTGGATTTCAGCTTCAGCGGCTTAAAGACAGCGGTGCTCACACTCACCCAGCAACACGAACTGGACGAACAGACTCGCGCCGACATCGCCCATGCCGCACAGGAAGCCATCGTGGACGTGCTGGCGAGCAAGGCTCTGTCAGCGCTCGTACAAAGCGGACTGGATCAATTGGTCGTGGCGGGCGGCGTGGGCGCGAACCGGCAGCTACGCAACCGGCTGAATGATGTCATCGGCAAACGCGGCGGCAAGGTGTTCTATCCCGATCTGGAGTTTTGTACCGACAACGGTGCGATGATCGCCTTCGCAGGCGCGATGCGTTTACAGCATCAAGCGGGTCAGCGCGACTATCGCTTCAACGTCAGGCCGCGCTGGAATCTACAGGAACTGAACTACGCCGACTGAGACTCGGTCTTCTTCTTGCTGCCGATCTTACTTTCTTTGCCTGTCATCAGTTTCTGGATGTTGATCTTGTGTCGCCAGATCAGCAACGCGGAAATAGCCACAATCGCCACGATCAACTCGGGCATTAAATGCAATAGCATGGCATAAACCGGTGCGGCAATCGCCGCAACCAGCGCCGCCAAGGAAGAATAACGAAACACCGCCGCCACCAGCAACCAGGTTCCCAACACCGCCAACCCCATCCAGCCGCTGATCGCCAACAACACTCCCAGCGCCGTCGCCACACCTTTGCCGCCCTGGAACTTCAGGAATACCGGAAAAAGATGCCCGAGAAACACCGCTAGGGAAACAGAAGCAACCACCCACAAGCCGCCGCCATCGTGCGTCGCAAAACGGATCGCCAGCCACACGGCAAGCCAGCCCTTCGCCGCGTCGCCCAACAGCGTCAATGCCGCCGCTGCCTTCTTGCCGCTGCGCAACACATTCGTTGCGCCGGGATTGCCCGAACCGTAAGTGCGCGGATCGGCCAGGCCGAACGCCTTGCTCATCAACACCGCAAAAGATACCGAACCCAGCAGGTAGGCGCACACAACAAAAATAATAGCAGTCATCTGGAATACCTTAAAATGCAGAGCGGCGGATTCTACTCGAATGCGCCAACGTCACCAAACGACCAGCCCCACACCACACTATGGACATCATCTTCCTGCGCGAACTCAAAGTCGTTACCCTGATTGGCATCTACGAGTGGGAAAAGCGCGTACCGCAGACCCTGCAACTCGACCTCGACATCGCCCTACCCAACAGCCGCGCCTGCCAAAGCGACGACATCAAGGACGCGCTGGACTACGCCCAGGTCGCGCAACATATACAGACTGTGCTCAGTGACGGCCATTTTTCCCTGCTGGAAACCCTGGCCGAACACATCGCCCAGATCATCCTCAAGGATTTCAACGCCCCCTGGGTCAAGGTTAGCGTCGCCAAACTGCAAGCCATCCGCAACTGCAAACAGGTCGGCATCAGCATCGAACGCGGGCAAGTGCGCTAGCCTTGTCAAAACAATTTGCCCAACCTACTCTTTTTATGGATAATGCGCGCCCTTATAGGTATCCGTGCGCGTACAACCGCCGCGCCCAATTTTAGTCAGGAACATAAAATGAGAGCAGACATCCACCCCGCATACAATGAAATTGCCGTCACTTGCAGTTGCGGCAATACCTTCACCACCCGCTCCACCATGAGCAAGCCCGCGCTGCACGTTGAAGTGTGCTCCGAGTGCCACCCGTTCTACACCGGCACCCAGAAGATCGTGGACACCGCTGGCCGCATCGAGAAATTCCGCAACAAGTACGGTACGAGCACCAAAGCTGCTGCTTAATTGAGTTGAGTTAAGTATAGAGCCAAGATCAAAAGGCAGCGTTGGCTGCCTTTTTCTTTTGCGGAGCGACACCCATGAAAAAATCGCTATTCCTCCTGCTTGCTGCCTGCTTTGCGCTGACCTTTTCCGGTTGCGCGCAGAACCCGGTTTCCGGCGGACAGGATTTTGTGATGATGTCGGAGTCGCAGGAAATCGCCATGGGGCGCAACGCGGACATTGACGTGCGCAAGCAATACAAGGTGTACGACAATCCCGCCTTGCAGAAATATGTGAACGATGTCGGACAGAAAATCGCCAGACAAAGCCACCGCCCCAATCTGAATTACCACTTCACCGTACTCGATTCTCCCGAGATCAACGCCTTCGCGTTGCCCGGCGGCTACGTGTATATCACGCGCGGCATTCTGGCCTATCTCAATTCGGAAGCGGAAATGGCGGCGGTGCTGGGGCACGAGATCGGCCACGTCACCGCGCGCCACGGCGTGAAGCAGCAAAGCGCGGCGAAAGCCACCAGCATCGGCATTTCTCTCGTCTCGATTATGGTGCCGCAGCTCAACAACCAAGCATTCCACGATGCCGGCAATCTGCTGGGCGGCGCGCTGCTGTCCGGTTATGGGCGCGACCACGAACTGGAAGCCGACCGGCTGGGCGCGCAATATCTGGCGCGCACCGATTACGATCCGCAAGCGATGATCCGCGTGATCGGCGTGTTGAAAAACCAAGAAGAATTCGATGCCGAAATCGCCAAGCAGGAAGGGCGCGAACCGCGCCGCTACCACGGCACTTTCGCCACCCACCCGGACAACGACACGCGCTTGCAACAAGTGGTGGGCGAAGCAAAAAACCTGACGGTTACCAACCCCGTCGAGAACAAAGCCGAATTTATCAAACTCAGCTCGGGGCTGGTGTTCGGCGACAGCGTGGATGAAGGCGTGGTGCGCGACAACCAGTTCACCCACCGCGACCTCGGCATCGCGCTCACCTTCCCTCCCGAGTGGAGCGTGAAGAATTCGCCCGCGCAACTCATCGCGCTCAACCCGCAACGCGATGCCTCCATCGAATTCAAACTGGACAGCAAACCGTCCGGCACCACCGTCGAATACGCGCGCCGCCTGCTGGGCAATGAAGCCACCATCAACGCGCTGGAAATCGACAAGCATCCTGCGGCGATAGGCGCGGCCAGTGCGGCCGAGGCGGGAGTCATCTACAGCACGGGCAAAGCCTTCCTCATCCTGGGCGCGGCCAAAACGCCGCAGATCATGGCCGCACAGCGCGCGGCGATGGAAAACACCATACGCAGCTTCCGCATGTTGAGCGAGGAAGAGCGCAAGCAGATCAAGCCGCTGACCATACAACTTGCCACAGCAAAAACTGGCGACACCTACGCCAAGCTCGCGCAACATTCGCCGCTGGGAAAAAATGCGGATAAGTATCTGCGCCTCATCAACGAACAATATCCGCAAGGCGAGCCGGTCGCGGGACAAACAATAAAAACCGTCGAATAAATGTACGCCTACTACACCCAACTCAAAGAACCGGAAATCACGCCGTTCAAAGCGGGATTCCTGTTCCTGCTGTGCGCCGTCTGGATATTCACCGGGCTGATCGGTCACGACCCGTGGAAGCCGGATGAAGCCTACAGTTTCGGGCTGGTGTATCACATCATCCAGAGCGGCGATTGGCTGGTGCCGACGCTGGCGGGCGAACCCTATGTGGACAAACCGCCGCTGTATTACTGGACGGCGGCGATCTTCGCCAAAACGCTCGCGCCGCTGCTGCCGCTGCACGACGGTGCGCGGCTCGCATCGGGCTTCTACACCGTACTCACGCTGCTGTTCGCGGGAATGACCGGGCGCGAACTGTTCGGCAACAATCGCGGCTGGCCGGTCGCCATCATCCTCATCGGCTGCCTCGGCATGCTGGTGCGCGCGCACGAAATCCTCACCGACAACGCGCTGCTCACCGGCTGCGCCATCATGCTCTACGGCTTCGCCCTCAGCCTGCGCCGCACCACGCTCGCGGGCGTATTTATCGGCCTCGGACTAGGGCTAGGCTTTCTCAGCAAAGGCTTCATCGCGCCGTTTTTATTTCTATTCATCAGCATCGCACTGCTGCTGTTCCGCAACTGGCGCACGCGCGAATATTTCACCGCGCTGGGCATCGCCGTTTTGTGCGCGCTGCCGCTGCTGGTCGTGTGGCCGCTGCTGCTGTACCTGCATTCGCCCGCGATGTTCATCGAATGGGCGTGGACGCGCAACATCGGACGCTGGTTCGGCTTCGCCGCCAGCGGCGATTTCCGCGAAGTGTTCTATTACCTGAAAGCCCTGCCGTGGCTGGCCTGGCCCGCCGCCCCCTTGGCCGCGTGGACGGTGTGGGAAGCGCGCAAACGGATATGGCGCGAGCCGGAATTCCAACTGCTGCTGACCAGTTTCCTCGTCATGTTCGCAGTGCTGAGTTTCGTGCCGGACATCAACGACCAGAACGCCATGCCCATGCTGCTGCCCATCGCGCTGCTGGCCACCGCATCGCTCTCCACCTTGCGGCGCGGCGCGGCCAACGCGCTCGACTGGTTCGCCATCATGACCTTCGCCCTGCTCGCCATCGTCTTCTGGTGGGGCTGGGGCGGCCTGCTGCTCGACAACAAAGCCAAGATCACCTGGTGGTTGAAAAATTACCAGCCCGGCTTCGAACCGGATTTTTACGCCGTCCCGTTCTGGATTGCCGCAGCCGCAACCGTGCTGTGGATCGCCATCGTGTGGCGCGTCGGCCGCTCCGTGCGCCGCTCGCTCATCAACTGGGCGGCCAGCATCAGCCTGCTGTGGATACTCGCCATGACCATCTGGCTGCCCTGGCTGGACACCGGCAAAAGCTACCGCTACATGGTGGTTGACCTGAAAAAAAATCTGCCGCAAAAATACAAATGCATCGCCGGGGTCAACATCGGCGACAACCAGGCCGCCATGCTGCAATACTTCGGCGACATCAAACCGCGCACCCACGCCTCCTACGTCTGCGACCTGCTGCTGGTACAAGGCAACCGCATCTCCAAACCCATAGAAGACGAAATCGGCTGGGACAAAATCTGGGAAGGCGGACGCAAAGGCGACACCAACGAACGGTTCAGGTTGTATAAAAGGTTGAAGTGATTTTACAAAGGCAACGTGCCCGCAAGCCGCGTCAATAGGCGATCTACGTTATGCAATGCTTGGAGATGCCCGTATTTGCTGGCTTGCGGGCAATATGGATTGAAAAATCCTACTTCTTGAACTTGAACCTGATACCGTTGCTGACCACATCCACCGCCTCGATCTCGAACGCAACCCCCTTGTAGCTCAACTCGTCCGGCTCGAAACGGTGCAAGGGATTTTCTTTCATGTAATCGTCCAGCATCCTGGTCAAATGCGGACGCAACAACTCCAGCACCCCCGCAAAATCCTGGCGCATCTTCAGCGTGTTCACCTGCACATCGCGCAAATACAGCGCGCGCTGTGCCGGGACGTAATACGGCGTGCCGCTCACCGCAACCAGCCCGTCCAGACTGACGCGCAGCGCGGTTGTCGCGGAATAATTCACCGCGAACGCCATGCGGTTCTGCTCCGCAGAAAACGCCAATGCCGGTGAACTCAACGTCACCCTATACCTCAACACCCCCTGCCCCGCCTCGCGCGACACCGGAAACTTCTGCGCCAACTTGTCGTTCAAGCGATCCTGCGTCAGCACATACTCCGACGGCAAAATGGTCGAGCACGCGCTAAGCAACAGCGCGACGGACAACAGCAACAGCGAAAGAAATTTGTTCATCATCACCCCTAAATCAAACAACACCCGCCCTTGCAGATCACTCATACAGAGGCACGCAGGGTACGGCGTTCCCTCACCCCAACCCCTCTCCCGGAGGGAGAGGGACTTAACTCCCTTCTCCCGTAGGCAGGAGAAGGGCTGGGGATGAGGGTCGGTGCGTTGCAATGAAATTTGCTTCAACTCACCGCCCCTCACCCTACCCCTCTGATGAAACTACTAGCCATTCGACTAGGCTGCAAAACCCGCAGCCAAGTCGCTGGTTATCCCGCCTGCGGGAGAGGGAATTTATAGCGGCAGAAATCAAAATAGTTATACGGGTTGGGTGGAGCGTAGCGACACCCAACATCAAAACAAAAAAATGCGCGCAGCGCACAAAACCGCTTTTTTCTTTTTCCCCTGTGCGCCGCCGAGTAGCGCAGGCTGGTCAGGGGATTTCGGCGAGGACTGTCTGAGCGCGTAGCGCGAGTTCCGCAGCCGCCTGACCAGTCAAGCAACGCAGGGAACCGCGCAGCGGCGGCGCACCGGGGTCGCCTTTTCTTTGGTTACTTTCTTTTGGCGAAGCAAAAGAAAGTGACTAGCTGTCGGGCTACCCCCGACGGTTTTCCTTAAACCATACGGCGCAATGCCCGTTGGTTATTGCGCCCTACGCTTGCTGTCGGGCTACCCCCGAACGGTTTCCGATGGGTATCGCTGCGCTCAACCCATCCTACGCTTGCTAAGAATCCAAGTACTCCTTCGGCGCAAGGAATGGGACGGACGGATGTAGTTTCTCACGCATGCACTCGCCATGAGCCGAAAGAACTTGGGTTGCATCATCAGGCAACCCAAGAATAATGCTCATTGGCGGCTCATCCACAATTGGTTCGGCACAAAAACAGCAAACGGGATTGGACATGGGCGGCCTAACGAATTTTGGGAGTCCCACAAACCACATCCCCACACTGCCCCCTATGCCGCAGTGCATGGTCAATCAACACCAGCGCCAGCATCGCCTCCGCAATCGGCGTGGCCCGAATCCCCACGCACGGGTCATGCCGCCCTTCGGTGGAAACCTTCACCGCCTCCCCCGCCTTGTTGATCGAATTGCGCTCAATGCGAATACTCGAAGTCGGTTTGATCGCGTAGCGGGCGACGATGTCCTGCCCGGTGGTGATGCCGCCGAGGATGCCGCCCGCGTTGTTCGACAAGAATCCGTTCGGCGTGAGTTCGTCGCCGTGTTCGCTGCCGCGCTGCGTGACGCAGCCAAAGCCCGCGCCTATCTCCACACCTTTCACCGCGTTGATGCCCATCAGCGCGTGGGCGATGTCGGCATCGATGCGGTCGAACACCGGCTCGCCCCAACCCACCGGCACGTTGTGCGCGACCACGGCGAGTTTCGCGCCAATGGAGTCGCCGGAATGGCGCAGCGCGTCCATGTATTCTTCCAGCCGCGCGACGTAGCTCGCGTCGGGCACGAAGAAGCTGTTGCCTTCTGCCGTCACGTCTTCCCAGCTTTTGAACGGCACTTCGATCTCGCCGAGTTGCGCGAGGTAACCGCGCACGGTCACGCCGTACCGCTCGTGCAGCCATTTTTTCGCAATCGCTCCCGCCGCCACGCGCCCTGCCGTCTCGCGCGCCGAGGCGCGACCGCCGCCGCGATAATCGCGGATGCCGTATTTCTGCCAGTAGGTGTAGTCGGCGTGGCCGGGGCGGAAGGTGTCGGCGATGTTGCCGTAGTCCTTGCTGCGCTGGTCTTCGTTGCGGATCAGCAGCGCGATGGGCGTGCCGGTGGTCTTGCCTTCGAACACGCCGGAAAGAATCTCCACCGTGTCCGACTCGCGCCGCTGCGTGACATGGCGCGAGGTTCCGGGCTTGCGCCGGTCGAGGTCGCCCTGAATGTCGGCCTCGCTCAACGCCATCCCCGGCGGGCAGCCATCGACGATGCAACCGATGGCCGCGCCGTGCGATTCGCCAAAAGAAGTGACCGTAAACAGAGTGCCGAAAGTGTTTCCAGACATGATGTTGTCTCGCTAAATTGATGGGGCGAGTTTAACATGGCGACACTTCCCACAAACACCGTCATTCCCGCCGTCATTCCGGCGCAGGCCGGAATCCAGCGGGTTTGTTCAATATGCATTTAAGATTTTGTCTCCGCGTTGCGGAGAACCTTTTGATTGACTGGATTCCGGCCTGCGCCGGAATGACGAAATTGGAGAGTTATAGATGAAAGCCATCCTCGCCACCGCCCCCGGCAACCCCGATGTCCTGCAACTGCGCGACATCCCCAAACCCGCGCTGCCCTCGCCACACCACCTGCGCGTAAAACTCGCCGCCGCTGGCGTGAACCCGATAGATACCAAACTGCGCGCCAAGCCGGTTTATTTTCCCGACAAACTGCCCGCCATTCTCGGCTGCGACGGCGCGGGTGTGGTCGAAGCCGTGGGCGAAAAAGTGACGCGTTTCAACGTTGGCGACGAGCCGGGCAACTACGCCGAATACACTACACTGCACGCAGAGCACTGCGCGAAGAAGCCCGTCAATACTGGCTTCGCAGAGAGCGCTGCACTGCCGCTGGAACAGGTTGCCGCAGCGCATCATTTGATCGAGGCGGGCGGCATGATCGGCAAGATCGTGCTGACGATAGTATGAAAACATTGTCCACGAAAAACACGAAAGGCACGAAAATGAACCCTTGGAATTTTTTTTGTGAGTTTCGTGTTTTTCGTGGACTGATGGTTTTCTGGAATTAAACCTGCCTATGTTCATCGACACCCACTGCCACCTCGATGCCGCCGAATTCGGCGACCAGCAAGCCGACATCGTGCGCGATGCCACAGCGGCGGGCGTTAACCATCTCGTGATTCCGTCAGTGGAGCGCGCCAACTTCGAGACGGTGCGCGCACTGTGCCAGCGCTTCCCCAACTGCGCGCCCGCTTACGGCATCCATCCGATGTACACCGACACAGCCGTGCCGCAGGATCTGGACGTGTTGCGCGACTACCTGCGCCTACACCAACCCGTCGCCATCGGCGAGATCGGCCTCGATTTTTTCATCCCGCATTACGACCAGACCCGGCAGAAACATTTCTTCGTCGAGCAACTGAAACTCGCGCGCGAGTTCGACCTGCCCGTGCTGCTGCACCTGCGCCGCGCGCAAGACACCCTCCTCAAACACCTGCGTCAGATCAAAGTGCGAGGCGGCATTGCCCACGCCTTCAACGGCAGCCGCCAGCAAGCGGACGAGTTCATCAAGCTCGGTTTCAAACTCGGCTTCGGCGGCGCGATGACCTATCCGCGCGCCACCAAGCTGCGCGAACTCGCCGCGACATTGCCGCTGGAAAGCATCGTGCTCGAAACCGATGCACCGGATATACAGCCGGATTTTCTTGAACGCGGCTTGCCCAACAAGCCGGAATACTTGGCGCGCATGGCGCAGACGCTGGCGGAGTTGCGCGGGGTGCCGCTGGAAGAGATTGCGCGCGCGACGACGGCGAATGCGCTTGCAGTGCTGCCGAAACTTAAATCATTCGTCATTCCGGCGTAGGCCGGAATCCAGCGCTTGTATCCAAAAATGCTTTTAAGATTTTGTCTCCGCGTTGCGGAGAATCATTTTGATTGACTGGATTCCGGCCTGCGCCGGAATGACGGCAGCTTTATAATCCGCCCCATGCCAAACACCACTCCACCCCAATTCACGCGTACCCACATCCTGCTTGGCGACGCGGGCATCGCCAAGCTCAAAAGCAAACACATCTTCATCGCCGGACTCGGCGGTGTCGGTTCTTATTGCGCCGAGGCGATGGCGCGGGCGGGTATCGGTCGGCTGACGCTGCTCGATCACGATGTGGTGGCGGTCAGCAATATCAACCGCCAGTTGCCTGCGCTGCTTTCGACGGTGGGCAAATCCAAGGCCGATCTGATGCGCGCGCGTATCGCGGACATCAACCCGGAATGCGAAGTGACGTTGTTGCACGATTTTCTCTCCATCGAAAACGTGAATGACCTCGTTCCCGCCGATGCGGATTACGTGATGGATTGCATCGACTCGTTGTCGTGCAAGGTGGCGCTGGTGGTGGAGAGCTACAAGCGCGGTTTGAAGGTGGCTTCCAGCATGGGTGCGGGCAATCGCCTCGATCCGACACGCATCAAAGTGGCGGACATCAGCAAGACCGACAAGTGCGCGCTGGCCGCCGCGATGCGCAAAAGATTGCGCGATGAGCAGGTGTACAAAGGCGTGTTGACGGTGTTTTCGGACGAGCATGCGGCTGCGCCGTTGCCGCCGGAGCCGACGGGGCGTGGCCGTCCGCGCGCGGTGAATGGGACGATCAGTTATATGCCGCCGCTGTTCGGCTACATGCTGGCGGGAGCGGTGCTCAAGCGCTTGCTGGAGGAGTAGCTCCCTTCTCCCGCAGGCGGGAGAAGGGTTGGGGATGAGGGTTTGTGCGATTCAACAAAATTGATTTTGCTCAACGCCCCTCACCCTAACCCTCTCCCGCCTGCTGGAGAGGGAACTCCTAAATCTTTTCCCAGTCTTCAACGCCCCCGCTGACCACGATGAACAGCGGGTGCACGGTCGGTCTTTCGACATGGGTCAGTCTTTCGTAAGCGGCTCTGTCGCGCTCTTTCAGTTTCTCGCGCAGGTGCTCCAACTCGTATCCGACTTGCCCCTCGGTGACGGATATTTTGTCGTCTGTCCCTTTGTGCAAAATCCTGCCCGCATCGAAACGATAGCCGCGCCGTTCGGCTTCGCGCTGCACTTCCAGCAGATATGCCGCGAGGGCGGCCAAGGGGTCGGTTTGGAGTTTGAAACGGGCGAGCTGGGGGTGATTGCGATAGCCCCCGGTTTCGCCGAGCAACACTTTCTGCGCCAACAAGGTCTCGCGCCACAGCGCGGTCAACCCTTTGTCGTCGAGGTATTGCGGATGTAAGGACCAAATGCGCATAGCAACCTCCTATAGTGGAAAACGCGCCAGCACTTCATAGCGCGCGCCGTGTTCGTCGCTCAACGATTGCACCAGCACGAAGTCGCCGATTTGCCAGGATACGGCGGGCATCGTCGGCAATTCATCATCGCTCCATTGCGCGTGGCGCAACAGGGTGACATGCGGTTTGTAGGTACGGCGTTCAAAGCGGAAGCGATGCCGGGTGAGACTGTGCTCAAGGTCGGCCACCAATTGCAGCAGCTGCGGCGGCACGTTGCCGGGAGCGGCGAAGGCGATATGATTATGTCCCCAATAGCGCGCCGTATCAAAACAAATTTTGAACGGTTTTGCGCCCACTTCCCGCGCGGCCAGTTGCGCCGCTTCCAGACGATGCGCCGCTATCTCGCCCAAAAATACCAGCGTGGCGTGCAGGGTATCGGGCCGCATCGCGCGCCCGCCGCACAAGCCGTGCAGCGCCGGCTGCCACGCGGCCAGCGCGCTGCGCTCGGACTGGCTTGGCCACAGGGCGAAGAAGACGCGTACACTTTTATCGGGCGGATTCATAGCGATCATTTTATCCGCTCACGAGTGGTCGAGCGACAACGCGCGATGCGGTAGAATGCGCGCCTTGGAATCAAGGCTAACCATGAACGCTCGGCTCCGCGAAATACCTTACAACTACACCTCATTCTCCGACCGCGAGATCGTGCTGCGCATCCTCGGCGACGAGGCTTGGGACATCATCAACACGTTGCGCGAGGAGCGCCGCACCGGGCGCTCGGCGCAGATGCTGTACGAAGTGCTGGGCGACATCTGGGTGCTGATGCGCAACCCGTATCTGGAAGACGATCTGCTGTCCAACCGCAAGCGGCGCGAAGCGCTGATCGGCGCGTTGCGCCATCGTTTGAACGCCATCGAGGCGCGCCGCCAGGACAACCAAAAAGTTAAACGCCTGCTCGATTTGACCCATGAGGCGGTCGATCAATTCGCTGCCGAATTCGAGCACACACTGCAATTGCGCAAACGCGCGCTGCGCAGCCTGAGCCGTCACACCCGCCGCGACAACATCCAGTTCGACGGACTGGCGCGCGTGTCGCATGTGACCGATGCCACCGACTGGCGCGTGGAATATCCGTTCGTGGTGCTGCACCCGGACACCGAACAGGAAGTAGCGCCGCTGGTGCGCGCCTGCATCGCCCTCGGCCTGACGCTGATCCCGCGCGGCGGCGGCACGGGCTACACCGGCGGCGCGATTCCGCTGACCAAATATTCCGCCGTCATCAACACCGAAAAACTGGACACCATTTCGCCGGTTGAGCGCCTGACGCTGCCCGGCTTGAACGAGCCTTACGCCACGGTGCAATGCGGCGCGGGCGTGGTGACGCGGCGCGTGATGGAAGCGGCTGAACGCAACGGGCTGGTGTTTGCGGTCGATCCGACCTCCGCCGATGCTTCCTGCATAGGCGGCAACGTGGCGATGAACGCGGGCGGCAAGAAGGCCGTGCTGTGGGGTACGGCGCTGGACAATCTGGCCTCGTGGAAGATGGTCACGCCGGACGGGCTGTGGATGTTCGTCGAACGTCTCGACCACAACCTCGGCAAGATTCACGACGCGCCCACCGCGCATTTCCGCATTTCGCGCTTCGAAGCCGACGGCAAAACCGCACACGGCGAACCGGAGATTTTGACTGTCGCCGGAAGCTCTTTCCGCAAGGCCGGACTGGGCAAAGATGTGACCGACAAATTCCTGTCCGGCCTGCCCGGCATCCAGAAGGAAGGCTGCGACGGCATCATCACGTCGGCGCGCTTCATCCTGCATCGCGCGCATACCCACACGCGCACGGTGTGTCTGGAATTTTTCGGCCAGGTGCGCGAGGCCGTGCCCGCCATCGTCGAGATCACCGGCCTGTTCGATAAACGCGGCGCTCACCCTTCCCCCTTCCCTCTTCACCCTTCCCCGGTGTTTCTGGCCGGACTGGAGCATCTGGACGAGCGCTATCTGAAGGCCGTCGGCTATGCCACCAAGTCCAGGCGCGGCACGCGCCCGAAGATGGTGCTGATCGCCGATGTGGTGAGCGACGACGAACACGCCGTGGATGAAGCTGCTGCCGAAATCGTGCGCCTCGCCAGCCTGCGCCACGGCGAAGGCTTCATCGCCGTCTCCGCCGAAGCGCGCAAGAAATTCTGGCTGGACCGCGCGCGCACCGCCGCCATCGCCAAACACACCAACGCCTTCAAGGTGAACGAAGACGTGGTGATCCCGCTGCCGCGCATGGGCGATTATTGCGACGGCATCGAGCGCATCAACATCGAGTTGTCGCTGGGTAACAAGATCAAATTGCTGAACGAACTGGAGGAATTTTTCGGCGGCGAACTGCCGCTGCGCTACCAGGACGATGCGCAACTGGGCGACGACGAACTGCTCGGCAACCGGCGCGAAGCCGCGCAGCAATTGCTGGCGGATGCGCGCGCGAAGTGGGAGTGGTTGCTGGACAATTTGGATGAAAGCAGTCGTGACTCGGATATAAGCGTAGGTCGGGCTTCAGCCCGACATGTCGGGCTGAAGCCCGACCTACAGTCCGGCGAATCGACTGTCTTCCAAGCCTTGCAAGACCACACCCTGCGCGCCTCGTGGAAAAAAGAACTGCGCGAACCGTTGCGCCATATTTTCAGCGGCAGCACTTACCTGCCCATCCTGGAGCAGTGCGCCGCCATCCACCAGCGCGTGCTGAAGAGCCGCGTGTTCGTGGCGCTGCACATGCATGCGGGCGACGGCAATGTGCACACCAACATCCCGGTCAACTCCGACGATTACGCCATGCTGCAACAGGCTTACGGCGCGGTGCACCGCATCATGCATCTGGCGAAGGAGCTGGGCGGGGTAATTTCCGGCGAGCACGGTATCGGCATCACCAAATTCGATTACCTCGAAGAGGCCGAGATCGCGCCGTTCATCGCATACAAAAACAAGGTTGATCCCGAGGGGCGTTTCAACAAGGGCAAGCTGCTCAAGGGCAGCAACCTGGATCGCGCTTACACGCCCAGCTTCAACTTGATGGAGCTGGAAAGTTTGATTCTGGAAAAGAGCGCGCTGGGCGACATTTCCGACTCGATCAAGGATTGTCTGCGCTGCGGCAAATGCAAGCCGGTGTGCAGCACGCATGTGCCGCGCGCCAATCTGCTGTATTCCCCGCGCAACAAGATTCTCGCCACTTCGCTGCTGATCGAAGCTTTCCTGTACGAGGAGCAAACGCGGCGCGGTGTGTCCATCGCGCACTTCGCCGAGTTCAACGACGTGGCCGACCACTGCACGGTGTGCCACAAGTGCATCAAGCCGTGTCCGGTCGATATCGACTTCGGCAACGTGT
Organism: Sideroxydans sp.; assembly: GCA_028710605.1. Lineage (GTDB taxonomy): Bacteria > Pseudomonadota > Gammaproteobacteria > Burkholderiales > Gallionellaceae > Sideroxyarcus. Next base: position 14,870 of record JAQTTU010000011.1, read on the forward strand.
CGGTGGCGATGCGCAATTTCCTGCGCAAGCAGGGCAAAAAAACATTCAGCCCGGTCAGCGCGCTGTCCATGATGTATCTCAGCGCCACCGATCCGACCGCGACCAAACTGCTGCGCAAGGTGATGTTCGCGTGGAGCTACAAAGCACAACGTCTGGGTTATCGCATTGCAAAACATCTGGGCTTGTTCAGGCAGCAAGTGGCGCATCCGCCCGCCAGCGTGGGCAAACCGCCGCTGGTCGCGCACGTGATCCACTTCGTCAACAAACCGTTGCCCGGCAAACTGGCTTCGAAGACGGCGCGCGCTTTGCTAGCCATCGAAGACAAAGCCTTCGTGCCGGTGATACGCGATCCGCAAAAAACGAACGAGGATTCCGAGGCGGTGTTCTATTTCCCCGGTTGCGGTTCGGAGCGCATGTATTCGCAAATCAGTTTGGCCACGCAGGCGATGCTGTTCGATCTGGGCGCGACCACCGTGCTGCCGCCGGGCTATTTGTGCTGCGGCTATCCGCAAAGCGCTTCCGGCTTCGAGGACAAGGGCACGCAGATCACCACCGACAACCGCGTGCTGTTCCACCGCGTGGCGAACACGCTGAACTATCTGGACATCAAGACAGTGATCGTGTCCTGCGGCACGTGCATGGACCAGTTGCTGGAATACCAGTTCGACAAGATTTTCCCCGGCTGCCGCCTGCTGGATATTCACGAGTACTTGCTGGAAAAGGGCGTAAAGCTTGGCTCTCCGACCAGTACGAAATACATGTATCACGACCCCTGCCATTCGCCGATGAAGACCCTCGCGCCGCTCAAGGTGGCGAATGAATTGATGGCGACGACAGTCACATTGAGCGACCGCTGCTGCGGCGAAGCGGGAACCTTCGGCATGAACGTGCCGCATATCGCCACGCAAGTGCGCTTCCGCAAGGAAGAAGAAATCCGCAAAGGCGCGAGTGCCTTGCGCGCCGACGGTTATAGCGGCGAGGTGAAGATTCTCACTTCCTGTCCGGCTTGTTATCAGGGCTTGAACCGCTATGCCGACGATGCCGACACCTCTACCGATTACATCGTGGTGGAAATGGCAAGGCATCTGCTCGGGCCGGACTGGCTGGAAAAATTTGTAGCAAAAGCGAATGACGGCGGTATAGAACGCGTGTTGTTATAGGAGGTAGAAATGTTTTCCCAACAGCCTGCTGATGAACCTGTTACACCCGCATTTACCGATGCCGCGTCTTGCTCGGCATGGCTTGGTCAGTTGCAACTGACCAATCTGGGCATGGCGCAAAGCGCGCTGCGCAAACAGCTGGATGACCTGAATCGTTACCCGTTGAGCTGCGCCGAGCGCTTCCAGATTCTGGAATTATTGCGCGATACCGTCGCCATGGTACAGGGCGATTTCGCCAGGAAGTTGGGCGGCAAAAAGCTGCCGCTTTCCGAGGAGGAATTCGCTCCGCTGCTCGCGCTATCCAACCTGTGGCAAAGCATGCTCAACGGCTATTTGCGCTGCCTGCATACCGTCGCGGCCGATGAGGCGCAACCCGCCGCGCAAACCGCCTTGATGTGCCAGCGCACGCTGTTGTATGCCAGCTTGCAGATCGACGATTTCGTGCAAGCCGGTAGCGAACCCGCCTCAAAACTCTGGCTGCAATTGCATGCCGTTTTCGCGCATGCCGAAAAGCTGGGCGTGCATCTGGAAGCGGTGCAGGATGAATTGCATCAGCCCGGCCTGCCGGTCAGTTGCCGCACTTTATACGCCGCCACACTGCTGATGCATCGCGCGCGTCTGGCGGGCATCTCGCGCGGCCAATCGCAAATCGCCGGGCGCTGGCTGTGCCTGTGGAGCGACGCGCTGAGCGTCGAGCTGCGTTGCAGCGTGAGCAAACAGGACGCGCCGCCGCTGGCGGTTGACCTTACCTTGGCGCAGGGCTTGATGCCCTTGTCGCAAGCCCGCTCGCAAAACAGCGTGCGTTTTCTGGCGATGGTTCCGCTATCCAAGATGATCCGAGTGAAAACCATTTTGCTGCAACAGGGCAAAACCCCGGCAGAGATCGATCTGGGCAACGACATTGGCGGCAAGGAATGCATAGAGCTGCTGAATAAACTGCATGCCCAATGGTGCGAACACCGCGAGCCTTCCCTGGCCGACACGCCGCGCCCGTGCCCCAGCGGTTTCATGTGCATCGGCATGGAACAAATCTATGCGCATATTTCGGGCAAGCCGTTCAAGCTACCCAAGGATGCTTCCAAAGCCAGCCAGGAAGCGCAACGCCAGATCGAAACTTTCGGTCGCGTGCTGAACAACACCGGCAAGCATGCTAAACAAACTCTGGGGTTCGAACCGGAAGAATGGCTGATTGATGAAGACAGCCTGATGCGCGGCCGCTTTCTGCGCTTGCTGACGACGGGCGAACGCCTCGCCCAGCACCAGCTCGTCAGCGTATTTCCGCCGGACACCGCCATTCACAAAGTCGCCATCATCGACATGGTGCGCGTCACCCAGCACGGCCAGCTCTACATCGCCGTGCATTACCTGCCCGGACAACCGCAAGCCATCATCGCTCGCGGCAGCACCGAAAACGACATGCTGAAATCCGGTGCAACCGCCGCCCTGCTGCTGCCCGCCATAGAAAAACTGCGCATCCCCGCCAGCCTGATCCTGCCGCGCGACTGGTTCAGCCCCGGACGCAAACTCGAACTCAACCTGCAGGATCAGAGCAAGCAAAGCGTGGTGCTGGGATTCAGCGTGGAAAAAGGCGTGGACTGCGAACGGGTGAGTTTCAAGGCTGTGTAGGTCGGGTTTCAACCCGACATGCTTACGGAACTTGTCTGAGATGTCGGGTTTCAACCCGACCTACCAAACTCCAATGCAACACCTCGAAGATGCCCGTATTTACTGGCTCAGCGCGATGCGTTTAACCGGAAATAGCAGTGCGAAGGTGCTGCCTTTGCCTTCTTCGCTGGTCACCTCCAGTTTGGCTTGATGGCGCATGGCGATGTGTTTGACGATGGCCAGTCCCAGGCCGGTGCCGCCGGTTTCGCGCGAGCGGCTGCGGTCAACGCGGTAGAAGCGTTCGGTGAGGCGCGGGATGTGTTGCGCGGCGATGCCGATGCCGCTGTCTTGCACGGCGAACGCGGGCTGCCCTTCGCGCTCCGTCCAGCGCAACGTGATCTCGCCGTGCTGCGGCGTGTAGCGGATGGCGTTGGTCAGCAGGTTGGTGAAGGCGCTGCGCAATTCTTCGCGGCAACCGAGCAGGTTCGCGTTGCTTTCAACCCGCAGTTGCAACAGGTGCTTGCCGTCGCTCAGCAATTGTCCCTGACGGAAAACTTCTTCCATCAGTGAACGGATTTCCACCGCCTCTTCGCGCAGCGGGTTCTGGTCGTTTTCCAGGCGCGACAAGGTAAGCAGGTCGTCCACCAGACTTTTCATGCGGTGCGTTTGTTCGCCCATCAATTGCAGGGCGCGGCGCGCCATGTCGTTTTCCAGATTGGGCATGTCGTGCAGGGTTTCGACGAAGCCGTTGACCACGGTGAGCGGCGTGCGCAGTTCGTGCGAGACGTTGGCCACGAAATCGCGGCGCATGTGTTCGATACGTTCCAGTTGGGTGATGTCGCGGCTGATGAGCAGGCGCTTGTTGTTGCCGTAGGCGATGAGTTTGACGGAAAGCACCAGTCCCTCGCGGCGCTTGTCGCGCAACACCAGCGGCTCGCTGAAATTGCGTGTCGCCAGATAATTCACGAACTCGGGCTGGCGCGCGAGGTAGGTGATCTGCTGCCCGATGTCGCGTTCGCAATCCAAGCCGAAATGATTTTCGGCCAGCAGGTTGCACCATTCGATGTGGTCCGCCTCATCCAGAATCGCCACGCCTTCCGGCAAGGCCGAGGTGGCCTGCTCCATCTGCTGCAAGGCGCGCGAATTGAATTCGCATTCCTTGCGGTAGCGCTGGGTCATTTTGTTGAGTTGCGAGAATGCGTCTTCCCACAAGCCCGAGCCGTCCGGCACAGGCTGTTTTTCCGGCGCGGCCAGCCAGTTTTCCAAAGCCGCGAGATTGCGCAAATGGAAAAACGCGCGCAGCGCCATGCCGGTACCGAACACCAGCGCGGCCGGCAATGCGCCCGCCACCGCCCACAGCAGCAGGGCAAACACCAACATCACGGCGGGGAAAATAAAAGCGCGCTGCCAGAAATCGCTCACGGCAAAACCTCAAAAATTAACTGGCGGCATTATACGGGGGGATGCGCGCGAAGACGTTCGTTGGAAAAAACATTCAGCCACGGATATACACGGATGAAACACGGATAGCTCATTAGGCCGAGAGTTCTTGTAGGAGCGAGCTTGCTCGCGAAAGCGCTTTCGCGAGCAAGCTCGCTCCTACAATGAAAATACGGCTAATGGATAATCTGGGAAAAGCACTTCACCCATATCCGTGTTTCATCCGTGGCTAATAATTACTCTTTGGAAAACCGATACCCGCTGCCGCGCACGGTCTGCACCAGATTGTCCAGACCGGAGGCTTCCAGCGCCTGGCGCAGACGGCGGATGTGGACATCGACGGTGCGTTCTTCCACGAACACGTGGTCGCCCCACACCTGGTCGAGCAGTTGCGCGCGGCTGTACACGCGCTCGACGTGGGTCATGAAAAAATGCAGCAAACGAAACTCTGTGGGGCCGAGATCAATATTCTCGCCCTTGGCGCTGACGCGGTGCGTGGTGGGCGACAGTTCCAGCCCTTCGACCTTGATCGTCTCGTCGCTCATCTGCGGCGCGCGGCGGCGCAGCACGGCGCGGATGCGCGCCATCAGTTCGCGCGGCGAGAACGGTTTGGTGATGTAGTCGTCGGCTCCGGCTTCCAGGCCTTGAATCTTGTCGCGCTCGTCGGTGCGCGCGGTGAGCATGATGATGGGGATGTCGCGCGTGCGCGAGTCGGCGCGCAGCCGCCGCGCCAGCTCGATGCCGGACGCGCCGGGCAGCATCCAGTCGAGCAGGATGAGGTCGGGCAGGGCGCGGTTGATGTGCGCCATCGCCGCCTCGGCATCAAAAGCCTGTATCGCGCGAAAGCCGCATTGCGCCACGTTGAATGCCAGCAGTTCCTGAATCGCCGGCTCGTCTTCCACCAATAAAATGTTCGCTGTCGTCATTTTTTCCTCCATCTCTCTTTTCTCGTGGTTGCGATGGTATGAAAGAATTGTGACAGCAACATGACAGTCATTTCATAAAAATCAAAAACATTTTTGCCACAGAGAACACAGAGATCACAGAGAAAGACAAAACCCAAAAAGCGAGCAGTTCATATTTTCGTGACGATGCTTAAGTTATCACCTTGCGTTTCTCTCTGTGTCCTCTGTGTTCTCTGTGGCAAATAGGTTTTGCTTGGGTCATGTTGAGGAATGTTGATGGTGGTGCGACACGCCGTGCTTGCCGATCAGGTTGGGCATCGTTGAGCCCAGCAGCATGCCGCAGATACTGAACAGCAAGCCGATCAGTTGCGGCGGCCAGTAGGTGTCCGGCTGCAATACCTCCATCAGCAGCCACGACCCCAGCCCCAGCGCGATGGAAAGCAGCGCGCCCTGATTGTTGGCGCGCTTCCAGTACAGGCCGAACGCCAGCGGCACAAACGCGCCCACCAGGGTGACCTTGTAGGCATTTTCGACCATGTGAAAAATGCTGGATTCGGAATGCAGCGCAAACCACAACACCATGCCGCCGAAAGTAATCAGGATGATGCGCATGGTGCGCAGCATTTGCTGGTCGCTCATGTGTTTGAGCGCAAAGTGTTTCAAAATGTTTTCGGTGAACATCACCGAAGGCGCGAGCAGCGTGGCCGATGCGGTGCTCATGATGGCCGACAGCAGCGCGCCGAAAAACAGCACCTGCGCGACCAGCGGCGTATGGTTCAAAATCAGGCTGGGCAGGATCATTTGCGAATCGCTATCGACCAGATCGCCGAACACCTTGGGGTCGATCAGCGTGGCGGAGTAGGCCAGAAACATCGGGATGAAGGCGAAGCCGAAATACAGCAGACCGCCCGACACCGAACCGCGCACGGCGGTTTTTTCATCCTTGGCCGAAGTCATGCGCTGGAACACATCCTGTTGCGGGATGGAGCCCAGCATCATGGTCAGCGCCGCGCCGATGAAGGGTATCCAGGCATCCATGCCGCCGCTGGGGAACAGTTGCAATTTGCCGGCGGCTTGCGCGTGACTCACCACATTTCCCACACCGCCCGCGTCACCGTTGATGAGCACCGCGATCAGCAACAACGCCGCCATGATGACGGTCATCTGCACAAAATCCAGCAGCGCCACCGACCACATGCCGCCGAAAATGGTATAGGTCAGCACCACGGAAATGCCCAGCACCATGCCGATCTGCTGCGTCACCGCGCCGTCGCTGACCACGTTGAACACCAGCCCCAGCGCCACCACCTGCGCCGACACCCAGCCCAGATACGAGATCATGATGCACACCGTCATAATCAGTTCGACCGCGCGGTTGTAGCGCGCGCGGTAATAGTCGCCGATGGTGAGCAGATTCATGCGGTACAGCAGCGGCGCAAAAAACAATCCGGCAATTACCAGGCACAGACTCGCGCCGAACGGATCGGCCACCACTCCGGCCAAACCTTCCTTGACGAACGTGGCCGAAATGCCCAGCACCGTTTCCGCGCCGAACCACGTGGCGAACACCGTCGCCGTGACGATGGGCAGCGGCAGATTGCGCCCCGCCACCACAAAGTCGCGCGAATTGTGTACCCGTGTCGAAGCGTAAAGACCGATACCGACCGAAACCAACAGATAGCACACGACGAACCAGATCAACATGATGGGCATCCCGCAAGTTCAATAATGGCGGGCATTTTAGCAGCGTTCCCGAAAACGAAAAGGGCGCGGCGCAGAGTGCATTTATCATTGCGCAAGAGCTATTGACCAGCGCACCTTGCCCGCAAGCCAACAAATACGGCCATCTCCATCAAGCGCATGATGCGGATCGCCTATTGACGGGCGTTTCCACGAGGTTGGCTTTTAACATCCATGCGCAATACTGAATCAGAACATCTTCGCACCATAAATAAGCGTTTCCTTATTCAGCAAAACCCAATCTGGTGCATTCCGCGCCACCAATGGTTTAGTTCCCGCCATATTTTCATTCATAAATCTGCAATATCCATCTGGCATGCTGCTTGCTGAATAAACTTTGCATTCATCATTTTTGAAATTTTCGGAGGTGCTCATGTCAAACGAAGAAGTCTTTTTCAAGTGGTTGCCCGATTACAGCGTCAACATCCAGGCCATCGACGCTCAGCATAAAGAGTTGGTCAACATCCTCAACCGCCTGTTCATCGCGGTATCCAAGCGCGAAGGCGACAGCGCCATCGCCGGGATTCTGGACTCGCTGATGAGTTATACCCAGACCCATTTCGCGCTGGAGGAAAGCCTGATGCGTCAGGCGAATTACAAAGACCTGGAACCGCATATCGAAGAGCACCGCATGCTGATCGCCAAGCTGGACGCACTCACCAAGAAATATTTGCTGGAAGAAAAGCCGATCTATTTTGAAATGCTGAGTTTTCTCAAAAGCTGGCTGAGGGAACACATTCAGGGCGTGGATATGAAATACAGCGGAGCATTGCTGCAAGCGGGATTTTCGTTCGACTCGTGGGAACACGAGGCGAATACCGAATTGGCGCGCATGTCGAATTCGAAAAACTGGTGGAAGGTGTGGAAGGCGGCTTGATGCGCCCGAGCGCTTACGCTTCGGGCGGACGGGAAAATATCCAGCCCGGATGCAGCACGGGAATCGCCGCGCCCTGATGCTCGAAACAGGAGCACGCGAATTGGCTCCAGCCTGCGGGCTGTTCCGGTAGCGGGCACGCTTGCGCGTCGGCGACCGCGATGACCAGCGGCGCGGAAGACAACAACAGCGCGCCGAAACGCACGGGTTCGTCTGGCTGTTCCTGATACCCGGCGACCACCAGATACTGCGCTGCTTGCGCCACGCCGGTCAGGCGCGCCGCCAAATCCATCACAGGCAACAAGCGGCCTTGCCACGGCAGCACGCTGTGGCAATACGGCGGCGTGCACGGCACTTCATGCAGTTTCGGCTTGTCGATAATTTGCAGCAGAACGCGCGCGCCCACGGCGGCACGGAGGGACTGGCCGAAATCCAGCAACCATGCGTTGGGAACTTGCGCGGATAATTTTTCCTGTGCCATCACATCCCCGCCAGACGCGTCACGTGCGCGATCAGTTGCTCCGCACTGGTGATACACGCGATGCCTTCGTCGCCGGTTGCCACCAGCCCCAGCACCGGCGTTTGCGCCAAGCGCATGGCGGGCGGCAATTCGTGCGGTTGATTTTGCGACGGCTGGGAAATGCTCACGTCGTCGCACAGGATGCCGACAAAGCTGTTGCCCGCCCCCAGCAACACGCAGGCGCGGCGCTCTGCGGGCACGGTGTCGAACAGCGTCAGATTCTGCGACAGGCAATACACCGGCCAGCGTTGTCGCGCATGTTGCAGCCAGCCGATGCTGTGCGGCTGCACATCTTGCTTCACCACGGAGTCTGCGGTTTCCAGCGCGCTGATTTCTTTTTGCGGCAACTGCAAACGCAGGCCGGAAATTTTCAGCAGCGCCGAAGTGGCGCTGGCGGCGGGACGGGCGAGTGCGGTGGTATTCATTTGCCGGTCAGCCGCATGACATGCTGCAACAACACATCGTCGCTGAACGGCTTGATGAGGTGCACATCCACTCCCGCCGCCGCGCTCATCTGGCGGTGCTTTTCGGTGGAGCGCGAGGTAATCATGATGATGGGAACATTTCTGGTGCGTTCGGTGTGGCGCACGTTGGCCGTCAATTCCAGACCGTTCATGCGCGGCATTTCCATGTCGGTCAAAATGATGTCGGGCACAAATCCTTCCAGCACGCTCACCGCTTCCATGCCGTCGTTGGCGGTGCGCACTTCAAATTCCGCATCTTTCAACACCTGCACCAACGAGCGCAACGCGGACAGCGAATCGTCCACCACCAGCGCGCGCAGCGCTTTGTGCTCGGCTTGCGGTTCGGCATCGGCAACAGCTTCAGCCTGCACCACGTTCAACATCGGTTGCATCGAAACATGCTGTAGCTCGACCAGGTCGATCACCGGAGCCACACTGCCGTCGCCCAGAATCACCGCGCCGATCACGCCTTGCGTGCGCGGCACATAGCGGCCAAATTTTTTCATCACCACTTCGCGGCTGTCGATGATCTCCTGCACCAGCACCGCGCTGATCGAACCGTCATCCAGCCGCGTCAGCAATACCGGAAAACCCTGTTTGTCGCGGGAGCGCTGGTCTTGCGTCAGCGACAATAATTTTTCCAGTTTGACCAGCCCGTAAATTTCATCGCCTTCGCGGAAATACTGGCGCTGGCCAATCTCCGAAATTTGTTCACGCGCAACGTAGCGGATGTCTTCCACGCCGCGACTGGAAATCGCCAGCAGTTTTTTATGTTGGCGCACGATCAGGGTGTGCGCGGAAAGCAAGGTGGCGGGCAGACGCAGCTCGACCATCAGCCCTTGGCCGCGCCGCGAGTTGAGCGCCAGCATGCCTTTCATTTCCAGCACGCGGCTGTACACCACGTCCATGCCGACACCGCGACCGGACACCTGCGAGGCGTGCTCGCGCGTGGAAAATCCCGGAGCGAGAATCAGCCGCGCGAGTTCTTCTTCGGTGTGTTCGTGCTCGGGACTGAGCATGCCTTTGCGTTCGGCGAAGTCGCGTATGGCCGCGTAATCCAGCCCCGCGCCGTCGTCGCTACAGCGCACCACGATGGAATTGCCTTCGCGCGCGAAGGACAGTTCGATACGTCCCTGCTGCGGTTTGCATGCGGCAAGGCGCGCTTCCGGCGACTCGATGCCGTGATCCACGGCGTTGCGCAAAATGTGCATCAGCGGGTCGATCAAATCGTTCAGCACGTTGCTGTCTATGGTGGTGTTCTCGCCCTTGATGGTGAGCTCCACCGGTTTGTCCAGCAGTCGTCCGGTTTGCCGCACGCCGCGTTGCAGGCGCGAAACCACGGTGCTCACCGCCACCATACGCGTGCGCATCAGCGCGTGCTGGCTGCCCATGTGCAAACGGTGCTGCTCTTCCAGCAAATCTTCCAGCGTGGTCAGTTGACCTTCCGCCGTGCCGGTCATTTCCTGCGCGTCGGTAGCCGCCTCGATCAAGCGCCGGGTAACCGTGTGCAGTTCGCTGTAATGCTCGAACTCCAGCGTATCGAAACCGTCGTCCTTGCGCGCCGCCGCCTGCGGCGACGAGGTGACTCCGCGTATATCGACCAGCTCTTCCAGCTCCGCCACCAGTTGCTGGATCAAGTTGTGCTGTTTGCGGATGATTTCCGCCTGGCTGACGGACTGGCGCAAATGCTCCTGAATCTGCGAATTGGAAATCAGCGTTTCGCCTGCCAGCCGCAGCAACTCGTCCACCACCGGCGCTGGCACGCGCAACGTTTGCTCGGCATGCGGCGGTGCCATGGGTGCCGCCTGTTGTTTCGGTTGCGGCTCCGCCAGTTGTTGTTGCGGTATAGCCCATGCGGGTGCGGCCTGCACCGCGTCGGCGCTCACGCCTTCGCGGTCGATCCGGTTGGCGCAATCCAGCACTTGTTGCAGCACCTGCAGCGATTGTTCGGGCGCGGGCCCCAGACTCAACAGGTATTCGCTCATCGCCTCCAGACAATCGCCCGCGTTAATCAATACATCGGCCAGCGCATGCTGCGGCAGTTTTTCCTCGTCGATCAGCGCGACCAGAATGTCTTCCAACTGGTGGGTGAGATTGGCGATGCCGGGCACGCCCACGGTATTGGCAGCACCTTTGAGCGTGTGGGCGGCGCGCATCGCGCGCTCGGCATCTTTCATGCCGCCCTCGCCGCCCGCGATACGCCCGATCGCGGCGGTAAACGCGCCCACCTGCACCGGCAATTCCTGCAACAAGCCGTCGAGCAATTCACGGTTGACATCGGAAGGCAATTCCAGCGAAACATCTTCCCAGGTGGCGGTGGTCTGGCGCTGCGCGCTTTGCCCGCTTTCATCGGTCAGTTGCACGTTGCACAGCGCCTCTTGCCACAGGGAAAGCGCGTCCTGATCGACGGGCGACGACCATGCCATATCGGCCAGCAAGGCGGCCAATGCGGCACAGGCTTGTTCATCGTTAGGGGCGGCAAGATAGGCCGCGAGATGCCCGGGCAATTGTTGCAGCAGCGTTTGTTGCTGCTCCGACAAGCCTTCGCCGAGCGGAGCGAGATGTTTTTCGAACTGCTCGAACAGTGCGGCCAGCGCGCTCAGTCCGACCGATCCCAATGTCGCCCCCATCCGCCGCATCAGCTCGCGAAAATCCTCCAGCGCCGCCTGGCGCTGTTGCGGCGTACCGGCAGTGGTTGCGTCCAGATCGGCATGAAACTGCTCGGCCATTTGCGCCAGCTCGTCGGACAGCACGCCCAGCATTTCGCGCTCGACTTGCTGGGTTTCGATGTTGAGCAGCGCATCGTCGAACAAGTCTTCTTCAACAGCGGGGGCTGCCTGTACCTGGATTGTCGTCAGGCGTTGCAGCTCTTCCGCCACCGATTCTTCGGGCAACGGCATGGGCCAGGTGGTTGACAGGCTTTGCAGCAAGGCCGTGCTGGATTCGGTGTCTGCGCGGTTGGCCATGTAGCCGAACAGCAGCATCGGCCAGCCTTCCAGCAGCGCGATCTCGTCGGCGCTGAGCGGCCTCGCTTCGCTTTGCAGCAGCATCAGATTGGATTCAACCTGCACACAAACGGAGTGCAGTCCTTCCAGTCCCGAGTCCCAGGCAAATTGCGCAATGCTCTGCACCAGTTCGCTGTAGCGCTGCAACAGTTGCCCGGCCGCGTCGGCATCCTCCGCCACGGACTGGCTGGCCGGCATCAGCGCCATCAACCCGTCGATCGCATCGGCGGCGACTTCGCCGAACTGCTGTAGCCTATCCTCTAACGTAGCCATGAAGATGTTAGTCACCTCTAAAAATCCAAATTTCGTCGCAATACTGCGTTGCTCACAAAAAATTACTCCTTACATATCCGACATATGCTGCGTCGCAATTTTCTGCTCGCGCCTTGTCTTGCTTAGAACTTTGAATTTTTTGAGGCGACCTATTGTCAGTTCAGATGAATCGGACAACATCAGCCGGGCAGCTTGAACACGCGCACCGTCGCCAGAAGCTGTTTGGCGTATTCCACCAGACTGTCGGTGTTGCTGGATTGGTCTTTCAGCTTTTCACTGGTCATTTCGCTGCTGATTTTGAGCACCGCAGCCAGCTCGATCAATTCCTGTCCGGTCTTGGCCTGCTCTTCCGAGTTGTTCGCGATCTGCCGCACCGAAGCCACCAGTTCGGCGGTGTTGTGCTGGGTTTGCTGCATCTGTTGCCCCGCTTGTTCGGCCAGGCGGGTGCCTTCGACGATCTGCGAGATCGCGTCGTTCATGGTATTCACCGTGTCCGCCGTTTCGACCTGGATGTTGTTGACCAGCGCGGCGATCTGCTGCGTGGCCTGGCGCGAGTTTTCCGCCAAGCGCTGCACTTCGTCCGCCACCACCGCGAAGCCGCGACCCGCTTCACCGGCTGAGGCCGCGTGCATACTCGCGTTCAGCGCCAGAATGTGGGTACGTTCGGCAATCACATTAATCAGGTTCACCGCGCCGGAAATTTCCTGCGAACGTTCGCCCAAGCGCTTGATCCGTTTTTCCGTTTCGCGGATCACGTCGCGCGTGTTGTTAATGCCGGTGACGGTATTGTTCACCGAGGTCAGCGCCAGCTGGGTTGATTTGATGGCAACGTCCGCCACGAGGTTACATTGCTGCGCCAGCTTGGCGATCTCGCCCAGCGAACGCGCCGTGGCGGAGAGCGTCTGCGCGGTATGCTCCACTTCGCCGCGTTCTTCCTCCGCCGTTTGCATCATGCCCGTTGCTTGCTGCTGCACTTTCAGCGAAGCCGAAGTCACATCCGCCGAAATGTTCGACACGTCCAGCATCACCTTGGCGGTTTCGCTTGAAAACAGGTTCAACGCGTCCGACACCGCGCCCGTCACGTCTTCGGAAACCGGCACCTTCACCGTCAAATCTTTTCTGGCAAGCTGGGCCACCGCGCGCAACAGCACCAGCACCGAGTCGTTGAGCTGTTCGTTTTCCTTCTCGATCTTGGCCAATGTCGCCACGCGGCTGTCCAGCAGTTCGTTGAACGCCTTGGACAAGTCCACCAGTTCGTCGTTGCCCGCGATCTGGGCGCGCACATCGAAGTCGCCCTTGTTGATGTCGTTAACCGTCTTCTGGAACGAAGCCAGATTGCGAATAATGCCGCGCGCAATATACAGGCTCAGCAACACCAGCAGCGGCAAGGACAACCCAAGCGCTGCCATAGTCTGCCATCTGGAGGCACTTTCCTTTGCGGCCACTTCCTGAGTCGCCGTTTCGGACGCTTTAACGGAGAAGCTCACGATGTCTTGCGACAGTTTGTCCAGCGCGACCGACGTGGCGCGGTCAACGCCGCGCACCAGCTTATCCACTTCCTGACCCGCAGTGGCATGGGTGCGGTTGTAATTCTTCAGCGCTTCGAGATAAGTGCCGTGCAGTTCCACGTGTGCCGCGAGCAGGGTGTCAATGTTCTTGGTATCCAAGCCCAGCTCCGCCGCCTGTTTGCGCATGTCCGACAAACCCAAGCCCACATCGGCGGAACGCTTTTCGAAGGCATCGTAATATTTGGCATACAAGTCGGGATCATTGCCGCGCAACAGAATGTCCTTCCATTCCTGCACTTCGCGCTGGAAGTTGGTTTGCACCTTGCGCAACGAATCCATCAGCTTGAGCACTTTGCCGTCCGTGCTCACCGTGCTGGTCGCCTGAGTCGCCAGCCCGTTCACAGAAAAGATGGATGCCACTCCGACGAAGACGAGAAATACTAGGCCGATAATCGCCAGCAACGCGATCTTGGCCTTGATGGTAAAACGGTTAGCTTTCATGTGCAGCCCCCTCTTGTTTTAATTTAACTTCCTGTCGTGATCAACGGATGTCACGGCACACTTCATCGAAAAACGAGCCGTGGTCAAATTCCAGCCAAACCGTTTCGTCCTGCACGAAACCGGCAGACACGTGTTTTCGCAATGTCTCGGGCAATTGCGGCAGATTGGTCAACGGGCGCAAGGCCAACAATGCCGTGGGATAACCTTCGATTTTCACCCCCACCGCCAATTCGCCCTGGCCGAACACCAGCACCAGATTTCCGCTGCGGCGCGAACCTGTGCCGAGCAGGTCGCCGAGTTCGTATAACGGCACCAGATTGCCGCGCAAATTGATCAGTCCCAGAAACCCCGGCGGTGTTCCCGGCAGCGTGGCGATGACGGGCATGGCCAGCACTTCGCTACCCGCGTCCGGGTCGATCAGCAGCCCCAGGTCGCCGACGCGAAAACCGTAGCGCGCGCGCACTTCCTTGCGCACTTCTCCGCCAGCTGCAAGGTGCGCGCCCTCGGGCGGCTCAAATTGCGCCAAGGCTGCGCTTGGCGGCATCCATCCGGTTTCCGGGGTGTCTGGCTGATCCATGAGAACTGATTGGATCAGGTCAGATTTTTCAGCTGATCAATGATCTGGTCGGCAGTGTAAGGCTTGCTTACATGGCCTTTCGCCCCTTGCAACTCGCCCCAGACCTTGTCGGCTTTTTGCCCCTTGCTGGTGACGAATACAATCGGGATGGCTTTGGTATCGCCGTCCGCAGCCAGAAGGCGGCAGGCTTCGTATCCGTCCATGTCCGACATCACCACATCCAGAAAAATGATGGTTGGCTTCTCGGACTTGGCCTTGGCGATAGCTTCAGTGCCGCTCGTTGCGGTAACGACGATACAACCGGCATCGCTCAATACGGCCTTGATATTGGCCAGGTCTGCTGCGGAATCATCAACTACCAGTGCTTTCTTTGCCATTTGTTCTTACCTCCAAAGCTGATTAAAAATACGTCTCATTTGTTGCCTGCGATTCCGTTTTGCGCTACGACTGCCTATCGGGGCTCAAACATATTTGCCGACAGTCTCGCGAAACTCCTTGTAGTCCACCGGCTTGGTCAGATAGCTGCTGCAACCCACCAGTGTTCCTCGTACCCGGTCGAACGGGGAAGATTTGCTGGTCAGCATAATCACCGGGATTTGTTTGGTTCTCTGGTTTTTCCTGATGTCTTTGCACACCTGGTAGCCGCCCGCCCCCGGCAACACCACATCCAGAAAAATCATGTCGTATGCATTCTGTTCAAGCAATTCCAAACCGCGCTCCCCGGTTTCAGCCAGATCCGCCTGAATGTTCAAATTGCGCAACTCTAGTTCAAGCTGCTTGCACACCGTCGGACTATCATCAACCACCAGCGCCCGCCGCGCCGAGGTATTGGCAGGCATCGCTGTTGCCTGTGATAAAACCGGTTTTTTCCAGACCTGCGCCGATTCGCGCAGCCCGTTGGAAATACGATCGAGTAAGGCCAGCACTTTGGACGGACCGATAGGACGCAACAAAAAGGGCTGATTGAGATCGGCGGGTTGCTCTCTGGTATAGAGCACCATCACCGGGGGTCTTGGCATCACCGCCAGCGTGCGCCACTGGATGGTCGCATTGACATCGTCCACATTGACGATGACGATGTCGCTATTGGCGATTTCCAATTCCGTGTTCACCACGTAACAGCCGTGGGATCGCCCGCGCGTCATGCTGGCAATACTTTTCAATACATTTTCTTCCGGCTTTGTGAGTCCCAGCGCGCCAACCGTCACTATGCTGCCTTGTTCCATAGCCCTTCCCTGACATTTCTGCGGTTAGTTGACTCCGCTTGTAATGTTTTTATGCTATCAGCTTTTCTTTCGGCCGTGCAGTTTAGAACGCAAAACTGGTCTTTAAAGACCACATGGCATCTCTGCATATAAAGGGTTCGGCGAATATATTCGCACCCCGGAATTACAAAAGGCTCCTTTGAGGAGCCTTTTGTCCCTGCCGCAAACCAAATTGCTTACAATTCCTTTGCGTGCGATGCCAGATATTTTGCTACGCCTTCCGTCGAAGCATTCATACCAGCCTTACCTTTACTCCAGCCAGCCGGGCAGACTTCGCCATGCTCTTCGGTGAATTGCAGCGCATCGACCATGCGCAGCATTTCGTCGATGTTGCGACCCAGCGGCAGATTGTTCACTACCTGGTGTTGCACCACGCCCTTCTTGTCGATCAGGAAGGAGCCTCGGAATGCCACACCGCCGTCGGCTTCAACGTCGTAAGCTTTGGCGATTTCGTGCTTGATGTCGGCAACCAGCGTGTAGCGCACTTGGCCGATGCCGCCTTTTTCAATCGGAGTGTTTTTCCAGGCCAGATGGGTGAATTGCGAGTCGATGGAGCAGCCGATCACTTCCACATTGCGCTTCTTGAATTCGTCCAGACGATGATCGAAGGCGATCAGCTCGGACGGACAAACGAAGGTGAAGTCCAGCGGGTAGAAGAACAGCACCGCATGCTTGCCTTTGGTGAGTTCGGAAAAAGTGACGGATTGGATTTCATTGTTGCCGAGAACGGCATTGGCGGTGAAATCCGGGGCTTGCTTACCTACGAGTACGGCCATGTTGATCTCCTAATAAATGGGGTTGAGCTTTTCTTGAGTGAAATGCTAGGGATTGAAATTTACCAGAAGCATCCCGACTGTCAACTAAATGATGCAAAAATAGTTGCGCCTTTTTGACTCATTCGAATTCATGGCGTTGAATATGCCTCACAGTGGTGCAAGAAAACAAAGGGGGGGGCAATTCTCCCATTCAATTTAACGCATTCTTAACACTCATTTAAACAGAACCCCTACAATATCCAGGTCACAAAGCGGTGGCACGCTAATCGCTTGGATAGCGCCATAATGCTCGGTCAACCAACCCGGAGGTGAGATATGTCAAACGATGATGAAGTGTTTTTTAAATGGTCGCCCGAATATAGCGTCCAGATCAAAACGATCGACGACCAGCACAAAGTGCTGGTCGATATTCTCAATCGGCTGTTCGTCGCGGTATCCAAGCGCGAAGGCGATAAAGCCATTGCCGGAATACTGGATGCGCTGATGAGCTACACCCAGAAACACTTCTCGCTGGAAGAACGCCTGATGTATCAGGCGCATTACCCCGACCTCGAAGCGCACATGGAAGAGCATCGCAAGCTGATCGAAAAGCTCGACATGCTTTCCAAAAAATACCTGCTGGAAGACAAACCCATATATTTTGAAATGCTGAGCTTCCTCAAGACCTGGCTCAGGGAACACATCATGGGCGTGGACCAGCGCTACAGCGCCGCATTGAGAGATGTCGGCTTCTCGGCTGAAGCATGGGAACAAGAGGCCACCGCAGAATTCGCGGTCATGTCGGAATCCAAAAAGTGGTGGGAACTCTGGAAATAGCCCGGTTTAAACCTGCTCCATCATCGCTGTCGCGCTGAACTGAATGCGGTGCAGTTGCGCGTAAACACCGCCCTGCGCCAGCAATTCTGCATGCGTGCCGGTTTCGACGATCTGGCCTTTTTGCAGCACCACGATGCGATCCGCTTTCTCGATAGTGGAAAGCCGGTGCGCGATCACCAGCGTGGTGGGCCCGCGACGCGGTGGTGCGGAGTCCTCCGGTGCGGGAGCGAGCCCATCGCACCCCCTCCCGCAATCGGCCGACTCCGTCG
Organism: Sideroxydans sp.; assembly: GCA_028710605.1. Taxonomy (GTDB): domain Bacteria; phylum Pseudomonadota; class Gammaproteobacteria; order Burkholderiales; family Gallionellaceae; genus Sideroxyarcus. Next base: position 32,568 of record JAQTTU010000011.1, read on the forward strand.
GTAACGTGTCGGAGGTGCGTCCTTGCATCAAGGTCTCCAGCGCCGCCTGCACGTAACGTTCCGATTCGCTGTCCAGCGCGGAAGTCGCCTCATCCAGAATCAATATCGGCGCGTCTTTGAGAATGGCGCGCGCAATGGCGATGCGCTGGCGTTGTCCGCCGGATAAGCGCACGCCTTTTTCCCCCACCAGCGTCTGCAAACCCTGCGGCAAGTCGCGGATGAATTCCATGGCATGCGCTGCGGTTGCGGCGGCGATGATCTCTGCCTCCGGCACTTCGCGCATCTGCCCGTAGGCGATGTTGGCGGCGATGGTGTCGTTGAACAGCACCACTTCCTGACTCACCAGCGCGATGTTGGCGCGCAAACTGGCCAGCGTGACATCGGCCAGATCGTGCCCGTCCAGCGTGATTCGTCCCGCAGTCGGCAAATAGAATCGCGGCAACAGATTGGCCATCGTGCTTTTGCCGCTGCCGGATGCGCCGACTAGCGCCACGGATTGTCCGGCGGGTATATCCAGACAAATATCGTTCAGCGCCAACCTGTCATCTTCCTGATACGACAGGCTGATGTGCTCGAACGCCAGCGCGCCCGTGGCACGCGGCATCACTTTTTTCCCGGTGTCGGTTTCGCTCGGCGTGTCGATCAGTTCAAACACGCTCTCCGCCGCCGCCAGGCCGCGCTGCACGAATTCGTTAATGCTGGTGATGCGCTTGATCGGCGTGGTCAGCATCAGCATGGCGGTGACAAACGACAGAAAACTGCCGACCGTGGTGGCATCGCTTTTGGCCTGGTTGATGGCCAGATAGATCACCAGCGACAGCGCGATCGCCGCCACCATCTGCACGATGGGCACGTTGGCCACCGCCGCCGTCGCCTGCTTCATCATGTGACGGCGCACCCAGTTGATCTCTTCGCCGAAACGCTCCCGCTCATAACGCTGCCCGCCGAACAGTTTGACCACTTTGTGCGCGGTGACGCTTTCTTCGATGACCTGCGTGATGCTGCCCATGGCTTTCTGCGTGTCGCGGCTGGCGCTGCGCAAGCGTCTGTTGATGGTCTGAATGACCCATGCCACGATGGGTGCGATAGTGAGCGACAGCAGCGTCAGTTTCCAGTCCAGATAAAACAGCCAACCGAGCAAACCCAGAATGACGATGGAATCGCGGATGGCGATGGTCACCACGTTGGTGGCAGCGGCGGTCACGTTGGTGACATCGTAGGTGAGCTTGGAAATGAGCGAGCCGGTGGCGTGATCGTCGTAATAGCGCGTGGGCAACGACAGCAGCTTGGCAAACATCTCTGCGCGCAAATCCATCACCACTTTGTTGCTCACCCAATGGATGGCATACGAGCCGAAGAAACCCGCCAGGCCGCGCACGAAGAAGATCACCAGAATCAGGATTGGCGCCCAATGCATCACTGCACTGTCCTGATTGACGAATGTGCCGTCGATAAAGGGTTTCAGCAGCGCGGGCAGCAACGGCTCGGTCGCCGCACCCACCACCATACCAAGAATCGAGACTGCAAACACCCGCCAATGGGGGCGGACGTAGCGCAGCAAGCGCAGATACAGTTGGGCGCTAGTCATTCAGAATGGTGCGACAGATCAAAATCAGGCCGCATCTTTTTCCTGGCGATGTTTGTTTTCAAGCAGCGCATACACCATCTGCCCGCTCACCGCGACCCCGATATACAGCACGGCCACCGAGACATACGAGCCAAAATATTGCGCCACGCCGGACACATAATCGACCACGCTCATGCTGTCGAAATAACCCGCGAGCAGATAGAAACTCACGTTGGCGATAACAAAGGCCGCGCTGCCTGCGACCACTGCCGCTGCCAACAAACCGGCAAATCCTTTGAGCGTAAGATCGTGGCGCGGCGCATACCAGCGCCCGACGAACCACAGCGCGCCGTAGGCAACAACCAGAAACGAATACGCCGAAGTCACGCACCAGCCGCTCACGCCGCTGTAATTGATCGCGTAGAAATCCACCAGCGCCGCTTCCAGCAACAACAGCGCCAATACCGGCAGCGCACCGCGCGCGCGCCCGAGAAACAAGCCGCCCAGAAAAAATACCGCGTAAGACGCATCGGGCAAACTCAGCGCCGAGCCGAAATGGTTGTAGCGCGTCGCGGCCATCAGCAGCGCCAGCGCCGCAGCGATCCAGAATGATTTGTTTTGCAGCATGTTCATATTGTTCTCCCGTGTTTCCCGCTAGTTTTCACCGGCGGGAACTTTAACAGAAACGGCGTTATTCCGCCGCGCGCATTGCTATTGCTTGTAGTTCAACCCGACAAACACGGTGCGTCCCAAAGTGTTGTAACCATGCGCCAACATGTAGTCCCGTTTGAACAGGTTATCCACTCGCGCCGACAGATTGAAGTGTTTGTCCAACACGTAGCTTGCGGTGAGGTTCACTACATCGTATGCGGCTAGTTCAAGACGTTGTGTGGGATACGCGGTGATGTGATTATCTTCGCGCGCACCGCTGTGTTGCCACTCTCCTCCCATTTTCAACGCGCCGAACTGCCGATCAATACCGACGCTGGAGAAGCTCTTGGCCCTGCGCAACAAGGCCTGCCCGGTCTGGGTATCGCGCGGGTTTTGCCGGGTCGCCGCCAGCTTCACCCCGGTATCGCCGAACTGTCCGTTGTAGTCCAATTCCAAACCATTGATACGCGCTTCATTCAAGTTCTGCATTACCCAGCTTGAATCGGCAACAATCAGATCACGAATCAGGTTGTCGAAATACACCGCGTTCAAGCGCTGCTCATTATTTTCATAATGCAATCCCAACTCGCTGTTGCGCGATTGCTCCGGCTTCAGATTGGGGTTTGCCCCCCATGAAACAGGGGCATGCGAATCATTGAAAGTGGGGGTCTTGAATGCGGTGGAAGTGCTGGCAGTTGCACGCCAGGCCGGGGTCACATCGAAGCCATAACCCAGCAACCAGGTATTCGCCGTGCCGAAATCCGAATATTTATCGCGTCGCAAATTGAGCTGCACCTGTTGCACACCGTAGTTACCGGTGTAGCCAGCGAACAGGCTGTCATCTGTGCGATCAGTTCGCGTGTACAGTGTTTGGCTGGCAACTTGCTGCTTCAGTTTTTCCAGCCCGACAATCAGCACATTATGCTCTGCCAGATGCAGCGTGTTCTGCCATGTCAGCAGATTGTTGGTGCTTTTAAGCTCCGCACCGGCGACACCATTCAAAATATCCTGATAGTTGTCCACGCCCCGCGACAGCTGCAACTTGCTCTGCCAGTTAGCGCTCAGCCGATTGTCCGACACCACGGCGACCTTTTGAATGTGCGACTTGCTGTCGCTCACATTTGTTGCGGAAGCGAACGCGTTATCAAATTGGTTCGTCCCGTTGCTGTCAAAAACTGAGGCCGACAGGCTGTGCGCATCGCTGAAGGCATGGCGCACATTCGCCGATACGCTGTTATTCCGGTATCCGTCTTTGTCCGGGTTAACGCCGGGAACAATGCCGGGGCTGATCGCCGATACGCCATCTGTCTTGAATTTCGAGAGTTGCAGATTAAATGCGGTATTGGCTACTTCACCGCCGAAACCTGCGGATGCGCGTTGCGTGTTATGCGACCCAGCGCCGATATTGGCATTGAAGGACGGCGTACCTTTACCGCGCTTGGTGAATATCTGAATCACCCCGCCAATCGCTTCCGAACCGTACAGACTACTAGCATTACCTCGCACCACTTCGATGCGCTCGATCTGGTCTGGCATCAGTTGCTCGATTGCCGTAGCGCCGGTTGTCGCCGAGTTGATGCGCACCCCATCCAGCAATACCAGCGTTTGGTTGGAGTTCGTGCCACGCAAAAACAGGCTGCTCTGTTTGCCGATGCCGCCTTTCTGATAAACCTCTACTCCAGCCAAACCCTTCAACAACGCGGGCACATCGGCTGCCTGCGAAGCTTGTATTTCTTTCTGCGTAATGACCGTGGTATGCGACAAGGTTTGAGTCAGGGCTTGCTCTGAGCGCGTGGCAGTGACCACCACTTCGTCAAGACTATCGGTTGCGGCTTGCGCCAAGGGAATAGCCGCGAACAACAATGCGGCGAGAAAGAATTTTTGTTTCATGATACTTCCTAATTAAAGTTCCAAGCGACCCCGTTGGAACATTGAACAAAATCAGGAATGCGGCGAGAAGTGAGAATGACCCTGAAGAACGAGCATTCATGCGCCCCACGCGCATTTCCTGAACCATACTTCGAGGCCGGTATCCGGGCTCACAAGTTTTGATTCGTCGCCTTCCCATGCTTGCGCACAGTGGCATTTCGACGAACCCACACTTGCTTACCGTTGCGGGGGCAGCACAGGCATTGGAGTTAATGCTTCCTCACCTGTTTCCCGTTTAACTGAAAGGCTCGCGCCCTTCTGCACCTTGAAGCGGACGGCATTCTACCAGAGCTTGCGCATCAAAATTCCAAAGCACATGCAAAACACACTGTTACCGATTGACTTAACAGGGTTTTTAAAATTATAGTGCAAGCATGCATAACGAACTCGACACCCTCGACCAAAAACTGGCGCAACTGGTACAACTCACGCAGCGTTTGCGCGCCGAGAATATCCAATTGCGTCAGGAAGTCGCGGCGGCGGTGAGCCAACAGCGCAAGAGTCAGGACAAGGTCAACGAAGCCGCACAACGTTTGGAAAACCTCCTCTCCCAACTCCCCGAAGGCGCGCAATGAACAAAGTCAGTTCACTCGATGTCACCATCCTCGACCGCGAAATGCGCGTCGCCTGCCCCGAGGATGAACGCGCTGAATTGCTGGATGCCGTGGCGTATCTGGACAAAAAAATGCGCGAAATACGCGATGCCGGCAAGATCGCCTCGGTCGAACGCATCGCCATCATGGCCGCACTCAACATCACTCACGAACTGCTCACCACACGCCTCGGCGGCGGATTTGACCTCGCCGAATTCAAGCGTAGAATGCAAGGCATGCAGGCAACCATCGATGCCACATTGGCAGAACAGGATGAGTTGTTCTAGGTTTGTCCCCTGCGGTGTTCGTCAGATTCATAATTCTTTGAACCAATGAGCTAATGCTTAGGTTGCGCCCCATTAAAGTTACTGTTGTGAGCGTCCTTAACGGATGCACCTGATGTAACCGGGAACCGACCCTCTTGAACCCCGGTTCAAGATATTGAGTCAACGGCACAGGCGGGGGACTTCATTCCAGTGCGATCTTTCGGGGTCGCACTTTTTATTTGCGGAATCTCAAATACATTTGAGCCACGGATGCACACGGATGAAACACGGATTGATAAGGCGACTTGCGATCTCAAGACACGTTCGTGGAGAACAGAATTTCAAATCCGTGTTTCATCCGTGTTAATCCGTGGCTGATTCATTATTTTCTATTCACACCATGCGCTACTGGCTAATGAAATCCGAACCCGGCGATTGCAGCATTGACGACCTCGCCGCCATGCCCGAACAAACCGTGGCCTGGTACGGTGTGCGCAACTACCAGGCGCGCAACTTCATGCGCAACCAGATGCAGGTCGGCGACGGCGTGCTGTTCTACCACTCCAACTGCAAACAGCCGGGTATCGCGGGCATCGCCACCGTGTGCAGCCCCGCCTATCCCGATGCCACGCAGTTCGATAAGAACAGCAAATACTTCGACCCCAAAGCCACGCCGGAAACGCCGCGCTGGTTCAACGTGGATGTGAGGCTGGTGCAAAAGATCGCGCTCATCACCATAGCCGAACTGCGCCAACATCCCGAGTTGCAAAACCTGCGCACCCTGCAACGCGGCAATCGCTTATCCATCACACCGCTCGATCCGGCGGAGTGGAAATTCATCACGACACGACTGGTGCGTAAATGAAGGATTAGCAACTCGACTCTGCTCTCCCCCTGACAAGGGGGAGTTGGAGGGGGTTGGTTTTTTTGCAGCCCCCCCAACCCCTCCCAGCCTCCCCTTGTCAGGGGAGGAGCAACACCGTTTGGGTTGACAAAATTTTTGAGGTATTTCTAAATGGAATGGTATTTCGCATATTTAGTCTTGGGCGCAATCGCCGGATTCCTCGCCGGACTGTTCGGAGTCGGCGGCGGCCTGGTGTTAGTGCCCGTGCTGCTGATGCTGTTCGACGCGCAACATTTTTCATCCGAGTATTCGATGCACCTCGCCCTCGGCACTTCGATGGCGACCATCGTCTTCACTTCGCTCGCCAGCATGCGCAAACATCACCAGCACGGAGCGGTGAACTGGCAAGTCGTGCGCAACATCACCCCCGGCATCCTGCTCGGCACAGCACTGGGCGCACTGCTCGCCTCGCACATCCCCACGCGCGGACTGGCCATCTTCTTCACCCTGTTCGTGTATTTCGCCGCCGCGCAAATCCTCGTCAACAAACGCCCGCACGCCTCGCGCCAACTGCCCGGCATGGCAGGCATGACACTCACCGGCACGCTCACCGGCTGGCTCAGCAGCATGGTCTCCATCGGCGGCGGCACCATCGTCGTGCCCTTCCTGCTCTGGTGCAACGTGCCCATCCGCCACGCCATCGGCACCGCCTCCGCCATCGGCTTCCCCATCGCCGTCGGCGGCACACTGGGCTACATCGCCGTCGGCTCGCACCTCGACGCATTACCCGAACCGCACCTCGGCTACGTCTATCTACCCGCCCTGCTCTGGGTCGCCCTGGCCACCGTACTCACCGCCCCGCTGGGCGCGAAGGCTGCACATCGCATGAAGGTGGAATTGCTGCGGAAGTTGTTTGCGGTGTTGCTGATTGTGCTGGCGACGAAGTTGCTGCTGAAAGTGTTGAGTTGACTCGATACCAAGCGATACCAAGAAATATTTTTCTATAAACGGCGGAGCCAGCCCGGTAGGGCGCAATAACCAACGGACATTGCGCCGCATAAGGAATAACTAAACATCCGGTGCAATGCGCTACGCTTATTGCACCCTGCGAATTCAAAAACCAATTGCGTGAAGATGCCCGAATCTAGGGCGTTCCCATCAAGCCCCCAGATACGCCCGCTGCACCGCATCACCCCCCAGCAAGTCATTCGCCGCACCCGACAAGGTGCTCGCCCCGCTCTCCAGCACGTAGCCGCGTTGCGCGGCTTCGAGGGTGAGCTTGGCGTTTTGTTCGACCAGCAAAATCGTCACGCCTTGTGCGGAAATGTTGCGGATGGTTTCGAAGATTTTTTCCACCATCAGCGGCACGAGCCCCATGCTGGGTTCGTCGAGCATGAGCAAGGTGGGGCGGCTCATCAGGGCGCGCGCCATGGCATCCATATTGTTCGCCAGTGCTGAATGGTATTGACGCACGCATGATTGTCAGCGACGATGATCTATGCCATACAACATGATGGAGGTCAGTGATGAACACTCTGAGCAACATTGAATCTGAAATAGCGGCGCTGCCGCCCAACCTGCGCGCGGAGGTGCTGGACTTTGTGCAGTTCGTCAAGCAGCGGCATGGGCTGACGGGTGCGCATAAGGCTGTTGTTACCACATCGGAATCGGGAGATTCGCCTTTTTTTCAAGCGTTGGATGCGGCGGGGTTGATCGGCTGTATCGAAAGCGATGAGCAGCTTTCTACCACTTACAAAAGCAAACTTGATTTTTCGACCAAGCACGGAGTTCAGCCGTGATTCTGGTGGACACCGGGGCTTGGCTGGCTTTGCTGGATCGCGGCGATGCTTACCACACTCGCTGCCGCAAATTCTTTCAGCACAATCGGGAGCCGCTGATTACAACGTATCCCGTGCTGGTTGAGTGCGTGCATCTGATGTTCAGCCGGATCGGTGTTGAGAAAACACTGGGTTGGTTGGAAACATTGCGTACTCAAGGCGTGAGCGTTTTTGCCATGGGGACGGAACATCTGCCCAGCCTCTCAGCCTTGATGCAGCAGTACGCTGATTTGCCGATGGACTTGGCGGATGCTTCGCTTGTGCTGTTGGCTGATGAGATCGGCGAAGGGCGTATTGTTAGCTCGGATGAGCGCGATTTTCACGCTTACCGCTGGAAAAATCAGCATCCATTCCGCAATCTGCTGCTGGAGCAGGATTGAGCCACTCACCTGCTCCGCAACGCCCGCAAGGGGTAGGCCGTGGTTTAAAGCCAACAAGTCGGCAACAACCACGCACACGCCCGTCAATAGGCAATCTACACGCGACGTATATCGTAGATGCCCGTATTTAGGGCGTTCCCATCAAGCGCCAAGATACGCCCGCTGCACCGCATCGCTCCCCAGCAAGTCACCCGCCGCACCTGACAAGGTGATCGTCCCGCTTTCCAGCACATAGCCGCGTTGCGCGGCTTCGAGGGCGAGTTTGGCATTCTGCTCGACCAGCAAAATGGTCATGCCCTGCGCGGAAATATTGCGAATGGTTTCGAAGATCTTTTCCACCATCAGCGGGGCGAGTCCCATGCTGGGTTCGTCCAGCATGAGCAAGGTGGGACAGCTCATCAGGGCGCGCGCCATGGCGACCATTTGCTGCTCACCGCCGGAGAGCGTGCCTGCGAGTTGTGCGCGGCGTTCGGCCAGGCGCGGGAACAATTCAAATTGGCGTGCGAGGTCGGTGGCGATTCCGGTTTTGTCGTGGCGAATGTAGGCGCCCATCAGCAGGTTCTCTTCCACGGTAAGCCGCGCGAATATACCGCGACCTTCGGGCACCAGCGCGATACCGTTCATCACGCGCTGATGCGCCAGGACGGGCAGCAGGGATTTTTCCTGATAGTGAACTTTGCCGGAGACGGGATGCAGCAAGCCCGCCAGCGCTTTGAGTGTGGTGGTTTTGCCCGCACCGTTGCTGCCGATGAGCGTGACCAGTTCGCCCTGGGCGATGGACAGGCTGATGCCTTTCAGGGCCTGAATGCCGCCGTAGGAGACTTTGAGGTTTTCGACTTCGAGCAGGTTCATATCAAAACCCAAACTTTAGCCACAGAGATCACAGAGCACACAGAGAAATGCCCGAAAGTTTGAAGATTCAGCGTGCTTCGGATTCGCACCAGCGTTTTTCTCTGTGGCCTCTGTGTTCTCTGTGGCAAATTGTTTTTGATTTTCATGCCACCTCACCGCCAAGATACGCAGCGATCACTGCCTTGTCGCGCCGCACTTCTTCCGGCACACCTTCGGCGATCTTTTTGCCGTAGTCCAGCACGGCGACGCGGTCGCACAATCCCATGATGAGTTTCACGTCGTGTTCGATCAGCAACACGGTGATGCCGCTGGCGCGGATCTTTTGCAGCAGGGCTTTCAGCGCCACGGTTTCGGTGGCGTTCATGCCGGCGGCGGGTTCATCCAGCGCGAGCAGTTTGGGTTCGGTGGCAAGGGCGCGCGCGATTTCGAGCCGGCGCTGTTCGCCGTAGGAAAGATGTTTGGCCAGCGTCTGGTGCGCGCGGTCGATGCCGACGTAGTCCAGCAATTCGCGCGCGCGTTGCACCGTGGCGCGCTCTTCGGCGCGCGCGGCGGCGTGGCGGGTGAGTGCGCCCCAGATGCCGGTGTGCGTGCGCAGATGGCGGCCGACCATGATGTTTTCCAGCGCGCTCATGTTGGCGAACAGGCGAATGTTCTGGAAGGTGCGCGCGATACCGGCTTGCGCCAGCAGGTGCGGTTTGCAATGGGTGTAGCGCTTGCCCGCAAAATCGAATGCGCCGCTGTCCAGTTGGTACAGCCCGGTGACGACGTTGAACAGCGTGGTTTTGCCCGCGCCGTTGGGGCCGATCAGGCCGTAGATCTCGCCCTGCTTGATGTGCAGCGAAACATCGGCCAGCGCCACCACGCCGCCGAAGTGTTTGCCGACGTTTCGGAGTTCAATCAGGTATTCACTTGGAGGCGTCATACACCGTCTCCTGCTCTTGTTGCAGCACGCCGTCGTCGGCATCGAATTCGCGGCGGCGCTGGGTGGAAGGCCACAGTCCGGCGGGTCGCCACAGCATGACCAAAATCAGCGCCAAACCGAACATCAGCATGCGCAAACTTTCGGGATCGACCACCACTTTGCCCAGCAGCGCCTGTTGCACCGGCCCCGCCGCGTTGCGGAACAGTTCCGGCAGCGCCACCAGTATCACGCCGCCCAACACCACGCCGCCGACGTTACCCATGCCGCCCAGCACCACCATGCACAAGACCATGATGGATTCCATCAGGCTGAAACTTTCCGGGCTGACGAAGCCCTGAAAACCCGCGAACAAGCCGCCGGAAATGCCGCCGAACGTCGCGCCCATGGCGAACGCCAGCAGCTTGATGTTGCGCGTGTTGACGCCCATCGCCGAGGCGGCGACTTCGTCTTCGCGTATCGCCACCCAGGCGCGACCGATGCGCGAATCTTCCAGACGGCGCGAGACGAAAATCACCAGCAGCGTGAAGGCGAGGAACAGGTAGTAATGCAGATGCACGTCATCAACGCGCATGCCCATCCATTCATACGAGTTGCCGAACGAAAAGCTGCCGATCTGCAACGGGTCGATGGCGCTGATGCCTTGCGGGCCGTTGGTGATGTTGACCGGCGCGTTCAGGTTATTGAGGAAGATGCGGATGATCTCGCCGAAACCGAGCGTGACGATGGCGAGGTAATCGCCGCGCAGCTTGAGCGTGGGCGCGCCGAGCAACACGCCGAAGCCGCAAGCGATCAGCGCGCCCAGCGGCAGCGTGACAACCATCGGCCAGTGCAGGCCGAACTGCGGCGAACCGAGCAAAGCGTAGGTGTAGGCACCGACGGCGAAGAATGCGATGTAGCCCAAGTCGAGCAAGCCCGCATAACCCACCACGATGTTCAGCCCCAGCGCCAGCATGATGTAGAGCAAGGCGAAGTCGGTGATGCGCACCCAGCCGTGACCGAACAGCGCGTCGATGATGAAGGGCAGCGCCAGCAGGGCGATGGCAATCGGCGCGTTGAATAATTTGGAGTTGAGGTTGATCTTCATTTTAGAAAAACCTTTTTGCCACAGAGAACACAGAGGTCACAGAGAATGCGGTGGCACCACAACTAGCGGCGTGTTTTTCAACGCTTTTGGTTTTGCTACTTCTGATCGAAACCCCTCGAATCATTGAACTCCCACCAGTCATCTCTGTGACCTCTGCACCCGCAAGGGGTAGGCCGTGGTTGTAAGGGGCTAAAGCCCCAACAACACACGCACTGTTCTCTGTGGCTAATATTTTGGTTTTTACTATCATGCGCGCTCCGCCAGTTTCTCGCCGAGCAAGCCGGACGGACGGAAGATCAGCACCGCGATCAACACGAAGAACGCGAACACGTCCTGATAGTTGCTGCCGAGGAAGCCGCCGGTGAGGTCGCCGATGTAGCCCGCGCCCAGACTTTCGATCAAACCCAGCAACACGCCGCCCAGCATCGCCCCGCGCAGATTGCCGATGCCGCCGAGAACCGCAGCGGTAAAGGCTTTCAGGCCGAGCATGAAGCCCATGTAGTAATGCACGATGCCGTAGTTGGCGCTGACCATGAAGCCCGCGATGGCGGCCAGCGCCGAGCCGAGCATGAAGGTGAAGGAGATCACGCGATTGTTGTCCACACCCATCAGCACCGACGCTGCCGGATTTTCCGCCACGGCGCGCATCGCCCTGCCCATGCGCGTGCGATGCACCAGCCACATCAAGCCCAGCATGATGACCAACGCGACGATAACGATACCGATCTGCACATCGTTCACGATTGCACCGCCGAACTGGTGCGAAACGCTGGTGAACGGCAACGGGAAGGAATGGTATTCGCGCCCCCAGATCATCATCGCCAGATTCTGCAGCACGATGGACACGCCGATGGCGGTGATCAGCGGTGCGAGGCGCGGTGCATTGCGCAGCGGGCGATAGGCGATGCGTTCGATGCTGTAGCCCAAGGCCATGCACACCGCCATGGCCGCCAGCAGGCTGAGCAACACCGCCAGCACGGGCGCGAATGCCGCCGCCAGCAACGCCTTCAACACGGTGAGCGCGATCATCGCGCCTATCATCACCACTTCGCCATGCGCGAAATTAATCAGGCCGAGGATGCCATACACCATGGTGTAGCCCAATGCCACCAGGGCATACACGCTGCCCTGCACCAGGCCGTTGATGATTTGCTGGAGAAGAATATCCACGATTAGCCGTCATTCCGGCGCAGGCCGGAATCCAGTCAAAAAAACGATCCCCCGCAACGCGGGGACAAAATCAAAAGCATGTAGGATAGAACCACTGGATTCCGGCCTGCGCCGGAATGACGGACGCTTAAAAAGTGCCATCAATGTGCTGCGGGCGCGCCGCCCATGGTCTGCACCACACTCCATTTCCCTTGGCGCACTTGATACACGGTGACTGCGCCGCCCTTGATGTCGCCTTTCTCATCGAACGCGATCTTCGAAGTCACGCCATTGAGTTCAACTTTGCCGATCTCCGGCAGATATTTGGCGGGTTCGGCTGATCCGGCTTTTTGCATGGCCGCGATCATCACGTTGACCGCGTCGTAGCAATACGGCGCGTAGAGCTGGATGGGTTGATGAAAGCGCGCTTCATAACGATTGGAGAAATCGCGCCCGCTCGGCATGTTGTCCAGCGGCACGCCGGGCAGGGAAGCGTAAGCGCCTTCCTCCGCGCCGCCGCCAAGTTCGATCAGCTTGGGCGTATAGCCGCCGTCGCCCATCATGAACTGCGTCTTCATGCCCAGCGCGCGCAGTTGCTTGACCATCGGTACGCCCTGCGGGTCCATGCCGCCAAAAAACAGCAGGTCGGGCTGTTTGCCTTTGATCGAGGTCAGCACGGCGGTGAAGTCCACCGATTTGTCGGTGGTGTATTCGCGCGCGATGATTTGCGCGCCGTTGGCTTCCGCCGCTTTCGCAAATTCATCGGCCAGCCCTTGTCCGTAAGCGGTACGGTCGTCGATCACCGCGATTTTCTTCAGGCCCAACACCTTGGTGGCGAATTCGCCCAGCGCACGGCCTTGCTGCGCGTCGTTGGTCATCACGCGGAACGCGGTGTTGTAACCCTGCGCGGTGAATTTGACGGCGGTGGCCGAAGGCGAAATTTGCGGGATGCCGTTCTTGAAATAGATGGCAGACGCGGGAATGCTGGTGCCGGAATTCATGTGGCCGATCACGCCGTTCACTTTGGCATCCACCAGTTTCTGCGCCACGATGGTGGCGGTCTTGGGGTCGGTCTGGTCGTCTTCGCTCAACAGCTCGAAGCGCGCCTTCTTGCCGCCTATCAGCACGCCTTTGGCATTCGCATCGTCGATGGCCATGCGCGTGCCGTTTTCATTGTCTTTGCCCACGTGCGCCTGCGGGCCGGTGAGCGGTGCGGCAGCACCGATTTTGACCACCAGTTCATCGGAGGAAGATGGCAGAGTTGTTTCGTTTTTTCCGCAAGCGGCGAGAGCGAGGCCAAGTACGGCAAGCGGGAATATTCTATTGATCAACATTGAAAAATCGGGCAAGTGGGTAGGATGCCCAGATTATGCGTAGCCCTCTAACCCTTGTCAATTCAGGGTTTCAAGGCAACAAAAAAGCCGACTCGCGTCGGCTTTTTTGTTTTGCGAAGCAATATTACTTACTTCAGACCCATCACGAAACCGATCAACTCTTTCATGTCGGCATCGCTAACAGTTGGGTTAGGCGGCATTGGCATTGTTCCCCAAACGCCTGCGCCACCCTTCTTGACCTTGGCGGACAGTGTGGCTTCAGCACCAGCAACACCTTTGTACTTGGCAGCAACATCTTTCCATGCCGGGCCAACCAGCTTCATGTCCACTTTGTGGCATGTGTTGCATTTGTTCTTCAAGGCAACAGCGGGCATATCCACTGCCATCGCGGAACCGGCGGTCATCAGACCGGCGGCTACGATCATGCTAACAACGATTGATTTCATGTTCTCTCCATTATTGAGTTTGACTACATCTGAGACGAGCGGAGCAATTACCCCGACCGCATTCTAAACAACCCCGACAGATTTGCAAAATCGCGGGAGTTGGCATATCAACGCCATAGCGCAAAAAGCGTTGACACTCCCGCAGCAGGGTTATTTCAGCAACAGGATATAACCCACCAACGTTTGTATGTCTTTTTCGCTCACTTTGGGCGAATTCGGCGGCATCGCCACGTTGCCCCACACCCCGCCCCCGCCCTTGGCAACCTTGGCGACCAGCTTGGCTTCCGCGTCCTTTTGTCCGCGATATTTCGCCGCGACCTTGCTCCAAGCCGGCCCGACCAGATTGTTGTCTATGGTATGGCAGGTGAAACACAGACTCTTTTGTGCCAGCGCGCGCATGGCGGCATCTTCCGACACCGGTGCGGCTTTGACTTCCGCCACGGCTGCAGCTGGTGGCGGTGCAGCGACCACTGGCGCAGTTACTGCCGGAGACAGTTTGGGTTGCTGCGTTGGGGTATCCGGCTGGCATGCACCAAGCGCCAGCACCATCAAAACGGGAAATAGGTTTTTTTTCATGTCAGTCCTTTTATGTTGAGCGGAATTATTCCGCGTGTTCCAGCCAATTTTTTAAATACGCCCATTGCTCCAGCTCGCGCTCCGCCAGCGACGGCGGCAAATCAAACAGGGTCTTGCCCTCGAACGCAGCGTTGACATAAGCCTGCGCCTCTCGCAGATAGGCCAGTATCGGCACATCCAGCCCTTTCAGGAATTGTTCCAGCGTGAGCGCGGCGCGGGTGCGCGGGTCCATGCGCATGCCGACCACGCCGACGAATATTTTGCCTTTGCGCACGGTTTTTTCGTGATGCAGCGCTTCCAGAAAATCGCGGCTGGCCTGAATGTCGAACGCCGAGGGCGCGATGGGCACCACCACTTTGTGTACCAGCTTCAGCGTGTGCTCGAGATTCTTGCCGTGCAACCCGGCGGGAGAGTCGATCACCAGCCAATCCAGAGGTGCGCTTCTTTCTGCTTCCGAATGCATCAGTTCGATAGCGGGCAGAGACACCGGACGACCGGACAGCCATTGCGTCGCCGATTTTTGTCTATCCAAATCCAGGATCGCCACACGCTGCCCGCGCGAAGCCAGATAGCCCGCGATGTTGGTGGAAAGCGTGGTTTTGCCGCTACCGCCTTTGGGATTGGCAATCAGAATGGCTTTCATGGCATCTCCCTGTTGGATGAAACTCGAATTACCTGCCTACATTATTTCTCCACTAACGACACGTCGCGCACCGCGCCTTTATCGGCACTGGTCACCATCGCCGCATAAGCGCGCAGCGCTGCCGATATTTTGCGCGGACGTTCGCTCGCAGGTTTCCACGCCTGCTTGCCCTTGGCTTCCATCGCCGCGCGACGTTGCGCCAGTTCGGCATCGCTAACCGCCAGCGTGATGCTGCGGTTCGGGATGTCGATCTCGATGCGGTCGCCTTCCTGCACCAAGCCAATTGCGCCGCCGCTGGCCGCTTCCGGCGAGACATGGCCGATGCTGAGACCCGAAGTACCGCCGGAAAAACGCCCGTCAGTGAGCAGCGCACAGGCTTTGCCCAGCCCTTTCGATTTCAGGTACGAAGTCGGGTACAGCATCTCCTGCATGCCGGGACCGCCGCGCGGACCTTCATAACGAATGATGACCACATCGCCCGCCACGATCTGGTCGGCGAGAATGCCCGCCGAGGCCGCGTCCTGGCTTTCGAACACGCGCGCGCGTCCGCTGAATTTCAGGATGCTTTCGTCCACACCCGCAGTTTTCACGATGCAGCCGTCCAACGCGATGTTGCCGTGCAACACCGCCAGTCCGCCGTCCTGCGAATAGGCGTGCGCCTTGTCGCGGATGCAGCCCTTGACGCGATCCGCATCCAGCTCGGGATACAGCATGGATTGCGAAAAGGCGATGGTGGTGACGATGCCGCCGGGTGCGGCGCGGTAGAATTTTTTCACCTCTTCGCTTTGCGTCTGCGCGATGTCCCATTGCTTCAGTCCTTCGCGCAAATTCTTGCTGTGCACCGAACCGACTTCGCCGTGCAACAACCCGGCGCGATCCAGCTCACCGAGGATGGCCACGATGCCGCCCGCGCGGTGCACGTCTTCCATGTGGTATTCGGACGACGGCGCGACCTTGCATAGCGTCGGCACTTTCAGCGACAGACGATCCATATCCTTCATAGTGAAGTTCACTTCGGCTTCGCGCGCGATGGCCAGCAAGTGCAACACGGTGTTGGTCGAACCGCCCATGGCGATGTCCAGCGTCATCGCATTCTCGAACGCATCGAAGGTGGCGATGCTGCGCGGCAGGATAGATGCGTCGTCCTGCTCGTAATAGCGTTTGCACAATTCGACGATCAGCCGTCCGGCGCGCAGGAATAGTTGCTTGCGCTCGGCGTGCGTCGCCACCAGCGAACCGTTGCCCGGCAGCGACAAGCCCAATGCTTCAGTCAGGCAGTTCATCGAGTTCGCGGTGAACATGCCGGAGCAGGAACCGCACGTCGGGCAAGCGGAACGCTCGATGGCTTCCACCTCTTCATTGCTCACGCGGCTGTCGGCAGCGGCCACCATCGCATCGACCAGATCGAGACCTTTGACCTTGCCCTGCCAATTCACCTTGCCCGCCTCCATCGGCCCGCCGGAAACGAACACCACCGGGATATTCAGGCGCATCGCCGCCATCACCATGCCCGGCGTGATCTTGTCGCAATTGGAGATGCACACCAGCGCATCGGCGCAATGCGCGTTGACCATGTATTCCACCGAATCGGCGATCAGGTCGCGCGAAGGCAGCGAATACAGCATACCGTCGTGACCCATGGCGATGCCGTCGTCAATCGCAATCGTGTTGAATTCCTTGGCGATGCCGCCCGCCTTCTCGATCTCGCGCGCCACCAGTTGCCCCATGTCCTTCAGGTGCACGTGCCCCGGCACGAACTGGGTGAACGAATTGGCGATGGCGATGATCGGCTTGCCGAAGTCGCCTTCGGCCATGCCGGTCGCGCGCCACAAAGAGCGCGCCCCGGCCATGTTGCGGCCATGAGTGGAAGTGCGGGAACGGTATTGAGGCATGGTGCGGATTCCGGTTAACAAAGTAGAGAGCGGATTCTAAACCAGTTGCGCAGGCGTGACATAGTTGCGTTCATGCTTCTTGCTGCGGCGGGAAGCGGGGTGATATTTTGGGATAGCATGATGGGAACGCCCGTGGATAGGCGATCTGCTATATGGATGCATGCGGAACGCCTATTGACGGCCATCTTCAATGTGCATCTATGAAGATCGCCTATTGACGGGCGTTTCGGAACAACTGACTTAACTCCCTCTTCCACCGGAAGAAAATTGGGGTGAGGAAACACTCTCCAAATTTCTGTTCGTGCTGAGCAACCACCTCAGACCGTTCATCCTGAGATTCTTGTCGAAGGATGGGCGAAGCCCGCTGGTTTATAAAATTCAAAACCAACCCCGTTCGTGGTGAGCCTGTCGAACCACAAGTTGCGGTGCGCAAAGATTGCCGGGGGTTGCCCGGCGGTGTTGGGTTTGAAATTGGTAAGTCCGTTCATGCTTCGACAAGCACGAGCAAAATATTTTGAGTATTCCCTCACCCTTGCCCTCTCCCAGAGGGAGAGGGAACTAAAGCGAATGCTCGGCAACGCAAGCTTATTTGACGCTTACTCCGCCGCCGAATCTCCGCATCACCTCCAGCATCCCCGCCGCCTTATCCAGCGTCTCCTGGTACTCAGCTTCGCACACCGAATCGGCGACCAGCCCGCCGCCCGCGCAGCAGCGGATTTCATTCCCCGAATAGACGAGGGTACGGATGGCGATGTTGGTGTCCATGTTGCCGTCGAAGCCGAGGTAGCCGATGGCTCCGCAATAAATGCCGCGACGGTGCGGTTCTAGCTGTTCGATGATTTCCATCGCGCGCTGTTTGGGTGCGCCGGTGATGGAGCCGCCGGGGAAGCAGTCGCGCAGTACATCCAGCGCGTCGCAACCATTTTTCAACTGGCCTTCAACGGTGCTGACCAGATGGTGCACGTTGGTATAACTTTCCACCTCGAACAATTTCGGCGCTTTGATCGTTCCGGGTTGGCAGCTTTTGCCGAGGTCGTTGCGAAGCAGATCGACGATCATCAAATTTTCCGCGCGGTCTTTGGGATGGTGGCGCAGCTCTTTTTCCAGACGCGCATCTTCCTGCGCATCCGCGCTGCGCGGGCGCGTGCCCTTGATCGGTTTGGTTTCAACTCTGCCCTGGCGCACTTGCAGGAAACGCTCTGGAGAAGCGCATAGAATCTGGGCTTGCGGCCAATCGAGAAAGGCGGAATAAGGCGCTGGGCTCAAACGGCGCAGTTCTTGATAGGCGCTCCAGGCATCGCCGTTTGCCTGCGCCGCATAGCGTTGCGCGAGGTTGACTTGATAGCAGTCGCCTTCTTGCAAAAATTTTTTTACGGCATTGAACGCGCTGCGGTAAGCATCCGGGGTGAAGTTGGACGCAATTTTTCCTCGCACTTGGAAAGTCGATGCGCTTGCAGCCGCTCTGCCTAGCCGCTCCAGAATTTGCGGCAACACGTTCGCGGTCTCGGCATAACGTTGGCGCGACACCAGGCGCGCGCTTTGCTCGCAATGGTCAACGATGAGCGCCCAGTCGTAGATGCCGAGCGCCATCTCGGGCAGGTGTTCAAAGTCTTGCGCGGTGTTGCTGATGCGATGGTAACGGCGCGCGAGGTCGTAGCTCCAATAGCCCAGCGCGCCTCCGGCAAATGGAATGTCCGGCATGGGCGCGAGCGGCTCGCCCAGATGCTGGCGCACGAGATCGAAGGGATCGAGTGTTGAGCGCTGAACATTGCCGCCACTTTCTATTTCAGTTTGCTCGCCTTGCGTAATCAGAGTCAGCACAGGCCGCGCGACCAGAATGTCATATTGCCCCATGCCGCCACTATCCAGCCAAGCCGCCCACGGCAAATCGCGGATTGCCGCGAAGTAGGCGCTGGCATCGGACTGGTAGGGGAGCGGAACGCTATACAACATCAATAATCCTTGGAAAGCCAATTAGCAATTTGGAGAGCACGAATTATCCGTGTTTCATCCGCGCAAATCCGTGGCTGAACAGAATAATTTGTCTGGATTTTCTGGATTTTGGGAACACAGGAACGAGTGCAGAAGCTGCTCTTTTTGCAGAGGGACAGAATCCCTCCAGAAATCTGGATAATATTTTGCCAACATTTTTGCAAGTGGCAACACACCCTCCACATGCAGTGGAAATTTTCGGAATTTACCGTCCGAGAGCGGTGCGAGCCTTAACGCTATCAACTATCCGCCAACCTGAAACAGCACCAAGCTTTTTCAAGGGGACACGACCCTGCGCACTTTTTTCAAGCACGAAAACACTTTCTTCGAGCCTGCCCGGCCCGCCATCCGACAACCGTGAATCAGCCCCTTACAACCTGTTCGGGGCCGCCTTCACAGCCTCCCGCCACATCAGTTTGGCTTGCTGATACCTGGTGTGGGAAAAGGCCAAGTCGCAGCCGGACGCACAGGAGCCGGAGCGGATGGAGCCGGTGCCGCAGCTGCCGGAGCGGCTACTGGCTTGGCTACTACTGCTGCCGGTTTCTTCGCTACAGCTTTCTTGGCGGCGGGTTTCTTTGCTGCCGGTTTTGCTGCTGCCGGTGCCGCTGCCGGTTTCTTGGCAACTGCTTTCTTGGCAACTGCTTTCTTGGCTGCTGCCGGTTTTTTGGCTACAACTTTCTTGGCTGCTGCCGGTTTCTTCGCTACAGCTTTTTTGGCAGCGGGTTTTGCTGCTACCTTTTTGGCTGCGGGCTTCTTGGCAACGACTTTCTTGGCTGCTGCCGGTTTCTTCGCTACAGCTTTTTTGGCAGCGGGTTTTGCTGCTACCTTTTTGGCTGCGGGCTTCTTGGCAACGACTTTCTTGGCTGCTGCCGGTTTCTTCGCTACAGCTTTTTTGGCAGCGGGTTTTGCTGCTGCTTTTTTAGCTGCGGGCTTCTTCGCAACGGCTTTCTTTGCAGCCGCTGGTTTCTTGGCTACAACCTTTTTGGCAGCGGGAGCTGCTTTCTTGGCTGCGGGCTTCTTTGCTGCTGGTTTAGCTTTCTTTGCTGCTACCATTTCAACCTCCTTGAGTGATGAAAGTTAACAAAAAACAACTCTGCACTAGACAACTACTACACCTCCAACACACCGCCTGAGCGGCGTGAATGAAGCCCTTGCAACAGAGGCTGCCGAAGCAGCCTCTATCAACGATCTTAATCCCAGGACAGTGCACCGCCCGTTTGATATTCGGTAACTCGCGTCTCGAAGAAATTCTTTTCTTTCTTGAGGTCTATCATCTCCGCCATCCACGGGAAGGGGTTATTCGCCCCCTGATACAAAATATCAATACCGATTTGCTGGCAGCGGCGATTGGCGATGAAACGCAAATATTCCTTGAACATGGTGGCATTCAGACCCAGCACGCCGCGCGGCATGGTGTCTTCGGCATAGCGGTATTCCAGTTCCACGCCTTTCAGGAACAGGCCGCGAATTTCTTCACGGAAAGCGGGAGTCCACAAGTGCGGGTTTTCCAGCTTGATCTGGTTGATGACATCCACGCCGAAATTCAGGTGCATGGATTCGTCGCGCAAAATGTATTGGTATTGTTCTGCCGCACCGGTCATCTTGTTCTGGCGACCCAACGCCAGAATTTGCACAAAACCGACATAGAAGAACAGACCTTCCATGATGCAGGCGAACACGATCAGGCTGCGCAACAGTTTCTGGTCGTTTTCAGGCGTACCGGTTTTGAAGTCGGGATTGGTCAGCACATCAATGAACGGCAACAGGAATTCGTCCTTGTCGCGGATGCTGTCCACCTCGTGATACATGTTGAACACTTCGCCCTCGTCCAGCCCCAGACTTTCCACGATGTATTGGTAAGCGTGGGTGTGGATCGCTTCTTCAAACGCCTGGCGCAGCAGGTATTGGCGGCACTCGGGATTGGTGATGTGGCGGTAAGTGCCCAGCGCGATATTGTTCGCGGCCAAGCTGTCGGCGGTGCTGAAAAATCCCAGATTGCGCATCACCAGACGGCGCTCGTCGTCGGTCAACCCGTTCGGGTTCTTCCACAGCGCGATGTCGGCGGACATATTCACTTCCTGCGGCATCCAATGATTGGCGCAACCGGCGATGTATTTTTCCCACGCCCATTTGTATTTGAACGGCACCAACTGGTTCACGTCGGCGGTGCTGTTGATGATGCGCTTGTCTTCCACGCGGATGCGCCCGGTGGAGGTTGAAGCGATGGTGTAAGTGTGTGCGTTGGAATCGGCTTGCATGGCTGCGCCGATTCCCATGGATGCCGCGCGCATGCCTGCCGCAGCGGGTATTGGTGCAATGTCGTCTTCAAAATTCAGCATGGTATTCCTTTGTCACTTTTGTTCGCCGCACGATGCCACGAACCAATTTGTCATTGCGGCAATCGCCGCATATCAATGTATTTATTCCGCTCGCGCGGCTTACCCTGAATACGCAGGATTGTGGCTGCGGCATAAGCGGAAGGTCAGCCTGCGCTGCAATCCAGAATTCATGCCGGTCATTGGCATGCTTCGCACTCCGGGTTATCAATCGAGCAAAACTTGTTTTCTTCCACCGGTGCGGCTGACAGTTCGCCCATGCCGCCGCTGTTCGATACGGCATTCAACGCACCGGCGCGCGAGGTGGATTTTTCTGCCGAGGTTGCACCCATGGCACGCAGGTAATAGGTGGTCTTCAAACCGCGCACCCACGCCAGCTTGTAGGTTTCGTCCAGCTTGCGCCCGGACACACCGGACATGTAAATATTGAGCGATTGCGCCTGATCTATCCATTTCTGACGACGCGAGGCGGCTTCGATCAGCCACTGCGGCTCGACCTCGAACGCGGTGGCGTACAGCTCGCGCAAGTCGGCGGGAATGCGGTCTATCTTGGCCAGGCTGCCATCGAAATATTTGAGGTCGGCAATCATCACTTCATCCCACAAGCCGAGCGCTTTCAGGTCTTTCACCAGATGCTCGTTGATGACGGTGAACTCGCCGGACAGATTCGATTTCACGAACAAGTTCTGGTAAGTCGGCTCGATGCAGGCCGACACGCCGATGATGTTGGAGATGGTCGCCGTGGGCGCAATCGCCACACAGTTCGAGTTGCGCATGCCGAATTGACGAATGCGCGCGCGCAACGCTTCCCAATCCATGCTGGACGACATATCCACTTCGACATAGCCGCCGCGCTGTTCGCGCAACATGTTCAAACTATCCTGCGGCAGAATGCCTTTATCCCACAAGCTGCCGCGATAGCTGGCGTAGCGTCCACGCTCTTCTGCCAGTTCGGAGGATGCTAGGTAGGCGTAATAACACACCGCCTCCATCGAACGGTCGGCGAACTCGACTGCCGCTTCCGACGAATAGGGAACGCGCAAATCGTGCAGGCAATCCTGGAAGCCCATGATGCCTAGGCCGACCGGACGGTGCTTGAGGTTGGCATTGCGCGCCTTGGCCACCGCGTAATAGTTGATGTCGATCACGTTATCCAGCATGCGCATGGCAGTGCTCACCGTGCGTTTGAGCTTGTCGTGGTCTATCTGTCCCGCTTGCGCGTGCCCTTGCGGATACAGATGCGCGGCCAGATTGACCGAGCCCAGATTGCACACCGCGATTTCGCTGTCCGACGTGTTCAACGTAATCTCGGTACACAGATTGGAACTGTGCACCACGCCCACATGCTGTTGCGGGCTGCGGATGTTGCACGGGTCCTTGAAAGTGACCCAAGGATGTCCGGTCTCGAACAGCATGGTCAACATCTTGCGCCACAGCGACTGCGCCGGGACTTTCTTGAACAGCTTCAGTTCGCCGCTGGCAGCCTTGGCTTCATAAGCCACATAAGCCTTCTCGAATTCGGTGCCGAACTTGTCGTGCAGGTCGGGGCAGTTCGACGGCGAGAACAGCGTCCACTCCGCCCCTTCCATCACGCGCTTCATGAACAGGTCGGGAATCCAGTTCGAGGTATTCATGTCGTGCGTGCGGCGGCGGTCGTCGCCGGTGTTCTTGCGCAGTTCCAGAAACTCTTCGATGTCCAGATGCCAGGTTTCCAGATAAGCGCACACCGCGCCTTTGCGCTTGCCGCCCTGGTTCACCGCCACGGCGGTGTCGTTCACCACTTTCAGGAACGGCACCACGCCTTGCGATTTGCCGTTGGTACCTTTGATGTGGCTGCCCAAAGCGCGCACGTTGGACCAGTCGTTGCCCAGGCCGCCCGCAAACTTGGACAGCAGCGCATTCTCTTTCAACGCCTCATAGATGCCGTCCAGATCGTCCGCCACCGTGGTCAGATAGCACGATGACAACTGAGAGCGGCGCGTACCGGCATTGAACAAGGTCGGCGTGGAACTCATGAAGTCGAAGCTGGACAGCAGGCGGTAGAACTCGATAGCGCGCTCTTCGCGGTTGATCTCGTTCAAGCTCAAGCCCATCGCCACGCGCATGAAGAAAGCCTGCGGCAATTCGATGCGCTGACTGTCGATGTGCAGGAAATAGCGGTCGTACAGCGTTTGCAGCCCCAGATAGTTGAATTGCAGATCACGGCTGGCATCCAGCGCCTGGCCCAGACGTTCCAGATCGAACTGCGCCATGTCTTCGTTCAGCAACTCTGCCGCTATGCCGCGCTTGATGAATTTCGGAAAATATTCGGCGTAGCGCGATGCCATGTCGGCTTGCACCACCGGCTCGCCGATAATTTCGCAGCAAATGTTGTTGAGCAACAGACGCGCGGTGACAAAACTGTAGGCCGGATCTTGTTCGATCAGCGTGCGCGCGGAAAGGATGGCGCACTTGCGCACCTCCTCGATGGCGACACCGTCATACAAATCCTTGAGCGTGAGCTTGAGAATCTTCTCCGCATCAACCGCAGCCCCCAGGCCGATGCAGGCCGACTCGATTTGCGCCAACAGCTCCGCCACATCCAGCGGACGCACCACCTCACCGTCTTTCACGTTCAGCGCATGCGCTATCTCGGCCTTGGCTTTGGAACGCTCGCGGCTGCGCTGCTCGCGGTACAACACATAAGAGCGGGCAACATCATGCTCGCCGGAACGCATCAGCGACAGCTCGACCTGATCCTGAATATCCTCGATATGGAATGTCCCGCCATGCGGCTGGCGGCGCACCAATGCACCCACCACGGCAGCCGTCAACTGCTCGACCATCTCGCGCACGCGCGCCGAGGCCGCACCTTGGCCACCGTTCACCGCGAGGAACGCCTTGGTCATGGCGATAGAAATCTTTGACGGTTCAAACGCGGCAACCGAACCGTTGCGACGAATTATTTTATATTGGTCCAGAGACATGCCCGAAGATGAAGCGGCGGAGTCGGAATCTTTGTGCGTGAACACGGCGGCGGAAGCAGATGGAAAAACACCTTCAGAAGCATGCAACATGTAACTCCCCTTTGAATTACTGAAGCCGATCCGGCCGAGAAGCCAAAACCAGCCGGAAAACAAAAACCACTACATCTAGTGGTCTGACCCTCGAATTGGCGCTAATTCTAGTGCCTGATGAAATTTATGCAAGAAGAATTTTGGCCTATATATTTTTTTGCGGCACTTGACGCGAGCGCCACCGCAAACGCGGGGCAGACGATCTCAAAAAACCCGTTGCCCGCAAAATTTTCAACGCAAAAATAAGCAGTCTTTTTGGACTACTCACTCATTTATTTCGGGGATAGCATCTGGCCGCATCGAAAGCGGCGGATGGAGTTGCCGAGGATTACCTAGATTGTTTGAGATAGCGCACCCAGTCGAAAAACGGGCCGGGATCGGTTTGGCGAGTTTGCGCCTGATGCTACGAAGCCAAACCCCGCGACTCCCATGCGTGGAGAAGCCCTATTGACGCGCATCTTCATCAAGTGGCGAGTTGGTTTTGTAAATTATTCGACCCTGAGGTCCCAAGACTTGACCTCCGGCTTTGGAAACGGGCAAAGCGGCAGGCCTATATATTTTTGAGCGTGGAAAGTTGCGGGGTTTGCTGATAGATTGCATGGACGGAAGCGGGAGGGGAAATGGCCTCAATATAAAATGTTGCAATGCAAGACCCCGTTGTTCAGTTGATTTACCCCAGAAACCCAGTAACGAGCTTGGCAGGGCACTGGAGCGGGTCGGGGAAAAGTTTTTCTGCTCAGGAGGTTGATAACTTTGGGATGTCACAGGATGGTTGCAGCACGCTTTCTAATATTGCCTGTAGTGTTGTGGTTAACCGGCGTGGTGCCAACGACGCTGGCCCAAACAGCAGCAGAGGGCGCGCCGACACCGGAGAGCATCAATGCTGCCTTGGCGAGGCGTGCAGAATTTGAGCGCAAAGCACTTTCTGGTGATGTTTACGAGGCAAGCAGGTTGTGCCTGATAACGGGCGGCCCGCAACGAATCAAATGGTGCAAGCTGTCTGCCGAATTGGGTGACTATGAAGCCCCGTTTATTCTTGCGCGGGAATATCTGTTTGGATGGCATGTTCCCGCCGATATCGTTGAGTCGATGCGCTGGGAACGTATCTCAGCCGAACGGGGTAGCGGCGTATCGCGTGCGCAGCTCGGTCAAGCCTATCTTTTCGGTATCGGCGTTGCACCTGACGAAGCGCAAGCGGGATATTGGATCAAGCGTGCGGCACGTGCCGGACAGCGTTCTTCATTCTACTGGATGGGTTGGCTGGCAGAGAATGGCCGTGGCGAAGTCAAACAGGATTACTCGGAAGCTATACGCTGGTACCAGAAACTGGAATATGCTGATGGCGATCAACGCGCATTTTTTCGACTCGGTATGCTTTATGCGCGGGGACAGGGTGTTGCGGCTGATCCTGTCAAGGCACAGAAATATTTTACGACCGCTGAGCGGATGACACGTGCCTTCTCAAACTTTGTCAGCGGAGGAACAAATAGCATCAGTATGTCTTACCGGGCAAGCGAATCGAGACCATTTTTTGCCGACGAACCCGGTCAGATCGCACAGGCGCGGGAACGCGCGATGCAACCGCAAGGCGATGCCGAAAGTGAGTTTTACCTAGGGCAGGTTTATGCCTCTGGCTTGAGTGTGGTCGAAAGTGAAGAGGAATCCTTCAAGTGGTTCATGCGCGCCGCTCAACATGGTCACATTGCCGCCCAATACAATGTAGGTCAGCTATATAAGAGCGGCGTTGGCACTGGTATCGGCCGCAATGAATTGGAAGCGATGTATTGGTTTGGCAAAGCGAGCAAAGCAGGCGATACCCGCGCCACTTATGCGTGGGGAATGATGCGCCTATATCCCAAAGACACCAGTTTGCAAGATGCCGATTTGGGTCTGCGCTTGGTGCGTGAGGCGGCAGACAAGGGTGAACCAGAGGCGCAAGAGATGCTGGCGAATTTTTATGCGCTGGGCAAGTTTGTTGGGCAAGACCTGAAGCTGGCCGAGCAATGGTGGCAACGCAGTGTCGAGCGCACGGTGGAAATGCGCAAGCAACAAATTGATCTTTGGGACATTAGAATCCCGCCGATTTCCTTGCCACAAAGAATCAATGAAAATCAATAAATCAATGGGGGCGATTGATTCCTGGACAGCAGAAATGGGGTTCAGACTCGATTTCTTTTCCATCTAAATCAATATTGTTGTTTGGTGAGTTCGGCTTGGGTCTTGTCGAGTTTGTCACTGCGGCCACCGTTGACGCGATGAATGTGCGCGGAGGAATGTATGTTTATGTGAGCCAGTTGGATCATGTCCTTACGTTAGCTTGTGCCCTTATCTGGGTCAATGTGAAAAATGGCCTATATATTTTTCCTCCTTTACCGCAACGCCTTCCAATCGGCGATTTATTTCATGCACTTGAGGGCGAAGACCATATTCATTGACTCGTGAGCTATTGAAATATCCGGGTTTTACTAGATTTTTAAACACCACCTCCTCGGGAAGGCGCATGGATAGGCGATCTACGTGATGCACATAGCGTAGATTCCCTATCCATGCGCTTCTTCACGAGGTTGGCGTTTAAAAACGGAAAAAAATCGAAGTTATTTGACTTGCTTGAGATACCGCACCCAGTCAAAAAACGGACCCGGATCGGTTTTGCGCACGGGCGCGATGTCGGAATGCCCGACGATGTGGCGGATGGGATAGCGGCGTTTGAGATAGCGGGTCAATCTGGACAAGGCTTTATATTGCAGCGAATCGTAGGGGACGGAATCGCTTCCTTCCAGTTCGATGCCGATTGAAAAATCGTTGCAGCGGCTGCGCCCTTGCCATTCCGACGCGCCAGCGTGCCAGGCGCGGCGATTACATGGCACGAACTGGATAATGCCGCCGTCGCGCCGCACCAGAAAATGGGAGGAGACTTTCACGCCCTGCAACTGCGCATAATATGGATGGGCGGTGCAATCCAGCGTGTTGGTGAAAAATTGCGCGATAGCCGAGCCGCCGAACTCTTCCGGCGGCAGGCTGATGTTGTGGATCACCAGCATAGTAACGGGCGTATGCGCCGGGCGCGCATCATGGTTCGGGGAAGCGATGCGCCGCACGCCGCTCAACCAGCCCTGCGCATTGAATTTCATACCAGATAATCCGGCAAAACCGATTCGCTCCTTCCCCCTTGCAGGGGGAAGGTTGGGATGGGGGTAGAGTTAAGGAACAGTAGCGTTTCTACCCCCACCCTAACCCTCCCCCTGCAAGGGGGAGGGGATGCGGCGACGATAGAAATATTTGGATTCATTCCTGCTTGTCCTGCTCGGTGATGGACAACCTGTCCATGCGGTAGCGCAAGGCGCGGAAAGTAACCCCGAGTATCTTGGCGGCGGCGGTGCGGTTGAAATGCGTGCGCTGCAAGGCCTCCAGCAGCGCTTCGCGCTCTACCCTGTCCAGATAATCGGTGAGCGGATATTTGCCCGCGCTTTCGGCTTTGTCGGATGGCGTGGTTGACCTGAGCGGTGCAAGTTGCAAATCGTCGGGCGTAATCACGCCGTCGGCACATAGCGCCACCGCCCGTTCGATAATGTTTTCCAGTTCGCGCACATTGCCCGGGAAGTCGTAACCCGCCAGCGCCTTCAGTGCCGCGCCGGAAAAATGCGCTTGGGACTCGCCGCACAAACGGTGCAGCATTTTCCCGGCAATTTCCGGCACATCCTCGCGCATCTCGCGCAACGACGGCATGTGCAGCGCGATCACATTCAGGCGGTAATACAAATCCTGGCGGAAGCTGCCATCGATCACGCACTTGGCCAGATCTTTATGGGTTGCGCTCAGAATGCGCACATCCACCACTTCTTCTTCGGTCGCGCCGACGCGGCGCACCTTTTTTTCCTGAATCACGCGCAGCAGCTTGACCTGCATCGCCAGCGGCAAATCGGCCACCTCGTCCAGCAGCAGCGTGCCTTGGTTGGCCGCCTGGAAAAAACCTTCCTTGTCTTTGTCCGCTCCGGTGAACGCGCCTTTGCGATAACCGAAGAACTCGCTCTCCATCAGATTTTCCGGGATCGCGCCGCAGTTCACCGCGACGAAAGGTTTGTCGCGCCGCGAACTTTTTTCCACGATCAGCCGCGCCGCCAATTCTTTGCCGCTGCCCGATTCGCCGTTGATATGCACCGGTGCTTGGCTGCGCGCCACACGCTCGACCAGGTCGCGCACTTGCTGCATCGCGGGCGAATTACCCAGCAACGAGGAGGTGCCCGCACTTTGCTTGTCCTGCTTGCCGGGCAGGCGCAACACGGAACTGACCAGCGCGCGCAGCTGATCCAGCGCCACCGGTTTGGACAGGTAATCGAACGCGCCCGCCTTGAGCACCGCCACCGCATTCTCCAGATTGCCGTGCGCGGTAATCACCGCCACCGGCACATCCAGATTGAGCTCGGCGATGTGGCGCACCACTTCCACGCCTTCGCCGTCCGGCATGCGCATATCGGTCAAACACAAATCGAATTTTTGCGTATCCAGACAAGTGATCGCCTGCTTGACCCCGCTGGCGCGCACCACGTCCAGCCCCATGCGCGACAAAGCCAGCTCCAGCAATTCCAGAATATCCGGCTCATCATCGACAATCAGTACACGCGGAATAGCTGCTTTCACTGCACTTCTCCATTTTCCGGGTTCGGTTTCGCCGCAAACGTGATGCGGAAACACGCCCCTTCATGTTCCCACTGGGAATAGTCAATGCGCGCGCCGTTGGCCTCGCACAGTTCGCGCGCAATATACAACCCGAGGCCGGTACCTCTGGCATCGGTGGTGTGGAAAGGCTCGAACAATTTCAGTATCGCCTCGGTCGCCACCCCCGGACCATCATCCTTCACCTCAAGCCAGACGCGCCCGTCCTCGCCCGTTGCCGCGAGCAAACGCACGCTTCCCGCCATTTTTTTGCTATAGCGCAAACCGTTGCGGCACAGATTCCACAGCACCTGCTCGAAATGTCCGCGATCGAAATGGATGACGCACTCGCCCTTGACCTCCAGCGCAAAAACTTCGCGCGGCAGATCCTCGACCTGACACAGCGTGCCGATAAACTCGGGCAGGCGCAGTGCCAAATCTATCTGTTCGGCCTGCGCGCGGTCGCGCCGGTTGATCTGCATCACATCCTGCACGATGCGGTTCAAGCGCGACGTGTTATCCAGAATGATTTGCAGCAAACGCAATTTGGCCGGATCTTGCGCGGTCTCTTTCAACAACTCGGCGGCGTAGCTGATGGACGACAAGGGATTGCGCACTTCATGCGCGATGTTCGCGGTCAGCCGCCCCAGTGCCGCCAGTTTGACCTGGCGCGCCTGCTCCTGCGCCCGCTGCATATCTTCCAGCACGACCACCGCACCCCAAAATCCCTGGCGCTCTACAGACAAGAATCGCACGCGCGCCAGTTGTTTGGTCACCGGCAGGCGCAACACCTCGTGCCCCAACGCCTTGTTCTGCCGCCACGCGGCGTACATCGCCTCCAGCAAAGGCGAACACACGGCCAAACTCACTTGGGCGGATTTCGGAAAAACGTAACCGAGCAAGCGCTCCGCGCCCGGGTTGGATTGGCGCACCAGCCCGCGCTCGTCCACCACCAGCACGCCGTCCGGCATATCCTGAATCATCAGGCGGTTGGCTTCGGCCATGTTGGACAAATCCACGCCGCGCATGAACGCCAGCTTCTCGCTGGCCATGGCGTACTTGGACAAGGTATGCGCCAGCCAGGCCACGGCGAAATACGCCATGCACAGAATGCCCGCCTGCACGAACTGCCCCGCAGACGCTTCCCGCACCAGCGCCGCATAGCTGTGTTCCAGCAGAATGGCGATGCTGGCCAGCGCCGCATACAGCAAAGTAATGCGGCCGCGACTGATCAACCCGGCGAAGGTCAGCGACACCAGCAGCAGCATGCCCAGATTGCTCTGGATACCGCCGCTGAAATAGATCAGCAGCGTGATGCAGGCAATATCGGAAATCACCTGAAACGCGAGCTGCCATCCCGGACGCGGCTTGCGCAACATGACCGCCACCACCGAAACAACCGTCAGCGCGGAGTAGCCGACGCTGATCCAGAAGAAAGTGGTCTGCTCGCCGATATTCAGCGACAACGCCACCGAAAACAGCGTGGCCATAAACATCAGCAGCCCGCCGAGGATCAGCCGGTACAGATTATAAAAACGCAGGGAACGCCAAAGACTTTCCGGCGAGAGCGGTTCTGCCGTCGGCAAAACGGGGAACAACCTGGTGAAGGGGGATGGATTATCCCGCATAAGAATTATTTTGCCTGGTGCTCGCGGCGATGCGCATCGCTGCAATAGAAATTGCCTCCGGCAAGAATGCTCTCGCTCTTCGGCAAATGCACCCCGCAGCGCACGCAACGCACCATGTCTTCACTGGCGGCAGCGACATCCTGTTTGGGCGGCTGCTTGCGGTAAGACCTGAGCAGCAGGTACACCACAATAATGACTGCCAGTATAAAAAATAAGCGGCTCATACCAAAACTCCACAGAAATACGCGGGACACAGACGGATAAATTTCTCGAATTGATGATAGCACAACAGCCCGTCGCCATCGGCTTCAGGGCGGATCGCTCCCGCCCCGCGACCGATGGCACGGACATTGCTGAACTTCGGGCTCCCTCATTCATATACGACAAGGTGCCCCATGCTATTCGATGCTTACGAACAAAAAGGTCTGCTGTTCAACATGAACTTCAAGGAATCCGAAGGTAGTTTTGCCGGGTATCGCGGCGATCTGGTGCTGGAGCTGGGCGAAGTCGGCGACCTGCACGGCCACCGCAAGCCGCCCACCGCCACCATCAAGAACACCATCGTGCTGGCCGAGAACGACAAGATCAAACTGTACGTCGGCAGCCTCGACGAACTCGCGCTGCTGCCCAAGGTGCTGGACTACTACCAGGCCGATTTTGCGCCGGACGTGCGCATCATCCTGTTCGTGGTCAACATCAACAAGCCGTTGGTGATCGAAGTTGGCGGCTTGAGCATCGCCGCCATCGGCATGCAGGAAGGCCTGATCTGGAACGAGCTGATCGACATCGCCGCGCTGGACAAGGGCGACTTCAAAGGCCAGTCCGCCACTAAAAAGATCGTCACCGTTTACAAGGCGCTGTCCGACTACAAACCCAAAGGCGACAAGGTATCGTTCGACGAAGCGCTCACCCGCACCGTGGAACTCAAACGCGCGGGACGCGGGCCGGTATAAATGTTGTCGCACGCGCGGCCGATTGTTGCATCCGCGACAATCGGCCGCGCATTCGGCAACTTTTGTAGGTGCGAATTTATTCGCACGAATTGAGTGATATGTGCGAATAAATTCGCACCTACAAGCACCCAACCTACGCCTGCGATCATTTATGACTACGAGCAAAACCACCGACCGCTACATCAGCTTCGACGGCATAGACTGCAACGGCAACGCGCGCCGCGTGATGGAATTGATCGCACAATACCGGGATCCGTCCGACCCGTTCTGGGACTATTTCGCCGCCAAGCGCCAACCGCGCAGCGGCCCGCCGCCGGACGACTTGTTTCTGGTGCATTGCCACCTCAACCAGATACGGGAATTGTTCGAAGAATGCGCCGACCAGCATGCGCTGGACTTGCTGTCGGCGTTGGAAGAAGAATGCTGCTGAAACCGGCGACTGCTTGTAGATGCCCGTCTTTACTGGCTCGCCATCAAGTCACTCGGGGCTTTCGTCATCCCCGTTCACCGCTTTGCCGCGCTCGGCATCTATCGCGGGTTTGAGCCGCCCGGCTGCGTCGAGAAACTGATTGACGGGTTTATCGGCGCTCAGGCGCAGTGCCGGAGAATACAAATCGCTGATGTACAACTCATCGGCGAAAAGCCCGCTCTTCTGATAGTTGACCATCAACACCACGCCCGCCCCCAGCAACGCGACCAGCGCGGAAGCGAACGCGATGCGTTTCGGATGATTGGGGTTGATCGTGAGCAGATGGAAATACACCATGCCCGCCATGGCGGCGATCATCAACTGGCTGTCGAATTTCGTCAGAATTTCCAGCGACAGCGAATAGGCCGCCACGGAACAAACCAGCGAAACCGCTTCTATCGCGATCAAACCGCAGGCAGCGATAAACAGATGGCGACCGAAGCGCGTTTGCCCGCCGAATAAACGGTTGGCCAACGTCCAGCCGCCCACCCACACCAGCGCTATCGCCAGCATGCCCACCAGCGCATTCACATAATGGATCGCCCCGGATTTCTCGGTGTCCTCGCCCCACGCGCTGACCAGCGTTAGCAGCACCATCAAGGCCAAGCCGGCCAGCGCGGGCGGCCAGCCTTCCCAGCCGTGGCTGGTGGTATCGCGCCTGGCATCGACCACGGCGAAGTCGGCGCTGCGCACGCGCAGATTGGTGTGCCCCAGCCGGAACACCGTGTCGCCGTCCAAGCTCAACTGATTGCGGCGGCGGCCTTTGAAAATCACCCCGTTCCTGCTGTCGAGATCGCGCACTTGCAGGCCGCCGTCCTCGCCGATCTCAACCAGCGCGTGCTGCGGCGAAGCATGCAAATCGTCCAGAATAAATTCGTTGTCGTAGCCGCGACCGATGCGGATAGGCAACGCCTCCACACGCTGGCGGTGGCGCACCTCGCCGTTGCGCGCCAACACTTCCACATAGAACGGCGCGTTCATGGTTGCACCTCCTTCTCCAGCGATTCAAGGAAGATGCGCGCGATGCGCAAGCCGTTCGGATACGACACCCCGTTCGCCTCGACCCGGCTTTGCAGCGTCATGCGGCTGGCATCGGTGCTCGCGGTGAGCAACGTAAAATCGTACAGCTCGGGGAATTTGCGGTAAGCGCGCATGCACAGCACCGCGCGCACGGGCAGCTTGCCGTTGCTCACAAACTGCTCGATGCATTGCGGCGCGGTCAAACGCAAATCCTTGTGCCATCCCACATTCTGGCTTTTGAACAGCTTGCTCGCCAACCCGGCAAAACGCCACGCCCCCAACTCGTCGCTTTGAATGCGCTTGTGCTGGATCGAAACATTCCCGGTCTCCAACTGCCCCGACACGAAAATCGCCGACTCCATCGCGCAACTCACCTGATCCACGGCGTAAGTTTTGTCCGGCTTGTCATTCGACCAACCCCAACAGCGCACCTGATCCGACTCCCACACCGGCACCCGGTACGGGTTCAATTCCTTGAAAGTCAGCGGCGTACCGCCCAGCTTGTCCACCATCGTCGTCTGGTGCGCCAGCAACTGCTGCCCGACGACCAACTTGAAATCCGCAGGCGGCGATTTTTGCGCGGCCACTTGCTTCAGCAGGTCGCGCACAAAACGCACCGGCACCAGAAAACTCACCAGCTCCCCGTCCGTGCGCTTGGAAACATTCACCCCCGCCACGCGCCCCTCCACCGTCACATTCGGCCCGCCGCTCATGCCCGCATTGATCGCCCCGGTGAACATCAACTGATCGTAAAAACTGCGGCTCACAATCCCGTTATATGCCCCCTCCGAAATGGCGAAACCCAAGTCCAGCGGATTGCCCAGCGAATACAAATACTGCCCCTGCTTCAGTTGCGGCAACGCCTCCGGCACTTTAAAAAACCCGCTGCCCTTGCGGTCGATGCGCACCACCGCCAGATCGTGCAGCACATCCACCGCCAGCAACTCCACCGCCCCGCGCCGGCCATCGGTATCGCGGTACTCGCCGACATAAGTCTCCGGCTCCAGCGCCACCTGCGACATCACGTGATAATTCGTCACCACCAGATCGCTGGTTCCCACCATAAACCCCGACCCCACCGACGACTGCGTACGCCCGCTCTTCAACAACACCCGCACCTGCAACAAATCGCCCTTCGCCGCCGCGTACAACCGCTGCGCGGTAGAAGAAGGCGCGGGCAAACTCGCGGCATCATCGGCAGACTGCGCCAGCGCGGCGCTGCAAAACAACGACATCAGCAACAGGAAAATGGCTCTCATGCGGGACTTTCAAATAATGGCGGGCGAGGGATTATAGACATCTGCGCGTTTAAATAGGGAAGCTCGGATTTGGAAAACAAACATCAGCGGAATGCCCGTCGATAGGCGATCTGCACCATGCCATGCCTTGTAGATCGCCTATTGACGGGCGTTGCCGAGCAACTGGTTTATTCCCTCTCCCACCGGGGGAGCAACCGTGTTCTAAGTCAAGCGGTTTTCGGATTCCACGGAGTGTTGTTTTTCAACATCGAATTCATAATGATTAACAGCTTTCTCATGCAAGCGACGATGACCACTTTAGGCGGTTTGCCCGCTTTCTTCAGGCGTTCAGCGAACGTCTTGATCGTATCGTTGCAACGCATCGCTGTTATTGCCGCCATGTACAAAACCGCCCGCACATCGGCGCGCCCACCCCAAATGAAGCGCTTTCCGCGATGCTTGCCGCTGTCGTTCGCCAGCGGGGCAACACCGGCCAATGCCGCGATCTCGCGGCGGTTCAACGTCCCCAGTTCGGGGTATTTCGCCAGCATGGTCAGGGTTGTCACCGCCCCCACACCCGGAATTCCCCGCAACAAATCGTCCTTGGCGCGCCACGCATCCGACCCGCGCAAGCGCTTGGACAGGTCGCTATCGGCTGCGGCAATCCGTTTATCCAGCCACGCAATGTGCTGCTTCAAACTTTTTTGCAGCGGTTTCGTGGCCGCCGTGCCGAGCCGGAGGGTTTCTTGAACCCGCATGTCAACCAACTGCCGCCGCCTGCTCACCATATCGTCCAAGGCGCGGGTGTCCGCATCCTTGAGCGGGCGGGCTTGCGGGCGAATGGCTTTGGCAAACGCCGCCAGTACGGCAGCATCCACCTAGTCCGTCTTGGCCAACTGGCCGGTGGCTTTGGCGAAGTCGCGGGCTTGGCGCGGGTTAATCACGGCGACGGGCAATCCTTTGCTGGCCAGCTCGGTCGCAATGCGCACTTCCAATCCGCCCGTGGCCTCCATCACGATCAAAGTCGGGGCAAGTTCTTTCAAGCGGCTGACAACTTGGCGAACTCCGGCCTCATCATAAGCGACGTGCAACGCCTGTACCGATGGCTCGATGCGCACGTCCAATGTGGATTTGGACACATCGATGCCGACAAATTTCTCCACTATCGTTTCGTTCATGGCACCCATCCTTGCAAAAATGCGGGCTTATTTGCCCAAGCAACCGTTCGGGTTATCAGTGAAACACCGGCTCGACGCTCCTTGCTCTCCCACGGGCTTGGTGTCCCAAGGGTTAATCGAGCTGCCGAGCCGGGCGAGACTAAATTAACTACCTACAGCAAATTCATGTCCAGCAAAACGAAACATACAAGGGTTAGGGTGGGGGAACGCTCTTCGATTGCCACTCATCTTTCTCCGTTCGTGCTGAGCATGTCGAAGCATGAGCGGATTTTTACAAATTCAAAACCTACCTCAGACCGTTCGTCCTGAGCCTGTCGAAGGATGGGCGAAGCCCGCTGGTTTTTTTGTAGATCAAAACCGACCCCGTTCGTGGTGAGCCCTTCGATACACTCAGGACAGGCTTGTCGAACCACAAGTAGCTGCGAGCACAGATTGCCGGGGGTTGCCCGGCGGCAAGTCACTTTTTCTTGCTTCGCCAAGAAAAAGTAACCAAAAAGAAGGCGACCCCGGTGCGCCGCCCACTTCGTGGGTACCCTGCGTTGCTCGACTGGTCAGGCGGCTGCGGAACTCGCTACGCTCAAACAGTCCTCGCCGAAATCCCCTGACCAGCCTGCGCTACTCGGCGGCGTACAGGGGTTGGAAAGGCTAAAATTCAAAACACCGCTTGGGCACTTTGTGCCCAAGCTACTTAACTTATGAAGGATTGGGAGAATTCGAATGAATTTTTTGCATCTCTTAACAATAACAACATTGCTATTTGAAATACCCGCCGTAGCTCATTCCAGCGATGAATGTGATTCAAAAGATACTCTCAAGTCGCATGCTGGGCATTATTCAAGAAAGGCATTTTGGGAAAATCTACCCAAACTAAAAAATTGGCCTGTTACTTTGGAAAAATTTAATAGCTATGACTCAAGCGCAATCAATATTTCTGCAAATGGCGGTATCGCGTCTATTGATGGCTGGCATGAAATTGGCGCTGTCACATGCGTCCATTTTCAAGGTAAAGAGTTGTGGGCAAAGAATCCCTACGTTTCCACAAATGCCTGGATAGGACCATTTATTCATGTTGGCATGGCCAATACCGATGACATCAGTTACTTCGACAGAATATTCGGCGAGGGCTGCTACACAAGCAACAAGCAAGAACGCTGGTGCTTCCAATCTGGCACCATCATTATTGATTCAGAACGTCATAGTGCCAAACTCGTACTCGATACATCTGAAATGCCAACCTATGGAAATTCTCTCTCCATCGATAAAAAGGATGGGTTCTTGGTTTTCGTTCCAAGCAGTGATGGATGGAAAATATTTCAAGACACGTTCGTTTCGGCGGACGGGCATAAAGACATTGATCCTGCTAATTCTTTACCTTGGCGAGTTCTCAAACGCTTGCATGAGAAGTGAGCCAAGGGTGGGCGCGAAGTTCCTACCCTTGCTTTTGGTTTTTTACTTTTCTTTCCCATGTGTGCCGCCGAGTAGCCCGCGTAGGGCGCAATAACCAACGGGCATTGCGCCGTATGATTGAAAGCAAAATATCCGGCGCAATAAAGATTGTGCCCTACGAAAGCGAAACTGCTACCACCCTGCGTCCCTTCCGCATCAAACATTCCCTCCGCTTTGCTGGTGGGCGCGAAGCGCCCACCAGCCACAAAAAGAAACGTGGGCACTTGCCCACACAAAACCGGATTTGATTTTGACTTTCCCTCCCCTGTACGCCGCCGAGTAGCGCAGGCTGGTCAGGGGATTTCGGCGAGGACTGTTTGAGCGTAGCGAGTTCCGCAGCCGCCTGACCAGCCGAGCAACGCAGGGAACCGCGCAGCGGCGGCGCACCGGGGTCGCCTTCTTTTTGGTTACTTTTTCTTGGCGAAGCAAGAAAAAGTGACTTGCCGCCGGGCAACCCCCGGCAATCTGTGCGTTCAGCAACTTGTGGTTCGACAAGCTCAGGACGAACGGTCTGAGGTGGGCACGCTTCGACGAGCTCAGCACGAACGGCGGCGGCATTGATTTAGCAAGAAGAGAAAATACAACGAGTGTTCCCCCACCCTAACCCTCCCCCGGTGGGAGAGGGGACAAAACCGGTTGCTCCGCAACGCCCGTCAATCGGCGATCTGCATCATGCACTTCATGGAGATGCCCTATTGACGGCCATCTCCATGAGGTAGGTATTTCGGAAAGTCGCCCTTGCGTATCCGGCGACAAGACAGGCGCAGCTTTAATTCGTCCCGCTCAACTCATCACCCAGACACCCGATCGGCTCCCCCAACGTCCCCTCCGCATCGGTCTCAAACCGCACCAGAAAAATTTCTTCCTGCGGCATTTCCTCCACGTGCCCCACATTCACCACCACGCCGCGCGCGCCGCTGGCGACGAGCAAGGCATCGGGCGCGAGGCCGGGGATGGCGCTGTCGCCGGTTTCTTCCAGTGCTTCGTTGAAGAGGTCTTGCGAGGCGAACACCATGTCGCCCATTTGAAATTTGCTCATTAGCTTCACCTCACTCCAATTCTGTTTTGATTCTCGACTTGCACCCTTCCCCCGCAGGCGGGGGAAGGGCTGGGGATGAGGGTCTTTGCGCTACAACCATATTACTTATTACTCACCTACCCTCACCCTAACCCTCTGATGAAACTACTAGCCATTCGACTAGGCTGCAAAACCCGCAGCCAAGTCGCTGGTTATCCCGCCTGCGGGAGAGGGAATCAAACCGAGGGAATCATTTTCACTTCGCAGCGCAGCGCTTCGTCGCGCCCCCAGGCGGTAATCATTTCCACGAACCAGCGCGGGTCGTGCGGGTGGGGGCAGAACAAATCGTATTCGGCGTAGAAGCTGCCGTCGCTGTTGAACGTGATACTGCCGCAGCGTTCGCGGCGCGCGTTGCGCCACACGCCTTCGTAGCCGGGCAACTGGTTGCCGGGGTCGATGACGCGGCTGAAGCACACTGCTTGCAGTTCGATTTTCGGCGCGGCATTCGCTGCGAAATATTTTGCCGCGCCTTGTTGCAACGCCCGCACGATGCGCGCGGCCTGCGCTTCCAGTTCGACGGGCAGTGCAAACGGCACAGCGTTATTCACCACATGTCGGCGGGCGCTTTCAGACGATCCACCGGCGTACCGCCCAGCAAATGCTGGTCGAATATCTCGCCGACATCGGCCTTGCTGACGTTGTTGTACAAAATGCCTTCGGGATAAACCAGGATGTTCGGCCCCATGCCGCACGGGCCGATGCAACTGCTCGGTGTCACCATCACTTGCGCGAAGCACTGGCGCTGTTGCCACTGTTGCATGAATTCGTCCATCACCTCTCGGCAACCTTTTTGTCCGCACGAACCGCGCGGGTGACCGTCAGGTCGCTGCTGTGCGCAAACGAATACGTGTCTCGCTGGTTTGGCCATCGTTAAGCTCCGACCGGCATCGGCTGATGCGTCTGGCATTGCTTGGGACACACGCGTCCGCACGAACCGCAACCGATGCAATCCAGCACGTCGGCCAGCGTCATCACCATCGCGTTGTCTTCGTCCTCGTCGTAGTTCTCGTCGTCCTCGCCGCGTTCGACCAACTCGAACACTTTGCGCGGGCAGACTTTGTAGCAGCGGCCACAGCCGATGCAGTTGGCCTGATTCAGCGCGGTGATGAACTGCGGTATGTAAGGCGTGCCGCCTCGGGTAATGCCGGTGATATGTGACATTTCGATTCTTCCTTTTAGTTCGATAGTGTTTTCTGTGCTGCGGAAAATTTTGCGTTCGCCTCTGCCCATGCCTGACACGCGTCATAAGTGGATTGGGCGATGCCGGGTATCTCGTGATAAGCGGCAGGCAAACGCTCTTCCACCAGATCATGCAACTGCCCCGCCCATTCGCTGGCGATGCGCTTGAGTTTTCTGACTTCCTTGTCGAGTGCTTTCAGTTCGTCTTCGGTCATTGCTTTCTCCTGCGGAGAGGATTGAGGATTCGGGATTGAGGATTGAGCCAAACCCTGGCTTCTCCGGCCCTCCCTTTAATGAGCGTCAGCCAGGAGGAAGGATTCCTGCTTATCCCATCGCTGAGAGAGTGCTATGCCAGCGCCCCTTTGCCACTGGCTCGCCCCTGAACTGGGGCGGCACGGAGGAGGCAGGTTTTGCGTTTGACTCAATCCTCAATCCCGCACCTCAATCCCGATTTACATCCCCGCCACTTCCGGGTATTTGCCGATAATCTCCAGCGCCACCGATAACAATTTGTCGCCTTCATCCTTCATCTTGGACAGACTTTCATAACCGTAGCGATGCACGTCGCGCAGCGTCTTGTCCATCACCACCAGCTTGCCCACGGTGATGATGATTCGACCGAAACCTTCATGGTTGATGTTGACGATGGGCGAAGCCATCAGGCCGCATTCCTTTTCGATCAGCGAAGAGATCGCGTTGTAAAACGCCTTGATGCGCGCAATCAAAATTTCATCGGGATCGCCGATGATGGGCATCTCGCGCCGCTGCTCTTTGGTTACCACGTAAGGCGCGAGAATCTTCTCCACCGTCCAGCCGTCGTAATTGCCGTAGCTGTCGATGGCGCGCATCTGCCTGACCATCTCCTGGATAAAATCGGTGGACAACAACGGGTCTGCTGCGAGTGTTTGATTCATGAAATTCTCCTTCGGTTAATTGATCTTTGTAGGTCGGGCTTCAGCCCGACATGTCGGGTTAAAACCCGACCTACATTTTTTTCGCCGCCATACGCGGTACCCAGCCGGACAGCCGCCCCAGCAAAAACCCCAACGCGATGCCCGCCACCGCGCCCAGCACCGCCGCCGCATCGCCCCAACCCGAGGCAACACCCGCGCCCACCAGCGCCAACACACTGGGCAACAGATAGGCCAGCAAACCGGCCTTGAGCAGATCGCCTTCGCTCATGTTCAGTTGCAATTCGTCGCCCGCCTGCACCTTCGCATCGCACTGCACCGCAATCGTTTTGCGCGTGCCGGAAAAATATTTCCCCAAGCCGGAAATGCCGCAGGCCTCGCGCGACTGGCAACTGCCGCAGCCGGACTGCACGCTGGTCTCGACCAGCACCGTGCCGTTGTTGGACGAAACCACGCGTGCGGTGGTCTCTATCATTTTGCAAACCGCCCATTTAGTAGGTGCGAATTCATTCGCACGCGCAACGTGGAATGTGCGAATGAATTCGCACCTACAAAAGCTTTTCCTTTGACAATTTTCGGCATCATTCCTGCCACTCCTCGTCCGCCGCAAAGTCCTTGCCGCCCGTTTGCTTCTTCAGATGTTTCGCCAGCCACACCGGCGGATCATTCAGCAGATTTTTTTGCAGCCCGCACAGCAATTCGTCGATGGGCGTGCCTTCATCCACACGCATCGGCTGTATGCTTTTCGCCAGCAGTTGCTGGATCGCCGACGCGCCAACCGCGTTGCAATACACCGCCGCGCAATCGCCCAGCAGCGCGACCTTGGCGGCCAGCTTGCCGTCGTGGCCGTCCATCGCGGTCTCGATGAATTCCGCCACCTCGATCAAGCGCGTTTCGTGTTCGCCCACTTCGTAGATCGCAAACGCTTCCGCCGCGCCGAAATGCTGGTTCACCGCGCGCCGGTCGCTGGTGGCAAAGGCGATTTTTACCGTCATGGCGTTCTCCTTAGTGTCGATCAGGCGCAAATGGCGCATGGCGAAACTCCGCGTTTTACTCCCTTCTCCCGCAGGCGGGAGAAGGGCTGGGGATGAGGGACGTTGAGGTATCTCGTCATTGCGCGAGACCTCCGCGACCCTCACCCCAACCCTCTCCCGCCAGCGGGCGAGGGAGTTTGTTCGCAACATTTTTGCTGGTGCGCTGATAAATCGATACAAACGGCTCCGCCTCATGCTGTCCGTGCTGTTCCATCATCATGTTCGCCATGTCGAACAGCGCTTGGCGCGTGCCCTTGTAACCGACCCACAGGCGCTGGTAGCCGCCGATAAAATCGTATTGCGGGAATCCGGCGCGCAGCAGCGGGATGCCCAGGCGGCGCGCGGTCTGCACGGCGTGCGAGTTGCTGATGATGAATTGCGCGCCGTTGCGTTTGGCGGCGATCTCCAGATCTTCCAGATCGCCGATGGCGACTTGCTCTGCTTCGACATCGTTAAGAATGTTGGCGCGCGCGGGTGCGACAGCCGCCACCACGTCGCAGCCCATCTCCGTCACCAGCCGAGCCATGCCGTACAGCAGATCGGCATCGGCGGCGATGGCCACGCGCGCAAAGCCCAGCATGAAATGCGCATCCACCATCGCGTCCTGCAACTGCGCGCGTTGGCGCTCGATCTTTTCCGGCACCGGCTTGCCGCTGATCTCGGCCAGCGTCGCCACAAAACTGTCCACCGCATCCAGCCCCATCAAACTGTCGAAACGGTAATCCGGCACGCCTGTTTGCTCTTTCAAATAGTCCGCCGCCTCGAACAGCGAATTGCCCAGCACCAGCGTGGCGATGGATTCGCCCATGCTGGCGATGTCGCCCACCGGAGTGCCGCCCACCGTCACCGGACTGCTGTCCATCGCCGTGAGATGTCCGTCCAGCGAATCGCCCAGATCGGGCAACACCAGCGGACGCAAACCGAACGCCTCGATCAATTCCTTGATGTGCTCGACATCGCCCGGCGTGAGCATGGACGCGGCCAGCACGTTGACTTGTTTTTTGCGTCGTCCCACATTGCTTTTCACGTTCGTCCCCTCTCCCGCAGGCGGGAGAGGGTTAGGGTGAGGGTCTTGTTGCGGCAGCAGCGTTTCCAAAATCGCCTTCACCGCCAACGCAAACCCGCTCTCCAGACAGCCGCTGAAGTCCGGCGCATTCACCGGCACGATGGGGATATGCGCAAACTCGGGATGCGCCGCATAAAACTCCTTCACCAGGCGCTTGATGTCCGTGCCCTGCGTTTCGGACAGGCTGGTGGTGGGCAAGCCGATCAACGCCGGATTGCTTTTTTCGCAAATGGACTTCAGGCCGAGGATCACGTTCTCGTCCGCGCTCATCACCGTCGAGACCTGATCCATCGCCGTGGTCTGCAACGGGATAGGCTCGCGGAAATGGCGCACGAAAAACACCTTGCCGAATGCGGTGCAACCCTGCGAACCGTGCAGCATCGGGATCGCGCGGTTGATGCCGAGAAAAGCCAGCGACGCGCCCACCGGCTGACTGGCTTTGAGCGGATTCACCGCGAGTGCTTTGTTGCGTTTCAGGATTTCGGCCATGTCAGACTCCCGTCATTCCGGCGCAGGCCGGAATCCAGCAAAAACAAACAGCCCGCGTAGCGGACAAGCTCAAGGTTTTGATCCGCTTCGCGGAGGCATTTTTTTGGACTGGATTCCGGCCTGCGCCGGAATGACGGTCAATAGGAAGATTCGTTCTCATCATCACGCCCCCAACTCCACGCCCGGCACGCCCGGCTTCGCCCACGGCGCGGGCTTGCGCACCGCAGGCCACACGGGGCTGTGCATGGTCAGCGCCAGTTGCCGCGCCAGTTCGATCATGCCGCTGTAACCCTCATAACCAAACTCGCGCTCCTGGTTGATGTCGAGGAACGGGATGCGCGCCTTGAGTGCGGTGTACATGTTGCGTCCGCCCGCGATCAGGATGTCGGCCTGGTATTCCTTCACCGCGCCCAGCAATGCCTTGGGGCTGCCGTCGGTGATCATGCGCGTCTTGTCGCCCATGATTTCGCGGATGCGCGCTTTGTCTTCTTCGGTGGATTTGTTGGTGCCGGTCGCCACCACTTCCAAGCCCAAGTCTTGCAGCGCAGACACAATCGACCACGATTTCACGCCACCGGTGTAGAGCAGCACGCGCTTGCCGCGCAGCTTGTCGCGCCACGGTTCGAGTGCCGCATTAATAGTGGCTTCTTCGCGCGCGATCAGCGCTTCGGTGCGCTCGGTGAGCGAGGGATCATTCAGCAGTTTGGCGAATTCGCGGAACGCCATCGAGGTGTCGGTCACGCCGTAAAAGCTGCCCTCGAAATATGGTGTCTTGTAATCGGTTTGCAGCTTGCGCGCCACGTTGAGCAGCGCCTTGGCGCACACCACCATGTTGGCTTCGGCACGGTGCATGGTCTGCACTTCGCGGAAGCGTCCGTCGCCGGACAAGGTACAAAGAATGCGCAAGCCCAGCTCGTCGAACAGCGGCGCAACATTCCAGAATTCGCCCGCGATGTTGTATTCG
This sequence comes from Sideroxydans sp., assembly GCA_028710605.1. Classification (GTDB taxonomy): domain Bacteria; phylum Pseudomonadota; class Gammaproteobacteria; order Burkholderiales; family Gallionellaceae; genus Sideroxyarcus. The sequence continues at coordinate 76,224 of JAQTTU010000011.1, forward strand.
CCGATCAGGTTCACGTCGTGCACGGTGATGCCGGGGCGTTGCGCTTCGGGCGGCACCGGCAACGGTTCCGCCGTACCCACCACATGTTTGAACATGGCATCGCCCGCGATGCGGTTACCCAGGTTTTTGGTGCCGTAAAAACCGGCGCAATCCACCGGCACGCACGGCACGCCGAATTTTTCTTCCGCCGCCTTGCACACCGCGCCGATGTCGTCGCCGATCAGCGCGGGCACGCAGGTGTTGTAAACAAACACCGCCGCAGGAGAATAGCCCTCCACCGCCTGCTTGATCGCGTGATACAGGCGCTTCTCGCCGCGCCCCATGATGACATCCTGCTCGGTGAGGTCGGTGGTCATGCCGGTGCGGAACAACGTCGGCCCGGACGAGCGCGTGCCGCGCCCTTCCCACGAACTGCCCGCACAGGCAATCGGCCCGTGCACGATGTGCGCCACGTCGGCAATCGGCAACAGCGCAATCTGCGCCCCGTCGAACGAACACCCGCCCGCCGTCGCCCCCGGCTTGGGTCGCGCGCAGCCCGACTTCGACTTGGTGTTGTGCTCGCACGCCGGTTCATTCAACAGCGCGGCAATGTCTTTGGCTTGCATGGCAATCACTCACGATTTATGGACACCCCCGTAATCGCAAATGGCGTGCCAAGGTGGGGGGCTTGATTTCAATGGGTTTTGCGGAGGTGAACGTTGTAGCAAAGCCGACAAGTCGAGCCGACACAACAAATCCGCCGGGTTGAAACAGCCGTTTTGAAGAATTGCAATAACCCCACTCCCTCTGCTAGCATGTAACCAGAAGTGCAATGTGGTCTTTATGGAGCTAGAGGCCGCATCTCGCCAGCAATGGCAGTTAGACGCTATCCCGCCAGAAGGGTGAATACACCCAATGGGACAAAAAGAAGAAGCATTGGTTTTTTACTGACAATTTTTCTCAGGGAGCGTCTATGGCCTGGAACTTTCCTCGCCTGACCCGTCGCACGTTGTTGAAGGCGACCGGGTTGGGAGTAGCTGGTTTAACCTTGCTGAAGCCAGCCAGCATGTTGATCGATTCAGCTTCTGCCGATTCCGGCGGCGCAACGGATACAGAAGGATGCACGTACAGCATCTGCAATTTCTGCTCTTCGCTGTGCAATCTGCGCGTCACCACGCAAACAAAGAACGGCATCAAGCGCATCGTCAAACTCGACGGCAATCCCAATTCCACACTCAATCGCGGCAAGCTGTGCGCGCGCGGGCAGGCCGGATTGCGCCAGACCTACGATACCGACCGCCTGAAAACGCCGCTGATCCGGGTGGAAGGCAGCAAGCGCGGCGAGATGAAATTCCGCTCGGCTTCATGGGAAGAGGCGTACGCCTACATTGCCAAAAAACAAAAGGCCGCCAACATCCAGCCGTGGGAGTGGACCATGGTGGGCGGCTGGACTTCCTGCGTGTTCTATATGAACTGGGCGGTGCCTTTCGCGCTGACCAACGGCATTCCCAATATCATCGCTTCGCCCATGCAGGCCTGCGTCACCAACGGCCACCTCGGCACCGATTCGGTCACCGGCAACTTCAACATTCACGACGAAGTGTTGCCAGATTTCGACAATGCCAAGTACATCCTGTTTGTCGCCAACAACGCTTCCATCGGCAGCGTGTCCACCTGCCGCATGGTGCGTTTTGCCGCCGGTCGCAAAAATGGCGCGAAAGTCGTGGCCATTGATCCGCGCCTGTCCGAAACCGCCTCCAAGGCGGACGAATGGATTTCCATCCGCCCCGGCACCGATCTGGATTTCCTGCTGGCCATGCTCAAGACCATGCTGGAAGAGGAACTCTACGATGCCGAATTCCTGCGCCAGCATTCCAACATGCCGTTCCTCACCTACCGCGACAGCAAGGGCCAATGGCAACTGGCGCTCGATGGCAAAGGCCATCCGCGCGTGGTGCAGGAACACAGTTCGGACATCCGCACCTTGCCTGCCTACACCAACGACAACGGGCTGGATGTGAACGGACATAGCTGCTTCCCGGCGCTGCACGCACCCGCCGGATTGAAACTGGACGGCCACCCCGTGATGACCGTGCTGCAAGCGCAACTGGAAGAGATACGCGCCTGCACGCCGGAATGGGCGGAGAACACCACCGGCATTTCCGCCGTCACCATCCGCCGCATCGCGCGCGAGTTCGGCGGCGCGCGCCCCGCCATCATCGACCCCGGCTGGCACGGCGGACGCTACGGCAACATCATCATGATGCGCCGCGTTCAGGCGATGATTCAGGCGCTGACCGGCGGCATCGACAAGCCCGGCGGCTGGATCATGAGCGGCGAGGTGCACAAGAAACAGGCGCACACCATCAAGTCGAAAAAGGAAGGCACGAATCTGGGCGCGCCGCTGACCAACATCGTCGGCCTGCCCTTCGCCAAGCTGGTGATCGACGTATTCTCCAACGGCAAGAATTTCGGCCACGGCAAGCCCGGCTGGTCGTGGGCGTTCACCGAGCAGGAACGCGCGGCGGGTCGCCCTTATGTCATGCTGCCGGTGCTGGCGGATGTGGGCTTCAAGGAATCGGTGGAGGGCACGCTCAACTACAAGGGCGAGCCGTATCTCACCCGCGCCGTGTTGCTGAACGCCGCCAATCCGGTGCGCCATTACTATCCCGATTCGCGCTGGAAAGACATCCTGTCGCACAAGAACATGGAGCTGGTGATCGCCATCGACGTGTTGCCTTGCGACTCCACGGCGTATGCGGATGTAATCCTGCCCAACTCCACTTACCTTGAGCGCGGCGAACCCAACATCTACGCCAACGGAGTCAACCACGACCTGGCTCTGACCACGCGCTACCCGGCGATAGACCCGCTGTACGACACGCGCGAAACACCCGACATCCTGTTGAAGATGACGGAAATCATCAGCGGCAAGCCCGAGGCGTTCATGGACACCATCGACAAGCTGACCGGGTTGAATGCCGCCTCGGTGAAGAAGAAGCTGGCGCAAAAGATCAAGGAAGGCGTGAAGAGCCCGTTCTCCGCCGCTTACCGCGATGTGGCATTTGAAGAAGCGGCCAAGGAGGCGGGCATCACCGTCAAGCAGCTCGATACGGCCTTGCAGGACAAGGGCGTTTACATGCTGGACACCAAGGACAGGCTGCTGGAGAAATATGCCATGCCGTGGAAACTGCCGATGCCCAGCGGCAGCGGACGGGTGGAGTTTTACTCCAGCCTGTTCGACGGTCTGCGCGGTATGGGCGGGACTGCACCGCAGTTCAGCGTGCTCGCCACGCATATCCCGACGGTATGCCGCAGCGATGCCTCCGGCAGCTTGGCCGATGACGAGTTCTACTTCACTTATGGCAAAGCGCCCACCGTCTCGTATGCCTCCACCAACAATAACAATCCGGTGCTGGCGGCTATCAACCTGTTCAAGAAGGACATCTACACCAATGTCTGGATACATCCGGCGCGCGCAGCCTTCCTCGGTATCGCAAATGGCGATGCGATCAGCATCACCAATTCCAGGAGCGGACAAACCGCGAACGGCCACGCCCACGTGACGCGGCTGATCCATCGTGAGGCGGTGTTCTTCTACTCCAGCTTCGGCGCGGAAAACCCCATGCTCACGCGCGCCGCCGGAATGGGCACGGCCACCAACAAGCTGGTGCCATACTCGGTCGAGCCGGTGACCGGCGGTTTCCGCACGCAGGAGTTCACTGTCCGCATCAAGAAAATTTCCGAGAAAGGAGTTGCGGCATGACTCATTACGCCATGGTCATTGACCTGAATACCTGCGTCGGCTGCAACGCCTGCATGGCCGCCTGCGCGATGGAAAACCAAACGCCGGTATGGAAGAACAAGTGGCGCACTTATGTGCCGGAAAAAGAAATCGGCAGCAACGAAATGGTGAGCCGGCGTTTCTTTCCGCACCTGTGCAACCACTGCGACAACCCGCCCTGCCTGACCGTGTGTCCGACCGGAGCCACCTACAAGCGCCCCGATGGCATCGTGATGATTAACCCCGAGTTGTGCATGGGCTGCCGCGCCTGCGCCATGGCCTGCCCTTACGACGCGCGCTATGAAGTCACTTACGGCGACATCCGCGAGGGCAAGGAATTCTACGGCGAGCTGCAACGTACCAGCCCGAGCATGGACAAGTGTTCGTTCTGCGCGCACCGGGTGGACAAGGGCATGAAGCCAGCCTGCGTGCAGACCTGCGTCGGCTCGGCGCGCCTGTTCGGCGATCTGGACAATTCGTCCGATCCGGTGGCGCAGATCGTGATGAGCGGCGCGGCGCAGCCGCTGATGGCGCACTTCGGCACGAGGCCGAACGTGTATTACATCGAAGACATGAAGCGGAAGGGATAAGCCATGGACACTATGACCTATACGACGCAAAGCTTGTGGACCTGGTGGATCGCCATGTACCTGTTCTTCGGCGGATTGGGTGCGGCAACGCTTTCGATCAGCTTCCTCACCGACATGTATTGCCGCCCGCATCCCAAGCTGGTGATGTGGGGCGCGCTGTCCGGCGTGGTGATGCTGGGCATCAGTTCGGCGGTATTGTTCGGCCACCTGCTGCACCACACGGCGGTGATCCACGTGCTCAACCCGCTGGTGCTGGTCTTCCAGCCGCATGCGTGGATCGCCTGGGGCACGCAGTTCATTCTGTGGATGATGGTGTGGGGCACGATTTACGCGTTCCCCTATATGCGGGTAACGCCGCTGTTCGTGAACATGCCGCTGGTCGGCAAAATACTGCAAACGAAAATCGTGGTCTGGCTGTCCGATACCTGCATGAAATACCGGCGCGTCGTCGGCTGGTTCGCCACCATCAACGGCATCGGCACTGCGGTTTATACCGGCCTGTTGCTGCAATCGTTTCCGGCGGTGGCGCTGTGGCACAACCCCGGCGTGCCGCTGCTGTTCACGGTGTCCGCTTTCTCCACCGCGTTCGCCTATCTGCTGGTCATCATGAACACCTTCATCCGCGACGAGACCGACCAGGATCTGCGCCACCGCTTCGAACTGTTTGACGTGATCCTCATCGCCACCGAACTGGTGATCCTGTTCTCCTTCTTCAACTTCACCCTGTCCGGCTCGGAATCGGGCTACCGCTCGGCGCAATTGCTGTGGCACGACATGGGCTGGCTGGTCGGCTTCATCGGCTTCGGTTTGCTGGTGCCGTTCCTGCTCGAACTGAAAGGCGTGATCCGGGGCTGGAGCGGACGCTTCCCCAGCGTGGCGGCGGGTGTGCTGGTGCTGATGGGCGGTTACATGCTGCGCCACTATTTCATGTATGCCGGTGTTTATGCCTATCCATGGTAATGAAACATGAAACTGAAAACCCTTGCACCACTGAGACACAGAGAGCACAGAGAAAAACAAACTGTTGTGCTGAAAATTTGTGGCACCCTTCAATGACCAATTTTCTTTGGTTTAGCAGGCTGGGCAAAAATCCGCCTATCCCTGCTTACCTCACTCTGTGCCTCTGTGTCTCTGTGGTGAGGTTTTGACTATGAAAACATCGCCCGAAATCCTGCGCCTATTTTCCGGCTTGCTCGCCAGCCCCGGCATTGAATCGCTGGACGCGTTGCGCGAAATGGCCGCAGAGCATGTCTGGCTCGGAGAATCGGTCGCGGAACTGGAGCAAATGCCATTGGATGAATGGCAGGCCGAACACACGCGCCTGTTCATCTGCGGCCATCCGAAAACCGTCTGTCCGCCATTTGAGTCGGCTTTCCTCAGCAACACCATGTTCAGCGCAGCCAGCGACCAGCTCGCCGACCTGTACCGCCGCGCCGGACTGCAAGCCGAAGAGTTGCCGCCGGACTATCTGGGCACACAACTGGAGTGCGCCGCGTATCTGAACGAACAGCCCTGCACTCGCAGCAGCGAATTATTGCTGGAATTGTGGCGGGAACACCTTGCCGCCTGGCTGCCCAAGTTCGGCTCTGCTTTGCAAAATGAAAGCCGCTTGCAGCTATATCGGCTGTACGGCCAGCAACTGGCGGAGTTGACCCTTGGCTGATGGCTGGCAACTGGGGGAAGCGCACCGGGGCGACGACCAGACGGTGATCGCCGCCGTGCGCAGAAGCTTCGGCGAAATCTACACCCAATATTTTCGCAACGAATTTCTGGTCAACCACGACCTGCCCATCGAAGTCCGCGCCTTCCGCCGCAGCGACGGCTGGTGCGTGTTCCTGTTACTGACACCGTGGATGATGGCGCGCGTATTCCTGCCCGAACGCGATCCCGGCCTGCCCGTACCAAACGGCTGGAGCGCCGACGAGCGCGCCGCCGCGTCTTTCCTCGTGATCGGCCCGCAACTCGAATTCCCCCTGCTCGGCGAAACCCTGAAAGCGCACCTCAACTACCAGCCCGGACTCGGCCATTTCCTGCTGCAACCGCTGGTGCAATCCATGCAGCAATACGAATCCGCCAGCGCCGTATTTGCCGCATGGGACGAAGTCATCAAAAAGCGCGACCGGGTGATGGAAGAACAGAAACGCGAATGCGGCTGGCAAAAAGAAGTCTCGCGACGCGAGTTTTTCGGGTTTCTTCGCACCTAACCTCTCGCAACAAGCGCGTAGCACATTTTCAAAACATCATGAAGATGCCCGTCAATAGGCGATCTACAGCATCACAGGTCGTCCGCGCAGGGCGCGGACGACCACTCGACTTAAACGAACAAACAAATATCCGCGTCCTTCGCATTGGCCAGATAACTGGTAGCACCGATCCATTCCGAAATCTCGGGCATGAATTCTTCCTTGCGGTAGTTGAACAGGTCAACGGTCATCTGGCAGGCGACCAATTTGACACCGGACTCTACGCAGATTTCGCGCAGTTCCAGAATGCTCGGCACGCCCTTGGTCTTGGTGGTCTGTTCCATCATGGCGGTGGCGAAGCTTTCGAAGCCGGGCATGTTGCCGGCGACGAAGTTCGGCACGTTGATGTTCAAGTGTTGCAGCCAGTCCGGGCCGAAAGGCATCTTCATCGGCATCGCCGGATTACCCAGCGGCGAGACCTTGATTTGCAGATCCTTCTTCAACAACTCCAGCCCGTAAAACGTGAAAAATACCGAGGCATCCCAGCCCAGTGCGGCGGCGGTGGAGGCGAGGATGAACGGCGGGTAGGCCATATCCATGGTGCCTTTGGTGGCGATGATGGCGAGCGAAGGTGTTCTCGCTGCTTTGCGCTGGGCCAGTTTTTCGTCCAGTTTTTTATCCAGCCAGGCATCGAGGCTGGCCAGGTCGGTCGGCATGACACCGGTCTGCTTTTCCAGATGTTGCATTTCGGCGATATTCATGGCGATCTCCTTCAGGCTTTGCGAATGAAGAATTCGTAATCCTTGCCCTGCTGCTGCGAGGAGAGCAATTCGTTGCCGGTCTGCGAACAGAAGGAGCTGATGTCCTTGAGCGAGCCGGGATCGGTGGACAAGACTTTCAGAGTTTCGCCGGATTGCATGGCGACCAGCGATTTCTTGGTGCGCAAAATGGGCAGAGGGCAATTGAGTCCACGTGCGTCGAGGGTTTGTTTCGCTTCCATGGTGTTACTCCTTTCAAGTTAAGCGGCATCGCCGCACTAGATGACCGGTCGGTCAAGACTTGGGCCACAAAAAACCCCGTTAAGGGGTGTTCACAAACCGGATTGTCCATTAGTCGTATATTCACTGTAGGAGCGAGCTTGCTCGCGAAAGCGCTTCGCGAGCAAGCTCGCTCCTACAAGAACTCTCGGCCTAATGAACTATCCGGGGTCAATTCAGCTCAGTGATTCAGTTCGATGCGCAAGGTCTTGATGGCCGGACCGAGGTGCAAGATCACTTTCGGATCATTGCGCGTTTTGGCCACCAGAATGATGCCTTCAAGGTAGGCCAGCATCGCCGTTGCCGTCGCCTCGGTGTCCATCGCAGCCAATGCGCCGGTTTGCACCGCTTCGTCCAGCGTGACGCGGAACTTGTCCATCGCCTTGTCGAAAATCGCATTCAGCTTGGCTCGCATCACGTCGTCGCGCGTGCTCATCTCCAGCGCCAGATTGCCGAACAAACAGCCCGGCATACGGCCTTCCATATCGGACGCAGCCAATTGCCAGTAATAGGCGGCATCTATCATGTAATCCAAACGCTCCACCGGCGGCAACTCCGGGTCGAAGGCTTCGGCCACGAAACCGTAAGCCCAGTCGTCGGCCACGTTGTCAATGACTGCCATCGCCAGTTCACGCTTGGACGGAAAGAAATGATAGAAGCTGCCCTTCTGCACTTTGGCGCGGTCACAAATTTCCTGAATGCCCACATCGGAGTAGCTGCGCCCATGAAACATTTCGCGGGCGGTCATCAGGATGCGGGTGCGGGTGTCGGTGTCGGGAGTCATGCCGAGCATCATACTAGACCGGTCGGTCAAGTCAAGCCCGCGCAGGACGCAATCACGATTGCGCCGGTTGTTTGATGTCCTGCACAAGGCGTTTGCGAGTGCCTATTCGCAAAACAATACCTCGTGAAGATGCCCGTCAATAGGCGATCTACAGCCTATTGAATACGGCGCAAGCACCCGGCACGTAGCCCGGATGCAGCGCAGCGTAATCCGGGGAGATGCACCGCCGACAGTGTTTTCCCGGATTCCATTTCATTGCATCCGGGCTACGGTTGGGCGCGGTTTATACCGAATACGGCTGCGCCACCCACTCCTTAATCAACGCCGCCTCGGTATCCGGCAAATAGCTGAACCCGCCCTCCAGATCGCGCGCCACGGCGTAGGCGATTTTGGGCGGGGTGAGGGTGCTGGCGACGAGGTGGAAGTACCAGGCTGAGGGGTAGCCGGCGGCGCGGTCGAAGGCTTGCAGTTGGGCGAATAATTCCAGGCCGGCAAGTTCGATGTTCCACTGGAACGGTTTGAGTTCGCGCGCGCGGCGCGACACGAGGGCGAGCGAGGTGACGGGGTTGCGGTATCGGTCCTGGTGTTCGCGCAGGGCGGCGATCCAGTGGTCGCCGAAGTGGCCCCTGCTGGCGGCGCTGCTGTGCGTCCATTCTTTTAGCATGCGCGGCAGCTTGGCGCTTTGGCCTTCGCCCAGCGATACTTTGGCGATGCTTTGGCGCATGTCGAGCAGGCGGCGGAAGCGGTAGCGCGGCGCGCCCAGCGGTTGTGCGTCCAACTCGACCGGGGCGATGGGTTCGAGCAGTTCCTGCAAGTCTTCGGGCGGGTGGTCGCTGTCTATCAGTTGGCGATCCAGCACTTCCTGCAATTCTTCCACTTCCAGTTGCAGGAAATCCGCCGGAGCCTTGCCGTAGGCGGCGACGAAATAATGCGTGCGTCCGGTGAAGCGCGACACTTGCAAGCCGCTGTCCTCATGGCGTTCCAGCAGCTCGTGCATGTCGCCGCCGCACTTTTTCAGTTCCGCCTTCGCCCACGCTTCGAGATTGTCGGCGACGCGCGATCCGTCCGCCGCGATCACGCCGCCGGGGCGATACCAGCCGCCGCGATTGAGCACATAACGGAAGGTGCAACCGTTGCAAACGCGGTTGGCGATCTCCAGCAAAGTGCTGTGGTGCGGGCGCGGCGCGATGGCTTCGATTTCCTTCGCCAGATTTTGTAGGGTGGTTTCGTCCGGCGTGTAAATACTCATTTCTCTTCTCCTAAAAATTCATCCAGCCGCTGTCGCACCACAGCCCGCACATCCGGCTCGACATCGTCCACCAGCTCAGCGATGGCTTCGACCGGCGCGCGCAGCACCGCTTCCCGCCGCACCAGCCAATCTTCATCCGCCAGCAATTTCATCGCGTCGTCCGGCAGCATGCGTGCGGCGATGATGCGGCGCACTTCCACATCGTCGTCTTTCATCAGCAGGCTCAAGGCAAACGGCGGTATGCGCCGCGCCACTTCCTTGCGCACTTCCCTGTCCGCGTCCTGTGCCATACCGCGCAAATGCCCGTGCGGCAAGCGCTTCGCCACTTGCAGGCGCACCAGATAATCCGCGTCGCCGATCAATTCGTGCAGCCGTTGCGGCGGCAAGCGGTTGGCCACCGTCATGCGCACTTCGCGGTCCGGGTCATGCAAATAGCCGTCCAGTTCGTCCATGGGCAAGCGGCTCACCAGCACGCGGCGCACCACTTCATCCGCATCGCGCGGCATGCGGCGCAGCGCTTCCAGCGGCGCATAGCGCACGGCGATGGCGCGCCGTTCCCAGAAATCATCGGCCAGATAACCCTCGGCCAGTTGCGGATGGCGCCGCAAAAAGCGGTCGATCTGCCGCCCGCTCTGCGCCATCAAACACACATCGCCCGGCGCGCATTTTTCCTGCGCCAGCAGCGCGCGATGCGGACACGTTGCGCAATTGGCAAGCATGACCTCGGTCAACGGCGACGCATCGGAGCGGCGTTGCGGCATATTGTTACCTTATTTCAATTCTCTGGATGAATACCAGCAACCAGCGTGCCAGTAGGGACGGCATGGCGTAAAGCCTGTAACGGCGCGGAATTTGGAGTTAGGGAAGGATTTGTGAAGAAGGATTTGTAGCGATTGCGACAATGCATTGGGGGGCGCTGTGTTGTAGGTGCGAATTTATTCGCACGAATTATGAACAACGTGCGAATGAATTCGCACCCACACGGGCGGAATGCAATTTGCATACCTCATGGAGATGCCCGTCAATAGGCGTTCTACAAGGCATGCACTATCGTCAGTCGCGAATAAATGTCACCCGCACATCCTTGGGCGGCGCGGTATAGGGTGCGGAGGTCACCAGCAAGTCGGCTCCCGCGCGCGCATAGGCGAACGCGTTGTCGGCACACACGCCCCCCGCCGCTGCCAGCACGACATGCAACCCGGCGTTGTTCAGCGCATTGCGGCAATCTGCAAGCGCCCCGGGTGAGAATTTTTCCAGTTGCAGCACGTCCGCACCGGCCCGCGCCCAAAGGATCGCTTCTTCGATATTGGCCACTTCCACCGCCAGCTTCTTTTCCGGTTCGGCGCGCTTGAACCTTGCCACGGTGCATGCCTGAGATTCGTCCAGATAGAGGCGGTGTTCGGCAAACAGCAGCAGCGATTCAGACAAGCCGAGCCGGTGCATGGTCGCACCTCCCGCGCGCACGGCTTTGACCGACAGCGCCTTGGTGCCCGGCACATTTTTGCGCGTGCATGCCACGGCAACCGGTGCGGCAGCTTTCACGATGGCCGCCGTGGCGGTGCTGATACCGCTCGCCCATTCCACCAATACCTGAGCTGTTTTCCATGCCCGATGCAGCATCTGCGCATCCCCCCGCGCTTGCAGCAACAATTCGTCTTGGCTGACCGCCAGCCCGGACCGGACGGACATTTTGACTTCAGCGCCACACAACGCGAACAGGCGTGCCGCTTCTTCGATGGCGCACACCACCATGTCTTGTCGCGCGCAAAATTCCAGACGCGCGGGGCGTTGTCCGATGCCGGAAGTTTCAGTGGTGAGGTCGCCACACGGCACATCGTCGCGCAGCAAACGGGAAAGCTCTTCATCGCTTAAGGCCAAATAGCTCATGCCATCAGCGCCACGCTCTTCACTTGCGCACAGACGAACATGCCTTCAGTCAGTCCGAGCTGGTCGCGCGAGCGGCGGGTGATGCGCGACAGCAGCGTGTGCGCGTCGCCGACTTGCAGGCGCAGCATGACTTTGTGCGGGCCTTCGTCGCGGATTTCCGCGATGCGCGCATTCAAAATATTGTTGATGCTCGACCCTTGCGGCGGCTGGGTGGCGATACTCACGTCGCGCGCCAGCACTCTTGCCCGCACGCGCGTGCCGAACGGCTGCTCCACTTTGCCCACCCACAATTGCCCGCCGGGGAAATCCAACCGCGTGAGGTGATAGGTTTCGTCCTGCTGCGCCACGCTCGCTTCGAGCACCGCGCCCGCGTCGTCAAAATGCGCCAGCGGCAGATCGAGGCGCGCCAGCGTTTCGTGCAATGCGCCGCTGGCGATGACGCGGCCTTTTTCCAGCAGCACCAGATGGTCGGCCAGCCGCGCCACCTCGTCCAGCGCGTGGCTGACGTACAGCACCGGGATGTTCAGTTCGCGGTGCAGTCGTTCCAGATAAGGAAGTATCTCCTGCTTGCTGGTGCTGTCCAGCGCGGACAGCGGTTCGTCCATCAGCAGGATGCGCGGACTGGTGAGCAGCGCGCGACCGATGGCCACGCGCTGGCGTTCGCCGCCGGACAATTTCGCCGGATCGCCGCGCTCGATGAGTCGGCCCAAGCCCAGCCATTCCACCACCTGTTCCAGCGGCACCTTGCGCTCGGCGGGCGGCGTGCGCTTCAAGCCGTATTCCAGATTGGCGCGCACCGACAAGTGCGGGAACAGGCTGGCTTCCTGGAACACATAACCGAGCGGTCGCTGGTGCACTGGCAGGAACGTCTTTTCGTCCTGCCAGGTTGCGCCGTTCACCTGCAACGTGCCGCGCGCTTTTTCCAGTCCGGCGATGCAACGCAGCAACGTGGTCTTGCCCGAACCGGACGGACCGAACAGCGCGGTGACACCGACGGAAGGCGCGGTGAAAGAGGCATCGAGGGCGAAGGTGTCGAGTTGCATCTGGAATTGGGCGGAAATTTCAGACATACAAAACCTCCACCACAGAGACACAGAGACACAGAGAAAACCGAACCGAGAAAACCAAATCAATTTGACTTTGCTTTTGACTTTCTCTGTGTCTCTGTGTCTCTGTGGTGAATGGTTTTTGTATCTTCATTGCGTCACCCTCCACGACTTGCCGCCCGCCAGATACAACCCCAGCAGCACCACGAACGAGAACAGCACCATGCCGCCCGCCAGCCAGTGCGCCGCGCCGTATTCGATGGCTTCGACGTGGTTGTAGATGGCGACCGAGAGCACGCGCGTTTCGCCCTGAATGTTGCCGCCCAGCATCAGCACCACGCCGAATTCGCCGACGGTGTGGGCGAAGGCGAGGATGGTTGCGGTGAGGAAGCCGGGGCGCGCCAGCGGCAGCGCCACGCTGAAAAACCTATCCCACGCATTCGCGCGCAAAGTGGCCGCCACTTCCAGCGGGCGCTTGCCCATCGCCTCGAACGCGTTCTGGATCGGCTGCACCGCGAACGGCATGGAGAACAGCACCGAGCCGACCACCAGCCCGACAAAGGTGAACGGCAGCGTGCCGAGGTGCAACGCCGTGGTGAGTTTACCCACCAGCCCGTGCGGCCCCAGCAGCAACAGCAAGTAGAAACCCAGCACCGACGGCGGCAACACCAGCGGCAACGCCACCACCGCCGCCACCGGCCCCCGATACCATTTTTTGCTGTGCGCCAACCACCACGCCAGCGGCGTGACGATGAGCAGCAACAACACAGTGGTCACGCTGGCCAGCTTGAGCGTGAGCCAGACGGCTTGCAGGTCGGCGGGGTCGAGGGGGGGCATGGTGTTTTCATTTCAATGGTTTCATTCTGGCTACCAGCTCCCTTCTCCCGCAGGCGGGAGAAGGGCTGGGGATGAGGGTCTTGGGGTAATCATATATTTATTTATACGCAGCAACCCTCACCCCAACCCTCTCCCGCCTGCGGGAGAGGGAGCAAATTCATCACGGCATCTCATACCCGAAACTGCGGATGATCGCCGCCGCTTTGTCGCCCTTCAGGTATTGCAGGAATGCCTTGGCCGCCGCCTGATCTTTCGCGGCAGTCAGCATCACGGCGTTCTGCTTGATCGGGTTGTACATGTGCGCCGGCACGAGCCACCACGAGCCTTCGCTGACCTTGCCGTCCTTGGTGATCTGCGACAGCGCGACGAAGGCCATTTCGGCATTGCCGGAGGAGGCGAACTGGTAAGTCTGGGCGATGCTTTCGCCGGTCACCAGCTTGCTTTGCACCACGTTCCACAAGCCCATTTCATCCAGCGTTTCTTTGGCCGCCAGCCCGTAAGGCGCGAGCTTGGGATCGGCGTAGGCCAGCTTGTTGTAATTGCCTTTGCGCAACACCGCGCCCTTGTCGTCCACGAATCCCGGCTGCGCACTCCACAGCACCAGCTTGCCCAGCGCATACACGAAACGCGTGCTTTCGACCGCCAAGCCTTCCTCTCCCAACAGCTTGGGATTCTTTTCATCCGCCGCGAGGAATACGTCGAACGGCGCGCCCTGCTTGATCTGCGCGGTGAACTTGCCGCTGGAACCGAAGCTGAGCTTCACCGTGTTGCCCGTGTCTTTCTGGAACAACTCGGCAATCTGCTGCATAGGCGCGGTGAAATTTGCCGCCACCGCCGCGTTCACTTCTCCGGCATTAGCCACTTGCGCCACCGCTGCCAACAGCACACCCAACAAACTCAACTTGATCGCCTTCATTTCAACTTCTCCTTTTGATAACTAAAAATTTTCAGATTTCGTCATTCCGGCGCAGGCCGGAATCCAGCAAAAACAAACATCCCGCGAAGCGGACAAAACCCGATGTCGTCCCGCTTCGCGGGGGTTTTAAATCATCTGGATTCCGGCCTGCGCCGGAATGACGGGTATTTACGCATTCACCGCCAAAATCACGTGCGATGCCTTGATCAGCGCACATGCCTTTACACCTTCTTTCAAACCCAACGACTTCACGCTGTCGTTGGTGACAATCGCCACCACGGTCTTGCCGCCCGCCAGTTCGATGATGACTTCGCCGTTGACCGCGCCTTCGTTGCAGCGCACCACCGTGCCGTGCAGTTCGTTGCGCGCGCTGGTCTTGAAGCCGTCGGAAGTAGTCACGATCACCCACGGTGCTTTGATCAGCGCATACGCTTCCATGCCCACCTTCAAACCGAGATGCTCCACGCTTTCATTGGTGATGATCGCCGCCAGGCTCTGCCCGCTGCCGATGTCCAGCACCACTTCCGCGTTGATCGGTCCCGATTTGATGCTTTTGATCTTGCCCAGATACTGGTTGCGCGCACTCGTCTTCATATCGAATCTCCTTATCATGTGGTAATACTCATCGAAGTCTTGCATGATGCGGCCCAGCGACTTGAGAACCTGCTCGCGCTCCTGCTCCAGACGGCGGTAAGCGCCCACCACGCGCCGACCGTACACCGTGAGCGTGGTGCCGCCGCCTTTCTGGCCGCCGGTCTTGCGCTCCACCAGCGGCTGGTCGGACAGGTTGTTGATCGCCTCCACCGCCTCCCACGCCGCCTTGTAGCTCATGCCCATCGCGCTGGCCGCCGCCGTGATCGAACCGGTCGCGTCGATGCGTTCCAGCAATTCCAGATGATCCCAGCGTCTGCCCTTGGCAATCTTCAGCTTGGGTAAAACACTCAGTTCTGTTTTCTCTGCCACCGCTTGCGCCATGATGTCCTCACTCGTTATAACCTTGCACCACCCAACGATGAGCAAAAGCGATGCCACACAGCGCCTCGCCACCGCCCATCCCGCACCGCCATTTGCTTCCCGCCGATTTCCAGAATTCGCCGTGCCGCCCCGCAAAGCCCGCCGCTTGTAGCGTGTGCCACATTTTGGCGCGTTCGTTACAACCTTCACGCTACAACGCTTTGGCGCTATCTGCATGAAAGCCGCGCCCCGCCGCATTCATCCGCACTGGCACGCCAATTGCAGAAACATGCTAGCGTTATGCACCAGAACACATAACGAAACCATTATCCCATAGGAGCGACAAATGAACAAAAACCGGACGACAAAACCGCTGTGGCTGGCTTGTATGCTGGCTTTGACCACTTCTGCCACGGCGGAAACCTTCAATCTGGGCGAAGTCACGGTGACCGCCCCCCGTTCGCAAGTGGGCGAAATCGGCGAAGAGCAGACAGCTTCCGCCGTTACCCGCAAAGAGATCAAGCAATTCAACCGCGACAATGTCGGCGACGCGCTGAATCTGCTTTCCGGGGTCACGCTGACCAACAGCGGCATGCGCAACGAGAAGATGGTGTTCGTGCGCGGCTTCGACGCGCGCCAGGTGCCGCTGTTCATCGACGGCATCCCGGTTTATGTGCCGTATGACGGCTATCTGGATTTGAACCGTTTCACCACCGCCGATCTGGCCACCATTCAGGTGTCCAAGGGTTTCAGTTCGGTCGCTTTCGGGCCGAATACGCTGGGCGGCGCGATCAATCTAATTTCGCGCAAACCGACATCCAAATTCGAGGGCGACGCGTCGCTGGGTTTCGCTTCCGGCAAAGAAAAGCAAATGCAGGCGAATGTCGGCAGCAATCAGGGGCTGTGGTACGTGCAGGGCGGTGTCTCGTATTTGCAAAGCGACAACTACCCGCTTTCCTCCAACTTCACGCCGACCGCCACCGAAGATGGCGGCGCGCGCAACAACTCCTATCGCAAAGACGACAAGATTTCGCTCAAGCTCGGCTTGACTCCCAACTCGGGCGACGAATACGCATTGAGCTTCTACAAACAAAACGGCGAAAAAGGGCAACCGCCATCCGTCGGTACGGGAGTGAAATACTGGAAATGGCCGAAGTGGGATAAACAAAGCCTGTATTTCGTGTCCAGAATCGCGCTGGGCGAAAAGGAAACGCTTAAGGCGCGGCTGTATTGGGACAAGTTCGACAACGGCCTGGACATCTACACCAACGATACCTATACGACCATCGCCAACCCCGTGGCCGACCGCAGCACTTACGACGACAGCACGCGCGGCGGTTCGGTCGAACTGGGCAGCACGCGCTTGCCGGGTCAGGAAATCAAATTCGTCGCCCACTACAAGGTGGACAAACATATCGCCCGCGACGGTGCATCAACCGTCACCGAATCGTTCCGCGACACGCTTTCCTCCTACGCCGCCGAAGATAATATCTGGGTCAATCCGGCGCTGATGCTTTCGCTGGGCATCACCCGTCACACCCTGACTCCGCAGGAAGTTTACAAATCCGGCAGCCCGTTCACATTGCCCGATGCAAAATCGGCCACCGACGGACAAGCCGGACTGTTTTACGACTACAGCAGCGCCGCCCGCCTTTACGCCACACTCGCGCAGAAATCGCGTCTGCCGACACTGAAAGACCGCTACTCGGCCCGGTTCTCCACTTACATCGAAAACACCGCGCTGCGCCCGGAGCAGTCGGCCAATTACGAAATCGGCTATCAGGGCAAGCTGTGGCATGAGGCCAAAGCGGAAGCGGCGGTGTTCTACAGCGACATCACCGACAAGATACAAACGGCATACCAGACCGGCTCGACTTCCTGCACCGCGAGCAGCAAATGCCAGATGCAAAACATCGGCAACGTGCAAGCATCCGGCATCGAGCTGGGGCTGAACAGCCCGCTGGCGGCCTGGCTGGAACTGGGCGGCAACTTCACCTATACCCGCCTGAAAAATGTCAGCGATCCGGCCACCCAGCTGACCGGCGTGCCGCGCCAAAAACTGACCGCACACGCCCTGCTCAAACCCGCCGAGACGCTGGACCTGATCGCCTTCGCCGAAGCCAACAGCCGCCGCTGGGCATCCAACACCGTCGAACTGGCCGGGTTCACCACGCTGAATTTGAAAGCGGTTTACCGCATCACCAACACCGTTTCGACCGAAGCGGGTGTCAATAACTTATCCGACAAAAACTACGCACTGGCCGACGGCTACCCCAGCGCCGGGCGCACGTATTTCGCCAACGCGATGATGAAGTTTTAGGAGAGCTGACATGACGAATTTGATAAAAGCATGCGATGGCGTTTCGTTCAATTTATGGAACGGAATCACTTGTGTAGGTGCGAATTCATTCGCACGATTCACGAGCGATGTGCGAATAAATTCGCACCTACAAAGACTTCCTCGTGCCCTCTTTGCCGCCTGTTTGCTGCTGATTTCCTCACTGGCCAGCGCCACCGAGAAGGTGGTGGTGCTGACCAGCTACCCGCAGGAAGTCATCACGCCGTTCGAGGCGGCATTTGAACAAGCCTATCCGCAATACCGACTGGAAATCCTGTGGCGGCAATCGCGCGATGCCATGAGCTTTCTGCACCAGAAGCACAGTCCGGTGGATGTCTATTGGACTCCGGCACAACGCAATTTCGCCGTGCTGGCCAAGGAAGGCGCGCTGCGCAAACTGGACATCGACTTGCGCGGTTTGCCGAAGAAGATCGGCGGTTTTCAAATCTCCGATGCCGACGGCTATTACGTCGCCAGCGAAACGGCGGGTTACGGCATGGCTTACCACCCCGCCGAATTGAAACGGCTAGGCCTGCCCGTGCCAAGCGATTGGCAAACGCTGACCGCCCCCGCGTTCAGCGGCCACGTGGTGATGCCCATCCCGTCCAAAGTTGGTTTCGCACCGATGCTGGTGGACACCCTGCTACAGGGTTACGGTTGGGAGCAAGGTTGGAACGTGTTGGTGCAAGTGGCTGCCAATTCAACGCTGGCCGCTGCCGGATCAACTTTCATTTCGGACGACGTGGGCAGCGGGCGCGCGGCGGTGGGCATGACCATGGATTTCTTCGCCATCTCGGCCATTGCCAACGGCAAACCCCTGCGTTTCACCTACCCGAAAAAAGTCGGATATTCACCCGCGCACATCGGCATCTTCAACGAAGCGACCAACCTCGAAGGCGCGCGCGCCTTCGCCAACTTCGTGTTGTCGAAGCAGGGACAAAAGCTGCTGTTCCATCCCGACATCCGCAAACTGCCGGTGCGCCCCGCCGTGTATGCCAACAAACCGCATGGCTATTTCGACCCGTTCGCCGCCGCAAAAAAAGCTTCCTACGACTACGACGTGAGCTCCGGTTTGCTGCGGCAGGAAGTGGTCGGAGCCATGTTCGACGCGCTGATCACGCGCCATCAGGCGGAACTGAAAACGATGTGGCAAACGATCCATCAAGCCGAACAGAAATCGCCCAAGGACGCACGCTTGCAGGAAGCGCGGAGGCACGCCAACTGGCTGCCGCTGACGGCGGCGCAAGCCAACGATTCAGCGCTGCAACAAACCTTCATCAAACGCGACAACCGCACCGCAGCGTTGGAACAGCAATGGGATGCAGACATCGCCCAACACTATGCGCAAGCCACGCAGATTGCGCGGGAAATATTGGGAGCGAAACCATGAAACCTGAAACAAATTTACAGCAAGGAACTTCCCTTGTAGGTGCGAATTCATTCGCACGATTGTCACGTCATGTGCGAATGAATTCGCACCTACAAAAACCGCCATTGTTGTTTTTACTGTTGTGTGCAGCGACCTTCGCCCAGCTAACCTTCGCCGACGAAGCCGCCATCACCACCGACAACGCCACACGCGAAGCCTACACGCAGCCCATCCCGGCGCTGCCCGAAGCCGACCGCCCGCAATTCCTCAAAGGGCGCGGATTGGTGCGGCAAGTGTGGGTGATTCCGCCCAGCGAGAACCGCGAGATCGCCGGGCTCGGGCCGTTGTACAACCGCATCTCGTGCATCGCTTGTCACGCCGCCAACGGGCGCGGCTTCGCGCCAGCCACGCCGCAGGAACCCATGCGTTCCATGCTGGTGCGGCTGAGTGTGCCGGGCACGGATGCGCACGGCGGGCCGCTGCCGCATTCGGCTTACGGCGGACAGTTGAACGAAAACGGCGTGCCCGGCGTAGCGGGCGAAGGCCGCGCAGAAGTGCGCTACACCGAACATGCGGTGAAGCTCAACGGCGGCGAGAAAATCAGGCTGCGCGAGCCGCACATCACCTTCGTCGATCTGGCTTACGGCGACTTTCCGCCAGACATGCTGACCTCGCCGCGCATCGCCCCTCCTCTCTACGGGCTGGGCTTGCTGCAAGCCGTGGCGGAAGCGGACATCGTGGCGCTGGCCGATGCGCCCAAACCGCAAGGCATCAAGGGCAAAGTCAACCGCGTGTGGGATGAGGCGCAACAAAAGACAGTGTTGGGGCGCTTTGGATTGAAAGCCAACCAGCCCAATCTGCGCCAGCAAATCGCCGGGGCATATCTGGGCGACATGGGCATCACCTCGCCGCTGTTCACGCAAGAAAACTGCATGCTGGCGCAGGACGCTTGCCGCAAATCGCCTTCCGCCGGAACGCCGGAGTTGAACAAGGCGCAACTGGATGCGTCCGAGTTTTATCACCTGGCCTTGGCCGCGCCGCGTCAGCGCGATGCGGACAACAAGCTAGTGCAACGCGGAGCAAAGTTGTTCGAGCAAGCGCAATGCAGCGCCTGCCACGTGCCGCAACTGAGGACCGGCGACTTCGCCGCGCTGCCCGCCTTGTCGCAGCAAACCATCCATCCCTACACCGACCTGCTGCTGCACGACATGGGCGAAGCGCTGGCCGACCACCGACCTGACTATCTCGCCACGGGCCGCGAATGGCGCACGCCGCCGCTATGGGGCATCGGCCTCGCACAAAAAGTCGAACCGCGCGCCGGTTTCCTGCACGACGGACGCGCCAGAACTTTGCTGGAAGCGGTGTTGTGGCATGACGGCGAAGGAGCGGCGGCGGCACAAGCCGTCAAAGCCATGCCGCGCAAAGACAGGACAGCTTTGCTCGTATTCCTGGAATCTCTGTGAAAGGAACGCGATCACCCATTCAAGTCCGGCCTGAATTCACATTAATTTTTTTCAACAAAAAGGAGTTTCAAATGTTTAAAACCCGTTTCAATTATTTCATCGCCGCCTCTTTCTTTGCCGCCGCTCCCGCGCTGGCCGACACGGCCAACGTCTCCATCTACGGCGTGGCGGACGTGTCTTACGATTCTTTCAAAACCGGCAACAGCACCGCCGGCATCCAGGGCACGACCATCAACAAAGTTTCGAGCAACGCTTCGCGTATCGGCTTTAAAGGCGCGGAAGAGATGGGCGCGGGGTTCACTGCGAACTGGCAGATCGAGTCGCTGGTGGCACTGGACAATGCGGGCGGCACGTTTGCCACGCGCAACAGCTTTGCCGCCGTGACCAACAAAAGTTACGGCACGCTGTTGCTGGGTCGCTACGACACGCCGTTCAAGATCATCACGCGCAAGCTGGACAACTTTGCCGACAGCATCGCCGATAACCGCAGCCTGTTCGGCACGGTGAGCGGCGTGTCGGCGAGCAAATCTTTTGTCACCAAGCAGCCCGATGTGCTGTCATACACCTCGCCGAATTTCGACGGCTTCGTGGCTTCGATCGCGCGCGTGAATCTGGCTGAAACCACGGTCATCAAAGCCTCGGACAAAACCGCCAGCGCGACTTCGCTCTCCGCCGCCTACGACAACGGCACGCTGTACGGCGCATTGGGCTACGAGCTGCACAAGCTCGACACGGTGCGCGTGGGCGGCGAGGAAAAGGCGTGGAATGTTGCGCTGGCCTACAAGGTGGAAGATTACGCACTGGCGCTGGCGTATGAAAAAACCGGCGATACGCTGGGCGGCGCGGCGGCACCGACCGCCTGTGCGGCGCTGGCGGCGGGCGCGGATTGCATGGGGCACAGCGCGCTGTATGTCACCGGCAAATATCTGTTCGATGCCAACGCGCTCAAGATCGCCTACACCAGAACCGGCAATCTGGGCGCTGCCGCCAACACCGGCGCAACCCAGCTCTCGCTCGGCTACGACCACCGCACCAGCAAACGCACCACGCTGTACGTGCTCTATACCAAACTGAGCAACGACAGCAATGCCAACTACGGACTGGGCAACGCTTCGTTCGCCTCCGCCGCCACCGCCTCCATCGGCGCGGGAGCCGATCCTTCCGCATTGAGCCTGGGCATGAAGCACGTGTTCTGATTTATCTCGGATAGTTCATTAGGCCGAGCGTGCTTGCAGGAGCGAGCCAGATCGCGAAAGCACTTCGCGAGCAAGCTCGCTCCTACTGTGAAAATACGGCTAATGGATAATCCGGGTTTATTTCAGGCGGCAAAACAAAACGGGCACCGAAGTGCCCGTTTTGTCCGCGCCCTCACAACCTCACGGTATCTCGTAGCCGAACCCGCGCATCACCGCCCGCGCTTTCGCGCTCTTCAAAAAATCCAGAAGCGCCTTCGCCGCCGCCTTGTCTTTCGCCTTACTCAACAGCACCGCGCTCTGCCGGATAGGCTTGTGCATCTCGGGCGGCACTATCCACGATGAACCGGAAGTCAGCTTGCCGGCGCGCATCACCTGCGCCAGCGCGATGAACGCCAGATCGGCCTTCTCGCTCGCCGCCAGTTGGTAAGTCTCGATCACGCTTTCGCCCTTGCTCAGTTTTTCCTGAATCGCATTCCACATCGTCAGCTTGGTCAGCGTCTCTTTCGCCGCCACACCGTAAGGCGAATAGCGCGGATTGGCGATGGCCAGCGCGCTGAAATTTCCCTTGTTCAACACCGACGCTTTCTCATCCACCAGCCCCGGCTGCGCGCCCCACAACACCAGCCGCCCCGTGGCATACACAAAGCGCGAACCGCCCACCGCAAAACCATCCAGCATCAATTGCTTCGGCATCTCCTCGTCGGCGGAAAGGAACACATCGAACGCCGCACCGCTCCTGATTTGCGCATATAACTTGCCGCTCGCCCCCGGCGTGACTTTCAGCGTGTGCCCGCTCTCCTTCTGGAACAACACAGCGATGCGCTCCAACGGCGCGACGAAATCCGCCGCCACCGCCACACTCACCTCGGCCGCATTGACCGGCGAACTCAGCAGTCCGCACAACGTTAAGACCGCAACAGCAAAACTACGCAAAGAAATTGGCATCCTCAACTCCTGACTCGAATGGGGGCAATGATAGCAAGCATGAGGAAGCGCTGCGAAAAGTATCTAGGCGAATATCCACAATGACCGCCAATAGGGGAGCGGGTACGGTACAACCTGAACAACACCAGATCGGCAACGCTTTGCCCCTAAGTCTTCCCCTAAAATTGAGGAGTTCTCTACCATGTTTGAAAAAATGAAAGGCATCGGTTCGCAAGTGGCCAGCAAGGCGGGCGATGCCGTCGAGGGCGTGTCTGCTTCCGTCAAGGAAGGGGTCGGTTCGTTGGCGCAAACTGCAACCAACATGAGCAACTCGCTCAATGAAAAAGCCGTGCGCGCTTCAACCGCGCAGATGTGCAGCATTCTCGAAATCGCGATGGACGAACTGAAAAGCAGGCCTTTGTCGGCGCAGCCAGTCACGCTCAAGACAACGGTAAATATCGGGATCGCGGCGCTCGAAATGGAAATTCATTTGCCGCCAACCGCGCATGAGAATTAACGCGGCGACAATAGCAAGCAACCTCGCGAAGATGCCCGTCAATAGGCGATCTACAAGCAGCCTCTCATTCGCCCATGCCGTCCGACATATCAATCAGGCAGAGGTCCTGCATCAGTTGCATGACGACCACGCCCTGCTCGGGATCGCTGGTGTTGCCCAGTTCTGTCAGCGTTTGGAGGGCGTAGCCCATGTCGGTTGCCATGCGCCCCGCGTCGATTTCAACGCCGTGTTTTTTCGCGATTGTTTTTAGTTTGCCGATCAACTTCGCTGTGTCTGGATGGAGCATTTGCGTTACCTGTTCTGTCAAAATTATTCTTTTCAATCTTGCCACGGTTGGCAAAAACTTCAAAGCCGACCGTTTGCTCGCGCTGCATGCTGCGCCTATACTCGCCCCAACTATTTCAGAGGGAATGCTTTGATGCTCAAGCACTTGTGCGTGGCGGTGGCGATATTGCTGGCCGGTTGCAAAGGCGACGGCAATGTGTGGCGGAACGCATCCGTGCCCGTCATCCAGCCCGGAGCCACGGTGCAACTGCGCGTGGTGCAGGCGACCAACCCGCGTCTGGCGCGCATGTCGCCGCAGCAGATGCGCATCCTGCTGGCTTCCGCGCAAAAAACCGTGAAGGAAAATTTCGGGGTCAATGTCGAGTTCACCCAGGTTGACGAGACGGGCATCGAACGCTTGTTTGCGCTGATTCCGCCGCGCGTGCTGGCCGAGCGCAAGCAATCAATTTACGACTTCAAATCCGGCATCGGCGACAAACAAAAATTGGCCGCAGGCATCAACGCCACACTCACCGAACGCGGCACAAAACTGGAGCAGGGATACGGCTATGCCAAGCCGTATCTGCCGGAAGTGCCGCCACCCAAAACCCTGATGGAATTTTCGGAATTATTGTCGCGGGTGATGCTGGAACGGCTGGACAACTGGCGCAGTGTCAAAGCCGCCGACGGCGCGCCGGTGCTCGATGCCTCGCCCTACAACGAGTGGATTTATTGGGACACGCTGGGCTACGGCAAGCTGCCCTACGAGCTGGTCATCACCAATCAATTGCTGGCGAGCGCGGAATATGTCGATGTGGATATTCACTCGGCCATTCGCGGCGGCGTGTCGGTGGGCACGACGACCTACAGCCGCGACAGCAAATTCGGCGCGTACATTTTCTGGAGCACTTTTCCGTTTCTCGATAATTCGGAAAACACCGTGCAGATGCGCGGCGGCGAAACCTATTCCGCCGAGGAAGCGGCGCAGTTGTCCGGCACCTATCTGGCGCACGAGATCGGCCATTTGCTGTTCCAGTTCGGCCACCCGTTCGGCCAAAAATCCTGCGTGATGAGTCCCGTAAGAATGCTGCGCTTCCGCGCCTGGTCGCGGCAAATCGACAGCGCGGCTTGTCCCATCGGCAGCCGCCCGGAAATGAGCGTGGGCGCAGTTCCGCCTATTTTCAACAGCAACTGGCTGCGCATGGCGGGCGAGCCGTGAACCCGAACATCACCCCCATCGCCGTCCCCGCCTCCAGCGACATCAGCGCGCAATTGCGTGGCGCGGATTTCTTCGACTGTTATGAAATGCCGCTGGCGCATGCGGGTCGGTCGGCGCTGGAAATTTATCTGGAGGTAATCGGCAGGACTCCGGCGTGGATCGATTTTTTGATGGCGATGCGCAACCGCGTGGTGCGGCTGTTCGGTTTGAAAAATCTCGGCGCGCTGGGCGAGCTGAAAAAAACCAAGGCCGCGTCCGAGTATCGCGTCGGCGACCGCATCGGTATTTTTTCGCTGCTGTCGCTGGCCGACAACGAGATCATCATGGGCGACGCGGACAAACATCTTGAAGTGAAAGTGTCGGTGTGCAAACTGGCCGTGGATGGCAAAGAGTCTATCGCCACCACCACGGTGGTGCACATCCACAATCTGCTGGGTCGCGTTTACATGTTCTTCGTAGTTCCGTTTCACCGGCGCATTGTTCCGGCGATGCTGGCGCGGGCGAGTTTGTAGGTCGGGTTTCAACCCGACAGTCGGGCTAAAGCCCGACCTACAAATTTCAGGCTGCGCGCAGTTTCTTCCAGCGCAATTCCGATTGGCGCAACATGTTTTCTATCGGTCTCGACAGCAGGCTGCGCGCTTCCAGATAGGAGGCTGAAGTTTCGCCCAGGAACAGCGCTTCCAGATAAGAGATGCGCAGCGCGTCCTGCAATTCGGCATCGGCACGGTCGTACAGATCAATCATCATGAACAGATGGCCGCGCACGGTGACCCAATCGCGTTGTTTGATGGCGGCGTTGGTGGCCAGCTTCATCGCGCCGACTTCCAGGTGCACGCTGCCGAAATCGCTGTCTTCGATACGCGCCGCGACTTCCGGCAGATACAGAGTGACTTGCTTGAGAAAATCCGCGCGCCCGATCTGCGGCTGGTTCTGCTGATGCGCCACCATGCGCCGCAATGAAAGAAAAGTTTTGAAATCGAGCGCGGGTTCGAGTGCTTGCGCGATGCTGTCGAAAAGCGGAAGTTCGGGGCGTTGCGCCGTGTGCGGGATTAGCTGGTTCATGATCGTCGTTCCCTGAGTTGGAATGACGGGCAACATAACAGCCGTTCGTTACAAGTTGATGACCAGAATCAGAACCGCCTACACTTCCGTAAAATCCATCGTCATCTCCAGCAAGCCCAATTCATGCAACAGCTTGAGGGCAATGCTCACCAGTTCATGATCGTCCGAATTGCTGAATTCTTTCAGGATGCGCTCGGCGTATTTCGAATCTTCGCCCATTTTCGTCAGGTCGATATTCACCCCCGACTTTTTCGCCAAAATCTTTAACTTGCCTAGCAACTTCATTGTTGCTGTGTCGAACATGCCGCGAATCCTGTGCTGATAACCATGAGGCTGACATAGTTACACAATTTACACCAGATTTTAAGCACCCTTACGGGTTACATGGTTTTCAAAACACGCACCACCTCTTGTAGATGCCCTATTGACGGAGGGTTCCAGCCAGTTGCCCACCCGGGATTATTTTTGCACCTGCAAACTAATTCTCTTCCACGCATGCCAGCACCACGCCGATGGCATGCAGCGGATCGTCGGTCAGGCTCAGGCAGTGCTCGCTGCCACCGACCAGATACAGATTGAAGTTGCCGCGTTGCAGTGTCGGTGGCAAACGCGCGGGCATGTCGTCGTCGTTGCAAAAAGTGAAACGCAAATCCGGCCAAGTTTTTTTCAACGTGGCCAACGCCTGTTCGTTCAACGCGCCGAGTGACGCGGCGCTGTTGGCGATTTTCTCCAGTGTTTCGGGGACGATCATGGATGTTCCATCCAGAACGATGTGGAGCGAATGTTTTTTGTAGGAGCGAGCTTGCTCGCGAAAGCGCTTTCGCGAGCAAGCTCGCTCCTACAGGTCGAGTTGTTTTGAAAATACCTATTCATCTTCCGTCTCGGCAAAACGGCTCAGCGATTTTGCTTCCACGCCGAGAATTTTCGCCAGCCAGGGCGGCGGCGCATCGAGCACGGCTTGCAGACGTTGCAGCGCGATTTCCGCCTTGCCGCCTTCCGGTGCTTTCACCGGATGGATATTGGCGCGCACGGCTTTGGCCGCCGCCGGGCCGCCTATGGATTGCACGTAAACGATCTGGCAATCCTTGATGAGATTGGCGCGCGCGACATTTTTATCGTCGGCATCGTCGGTCAGGTTGGTAGCGCGGATGTCGATCAGGCGAATCTCGTCGCGCCCGACCTGATAAACCAGGAAGCGCGGACACGAGCCGAAGTGACCGTCGAGATTGGCCTCGGTGTTGGACGCAACCGCCACACGCAAACTGCCGGGCATGTCGCCATCGACATAAGCCACCGTCGGCGGCAGATTTTCCGCATCGTCGGTTTGCCCCCACAGCAGGCGCACCGCCAGCTTGATCGACGCGCCATCCACGTCCGGCTCGACCGTTTCTTCGCCGGAAAGAATCAGTTTGAGATCGGCCACGGTGATCCTGGCCAGTTTCTCTTCGTTGATGGGCAACCCGATCTTGTCGCCCATCTTCGCCGCAAACGCACCCGCGTTCACGTTGTCCAGCACGCGCGCGGCCTGCGCGATGCGCAGCGCGGCGGTTTTGGTGATGACGGTGGTGGATGTCATAGTTACCTCTGTTTTTGCGCCACGCTCAATCCGTTCGGCCTGAGCTTGTCGAAGGCCATTAAACCGAAAACAATTCAGCCACAGAGATCACAGAGGACACAGAGAAAGACGATCCTTCTCTACATTTCACAGGTTCACCTTAAAGGCAAATCTCTCACGTATTACAACTGCATTGGTCTTCTCTGTGATCTCTGTGTTCTCTGTGGCTAAATGCTTTTTTTTAAATCTGTTACGCCGCGATCTGCGTGATGCAACCTTTGATCGGGCAAATCTTTACGCATTGCGGCTTGTCGAATTCGCCTTCGCATTCGGTGCATTCGGCGGCGTTGATTTTGAACACGCCCTTTTTGCTGCTGATGGATGCCGTCGGGCATTCCGGTTCACAGTCACCGCAAGCGGTACACAGTTCTGCACTGATCTTCATTGCCATGATGTTTCTCCTTTCATCGTTGAACTCCGTTCGTGGTGAGCTTGTCGACTACCGACCCTTCGACAGGCTCAGGGCGAACGGCACACTTAAATTGCTACTCTGCCGCATCCAGCCGCTTGGCGCGCAGCGAAATCGGCAGCTTCGCCGGTTTGCTTTGCGGGTCGATGTAATACGTGCCGCCGTTGTTCAGCTTGATCTCGCCGCCCCATTTTTCCGGGCTGTCGAACTCCATCGAAACGATGTCGTCTTCAAGGTCGCGCTTGGGCAGGTAAAACACGTACTCGGTCTTGCTGCCGCGCTGGATCATGATGTTGGCCATTGCTGCTCCTTTCGTCGCCGAGAAGGGGGAAGAGTGAAGGGGGAAGGGTAACTGCGGTTTCGGTTTTACCCTTGAGCGCCGCAGGCGCGATCCCTTCCCCCTTCTCCCTTCCCTAACTTCCCTTCCCCCTTCTCGTGCGTTAACGCACGAGGTCGTGGTTGTAGTCGGTCGTGCCCATGCCGCGCGTCTCTTCATCCAGACGTTCCAACACCGCGTTGGTGATGGTGGTCAGCATCTGCATTGCCCCCTCATAACCCAACGTAGTCGAACGATGCAGGTGGTGACGGTCGAAGATCGGGAAGCCGATACGGATCAGCGGCACTTCAAACTCTTTGCCCAGCGCCAGCGTGTCGCGCTGGATGAACTTGGCGTAGGAGTTGCCGATCATGAAGTCCGGTTTCTCGGTCAGCACCAGCGAACGGAAGTGCCACAAGTCGGCACCCGCGAACAACTGGGTGTTCTTGCCGTAGGGCGTTTCGTCCAGCATCTTCTGCATGGCTTTCTGCCACTTCTTGCTGCCGTTGTTGCACAGCACGTGCAGCGGCTCGATGCCCAGTTCGGTGAGGAACTTGGTCATGCCCATGACGAAGTCGGGATCGCCGTACAGGCTGATCTTCTTGCCGTGCAGCCAGGTGTGGCTGTCGGTCATCATGTCCACGAAGCGACCGCGTTCCTTGACCAGCGATGCGGGGATAGCCTTGCCGGTGAGTTCGGAAACCTTCATCAGGAATTCGTCGGTCCACTCCAGGCCCATCGGGATGTTGATCTTCGGCGTATTGTGTTTCCAGGTGCCTTCGACATATTTGCGTGTCTTGTCCAGCGCCAGCGGTTGCAGCAACAACGTGTCGATGGCGTTGGGCGCATCTTTCACTTCGGCTTGCGTGGTGCCGCCCGCATACATGCGGAACTGGCCGTCAGCCGGGGTATCCAGCACTTCGGTCGGATCGCTCAGCATGGTGTGCGCCACGCCCATCTCGTCCAGCATGCGATGAATCACGCGGTAGTTGCCGAGGTAAGTCTCGAAGCCGGGCACAATGTTGAGCTTGCCGTTGGAGCCGATCACTTTGCCTTCCATGCTATTGACGGTGAAGCAACGCATCACGCCTTCGAACATGCCGTCCCAACCGGTCACATGCGAACCCACGAACGACGGGGTGTGCGCGAACGGTACGGGAAACTCGTCGGGAATGTTGCCCGCTTTTTTGGTGTTCAAGATGAACGCGCTCAAGTCGTCGCCGATCACTTCCGCCATGCAGGTGGTCGAGACCGCGATCATTTCCGGCTTGTACAACGCGATGGCGTTTTCCAGACCGTCGATCATGTTCTTCTGACCGCCGAACACGGCTGCGTCTTCAGTCATCGAATCGGACACGCATGAGATAGGCTCGCGGAAATGACGGTTGAAGTAGGTACGGAAGTAAGCCACGCAACCTTGCGAACCGTGCACATACGGCATGGTCTTTTCAAAACCCAGCGCGCACAGCACAGCGCCCAACGGTTGGCAGGCCTTGGCCGGATTCACGGTCAACGCTTCGCGCTTGAAATTCAGTTCGCGGTACTCCATCGTGGTGGTCCACTTGAAAGTTTCCTGAACCTTGGCCGCGTCGTAACCTTCTTCGAAATTGTCTTTCTTGTTGCCCAGCGATTCCTTGTATTCGTCCTGACGGAACAATGGATAACAAGGTTTGATGTCATCAGCTTTTTGCATGTTTATCTCCTTGACCCGGGCCGCTAATCTGCGGACACGGGCATCGTTAAACCTAAATAAAAACTTTTTTTGCCACAGAGTTCACAGAGAACACAGAGAGAGATTTCCTTCCTCCACTTTCCGCTGCTTCATCCCAAAGCGAATCACCTTCGCGTTACCGCCACTTGCTCTGTGATCTCTGTGAACTCTGTGGCAAATTGCTTTTGCTTTTTTACGCAGCTTCCTTCTCAGCAACAGGTTCTTCCTTCTTCAACCACGGTGCAGTCATCTTGCTCCAGCACGGGTTGTTCAAGGTCATATCCATGTCGCGGGCGAAGATGGCGAAGCCGTCGTAGCCGTGGTACGGGCCGGAATAATCCCAGCTGTGCATCTGGCGGAAAGGCACGCCCATCTTCTGGAAGATGAACTTTTCCTTGATGCCGGAACCGACCAGATCAGGCTTGATGCGCTTCACAAATTCTTCGAACTCGAAGCCGGTCACGTCGTCGTAAATCAACGTGGCGTTGCCCATATCCTTGATGGTGCGGTCGTAGTCGTCGTTGTGGCCGAACTCGTAGCCTGTACCCACCACTTCCATGCCCAGATCTTCATAGGCACCGATCACGTGACGCGGACGCAAACCGCCGACGTACAACATGACTTTCTTGCCTTGCAGACGCGGTTTGTACTTGGCGATGATCTCGTCCATCATCGCTTGATACTTGGCGATGACGCGCTCTGCGCCTTCCTTGATCTTGTCGTCGAAATGCGCGGCGATGGCACGCAGCGATTCGGCAACTTTGGTCGGGCCGAAGAAGTTGTATTCCATCCAGGGGATGCTGTATTTCTCTTCCATGTGGCGCGCGATGTAGTTCATCGAACGGTAGCAGTGGATGAGGTTCATTTTCACGAACGGTGTCTTTTCCATTTCGGAGATGGTGCCGTCGCCGGACCATTGCGCCACCACGCGCAGACCCATTTCTTCCAGCAGAATGCGTGAAGACCATGCGTCGCCGCCGATGTTGTAATCGCCGATCACCGCCACGTCGTAAGGCGTGCCTTCAAATGCCTTGCCTTCGCGGCGCGGCAACACCCAATCGCGGATCGCGTCGTTGGCGATGTGGTGACCCAGCGATTGCGACACGCCACGGAAACCTTCGCAGCGCACCGGCACCACCGGCTTGCCGGTTTCAGCGGTGGTCTTTTTTGCGACCGCTTCGATGTCGTCACCGATCAGGCCGATAGGACATTCGGACTGGATAGACACGCCCTTGTTCAACGGGAACAGGGCTTCGATTTCGGTCATTACTTTGGCGAGTTTTTTGTCGCCGCCGAACACGATGTCTTTTTCCTGGAAGTCGGAAGTGAAGTTCATCGTGCCGAAAGAGTTCACGCCGGTCATGCCGACGTAGTAGTTACGGCGACCGGCGCGGGAATATTGTCCGCAGCCGACCGGGCCGTGTGAAATATGGATCATGTCCTTGATCGGGCCCCACACCACGCCTTTGGAACCGGCGTAGGCGCAACCGCGAATGGTCATCACACCCGGCAACGATTTGCGGTTGGAGGTGATGCACTTCTTGGACTGTTCGATGGATTGATCGTTGACCGTCAAATGCTTCGCGCGGTCTTTCTTGGCTTTCTCTGGATAAACCTCAAGCACCTCTTGAATAAGGGCTTCGGTTTCTTCGCGTGTTAATGCAGACATTTCATTCTCCTTTAATGACCCACTAATATGTGGAGTCCATTAGGGGTTTGTCGTAGGCCGGGTTTTACTCCGACGATGCAAAGCAAATTCAAAAACTTTTTTAGCCACAGAGATCACAGAGGACACAGAGAAAGACAAAGCCCAAAACAGACAGGCTCTACTTTTGAAACTCTGCTCGTGTAACTCCACCAGTTATCTCTGTGCTCTCTGTGTCCTCTGTGGCTAAATGTTTTTGCCTTTTAAGCAACCGCCAATTCACTAGCCTTCTTGCCGATGATGGAGGTGTCTTCCACTTCCATGATGCCGAATTCCATCAGCAGCTCTTCCAGCTCGTCCATGGTGATTGGAGTCGGGATCACGAACTTCTTGTTCTCGATCACCTTCTTCGCCAGTGAACGATATTCGTTGGCTTGCTTGTGGGTCGGATCGAATTCGATCACGGTCATACGGCGGATTTCGGCGTGTTGCACAGCGTTGTCGCGCGGTACGAAGTGGATCATCTGTGTGCCCAGCTTGTCGGCCAAAGCGATGATGAGTTCATCTTCGCGGTCGGTGTTGCGGCTGTTGCAGATCAGACCGGCCAAACGCACGCTGCCGGAATTCGCATACTTCACGATGCCCTTGGCAATGTTGTTCGCGGCATACATCGCCATCATTTCGCCGGAGCAAACGATGTAGATTTCCTGCGCCTTGTTTTCACGGATCGGCATTGCGAAGCCGCCGCACACCACGTCGCCCAGCACGTCGTAGAACACGAAGTCGAGTTCATCGTCATATGCGCCTTCCTCTTCGAGGAAGTTGATCGCGGTGATCACACCGCGTCCGGCACAACCAACACCGGGCTCAGGTCCGCCGGACTCCACGCAACGCACGCCGCCGTAGCCAACCGACATCACGTCTTCGAGTTCGAGGTCTTCCACGCTGCCCGCTTCGGCGGCCAATTCCATCACCGAGTTTTGAGCCTTCGCATGCAGAATCAAACGAGTTGAGTCAGCCTTCGGATCGCAGCCGACGATCATTACCTTCTTGCCGGCTTCGGCCAAAGCCGCCACCAGATTTTGGGTTGTAGTGGACTTACCGATACCACCCTTCCCGTAAATTGCGCATTGACGCAGAGCCATGTTAGTCTCCTTAGAGTTTCAGAATTTAAAGTGCGATTGAAAAAACTGTCGCTCGCACCCCATACATCGCAAGCACCGTGCCACCCCGCCCACACACACCCAAGCGACTGAAATGAATACAGAAAATAATTCAGCGCAAAACCCATTGGCGGATGTGCAACACAACAAAACAAATGGCTTTGTAGCAGTGACGACAACAAAGCCGGACAACAACAGCCTCGCCCTGCCCCGCTCCGCGCGCCTGCCCATCAACCGCTGCAACCTGCCCGCCGACATCCTCGGCGGCCTCACCTTCCAGCACTCGCCCGTCGCGCTCGAACTCGACGGTGTCGCGCAATTTCATCGCGGCCTGTTTGCATTTTTGGACAAGCTGGCCGATGCCAGCGAACGCGCAGAAGCCTTCACCATGCACATGAACGCCGCGTTCTATCTGGACGACCCCGAGCAAGCAGGCTACACATCGCAAGCCACGCACAAGCGCCAGAAAGCCGACTACCTGCGCATGGTGCGCGGCTGGAGTTTTGATGCGGACGGACGCGAAGGCGCGGCACTGAAAGGCTGGGTGGAATCGCGCTTCGGCTTATTGCCAAGACACCACGCCGCCCCCATCCGCAACCTCTCCGGCGAAGCCTATCGCCGCTACCTGGAAATGCGCGCCAAAGCGCTGTACGGAACCAACGCGCTGGAATCGCAATTCGATTTGCTCTACACCTACTGCCAATACGAACTCGCAAGACAACATCCCGGCGAGACCCACCTCACCCTGTATCGCGGCGTGAACCGCGTGGATGATTATGAAACGCTGACCTGCCTTGATGAAAAGCGGCGCGTGGTGTTGTTTAACAGCTTGAGTTCATTCACTGCGAATCGAGAACGGGCGGATGAGTTTGGCGACTATTTGCTGACAGCAAAAGTGCCGCTGGCGAAAGTATTTTGTTATACGAGGTTGTTGCCGGGGATGTTGCAGGGGGAAGATGAGTTCACGGTGGTGGGCGGGTTGTATGAGGTTAGTATTGCGGCGTGGTGAATTTGCCGTTTGCTCTGTATTTTCAAAAGCGCAGGAAAAATCGAGGATATTGTTTACCACCAACCGTCAACATGAGAAATATACTTGTCACTCTTCTTGCTTCAGGCGATCAGTGATCGCCTGAATGAAAGTCGGTTAAAGAATCAACTTTTTTGTTCACTTGGCTGGCTGGTACCTCACTGCAAAAGAAGTGTATGAGCCGAGCGAATTACTTGCCGTTGGAATGGAGCGGCTGCCTACCAGCGAAATCACATTGTTCACCTGAAATTCATAGCTTAAGACATATGTTCCGAAAGCTTTGGGAACCGGTGAAGTGAATGCCGTAGCATCAATATTGCCGTTGTCAACTATGTTGCTGTAAACACCAAACCCAACCGCCAAATGACCGTCTGGCTTGTTGCGTCCGCTGGCAATTTCTTGCATCGCCACGGTGGAGTTGAACAAGGTAAATTCAGAAGTAATACCTACGCCCAAATAGGCAGCACCGATTAAGTTGGTAGTTTTCGGATCCGCAACTGATGGAGCTTCAACGCCTTTCACTCCTAAATCGAAGCACAGCGAAGTAAACATCGCGTTTGGATCGCGATCATCTTTGTTCTTGATGTCAATACCGGAAAATTCATATAGAGATGGGGTGAACTTGAGATTGATCAATCCTCCATGTTCATTGTTCAGCAGATCGTTGGTTAGGGTTGACTTATCAACTTGAGAAATTAACGTCTTGTGCAGCAACAAATACACAGGTATGAAACGATAGCTCGTGGTACCTTCTCCCTCGCACTCTGCTCCTCCCAGACTTAGCAAATATTTTTTATGGCCCTCTTCACAATTTGCTTTCCATAACAGCATGTTCATCTGATATGCGGCAAAGTCAATTGGTGTCCCGCCGCCAGTGACGGTCGAAACCGTAATGGCGCCGGTTCCAGTTACAACACCGCTGGTATCTGCATCGGTAAGCATCTTTAACTTTGCAGCGGTCAGGTCTTCCTGAGCTTTGGCAACAACTGCTTGCGCATTTTGAATCTTACCCTGGTCTCCTGTACCCTCTGCTTCACCCAATGCTTTTTTCGCCGTTTCTAATTTTTCATTCGCTTTTTTGACTGCCTCTGTTTGGGTTTCGGAGTAATAAGAATTGATCCGCCCCAATAGGCCAGCATGCGCGGCTATTGGCAGTAAACCAGCAACCAATAGTAATACCCATAGTTTTTCTTTCATGAGTTGCTCCCTGTCAGTTAATTACTTAAGTATCACTAGCTGTCATTTCTCAAAAGGCTGTTCATTCGAGATGGAAGAAGATGAGGGTTCTAAAATCCCTTCATCCCCTCTCGGAGGGTCGGATGAATGATAATAAGAATGCCCGTTTAACGTCCTTAAGTCTAGCCAACCATCACGGGTAGAGTAGAGAACAGGCTACGCATTCCGTACATGCCGCACATGCCGGGAGCGATAAGGGGGCAGCGATAAGGCGATAAGGGGTCAGCGTCGCATTGATTTCACGTCAATTGAACGAGCACATAAATATTCGCACCGCCCGCAGATGCCCATCAATAGGCGATCTGCAACATGGATTTCGGGCGCGGGTTCAGGTCTAGACTTGTAGCAATCGTAAAAACAACACATCAAACCCACCCCCCCCAACCTCCCCTTGTGCGAACATCCGCTGCGCGGATTGCCTGCTTACCCCGCTTCAGGGGAGGAGCAAGGCTGGCTGCTCCGCAATGCCCTTCATTTAGCGATCTAGGTTTTCCAATACCAACACCCTAAGCATCGTGATACACTTCTTTCAAAACGTATATCCACAAGGAGTTCATCATGCAAGTAGCCAAATGGGGAAATTCATTGGCGGTGCGGTTACCCGCCGTGCTGGTGCAGGCGCTGGATTTGAAGGAAGGCGATGAGATTTCTTTGCACGCCGTCGATTCCAGAACCTTTGAGGTTTCCAAGAAGAAAGAAGTGAAGGAATTGCTGGCGCGCTTGCGCGAGTTTCGCGGACGTTTGCCTGCCGATTATCACTTTGACCGGCTCGAAGCCAACGAGCGGACACCTGCCAAGTGAGCACGGTTTTTATCGACAGCGATGTGATTTTGTATTTACTGTCCGGCGATACCGCCAAAGCCGACCGTGCCGAAGCCATGCTGAACAAGGGCGGCATCATCAGCGTGCAGGTACTCAACGAAGTGACTTCCGTTTGCCAGCGCAAACTCAAAATGAGTTGGGAAGAGATTGATGCGGTGTTGCTGGCGGTGAAGGCCGCATGCGATGTTGTCCCGCTCACGGTCGAGTCGCATGACAAGGCAGTGCAAATTGCCAAGCGTTACCAACTTTCATTTTATGACGCGCACATTTGCGCGGCGGCAATTTTGGCCGGTGCAAAAACGTTGCTGTCCGAGGATATGCAAAGCGGGATGAAGATTGACAGCTTGGTGGTCAAGAATCCATTTGCCTGATTGCCCGCGACCCAATATCCACGGCCATCTCCACGATGCGCATGATGCAGTTCGCCTATTGACGAGCATCTTCACGAGGTTTTGTTTTTAGGATCGTCAGCAGAACCGATGTTGTCTGAACGCCGGGGGCAGGTCTTGCATTACGACATCGCAAACCACCCCACCTTGCAGAATCACGCGGACTTCGGGGTCAGGTCTTGCCTTTTGCCCCCCGTGTAACCGGGGGGGGCAGCACAGTTTGTAGATCCCAACACCCCAGGCATCGTGATACACTTCTTTCAAAACGTATATCCACAAGGAGTTCATCATGCAAGTAGCCAAATGGGGAAATTCATTGGCGGTGCGGTTACCCGCCGTGCTGGTGCAGGCGCTGGATTTGAAGGAAGGCGATGAGATTTCTTTGCACGCCGTCGATTCCAGAACCTTTGAGGTTTCCAAGAAGAAAGAAGTGAAGGAATTGCTGGCGCGCTTGCGCGAGTTTCGCGGACGTTTGCCTGCCGATTATCACTTTGACCGGCTCGAAGCCAACGAGCGGACACCTGCCAAGTGAGCACGGTTTTTATCGACAGCGATGTGATTTTGTATTTACTGTCCGGCGATACCGCCAAAGCCGACCGTGCCGAAGCCATGCTGAACAAGGGCGGCATCATCAGCGTGCAGGTACTCAACGAAGTGACTTCCGTTTGCCAGCGCAAACTCAAAATGAGTTGGGAAGAGATTGATGCGGTGTTGCTGGCGGTGAAGGCCGCATGCGATGTTGTCCCGCTCACGGTCGAGTCGCATGACAAGGCAGTGCAAATTGCCAAGCGTTACCAACTTTCATTTTATGACGCGCACATTTGCGCGGCGGCAATTTTGGCCGGTGCAAAAACGTTGCTGTCCGAGGATATGCAAAGCGGGATGAAGATTGACAGCTTGGTGGTCAAGAATCCATTTGCCTGATTGCCCGCGACCCAATATCCACGGCCATCTCCACGATGCGCATGATGCAGTTCGCCTATTGACGAGCATCTTCACGAGGTTTTGTTTTTAGGATCGTCAGCAGAACCGATGTTGTCTGAACGCCGGGGGCAGGTCTTGCATTACGACATCGCAAACCAACCCACCATGCTGAATCACGGCGTAATCAATTTCACGCTCGGAAAATAATTTTGGTAGCGCCGCGCATCGCGCGTGAGCAGCGCGTAACCCTGTACGGCGGCGTGTGCGCCGATGAAGAAATCGGCCGGCACGTTGTTGGCTTTGCCGCCTTGCCGTTTGTATTGCGCGAAGGCTTTGCCTGCCAGAAACAAGGCGGGGCGCGGTATTTCAAGAACTGACAGGCCGAGATTGGTGATGGTTTTGTCCAGCGCTTCCACTTTGGAGAAGGTCAGCGACAGTTCGGCGTAGATGATGGGGTTGATCGCCAGCGGGTGAACTTGGGATTGCGCGCACAACTGGGCGATTGACCAGTCCGCCCATTCCGGGTCGTCTTCCAGCACGTCGATCAGCACGTTGGTATCGACGAGCAGCATTGCTTACTCGGCGCGCAACAGTGCCATCAATTCATCGGTACGCCATTTCACATCCGCCTTGCCGCGCGCCGCATCGAAACGGTCCGGTTTGCGGCTGGCGCGTGCGCCGACTTTGTGGATGACGACATCGCCTTGCTGATTGACGGCGAATTTCACCGAGCAGCCAGCCGCCATGTTGAGCGCGTCGCGTATCTGCTTGGGGATGGTGACTTGGCCTTTGCTGGTGAGTGTGGTGATCATGGTTTTCTCGCTTTGGTATTACGCATATTTTTATTGTAATACCGCGAGAATATGACCACAACAAAATCAAAAAATAACCCTTAAAGGTCGCAAGGGAATAAAATCTGAAACGAATTACTCGACGACATCACTTTGTAACTTCAACCATTTATGAAGGACACTCCAATGCGTGCGAACAATGAACCTCAGGTAGTTATTGACTGGAATGTGGGCGACTTTCACATTTATATCGATTGCGATTTTACCGTTGAGGAAGTACACGGGGTTGGAGTAGGAGACGCGCTCATCAAATGGGGTGATCTTGAGTTGCTGAAAGAAAAACTGGTCATCCTCCAATACTTGAACGATGAAATTATCCTGTCGGGCAACGCCAAGCTGTTTCACCATCCGAGCGTCTTTCAACTTGAAGGTTTGTTTCAGTTGAACACGACGAAATCGCATTTCGGAATAAATGGCGATGCGAAAGTTTCTCTTCTCGGATTCATTCTCGCCGGATGCACGCTGCATCTGGCAGAGAAACACGTCGCATTCAACGGAAAGCTATTTGGCAACGAAATCACGTTCATTGTTTCAAAAGAGCCGGATCTTCTTGTTGTGGGAAAAACAGTCAAAGATCAGTCCGATGCGGTACTGCTCATCAAGGATTTTTCTTCAATTACCAAAATCCAGAAGAATACTGGCCAGACGGATTTTAGCTTTACCTTTGCCGAATTCATCGACCTCAAAGGACACTTCGATTACGGGTCGAATAACGCTCATGGCACGGTTGATATAAGTTTTTTGAAAAACAAACTCTTCACCGGCACGCTGGATGTCAAAGATAATATTTATGACATCCACGGCAATCTGGATGTGTTCCCCGCATCAACCGCAGCGACATCAATGCAGTTCAACATTCATCTCGATGGAAAATTCGACGATGCGGGACTTACTCTGGTTGGCAGCAACTCGGTTGGAATAATCGGATTGCTTAACTTGTTTACGAAAGCATCCATCAACAACGGCATGCCCGAACTGCAATCCAAAGTCACCGTGTTGGGAGCCGATTACATCGCCACATCGGGGCTATATCCGTACAACGGCAACATTGCCTTTTGCATGAGCTATGTCACGCCGCCGGTTTATGTCTGGTTCATTACCTGGATGCAAATTATTCCCGCCATTACTTACTACTTCATGGTGTCGCCTGCGGGCTTGTACGGCCCATCATTTTTCAAACCATCGGGATGGCCAGCAGCTGCCGATGCATTGCCGATTGCAGACGCTTCAACACAAGCAATACGCGTAAAGGAAGAAGAGCTTCCCACGCCGAAGCAGAGCATCGAACACATAATCCATTTGTTGGATGCAGCCATTGATGCGCCCTGCACCCTGACTCATCAGGCGGCACTGCTAACCACGCTAATCTACCGGGCTGAATTTAACGCCGAAGCAGAACGGGCAATCAGCCTATTTAAAACGGAAGCGCTCGCGAAAATTGAAAATAATATTTTCAGCCAGCTTGCCCGCAACGCTGCCGACCTGGCCGAAGTTGATGAGCTGATATTTCAAAAAATCAACGGCCGAACCACGGTAACCGCCAAATCGAAGCACAAGGTGCTGAAAACATTTGCCGATAATTTCTTCGGGATTTTTTAAGAATGCGCCGGGGACTTGCATTGCGACATCGCCTGCCGCGCGGAGCCTGAGCCTTGTCTTCCATCCGCGCTTGCCCGCTTCCCGACGTTGCGCTGCTGAACACTTGTCTGGCGAATGGTGAATACACGGATTGCTTCGCGGCGGATGTGGCCGGTTCGATTTCACACGAACAATTTGTGGCCGCGTTCTACACCACGTTTGTGTTCAAGCTGGAACGGGCGATCCTGAAGTGGGCGGTGGCGAAACCATCCACGGATGCTCAAGCCAAACAGTTGGCCGCAGGCGCAATCGACGAGTTCGCCGCGTGGCATGTCGAGCAGCGCTGCCCGGATCAATTGCTCATGTCGGATTTTCAATCGCGCACCCGTTCCTGGCTCATGGTCGCGCCCATTACCGTGGGCAACGTTGCGGGAACGCGTTTGTATTTCGGGTCAGCCGTTGTGCCGGTGACGAACCGCAAGACGGGCGAGAAGGAACTCGACCCGGTCTTCCGCGCCTTGCTGGGGTTTCACAAAATTTACTCGAAAGTTTTGTTGCGCGCTGCTGTGAACCGATTGAATTCCATTTCCAGATCAAGAGTGGAATGAAATTGCAGCTGCTATCAGTTCCCTCTCCCGCAGGCGGGAGAGGGGTAGGGTGAGGGGCGTGGGGAGCAAGCCAGTTATATTGCAGCGCATAGACCCTCATCCCCAGCCCTTCCACCCGCAAGGGGTACGCCGGTGGGTGCCCCGCTGCTACGCAGCGACCCTTCCGCAGTCCCGCCTGCGGGAGAAGGGAGTAAATTCAAGTATTGAAATAGAAATGAACGAAGGACGGGCGCGCAGCTTCATAAGCCAGCTGCTGCCCGAAGATGCCTGTCAATAGGCGTTCTGCGACATGCACTTGATGTAGATGCCCGTGAATAGGGCGTTGGCGTGAAGGTGGACGATAAAAATTCGTCTCATCAGTCATCGCACCCAACGCCGCCGCGCCTTAATCCAAAGCTTGGCGCGGGGCGTATGCCAGCGTAATGCTTACTGCACGACCCCGAGTTTTCTTGACCACCACGGGGTGATCGCCGGCAGCAAGGTCAGCGTCCAGATGACGACCCAGGCAGTCAGCGGCATGAGTTGGGTCATTTCCGGGAATTGCGCGACGGTGATAACGGCCAGCACCACCGGGATCACTCCCGTTTCCCGCACGACACTCATGAAGAGTTTGTCTTTCATGCTGAGGTTGGTGGGCAGCATGGACAACTGCACGGCCACGGGTCGGGCGACGAGGATGAAAGCGAGCGACACCAGCAGCCCGAGGACGGCGGTATCCCACAAATTTCCCAACGAGACGAAAGGCCCGACCATCATGAAAATGGTGGGCTTGGAGATACTCTCGATTTTGACTTCCATGGTGTGCAGAGTCTTGTGGAAATATTCCTTGCCGTGGTTGTAGTTGGCGAGCAGTCCGGCGAGGAAGGCCGCCAGGAAGCCGTTGCCGTGGATCATTTGCGCCAGCAGGAAGGTGACCAGCGGAATGGCCAGCACCATCGCAAAATCGTAAGTGGTTTCGCCCACGTCGCGTTCGTGGTCGCGCGATTTGTAAGTTTCATAACCGTACATTGCACCCCAGCCGATGACACCGGCAATGGCACCGAACAGGAATTGGCCGCCCAGATGCATCATGTTTTCGGCGCTGAACAGACCGGAAACCAGCGTGCCCATCGAACCCAAAGCATTGCCCGCCATAATCATGGCGGCAATGGCCGCAACAAAGATAGCGCCCACCGCATCGTTGATGGCGCTTTCCGCAACGGCCATGCTGGCGAGGCGTTTGTACTCTTTCTTGAAGACAATGCTTTTCAAGGTCGGGATCAATGCCGCCGGATCGGTGGAGCCGATGATGGCCGCAAGCAATGCGGCAACTTTGCCGTCGAGACCCAGCGCCATCAGGATGGGGAACATGACGAAGAAGGTGATGAGATAACCCACCAGCGCGATCATCACGGTGGGGAAGGCGATTTTCACAAAATCGCGCCGGTCAACTTCGTCGCCGCCGCCTTTCAGGATGATGGCCGCCAGCGAGGTACACACCACCACCGCCAGCATGATTTCCGAGGCGATGGGTGCCAGCGCATCGTGCAAAACGATACCCACCAGAAGCTGCAAGGTGAAGCTGGGGAATACCGTGCCTTCGGAATATTTGCTGCAAGCCCAGCCAAACACCAGGAACAATCCCAGACACCACAAGGAATTTGCAATGGCGGTCTCCGTGCCGCCGAGGTGAACTATGCGTTCGAGAATAGCAGGAGCAGCAAGATTCAACAGATAGGCTGCGACAAACAGGGCGGCAATTTTTATGTAGTTCATGATTGGGTTGATCTTTGGCTTTCAAAAGCAATGAGAAATAAAGGGCGGATTATTTGATAAGGGGGATAACTTGTCCACCCGTTTATTCGAAATTTAAGCGGGGCTGCACGCGACGTTGTCGCGCCTCTACCCCCGCGCCCCTACCCCCGCACCCCAATGCGACAAGAATTTCCGCTTTGTCGCATTTGCTCCAACCGCCACCGCCCCGCAACCCGCGCCAATGCTGGATGTACGTTTTGGCGCGTTTATTGCCAATGCTTCTCTTGTCACCACCAAGAGGAGTCATCGCAATGAGCACTGCATTTGAAAATATCTTCAGCGGTCTGTCCGACGGCAGCGTCGTGCCTTATCTGGGCGCGGGTGCGCTGGACGGCGTGATCTCGCCGGATACGGGCAAAGCCATTCCCGCCGACAGCGACAGCC
The DNA here is from genome assembly GCA_028710605.1 of Sideroxydans sp. Lineage (GTDB taxonomy): Bacteria > Pseudomonadota > Gammaproteobacteria > Burkholderiales > Gallionellaceae > Sideroxyarcus. The sequence goes on from JAQTTU010000011.1 coordinate 118,294, forward strand.
TGATCATCGCCATGAACAACGGCCAGCCGATGGCACCCAAGCTGATGTACGAATTTCCGCGTGCGGCGATGAATATGGAGTTGAAGCGCGGACGCTCGGCAGTGAACAAATTCCTGGATGCGACTTACCGCGATACGCAGTGGAGTACGTCCGCGTTGCACCAGTGGCTGGCGCAACAAAAGTTGCCCTACATTATCGACGTGAACCGCGACACGCAATTGCAGAAGCAATACGCGACCACGCCGCACACGCTGATCGTCGGCATTGCGCGCCTGGCAGGCGGCTACCGCTTCCGCATTTTCAACTACGACGGCACAAGTTATTCCGCCATCGAGCAGGAGGCGGCCGACACCAGCCTGCCCATCCTGTTCAAGCCGCTGGGCACGCCGCTGCCGGAATCGAACTACATCGCGTCGGATGCCGACTTCGTCGATTACATCACCGAGCTGATGGGCGGCTTCGCCATTCCCTCGTTCGTCAAACGCCTGCGCCAGAACAAACGCTATTTATTGCTGGGCATGCGCCTCAACCGCGACACCGACCGCATGGTGTTCTCCGACATCATGTTCGGCGCGGACAAGCCCGCAGGCTGGGCGCTGATCCCGCATCCGACCGACAAGGAGAAACGCTATCTGGAGCGGCTCAACGTCGAGATCGTGAATGCGCATGTGGCGGATTTTTTGACGGCGGCGGAAAGCTGGAACGGCAGTCTGGCGGCGGCATGAATCTAAAAAGCGCAGTTGCGGAGTTTGTAGGTGCGAATTTATTCGCACGCTCAACGTGTTATGTGCGAATAAATTCGCACCTACAGTGGATAGGATGAATACTTCTCAAGTGAAGTGGGACGACGCGCGCCACACCCTGGGCATGAACGAGATGGACACCACTCACCGCGAATTCATCGCACAAGTGGTCGCGTTAATCTCGGCCAGCGACGCACAATTCCCCGCACTATTTCAAACGCTGGCCGAGCACACTCGCGCGCATTTCGAAGCCGAGGGCAAGCTGATGCGCGACTCGCATTACAAGGGATTTTCCGAGCATGACAGCGAACACCAGCGCGTGCTGGGTGAATTGAAACTGCTCAGCCGCACTGTCCAGCGCGGACAGTTTGCATCGGTGCGCGAGTATGTGCAGGAAGGATTGCCGAAGTGGTTCGATACGCATCTGGCGATGATGGACAGCGCGCTGGTGATGCATTTGAAAAATCCCCTTCGACAGGCTCAGGGCGAACGGACATAAGCGGCGCTTGTTTGGGTCATTCGGGTTTGTTTGATTTCGCCCCGTAGAACCATTTGAGCAGGAACGGCGGCGACATGGTGGTGAGCGCGATGACGATAAGCAGGGCGGCGTACAGTTCGCCGTTGAGGATGCCCTGGCTGAAACCGAGTTGCGCGAAGATCAATCCCACCTCGCCGCGCGGGATCATCGACAGGCCAATCGCCATCTGATTGCGTCTCGATTCGCGGATACAAAATCCCGATATGAATTTGCCGAAGAAGGCGATCAACAACAGCAATGCGGCCAGTTCCCAGATGAAGGCGGAACCCCAGTTGACCGCGTTCAGGTTGAGCGAAACGCCCACCATCACAAAGAACAACGGCGAGAAGGTGTGAATCAGCGGGCGCATCTGCTCTTCCAGCCGGTGCGCCAATTTCGGGCTGGGTTTGAACGCCAGCACCGCGCCCCTCCCCATCCACAGCCGGAAACCGAAATGCTGGCTAAACGCCAATCCGGCGGCAAAACCGCCCATAATTTCGGGCGCGCCGACCGCATGCGCCAGCCACGAGAACAGCAGGATCAACGACAGCGCCATGGTCAACAGCAAGCCCGGCGTGGCGGCATGCTGGTCAAAATGGTCGATCAGCATCGAGGCCATCTTGGCCACCAGCGGCGACAGCACCATGAATAACAGAATGTACAGCCCGACCTCGCCCACCGCCCTGAAAGAGACTTCTTCTTCCACCGAGAACTGGAACATCAGCGCCAGCACCAGCACGCCGAGAATGTCGTCCAGCACGGCCGCACCAATCACGATCTGCGCTTCATCCGAATGGCGTTTGCCCAGATCGTCCAGCACGCGCACGGTGATGCCGATGCTGGTGGCGGTGAGCGTGCCGCCGATGAACAGGGCGGTCAGTTCGGGCAGGCCGAACAGCCAGGTGCTGAGGCTGTAGCCCAGCACAAACGGCAAGCTGAACCCGATCAGGGCAACCACTACCGGCTTGCTGCCGGAACGCGCCAGGCGCGAAAGGTCGGTATCCATGCCGACCTCGAACAGCAGCAGGATGATGCCGATCTCGGCCAGCAGTTTCATGGTGGTGTCGGGCGTGACCCAACCCAGCAGCGAAGGACCGATCAACAGCCCGGCCAGCAATTCACCGATCACCGACGGCACGCCAAAACGCGCGACCGTCTCGGAAAGCAGGCGCGCCGCGATCAGGATAATGGCGAGAAAAAGAAAAAACTGATGCAGTTCCATCACGGCATCCGCAGCATGAAAGTGCCTCTATCTTAATGGCTCATTTCAAACCGGGCGCAATTTTCTGCTTTGATGCCGCAATGCAATTCGTGATCGTCGGTACGTGTGTCTCTCCTCATGGCACCCGGTTAAGAAAAAAAGCAGGCGAAATGAGCGTCTCCCCTGAAGCTATGCAAGCTTTCGCTCCTTCCCCTTCGAGGGGGAGGGAGTGATCAATCAAACAAATCCCGCCAAAATGAATGTTTGCCGCGATAGCCGTGACGGTCGTCGTGGTGTTTGTCGTGGTAGCCGTGGCCGCTGTTGTACGGCTGCGGCGCGGAATGAACGGGCTGGCTCACATGCGGTGCTGCTGGCGGCAGTTCGCCCATGCTGCGCTCGATGATCTTGTCCAGCTCGCCCCTGTCCAGCCATACGCCACGGCATTGCGGGCAATAGTCGATCTCGATACCCATACGTTCTGTCATCAACAAATCGGTGGTGGTGCAAATAGGACATTTCATGTTGTCTCCTTTTGGGAAAAATAAATTCTGCTGCGGGCAAATCACCAATCGGATTTGGGTGCAGCTTTGCTGTCTGCCGTTTCAACGGGTTTGTTCGCCGGTTTTTCCTCGGCTTTGCTTCCTTCGCCGCGCATCTGCCTGAGCTGTTCCACCGTCTCGTTTCTTAACTCATCAATTTTTTTGACTGCGGTTTTGTTGGCTTCTGCGGCAACCTGATCCGCGAATTTTTTCGCCTCGCTGGCGAGCTGCTCTCCGCAACCGGACAACAGCAGCAAGACCGCGAACGTACCCGTGATACCGGCGAAATTAGCCATGATTGCTCCAGATTTGGTGAAGTGAAAGGTGTCGGGAATTGTCGAGGCGACAAGGTAACGCGGCAGCCTTAAGCCGTGCTTAAGGCTGCCGGCGAGTTCGTTTATTCAGCGGAGCGGGTCTTGCTCATGGTGCAGGTGGCGCAGATTGCTTGCCCAATGCACTTCCATATAGCCGTTGAATTATCGGCAGCGGAAAGGCCATCACCAGCATGGCTGTGAGTGCGATACTGACCAGCACCACCATGTAGGTGGTGTCGCGTATGGTTTCGCCGCCGGGCACGCCGTATTGCAGTGGCAATGCGGCCAGCACGGCAGCGGCCAACCCTTTGGGAGCCATCATTGAAGTAAAGGCGGCATCGCGCAGGCTATACGTTTCGCCGCGAAGCACCACACGGGTGAGTGCGAGACGCATCGCCAATACCAGCATCACCATGGCAATAGCCACGAGCGCCAGACGCGCCTCGCCGAAATGAATGGAGATGCCGAGATAAACGAAAAAGTAGGTCTTGAGCAGAAACACCGCCTCACGATAAAACGCGATGTCCATCTCGCTCAACGGCACAATGTTGCGGTCTATGCTTTGCAGGCGGTTCAGACCGATTTTTTCAAAGTTGGTCAGCGTGATGCCCAGCGTCAAGGCGGCGATGGCACCGGAGAATCCAAGGAATTCGGTCGCGCCATAGACGATGAACACATAAGCCAGCGTGGATGAAATGGTGTTGGGGAAATCGCGGACTTTTCCCAGCACCATCAACCAGCCGATGCCACCGACCACTCCGATCACCGCCGCAAAGATCAGCGCGGACAACACGCTGCCGAGGATTCTGCCCGGTGCTATGCCGCCTTGCGTGTAAATTTGCAGCAGCGCGAACACGCCGACGATACACAGCACATCAGTGAGCGCCGATTCCAGCACCAGCACGGTGGTGGGTTTCTCCGTCAATTGCAGCGCATTGACTATCGGGATAACCACGGCAGAGGATGTGCCGCCCAGTGTGACTCCGAGCATGGCAGCGGGGAGAAGTGTCAGGTCGAGCAGATAATAACCAAGCAGTGCGACGATGAGTGTGGTCAGCGCGAAGCACCAGAACGTGAGCACTCCGGCAGTGCCCAGCGACTTTCCCAGCACGCTCAGATTCAGCGAGGTGCCGCTTTCAAACAAAATCACCACCAGCGCGATGGTGGCGATGAGCGTGCCGAGCTTGCCGAAATCCTCGGGCGTGACAACCCCCAACAGCGGCCCGATCAGAATGCCGATCAACATCAGCACCAGTACATCGGGAATACTGGTCTTGCGAAATTGCAGCGTCAGAAAATGCGCGAAGAACACCATCACGCCGATGATCAGGATGGTTGTGGACATATATTGCTCACTGGCTGGAAAGGCGGCGGATTATACATGCCGATTTTTTCGAGCCGGACGCTGCGGGAATCTGAATATTTTCCGGTGTTACAATCGGCCACTCCCTCTTGGCGTTTACGCGTCGCAACCAAGGAGAAGTATATGACTAAAAAAATGCGCGTCGGCCTCGCCGGCTATGGCAAAGCCGGCAAAGCGGTTGCCAATATATTGAGCAGCGATCCGCGTTTTGAATTGTGCTGGATTGCATGCCGCACAGCAGCCGAAAAACCGCAAACTCATCCCGGCACAAATATTCCCGTCATCGCTATTGAAGGCAATTCATACGCGGATTTATTCGAGCGCATGCCGGTCGATGCGCTGGTGGATTTTTCCTCCGCCCCCAGTATTCACGCTTACGGAGAAGAAGTGCGCAAACGCCACATCATGCTGGTCAGCGCAATCTCGGCGTATTCGGAAGAAGACCTGCGCTATGCGCACGGCCTTGGGAAAGACACTCGCGTACTGTGTTCGCCCAACATCACCCTCGGCATCAACTTCCTCATTGTGGCGGCAAAATTGTTGCGCAAGATCGCGCCGTTTGCGGATGTGGAAATACTTGAACAGCATTTCAAAAATAAGGCGGAAGTCTCGGGCACGGCACGCAAGATCGCCGAGACGCTGGAGGTGGATGGCGAACGCATCACCTCATTGCGGCTGGGCGGCATCGTCGGCCACCACGAAGTGATCTTCGGCTTCCCGCACCAGACCGTACGCCTTACCCATGAATCCATCCGGCGCGAAGCGTTCGGTACGGGGGCGGCTTTTGCGCTGGCGCAATTGGCCGGATGTGAGAATGGCTTCTATACCTTCGACGATCTGCTGCTTCGCAAAATGAACTGCGACATGCCGGAAGCTTAACGGATCACATTTGCCCGCGCCAACGTCCGGCACAACAGAAAGCCCGCTGTTCAGGATATTTCACAAATCGGCCAACGGCTTATCGGCCATTTTGTCATCCCTGATTTTCAACTCCTCAATAACGCTTTCCAGCGATAAGTTGAGCGCCTCGATTGCATGCGCCGACAGCGATGCCAAAGCCTCCGGCAGCACTCCCTCTGCCGGGCCGGGCGCTTTGGCGATCAATTGAGCCGCCTTTTCTGTTAACCGCAAACCCACGCGTCGCTGATCTTCCTTGCTGCGTTCCTTGATAATCAATTTTCGTTCCACCAGTTTTTCAACCAATTGACTGCAAGTGGATTGGTGAATTGACAAGCGTTCAGCCAACTCGGATACGCCGATGCCCGGTGTATTGGCGGCCTCCTGCATTACCCACAACTGCGAACCGGAAACTCCACAAGTCTTCTCGACTTCCCTGAAGTGCTGGCGCACCGAGCCGTAAATGACCCGGAATTTTTTCAGCACCTGATGTGAAAGTTGTTTTTTGTCGCGACTGCTCAAGTGATTTCTCCCGCGCAATTAAAGGCAATTATTTTCCCCGGGCGAATTATATAGGTTGCATTATATGTTTGCGTAAATTATATTTATATCAATGCAACTGCTTACCCCCCACATTACATCAGGAGAACTTCGATGAAAACATATCTGGCCTCAATGGTTTGCGCCTCGCTCGTGCTAACGGCATGCGTATCCGCACCCAATTCAACCGGCGCGCAAACGTCTTCGCCCGCAGCGACCGGCAGCACCATGCAAGCCGATGCGGGAGCGGCAACAGCGAATGTGTCTGCGGCAGGAGTTATCCACGAATCTGCGAACAAGGAGGCGGCAGCGGGCGTTACAAATAGGGCTTTTCCCGGCGTTGCGGCAGCACAGCAGAATAGATCATTGAGTGAAGGTGTCTATTTCGATTTCGATCAATTCGCGATCAAACCCGAATTTCGCGGACTCATCCGGCAGCAAGCCGAATATGTCAAATCGCATCCCGGCACTGTCGTTGTGCTGCAAGGATTTGCGGATGAACGCGGCAGCGCCGAATACAACCTCGCCCTGGGAAGCAAGCGAGCCGATAGCGTGCGCGAAACGCTCGAAATAATGGGAGTCCAGAGCGAGCGGATCAAGACCGTCAGTTTCGGCGAAGAAAAACCCAGGCTGACTTGCCATGAAGAAAAATGCTGGAAAGAAAACCGCCGCGTAGATTTCGTGGAAAAAGCGGCGGGCTGATGAAATTGGAATCTTTGTTCCAATCCGGGGGCTGGCCTTCCCCGCGCGCGCACCGCAAGCGAACTATCGCACTGTTCGGGGAGGTGCTGACAGATATATTCCCCGACCGCTCCGTGCTGGGCGGAGCGCCGTTCAACGTGGCCATGCATCTCAAGGCGTTCGCCCAGAAGCCGGTGATGATCAGCCGTCTGGGGAACGATGCGGCGGGCATTGAGGTGTTGCACACGATGTCGGAAATCAGGATGGAAACATTGGGTGTCCAGTGCGATAAAAGCCATCCGACGGGACAGGTGAAGGTACATATCCAGAACGGGGTCAACCGTTTTGAAATTCTTCCCCGGCAAGCTTACGATTTCATTCATCCGGCGGTGGCGCGCATGATCACGCTTTCCGTTCACCCGGAACTGGTCTATTTCGGCACCATGGCGCAACGCCACGAAACCTCCAGGCGCGCGCTGAGGGCAATCATGGGCAGTACCGGCGCACCGAGGTTTCTCGATGTCAATCTGCGCCCTCCCTGGTACGACGAAGCTACGCTCAAACAATCCTTGCAATACGCGGACATCGTCAAGCTGAACGCTGAAGAGCTGGGCATCCTGACCAAAATGTTCGAGCCGAAAGGCGGCAATACGCAGGAACAGGTATTGCACCTGATGAACCGATTCGATCTTGAACAAGTCGTGGTTACTTGCGGCGAACAGGGCGCGTGGCAGATGGACCGCGAAGGCAAAAAAGTCGAGGCCGCAGTATCTGCGCCGTCGGCCAATGCGGTGGACACCGTGGGCGCGGGCGACGGGTTTGCCGCCGTGTATATTCTGGGGTCGCTGATGCGCTGGAAGACCGCGTTGACGCTGGCGCGCGCCAACGCGTTTGCCGCCGCGATTTGCGGCATACGCGGCGCGGTTCCAGAGCATGCCGATTTCTATCAACCATTCATCGCCGAGTGGGGGATATGAAAAAACAGCCGACCCGATCCAGACCGCTCTTGTCCATCGCGTTAATCAGTGTGCACGGACTGATTCGCGGGCATGATCTGGAACTGGGGCGCGATGCCGATACCGGCGGCCAGACCAAATACGTGGTGGAACTTGCGCGCGCGCTGGGCGAACGGGCGGATGTGGAAAAAGTGGTGTTGCTGACGCGGCGCGTGATTGACAACCAGGTCAGCGCCGACTACGCCGAGCCGGTCGAGCCATTATCGGAAAAAGCCAGCATCGTGCGCATCGAATGCGGCGAGCAAAAATATCTGCGCAAGGAAATGTTGTGGGACTCGCTGGAGAATTTTTCCGACAACGCGCTGGCCTTCCTCAAGAGCCAGGGGCGCATCCCGGATGTCATCCACAGCCATTACGCCGATGCCGGTTATGTCGGTTCGCGGCTGTCGCACCAGCTCGGCGTGCCGCTGGTGCATACCGGGCATTCGCTGGGTCACAACAAGCGCAAGCAATTGCTGGCCGGCGGCATCAAGCGCAGCGAGATCGAGAATACCTACCGCATCTCGCGCCGCATCGAAGCTGAAGAAACCACGCTGGGGGTCGCCGCGCGCATCATCACCAGCACGCAGCAGGAGATCGAGCAGCAATACGGCCTGTACGATTTTTACCAGCCCGAGCGCATGCGCGTCATTCCGCCCGGCACCGATCTGGAAAAATTTTTCCCGCCGCGAGGCGACGAAAACGACAGCGAAATTGCGCGGCAGATCGGACGGTTTTTCACGCAACCCGATAAACCGATCATCCTTGCGCTGTCGCGTCCCGACCCGAAAAAAAATATCGTCGCTCTGATCGAGGCCTACGGCGAATCGCCGCAATTGCAGCAGGTAGCCAACCTGCTGATCGTGGCCGGCAACCGCGACGACATTCAGGATATGGAAAACGTGCCGAGGACGGTACTCAACGACATCCTGCTGGCCATCGACAAATACGATCTGTACGGCAAGGTCGGTTATCCCAAGCATCACAAGGCGGATGACGTGCCGGTGCTGTTCCGGCTCGCGGCGTTGTCGCGCGGCGTGTTCGTCAATCCGGCGCTGACCGAGCCGTTCGGGTTGACCCTGATCGAGGCGGCGGCTTGCGGCCTGCCCATCGTGGCGACCGAGGACGGCGGCCCGGGCGACATCATCGGAAACTGTCGCAACGGCCACCTCATCAATCCGCTGGACAAAGCGGCGATGGCGGAAACCCTATTGCACACGCTGACGCATAAGCAGGCGTGGCGCAGGATGGCGAACAACGGGCTGCTGGGCGTGCGCCAGCATTATTCCTGGCAGGCGCACGTTGAAAAATATCTGGAAGTCGTCCGCCCGCTGGTGGAGAAGACCGAACCGATTTCCAGAATGACACTGAAACGGCGACCCGGCGTGTTCCGCGAACGCGCGATTTTCACCAGCCTCGACCTGAACCTGATCGGCGACCGCGAAGCGTTGGGCGTTTTTCTGCAAACCATGCACGCCCATCACAAATCCATCATTTTCGGCGTGGCGACAGGCCGCCGTCTGGACGACGCGCTCGCCACGCTGCGCCAATACAACGTCCCGCAGCCGGATGTGCTGATTACCGGCCAGGGCACGGAGATTCACTACGCGCCCAACCTGACCGAGGATGTCGTGTGGAAATGCCATATCAACCACCTGTGGAACCCGCTGGCGGTGCGCAATATTTTGAAGGATATGCCCGGCCTCAAGATGCAGCCGAAAAGTTTCCAGAGCGCGTTCAAGCTCAGTTACTACATTGATCCCGCCGTGGCGGATATGCAGGAAATCCGGCAACTGCTGTTGCGCAACGAACAGGCCGTAAATGCCCTGTTTTCATTCGGCCTGTTTCTCGACATCATTCCGGTCAGGGCATCCAAGGGGCTGGCGTTGCGCTGGTGCGCGGAGCAATTCGGCTTTCCGCTGGAAAATACGCTGGTGGCCGGGGTGACCGGGGCCGATGCCGACATGCTGCGCGGCAACACGCTGGGCGTGGTGGTGGATAACCGCCATCTTGCCGAATTGTCCGGCCTGTCCAACATCGAAAAAATATTTTTCTCCAGCAAGCCGCATGCAGCCGGCATTCTGGAGGCGATGGATCACTACCGGTTTCTTGACAGCGAACTGCAAAGGACGGCAGCGTGAAAAAAATATTGCTGTGCACCGACCTCGACCGCACCCTGATTCCAAACGGCACGCAACCCGAATCGCCGCAGGCCATGCAACGCTTCAGGCAACTGGTAAACCGCCCGGAAGTTGCGCTGACCTATGTGACGGGCCGCCACCGCGCGCTGGTCAAACAAGCGATGGCCGAATTCGATTTGCCGCAACCGGATTTCGTCATCACCGATGTGGGCGCGACGATCTACCGTATCGCCCCTTCCGGCTGGCACAGATGGAATGCGTGGGATGCGCTGATCGCGCGCGACTGGCAGGATTTGCAACATGCCGACCTGTATCGACTGTTGAGCGTTTTTCCCGCGCTGCGTTTGCAGGAACAGGAAAAGCAAAGCTGCCACAAACTCAGCTTCTACGTGGAACTCGACCGCGATGTGCAGCCCTTGCTGGACGACGTGGCTGCGCGCCTGTATTTCGCGGGCATAAAGGCTAACCTGATCTGGAGTGTTGACGCGAATGCGGCGACCGGATTGCTCGATGTGCTGCCGCCCAACGCCAATAAACTGCACGCAATCAGCTTCCTGATGCGGCAGACGGGATGCCATATCGAAAATACCATTTTTGCGGGCGACAGCGGCAACGATATGGATGTGTTGCTGAGCGACATTCCCTCGGTGCTGGTGGCCAATGCCGATGACGCAGTAAAACGCGATACCATGACCGCGCAAAACGACACGCTCTACGTCGCTCGCGGCGGTTATCTGGACATGAACGGAAATTACGCGGCGGGCATTCTGGAAGGAGTCGCGCATTATTCGGCGGAAGCGGATGCCTGGCTGCGCGAGATTGCGTGGGGCGAACAAGAGGCCTGACCATGTACGAGCAAGTATCGCATTCGCTGCTGAACGAAATACTGGTGGAGCTGAAGCCGGAGATACGCAATCTTCGCTTGCGCCATTTCTTCACGCGCCTCGGCGCGAATTTCTACGCCATTCATTCCCTGTTCCGTTTGCTGTACGGGGAGCGTGCCGATTTCAAAGAGCAGATGATCGCTCTGGTGGAGACGCTGGCCCAGCGCTACATCGAACGCGCGCCGCATTTGCGCAAGTCCGACCTGGCGCGCGAAAAGGATTACAACTGGTTTCTCGGCCAGCAATGGGTGGGCATGGCGCTGTACTGCGACCGCTTCGCCGACGATCTGGCCGGGTTGGCGAAAAAGCTGCCCTACCTGCAAGAACTGGGCATCAACATATTGCATGTCATGCCCATCCTCGACTGCCCGCCCGAACACAGCGACGGCGGCTACGCGGTGCGCGACTTTTGCAAGGTCGATGCGCGTTGCGGCACGGTGGAGGATGTCGAAGCGCTGGCCGCCAACCTGAAGCGGCGCGACATGTTGCTGGTGCTCGACGTGGTGGTCAACCACACTTCGGACGAACACGAGTGGGCGCAAAAAGCGCGGCAGGGCGACAAAAAATACCGGGATTACTACTACGTGTTCGACGACCGCGAACTGCCGGACTTGTACGAAGAAACCATGCCCGAAGTTTTTCCGCTCACCTCGCCCGGCAATTTCACCTGGGACGCAGCCATGGGCAAGTGGGTGATGACGGTGTTCAACAGCTACCAGTGGGATTTGAATTACCGCAACCCGGCGGTGCTGATCGAAATGATAGACATCATCCTGTTCTGGGCAAACAAGGGCGCAGATGTATTGCGGCTGGACGCGGTGGCGTTCCTGTGGAAAAAAATCGGCAGCGCCTGCCAGAACGAGCGCGAGGCGCATTTGCTGTTGCAGCTGATGAAGGATTGCTGCCAGGTGACCGCGCCGGGCGTGCTGTTCATCGCCGAGGCCATCGTCGCGCCCGCCGAGATCGCCAAATATTTCGGCGAGGATGCGATCAACGCCAAGGAGTGCGAGATCGCCTACAACGCGTCGCTGATGGCGCTGCTGTGGGATGCGGTGGCCACCAAGAATGCCAACCTGCTCAACCGTGGCGTAAAAAATCTGCCGTACAAACTGGAGCGCGCGACCTGGCTCAACTATGTGCGCTGCCACGACGACATCGGCCTGGGTTTTGACGACAACGATGTGCGGCTGGCGGGCTACGACCCGGTGTTGCACCGGCGCTTTCTGGTCGAATATTTCACCGGAAAATTTCCCGGCTCAGCGGCCAGAGGTTTGCCTTTCGGCGCAAATTCAAAGACCGGCGATGTACGCATTTCCGGTTCGCTCGCTTCGCTGGTGGGGCTGGAAGCGGCGCTCGAAAACGGGGATGAAGCGGCCATCGCGGCGGCGATCAACACCATTGTGCTGCTGCACGGCGTGATATTGTCGTTCGGCGGCATCCCGCTGCTGTATTACGGCGATGCCATCGGCATGCTCAACAGTCTGGAATATCTCGCCGATCCTTCCAAGCGCGACGACAGCCGCTGGCTGCACCGTTCGCGTTTCGACTGGGACAAGGCGGGAAAGCGCCATCAAACCGGCACGGTGGAATACCGCATTTTTTCCAAACTGAAAAAGATGATCGCGCTGCGCAAGGAGTTGTCGGCCTTTGCGGATTTCGACAATCGCCAGTTGTTGCCGGTGGACAATGCCAACCTGCTGGTGTTTTCGCGCACCGACGCACACAACGATCGCAACCGCGTGCTGGTGGTATGCAACTTCAACGGCGAGGCGCAGTCGCTGCCGGTGGCCACGTTAAGGGCGCTCGGCTTTTTTCAGCAGGGAGCGATGAAAGACCTGTGCACCGGGGCGCGCGTCGCGGTGGAAAACGACGTGATCGTCATTCCCCCGCTGTTCGGCTACTGGCTTGCCGACTGATCTTTTTCCGCTTGCCGGATGCATTGCAAAATACAACGTGTGCGCGGGCGCTGCCGATTCCGCGCTGACCGCTCAGGAGGTGCATCATGGATAAATCGATATTCGCGGATTACGGGCACATTCCCAAAGAGTTGCTGCATGTCATGCTCATTCTGATGCTGGCGTGGCTGCTGCTGCGACTGGGCAACAACCTGGTTCGCCTGTTCCGCAATTACATGAACAGTCACGCCGACTCCGCCGAAAACAAGCGCCGTATCGAAACGCTGGCAAGGGTGTTCCGCAACACATTTTCCGTAGTGATTTCGCTGGTGGCGGGCATGCTGGTGTTGAGCGAACTGGGCATTTCCATCGCGCCCATTCTGGGCGCGGCAGGCGTGGTCGGCATCGCGGTGGGCTTCGGCGCGCAAAATTTAATCAAGGATTATTTCAACGGTTTTTTCATCCTGATCGAGAACCAGATCCGCCAGGGCGACGTGGTCGAAGTGTGCGGCAAAACTGGCGTGGTGGAAGACCTCACCTTGCGCTATGTCAGCCTGCGCGACTACGAAGGCAGCGTGCACTACATTCCCAACGGGCTGATTACCACCGTCACCAACAAATCGCGCGGCTATGCGTTTGCGGTGATTGATGTCAGCATCGCCTACCGCGAAAGCGTCGATGAAGTGTGCGGGATCGTGAAAGAGGTCGGCGACGCGCTGCGCGGCGATGCCGTTCTCGGCGCAAAAATTCTGGAAGACATCGAGATCGCCGGGGTGCAGGACTGGGCCGATTCGGCGATTATTCTGCGCTGCCGTTTCAAAACCGTGGCGCTGGAGCAGTGGGGCGTGCGCCGCGAATTTTTGCGCCGCCTGAAAAAGGAATTCGACGCGCGCGGCATCGAGATTCCGTATCCGCATTTGACGGTTTACGCCGGACAGGACAAGCAGGGTAAAGCGCCCGGTTTCCGCCTGACGGCTGAGAACGAAAGCGAGTAGCCGCCAAGCCGGAATATTCGAGCCGGGCAATACGCAGACATTTAATTCCATTTCCAGATCAAGAGTGAAATGAAATTGCAGCTGCTATCAGTTCCCTCTCCCGCAGGCGGGAGAGGGGTAGGGTGAGGGGCGTGGTGAGCAAGCCAGTTATTTGCAGCGCATAGACCCTCATCCCCAGCCCTTCTCCCGCCTGCGGGAGAAGGGAGTAAATTCAAGTATTGAAATAGAAATGGAATAACGACGGAAAATATGATCTCTACATTTTTAATGATTGCAGGAATTTTATTTCTGGCATTACAGCTCGAAGAAAAATTCAGAATACCCTCTCCGCTGGGTTTGATCGCGCTCTCATATACGGCGCATTTCGGCTTTCAGCAGTTGCCGATACTCACCGTGGATGCGGAGCAATTCGCCGTGCTGGTGATTTCCCTGCTGCCGGTTCTGCTGATTGCGGATTCGCTTGAACTCAAGGTGGCAGACCTCAAACAGCACGGCTTGAGCCTGCTCTATCTGGCGGTGGCCTCGGTCGCGCTGTCGGTGATGGTGGCGCTGCTGATTTCCGGCTGGCTGTTTGCCGACTACGCGCTGTCCAACGCGGCGGTCATCGTGCTGTTTGCCATGGTGCTGGCCACCGATCCGGTTTCCGTGGTCAGCATTTTTTCCAAATTCGAGTTGCCGCACCGCCTGAAATTTCTGGCGGAAGGCGAAAGCCTGCTCAACGATGCCACCGCGCTGATCGTGTTTGTTTTTGTCGGTCTATACGCGCTGGGCGGCGGCGAAATCACGGCAGGATATGTGACCGAGATCAGCCTTGAAGTGGTGTTCGGCTCGGTGGCAATCGGCATGCTGGTCGGCTTTGCCGGACTGGTGGTCATGAAATCCACGGAAAACCGCATCGCCGAAATGATGGTGCTCATCATCACCGGCTACGGCGCGTTCGAGATCGCGGAATTTTTCTACAAGCTGCTCAACCTGTTGGGCGGACATTCGCACCTGCATCTGTCGGGTATTCTGGCCTGCATCTTCGCCACCATCACCGTCAACCATGTGATGACCCGCTCCGTTGCCGAGGAAGACATCCGGCTCGGGCGCGAAGAAGCCGAGCTGCATCTGGAAGCGGAAAAACCCGCAACTTCGGCGGGGTTGATCGGCAATGTGTTGCGGCGCATCAAGGCCACCGTCGAGGAACGCGAGCGTCACCTGCGCACCAGGGAAGACATCCAGTTGCTGTCCATGGTGGCGAACACCATCCTGTTTGTCGCCATGGCGGAAATGATCCATGTCAATCTGCTGTGGAAATACCGGGTGGAGATTCTGGTGATGTTCCTCGCCACCACGCTGATTCGCGGCCTGATGATGTGGCTGTTCGCCTGGCTGGCCAACCGCACGGAGAAAATGGTGGACATCAATTTCCGCTGGTGGGGCGTGCTGACATTTGCGGGCATCAAAGGCGGACTGTCGATTGTGATGCTGACCATGATTCCCGCCACGTTCGAATATCTGGAAATGTTCAAGGCGGTGGTGATCGGTGTCATCGTGCTTTCCACGTTCGTGTATTCCGGCGTGCTGATCGCGATTATCGGCAGCAACAAGCTGCAATTTCGCGCCGACAAAATCGAAGAAAACAGATTGCACGAAGTCCGCTGAAATATTTTTCGGTGCAACAGGGTATTCGGTCTGTTTGAGTTCAAGCGCCATGTATAATGGTTGCAATGTATTTTTTTGAAGCGCGTATTGTTTTGTTGCCGATGAAATTATTTTGCGGGAGGTTGTCCTGATTCTGGAATGGAAGCGCAGGCTCGTGTTCTGGAGCGGGGCAATCAGCGTGGGGCTGGTGGCGATTCTGTTTGCGGTCGCCTGCGAGCGCGCCAACGTGCAGTTCCACAGAGTGCTGGCCTACTCGCCTTATCTGCCGCTGCTGCTCACCCCGCTCGGGTTCGCGCTGATCGTCGTTCTTACCCGCAAATATTTTCCCGGCTCGCAAGGCAGCGGTATCCCGCAAACCATCGCCGCGCTCGACCCCAAGGAAAGCCGCAACATCCGCGAGCAAGTGCTGTCCCTGCGCGTGACCATGGGAAAAATCCTGCTCACCATAGGCGGGCTTTTCTTCGGCGCATCGGTGGGGCGCGAAGGCCCCACCGTGCAGATCGGCGCATCCATCATGCACAAGCTGGGCAGCCTCGCCCGCTTTCCCCAGCATGATCTGGAAAAAGGCCTGATCCTCGCCGGTGGTGCGGCAGGCGTTGCCGCCGCATTCAACACGCCGCTGGCGGGAATCGTGTTCGCCATCGAGGAAATGAGCCGCTCTTTTGAAGAGCACAACAGCTCGACCATCCTGATGACGGTCATCATCGCCGGTATCGTCTCGCTGGCACTGCTCGGCAATTATTCCTATTTCGGCCACACCAACGAAACGCTGGCGTTCGGCGGCGAATGGAGCGTGGTTATTCTCTGCGGCGTGGCGGGCGGGCTGCTGGGCGGCGCGTTCAGCCGCGCCCTGATCGAAGTCAACAAAGGACTGGCCGGACGCTTGGGCACATGGATGCGCGCCAGACCGGTGGAATTTGCCGCCGCTTGCGGCCTGCTGCTGGCGCTGATCGGCCTGGCTTCGGGCAACAACACCTACGGCAGCGGCTACAGCGAAGCCAAGTCGCTGCTGGACGGCAACTCGCCGTTGCCGGAAAGCTACGGCCTGCTGAAAATGGCGGCCACGCTGGTTTCCTATCTCAGTGGCATACCCGGCGGCATCATGGCTCCCACGCTTTCTGCGGGCGCGGGCTTCGGTGACAACATCGCGCATTTCTTTACTTCCGTCCCGCCGGGCGCGGCGATCATTCTCGGCATGGTCGCCTATTTCGCCGGAGTCACTCAGGCCCCCATTACGGCCTTCGTCATCGTGATGGAAATGACCGACAACCACGACATGATCCTGCCGTTGATGGCCGCCGCATTCATCGCCAAAGCTTGCTCGCGTTTGGTTTGCCCCACGCCGCTATTCCTCACCATGGCGAACAACTTCCTGTACAAACCCGGACACACTGCGAAGGATGTGAGCAACAAGTCCGACAGCTAAACACCTGCCCCGCAAGCCGCGCCAAATGGCGTTCTACACGCACCTATTCATGCAGATGCCCGTATTTGCCAGGAAGTTAATCGTCATCGTCCTCACCTGCGATAACGCGGCGCGGAACAGTGGCCGGATCGGCGGTGATGGCGCGGTAAATTTCCACGCGGTCACCGGGTTTGAGCGGCGCATCCAACTCCGCCATTTTCCCGAAGATGCCGACCGCACAACTTGCCAGATCGAGAAACGGAAATTTTTTCAGGATGCCGGACTGCTCGATGGCCTGTTGCACATTGGTTTCATCCGGCACTTCGATGCGCAGCCACAGTTGGCTGGCGGGTTCGGAATATGCGACGGCGATTTGCATGATTGATTCTCCTAACTCGCGACTGCTTCAGGCACGGCCACAACTTCCCGCGCCGCACGGCGCTGGTCCAGCACGCGCTTGGCGGCCAGCAGCATGCCCACCACCATGAAGCCGCCCGGCGGCAAAATCATCAGCAGGAAGCCTTTGTAGTCCGGCACGATGGTCGTCTCCAGAAAAGCGAACGACGAGCCCAGCAACAAGTGCGCGTTGGCAAACAGCGTACCGCTGCCGAGAATCTCGCGCACGCCGCCTATCACCACCAGCGACAGCGTAAAACCGATTCCCATCATCAAGCCGTCGAGCGCGGCATCGAACACGCTATTCTTGGAAGCGAACGCCTCCGCACGCCCAAGAATGGCGCAGTTCACCACGATCAGCGCGATGAACAGCCCCAGCACTTTGTACAACTCATGCACCCATGCATTCAGGCTCATATCCACCAGTGTGACCAGCGTCGCAATTAGCACGATGTACACCGGAATGCGCACTTCCGCGCTGATAAATTGCCGCACGCTGGAAATGATGATGTTCGACAACAGCAGCACCGCCGTGCTCGCCAGCCCCATGCCCAGACCGTTGGTGGCGCTGCTGGTCACCGCCAGCGTAGGGCACAGCGCGAGCATCTGCGCGAACACCACGTTGTTGTCCCACAGGCCGTCTTTGGTGATGCGCGCGTATTTTTCGTTCATGGTTTTGCTCCTGTTTCATCCAGCAGCGTCGCACGTTCCTTGTCGAACAATTCCAGTCCGCCCCTCACCGCTTTCACCACACCGCGCGGGGTGATGGTGGCACCGGCGAACTGGTCGAATATGCCGCCGTCTTTTTTCACCGCCCATTTGTCCGCTGTCGGTTCGCCCAGCCATTTGCCCTCGAACGCGTGCACCCAGTTGCTCTTGGCGGTTTCGATCTTGTCGCCGAGACCCGGCGTTTCCTTGTGGCTGATGACGCGCACGCCGAGGATCTTGCCCTCGCGCGACACGCCCATCACGCACATGATGGCACCCGCGTAGCCGTAGCCGGTCACGCGGTACACCACCGCCTCCACCTTGCCCGCGCGGCGCGCGCGATACGCCAGCACATCGCCGCCAGGCTCGTGCAGCGTGACGGTATCCTTGAGCAGGTCGTTGTCGTATTCACCCGGCAATACCTGCGTCAGCGATTGTTTCAGGTCGGCCGCTTCCGCCGCCTTGATGTCCGCCTCGGTGGCGCGCGACGCAAACGACAGCGCCGCGCTGGTCAGCAGCGCCACGCCGCCGAGCAGGATGCCCTGATACACCAGCTTGCCGCGTAATTCTTCGAGTTTCATTTTTTAAAACCCCTTAAAAACTTTTTAGCCACAGAGGACACAGAGATCACAGAGAAAACCACTGGTATCTCGAACACTGCGGGTAAACCTGCACAATCAGGAGTAGCCACCAATTTCTCTGTGTGCTCTGTGATCTCTGTGGCAAATGGTTTTCGCATTGTGTTTATCTCTTTTCAACCGACAGCGCCGCACCTTTGCGGTCGCGTCCGTAGATACGCGGTTTGACGAACTGGTCGATCAGCGGCGTGGCCGCGTTCATCAGCATCACAGCGAACGCCACGCCTTCCGGGTAGCCGCCCCAGGTGCGGATGATCCAGGTGAGCAGGCCGCAGCCGAGGCCGAAGATGAACTGTCCTTTTGCGGTGTTGGGCGAGGTCACCGGATCGGTGATGATGAAGAACGCGCCCAGCATCAGGCCGCCGGAAAGCAGATGCACCAGCGGCCCGGCGTAATGGTTGGCGTCGATGGCGTTGAACAGCAGCGCGGGCACGGCCACGCCGAGCAGCATGGCGACCGGCGCATGCCAGGTGATGATGCGGCGCGCGATCAGGAACAGGCCGCCGATCAGCAGCAGCACCGCCGCCGTCTCGCCCAAGCTGCCCGCGCGGCTGCCCATCAGCATGTGCTGCGGCGCGTAGTAACCGCTCAGGGCCTGATCCAGTCCCACGCCGCGTGTAAATTCAGTCTTCACATGACCGAGCAGCGAAGCGCTGGCCATGCCGTCCAGCGGTTGGCTCATGAAAGTGATGCGCAAACTGTCGAGCCATCCCGGCGCTTGCGCGGGCGCAACCCACGAGGTCATCTCCAGCGGGAACGAGATCAGCAACATCACGCGCGCCGCCATTGCCGGATTGAACAGGTTCTGCCCCAGCCCGCCGAACACCTGCTTGCCGACGACCACCGCGAACAGACTGCCCAGCACCGCGATCCACCACGGCGCGTAAGGCGGTAACGACAGCGCCAGCAACCACGCGGTCAAAATGCCGGAACCATCCATCAGAACCGGACGCACCGCGCGGCCTTGCATGCGCACCACGAAGGCTTCGCCGAGAATGGCGGCGATGAGGGAAACGGCCCACAGATTGATCGCCGGCCAGCCGAACAGCCAGAAACCGAACAGAGTCGCCGGGGTGAGCGCGAGCAGTACGGTGCCCATCACTTTGGGGATGGAGACTGGAGCGTGGGCGTGGGGGGAATGGGCGATGGGGTTCATAGTCTATTCCTCGATAGTTCCGTCATTCCGGCGCAGGCCGGAATCCAGACAAACAAATAGTTTCCCGCGCAGCGGGGCTACATTTTGGTTTTGTCCGCTACGCGGATTTTGTTTTTTTGCTGGATTCCGGCCTGCGCCGGAATGACGGCTTAAAAAGTTGCTGGTGTTCATGCCACCTCCTCCGCCGCTTTCTCCGCCGCAGCCTTGGCCGCTTTCGCTTCGCGCGCCGCCTTGCGCCGTGCCGCCGCTTCCGCGCGTTCGCGTTCGATGCGGGCGATGCGTTCGTTTCTCGCGTCGGCCAACTTCTTGGTGGCTTCCTGTTTCAGCTTGGTGCGTTCCTGCGCGGCGAGGTCGCCTTTGGCGTAGTTGAAGTAATGCACCAGCGGGATGTGCGCCGGGCATACATATGAACACGAGCCGCAGGCGATGCAATCTTTCAAGCCGAAATCCACTGCCGCCGCGAGGTCGGATGCGCGAATGCGCGACACCATTTCCACCGGCATCAAGCCAACGGGACACGCACGAATGCAAGTCGAACAGCGGATGCACGGCGAAGGTTCGGCTTGCCCGATTTCAGAAGCGGTCAGCGCCAGCACACCGCTGGTGCCTTTAACGACTGGCACATTGGTGTTGGTGAATTGCTGCCCCATCATCGGCCCGCCCAGCACCATGCGCGCGGCGGGTTGCGCGTAGCCGTCGGCAAACGCGATCAGCTCTTCCACCGGCGTGCCGATCAGCGCTTCCACATTGCACGGCGTCTTGATCGCGCCGCCGCTGAGGGTGACCAGACGCGACAGCAACGGCTTGCCGAAGCGGATGGCCTGTTGCACGGCATACGCGGTGGCGACGTTGTGCACCAGCACGCCGATGTCGGCGGGGCGGCCTCCGGCGGGCACCTCTTTGCCGGTGAGCACCTGAATGATTTGTTTCTCCGAACCCATCGGGTACATGCTGGGCATGGCGACGACCTTGACCGGCGTATCAACGGAGGCGGCCTGCATCGCGGCGATGGCTTCGGGTTTGTTGTCTTCGATGCCGACCAATATTTCTTGCGCGGCCACGGCGTAAGCGATGAGGCGGATGCCTTCGACAATTTCTGCCGCACGTTCGCGCATGATGCGGTCGTCGCAGGTGAGATACGGTTCGCATTCGCCGCCGTTCATGATCAGCGTCTGCACGCCGCTGCTGCGGCTCAGATTGAGTTTCAATGCCGACGGGAATGTTGCGCCGCCCAGCCCGACGATACCCGCCGCGCCGACGCGCGCCGCGATGTCTTCCGGCGTGAGCGCGAACGGGTCAGCGATTGTTTCGCAAGCGATCCAATTTTCTGCGCCATCGCTTTGCAGCGTGATGGTCGGCACCGGCAAGCCGGAGGGATGCGGCGCAACGTGGTCGCCCAGCGCCACAATCACGCCGGAAGTCGGCGCATGGATGGACGACGACACCGCACCCTGCGCCACCGCGATGAGCTGGCCTTTCAGCACTTTATCGCCGACGTTCACCACGGGTGAAGCGGGTGCGCCGATGTGTTGCTGCAACGGCACGAACAGTTTTTGCGGCAACGGCAAGGTGCGGATGTGGCGCTCCGCCGACAGATTCTTGCGGCCTTCGGGATGCACGCCGCCGCGCAATTTAAAAAGTTTCGCGCTTAGCATCTGACCGCTCCCGTGTTTGCCTTCCGCTGGCCCTCACCCCAACCCCTCTCCCGGAGGGCGAGGGGCTTAACTCCCTTCCCCCGCCGGGGGAAGGGCTGGGGATGAGGGAACGCAGACATCCTGCTTGCCTCGATATGAAGCATCCAACCCAATGCGGATGTTTTGAGTTTCATGCCAGCGCTCCTGTCGGCTTGTTCCAGTACCACGATTGCAGCGTGGCCGGGATCGGTTGCAGCTTCACCGACTCGGTCGGGCACACTTCTTCGCATTTGCCGCAGGCGGTGCAGGCTTCGCGGAACACCACGTGAATTTGTTGCGCCGCGCCCATGATCGCGTCGGTGGGGCACACCTTGAAACAGCGCGTGCAGCCGATGCAGATTTCTTCTTTGATCTCGGCGATCCTGGGCACGTTGTCCGCCACGCCGGAAAGGTCGGCTTCGATGCCGAGCTTGGCCGCCAGCAACTGCGCCACCGCGCGTCCGCCGGGCGGACACAGGGTGACCGATACAGAGCCTTCGGCCAATGCTTGCGCTGCGCCTATGCAACCGGGGAAGCCGCACTGGCCGCATTGCGAACCGGGCAACAGCTGCTCAAGCTCAGCTACCAGCGGATTGCCTTCGACCTTGAGATAGCGCGCGGCGAGTCCGAGCAACAATCCGAGGATGGTGCCGAGCAGGGTCAAACTGACAATCGCCGAGAGCAACATTCTAAAACTCCTTCAAAGTCAAAATCTGATAGCCACAGAGAACACAGAGTTCACAGAGATATCCGCATCACATCTTTCTCTGTGTGCTCTGTGTTCTCTGTGGTAAATGTTTTTTGAGTTTTTCATTTCACGCCAACCCGGCAAAGCCCATGAACGACAGCGCCAGCAATCCGGCCACCACGAAACCGATGGGCGCGCCGCTGAATGCGGGCGGCACTTGCGCCAGCGCCAGGCGCACGCGCAAGCCGGTGAACAGCAGCATCACCAGCGAGAAGCCGAGCGCGGAACCGAAGCCGTACAGCAGGCTGTGCATGAAACTGTTTTTCTCCTGCACGTTGAGCAGGGCGATGCCCAGCACCGCGCAGTTGGTGGTGATCAGCGGCAGGTAGATGCCCAGCACCTGATACAGGCCGGGACTGGTCTTGCGGATGACCATCTCGGTGAACTGCACCACCGCCGCGATGGTGAGGATGAACGCGAGGATGCGCAGGTACTGGATGCCCAGCGGCATCAGCAGCCAGTGTTCCAGCATCCAGGTTGCCGCCGTCGCCAGCGTCAACACAAACGTCGTGGCCATGCTCATGCCCAGCGCGCCGTCCATTTTTTTGGACACACCCATGAACGGGCACAGTCCCAAAAATTTCACCAGCACCACGTTGTTCACCAACGCCGTACCCAGCAGCAGCAACAAATATTCGCTCATATCGACAATCTCCTGCGCTCACTGGTGCAAGCCGCGTGCCAGCGTTCGCGCACAAATGCGGGATGCACAAAATCAGGCGTTTGGTGCGGGCGCGCACCGGATAGGTGCGAAAAATGTTTGTCGTTGTTGTGTTGGGGCGGGTGGGATGTCGCAAAGACGACAAGGCGCGCTCTGTTTTAAAGCTCCCTCGCCCGCTGGCGGGAGAGGGCTGGGGTGAGGGTCTGTGAGGCGAAGTAAAACGCCGTGAACAGCAAAGTCAAAATCAAAAACTTTTTGCCACAGAGAACACAGAGAACACAGAGAACACAGAGAACACAGAGAACACAGAGAACACAGAGGACACAGAGGACACAGAGGACACAGAGGACACAGAGGACACAGAGGACACAGAGGACACAGAGGACACAGAGGACACAGAGGACACAGAGGACACAGAGGACACAGAGGACACAGAGGACACAGAGGA
>JAQTTU010000019.1 GCA_028710605.1 Sideroxydans sp.
AGGCATCAACCCTTTTCATACCCTTAGACTCGCTTTTCAAGGAGTCTGGCTCATACGACCGCGAAACTCACAAGGGGGATAGATGGCCGGGGGACGGCCACCGAAACCGACGAAATTGAAGGTTCTGCAGGGCAATCCGGGCAAGCGGCCGCTGAACAAGCGCGAACCGCAGCCCGAACCGGTGCGTTTACCCTGCCCGCGGTGGCTCTCGGGGGAGGCACGCAAGGCCTGGCGCTACGTGGCACCACAACTGGCGCGTCTGGGGCTGCTCACGAAGCTCGACCGAATCGCCCTGGAGGAACTCTGCTATCTCTACGGCATGGCGCGCCGGGCCAAGGCGACGTTGGAGGCTGAGGGGCTGACCTTCACCACGCCCAATGGCTATGTGCAGCAGCGCCCGGAGGTCGCCATCGTCCACAAGTGCAGCGCCCTCATGAAGGGGTACCTGGCGGAGTTCGGGATGACTGCCTCCAGCCGCAGCAAGATCAGCCTGCCCGAGCCGGAGCGGGCGGACCCGTTCGAGGAATTTCTGCGAGGCAAGGTGAGTGGCGAGTAAGCACCCGGTCGCGGCCTACATTGCGGGCGTGCCGGACGGGACCGTACCGGCGGGGAAGCTGGTGCGCCTGGCGGTCGAGCGGCACGTGCGCGACCTCGAAACGGGAGCGGAGCGCGGGCTGCACTTCGACCGGGCGGCTGCGGAGCATGCGCTGCAGTTCTTTGGCTTCCTGAAGCACTCGAAAGGGGAGTGGGCCGGCCAGCCGTTCGATCTCCTGCCGTGGGAGCAATTCGTTCTATGGGTGATGTTCGGGTGGCGGCGAGAGGACGGGCTGCGGCGGTACCGGACGGCCTACATCGAGGTGCCGCGCAAGAACGGCAAGACGAGCCTCATCGCCGGTATCGGGCTCTACCTCCTGGTGGCCGACGGAGAGCCGGGAAGCGAGGTCTACTCCGCCGCGACCAAGCGTGACCAGGCGAAGCTCTCCTGGGGCGAGGCGGTGCGGATGGTGAAGGCATCGCCGGCGCTCTCGCGGATGGTGCAGCACTGGAAGAGCGGCGACACGCTCACGGTGGAGGCTACGGCCAGCAAGTTCCAGCCCCTGGGCGCTGACGCGGACACCATGGATGGGCTCAACGTGCACGCGGCCCTGATCGATGAGCTGCACGCCCACCGCACGCGGGCCGTGGTTGACGTCTTGGAGACGGCCACGGGCGCCCGGCGCCAGCCGCTGCAGGTGGAGATCACCACGGCGGGCTTCGACCGGCAGAGCGTCTGCTGGGAACACCACGAGTACAGCCGCCAGGTGGTGGAGGGGACCATCGAGGACGACACCTGGTTCGCGTTCGTGGCGGCGGCCGACGAGGGGGACGACTGGACCGACCCGGCCGTGTGGGCCAGGGCCAACCCGTCTTACGGAGTGACCGTCAAGCCGGACGACCTGGAGCGCAAGGCGGACCGGGCCCGGCAGTTGCCGGCGGCGCAGAACGCGTTCATGAGGCTCCACCTCAACATCTGGACCCAGCAAAGTGAGCGGTGGATCGACCTGGCCTTGTGGGATGCCAATGCCGGCCAGGTGGATCCGGAGGCGCTCAAGGGCCGGGAATGCTATGGGGGCCTCGACCTCTCGGCGGTATCGGACCTCACGGCCTGGGTGCTGGCCTTCCCACGGCCTGGGGATTCCGATCAGATCGACGTGCTGGCCCGGTTCTGGTGCCCGCAGTCGCGGCTGATGGATAGCTCCAACCGCTACCGCGACCAGTACGTCGCCTGGGAACGGGACGGCTACCTGGTGGCGACGGAGGGCGACGCGGTGGACTATCAGCGGGTGAAGCGGGACATCCTGGAGGATGCTTCCCGGTTCGCCCTGCGCAGCGTCAACGTGGACCGACTTTTCCAGGGCTACCAGCTCAGCCAGGAGCTCATGGATGAGGGACTGGACGTGTTCGGGATGGGCCAGGGATTCCTGAGCATGGCCGTCCCGATGAAGGAGTTCGAGCGCCGGCTCTTGGAGCACAAGATTCACCATGGCGGCAATCCGGTCCTCAAGTGGATGGCGGGCAACGTGGCCGTGAAACAAGACGCCGCGGGCAACCTGAAGCCGGACAAGGCGACCTCGCAGGGCAAGATCGATGGGATCGTGGCCCTGGTGATGGCCATCGATCGGGCCATGAGGCGAGAGCCGCCGCGGCGGAGCGCATATGAGGATCACGGTCTGGTGATCGCATGATGTGGCCGTTTCGGGCGCCGTACCCGGTGCTGCACGAGTGCCTGGTGAACCTCAAGGGTGGCAAGACTGCCTTTCGCGGGGCCGTGTGGCGCCGGCGGGACGGGTTCCTGGTGCTCAAGCGGGCAGTGCAACTGTTGGATGAGGGCCGGCCGGTGAAGCGGCCGCTGGATGGAGAACTGGTGATACCGGAAGGGAACATCGAGTTCCTGCAGGTACTGGGGTAGTGGCATGGCCGTAGTGCAGAGTCTGGGCGAACTGCAGAACGTCGATCTCGGCTGGCAGCCAGTGTCCGGCCATGGCTGGATGCGGCTCTACGACGAGCACTACGCGGACTATGCCACGCTCTACCGCACTCAGCCCAACGTCCGGACTTGCGTTGACTTCCTGGCTCGGAACATCGCGCAACTCGGGCTGCACCTGTACCGGCGTGTGAGTGACACGGACCGGGAGAGGGTACGGGATCATCCCCTGGCCGAGCTGCTGGAACAGCCGTTGCCGGCGGCGATGAAGATGACGCCCTACCGATGGAAGACGCGTCTCATGGCGGACCTGGGCATCTACTTCCGCTCCTACCAGCTTATCGTGCGGACGGGCAGTAGTCGGGGCCTGCTGCCCGTTCCGCCTCCTCTGGTGACGGTGAAGGGCGCCCTGTGGCCACAAGCCTATGAGGTGAACTTCGGGGCTCAGATCCAGACCTATAGTCCGGAGCAGATGGTGGACATCTGGGGCTACAGCCCCGACCGCCCCTCGGGCAGCATCTCTCCCCTGGAGACGTTGCGGCGCATCCTGGCCGAGGAAGCGGCCATGGGGGACTACCGGGAGCAGTTCTGGCGCAACAGCGCCCGCATGCAGGGCATCATCCAGCGGCCAGCAGACGCCCCGCCATGGAGCGAGATGGCGCGAGAGCGGTTCCAGGCGGATTGGGCAGCGCTTTACTCCGGGGGCGAGAACAGCGGCAAGACGGCGGTGCTGCAGGACGGGATGGAGTGGAAGGAAGCCAGCTTCAACGCCCAAGAATCGGAATATCTGGCGGCTCGGAAGCTCACGAGGGAGGAATGCACCAGGGAATACCACATCCCGCTGCCGATGGTGGGGATACTTGATCACGCCACTTTCAGCAACATCAAAGAGCAGCACAAGAACCTGTACCAGGACTGTCTGAGCCCCTGGCTGCGGATGATAGAGCAGGACCTCATGCTCCAGCTCATGCCCCAGTTCGAGGACACAGAGGGGCTGTACCTGGAGTTCAACATCGAGGAGAAGCTCCGGGGCTCATTCGAGGAGCAGATGCAGTCCTTCCAGATGGCCGTGGGCCGGCCCTACATGACGCCCAATGAGGCCCGCGGGAAGCTCAACCTCCCGGCTATCGAGGGGGGCGACGATCTCGTGATCCCGCTCAATATGCTCATGGCCGGCCAGGGCTCGCCCGGGGATGGCGCGCCGCCGCCTGACGCGGAGCCCAAGGCGCGGAGTATGCCGGGGCGCAAGGCGGAGCGGGGCGAGCTGGACCCGACGCTGCCGGAGCTGCGAGAGCAGCACCGGACGAAGTGGCGCCAGGTCCTGGAGGACTACTTCGAGCGGCAGGAGAAGGCCATCGTCTCGCGGGTGCCGGCCAAGGCATCGGCGCCCACTATCGACGCGGTGTGGACGGATGGGGCGCGCTGGGATCGGGAGCTGGCGCAGGACCTCTACCAGCTCGACGTACTGACGGCCACCGAGTGGGCCATGTACGTGGCCGGCGAGCTGGAGATCGAGCTAGTGCCGGAGCTCATGTACGACTGGCTCAGTGGGCACGCACGCAAAACGGCCAGTGACATCAACTTTGTCACCAGGACGGCGGTCGAGGGCGCGCTGAATCAGGAAGACTTCGGCGATGCCGTCAAAGGCGTGTTTGATACGGCACGGTCGGCATGGGCTCCGGCGCATGCCACCACCGAGGTCACCACGGCGGCGTCGTTCGGGACCATGGAGGCGGCGAAGCAGAGCCCGTATACGCAGAAAGTGTGGCAAGTGAATAGCTCCAATCCGCGGGCGTCTCATGCGGCGATGAACGGCGAGACGGTCGCGGTGAATGAGCGATTCTCCAACGGGCTGCTGTACCCGGGCGATCCGTCAGGGGGGAGTGTAGACGAGCGGGCCGGCTGCCAGTGCTCGGTAGGGTTCAGGAGGGAATGATGCCCTGGAGCTATCCCGACAACGTGCCGGCCGTGGCGCAGAACTGGACGGACGAAGAGCAGCAGGCCTGTGTTGAGGCAGCCAACGCGGTTCTGGAGGAAACGGGAGACGAGGAGCAGGCCATCTACGCCTGTATCCGCGCGGCCGGGAAGGGGGACAAGAGAATGAAGCACAAGGCGTTCGAGATACGCGGGTTCAAGGCCCTTCCCGATGAACCGGAGGGGACGTTCGAGGCCATCGTGGCCGTGTTCGGCAACATCGACTCGTACGGCGACATGATCGTGCCGGGGGCGTTCAAGGACTCCTTAGCCAAGTGGGAATCCTCGGGCCGGCCCATCCCGGTGATCTTCTCTCACCAGTGGGAGAACATCGACGCCCATATCGGGGAGGTCCTGGACGCCAAGGAGGTCGACAAAGGCCTCTACGTCAAGGGACGGGTGGACCTGGAGGAAGAGTTCGCGGCCAAGGTGTGGAAGCGGATGAAGAACGGGACTCTCACCCAGTTCTCATTCGCCTATGACATCGACGAGGGTGCCTGGGTTCACAAGACGCAGGATGGCCAGCAGCAGGACTACTACGAGCTGCGCAAGCTAGACCTGTTCGAGGTGGGGCCATGCCTGGTCGGGGCAAACCGGGAGACGGAGCTGCTCTCGGTGAAAGACATACTGCAGGCCAGCGGAGACCGGGCGAAGATCCAAGGCCTGCACGATCTGCTCGTTTCCCTAGGGGCCAAGTGCTCCCGGGGTAGCGATAGCGACGGCGAGGATGAAGGGGGCGGTGAAGGCGAGGCGGGCGACCGTAAGCCGAGCACAGTGCACCCGAGCGTCATCGCGGCTCGCATGAGACTCGACGTGCTACGCGAGATCATGGAGGACTGAGATGACTCTCAAGGAGTTGCAGGGGAAGAAGGACGGGCTGCTCAAGCAGCTTGGCGACCTGGTGACCGTCCTCGAGACGGAGAATCGCGAGTTGACGGCGGAGGAGAAGGAGACGGTCGACCGGATCAAGACGGAGCTTCAGTCGGTCAAGGAGCAGATCGACGCGAGCAAGCAGAAGGCCGATGACAATGCGGCACTGATCCGGGAGCTGCGAGAACTAACGGCCGGAGTGCGGCTGCCCGATCCGGGCAACGGCGGATCGGCGGCGGGCATAGCCCCCCCGGAGAGGGGCAAGACGATCGGGCAGCAGTTCCTGGAGGCGAAGGCCTTCAGGGATTGGCTGCAGTTTGTCGCACCAGATGGCCACGTGCCTGAGGGTGGCCAACTTCCCGCGAGCGCGCGGATTTCGTTCAATGGGCTCATGGCGCACGCGGGCTTTGGGGCGAAGACGCTCGTTACGGGAGACGCGGACACCTCGGGGGGCGCGTTCATTCAGACGGACTACACCGGGATTTACGAGCCGCTGGGGCGATACGCCCTGACGGTTCGGGACCTCGTTACCGTCAGGCAGACGCAGAGCGACACAGTGAGCTTTGTCCGCCAGACGGCTCAGGTGACCGAGGCGGCACCCACAGCCGAGGCTAACGTGACCGAGTACTCGGGTGCCACGGGCGAGGTTGAGGGCGCCAAGCCAGAGGGTGCAGTTGCCTTCGAGGTCGTCGAGTCCACGGTGAAGACGATCCCCGTATGGATTCCGGTGACCAAGCAGGCGCTTTCGGATGCCTCTCAGATCCGCGGCATCATCGACCAGGAGCTGAGGGCCGACGTGCAGGAGGAGCTGGAGGATCAGATCCTCAACGGCTCCGGCGCCGGAGCCAATTTCACCGGACTGACCAACACTGCCAACGTGCTCATACAGGCGTGGGATACGGACCTCCTGACCACGGCGCGCAAGGCCAAGACTGCTTTGCGCACGACCGGTAAGTCGGTCCCGACGGCGTGGCTAATGAATCCCGAAGACTTCGAGACGCTGGACCTGCTCACGGATGAGGACGGGCAGTTCTACTACGGCGGACCTCAGCGCGAGGGAATGCGTATGCTCTGGGGTGTGCCGGTGGTCGAGTCTGATTTCGTGGATCAGGGAACGGCGCTCCTGGGCGATTGGCGCAAGGCCGTCATCTGGGACCGCCAGCAGGCGACGATCGCTGTGTCTGAGCATCACAGCGACTTCTTCACGCGCAACATGGTGGCGATTCGCTGCGAGCTGCGGGCCGCGTTCGGGGTGATTCGACCGACCGCCTTCATCGAAGTCGCGATGGAGTCGGGTAGCTAAGGCCGACGCGGTAACTAGTTAGCGACAGGAGTAGGGCGCTGCGCGTCTATATTGTCTGCCGAAACCACAATGCCGACCGCATCTTGCCTCGGATGGCGAGGTTGCTGTCCGATGGTCTCGGCTGGGATGTGGGCGCAGCGCCCGTTCCCAAGGGTTACGATGCTATTCACTTGATGGGCTACTTCGAGGCGCAGATCGTCAAGGACTGGCCGGATGTGCCGGTGGGGGCCTACTTCACCCACCGCGAGGAGAGCCAGCCCGAAAAGGCCCGGCTGTTCGACGAGGTGGCGGAGCGCGTGGACCTGCGCATTGCCACGTGCCGGCTCTATGCGGAGCCGCTATCGGAGCACGGGCTCACCGTCCAATGTGCGGCGCCACTGGAGAGGGACCGGTTTGTCATTACCGATGCTAGACCTAGTGGACGGCGGCCGGTGGCAGGCTTCTCGGGCTACACGTACAAGAACCACCGTAAGGGTGAGGACCTGGTAGAGACTTTGCTTCGCTCCGACGCGGGCAAGGCCGTGGACTGGAAGGCCTCCGGGAGAGGCTGGCCGGTCGCGACGAAGGGCTATACGTGGAACCAGATGCCGGAGTTCTACCAGAGCCTGGACGTGCTGGTGGTGCCGAGCCGGGTGGAGGGCATTCCGATGCCGCCACTGGAGGCGCTGGCCTGCGGGGTGCCCGTGGTGGTGCCGCGAGAGGTCGGGCTCCTGGACGAATTGCCGGACGTGCCGGGCATCTACCGCTACGACAAGGGCGACGCTGTGGGTCTCCTGAGAGCGTTCGAGGAAGCGGTGGACCGGCTGGGGGAGGTGGACCGGGAGGCGCTGCGGGCGGCAACGGAGCCGTACTCGGTGCAGAACTGGGTGCGTGACCACAAGGTGGCCTACACGCGCTTACTAGAGGGGGACATTGATGGTGGCCTGGCAGCCGAGCCCGAGGTTCCGCAGCCCGTGACGGTCGAGGCCGGGCATCCCGAGCCCGAGGAGCGAGAGACGGGCAGCACGCGAGGCATCTACTGTGTGGCATTCGGGGACCCGGCGCGGGCCTGTGCCGAGCGCATGATGACGTCGGCGAAGCGCCACATGCCGGACATCCCGATCTGCCTGGTGGGCGCCCGGCCAATGGGCATCGAGGACGTGTTCGTCGAGCAGCCCGACAGCGACGTGGGCGGCCGGCGGGCGAAACTCCGGGCCTATGAGCTGGCGCCGGCGGAGTGGGGGGCTGTCCTCTACCTTGACGCCGACACGGAGATCGTGGGCCCGGTGTACCGGCTGTTTGAGTGGATCGAGGACGGCTGGGACCTGTGCATCACGCACGACGTGGGCGAGACGCTGCATAGCTTCCAGCGGAAGAACAACATCCCGGAGCTCAACGAGTTGGAGCAGACGGTGGGGACGCTGCACGCGCTGCAGTTCAACGGTGGCGTGTGGAGCTTCGGGCGCAATGAGCGGGTGGCGCGCTTCTTCGCCCGGTTCAAGGCGGAGTACGAGGTCCACCTGCAGCGCGACCAAGGGGCCCTCATCCGGGCCCTGCACGCCGAGCCCCTCAAGGTCTGGGTGCTGGGGCACGAGTGGAACACGTTCCCGAAGTACACGCCCGGCGTAGACACGGCCGGCATCCTCCACTGGCCGGGCGACGCGCGGCGGTGGGAGGGGAAGTTACCGGGGCGCATAGACTCGCCGGAGGCGTGGAAGATCGTGGAACAGCACGAGCGCAAACGGCAACAGAAGGAGTTGGCGTGACCTGCATCGCTGGACTGGTAGATCATGAGGAGCGCATTTGGATGGGGGCGGACAGTGCGGGCGTCTCGGGCTTTGACCTCCGTGTCCGGTCCGACTCGAAGCTGTTTAGGAATGGTCCGATGTTGTTTGGTTTCACCAGCTCATTCCGTATGGGCCAACTGTTGCGCTACTCTCTGCGTGTGCCCCTGCACGACCCCGAGATGGACAGTATGGCCTATATGGCGACGGCATTCATCAATGCCATCCGCGAGTGCCTCAAGGAGGGCGGCTACGCCAGCAAGACAAATGAGAACGAGAGTGGTGGTACCTTCCTCGTGGGCTACCAGGGCGGACTATACATGATTGAGCCTGACTACCAGGTCGGGCAGGCCATGGATGGG
This sequence comes from Sideroxydans sp., assembly GCA_028710605.1. Classification (GTDB taxonomy): domain Bacteria; phylum Pseudomonadota; class Gammaproteobacteria; order Burkholderiales; family Gallionellaceae; genus Sideroxyarcus. The sequence continues at coordinate 8,737 of JAQTTU010000019.1, forward strand.
TTTATGGCCTGCGGTTGTGGGGCTCCTTACGCATTAGGCGCCCTGCATGCCACGGAAGGCGAGCCACCCGACGTACGAATCAATAAGGCATTGCTAGCAGCCGAAAGGCATAGTGCGGGGGTTCGTCGGCCCTTTGATGTTAGGGTATTGGAGCCTGGTCCATGAACGGGACGCCACACCCGGATATGGTGAACCGGCACCCACGGACGCTGATCGTCGGCTGGGGCCACGTTGGCAAGCAGATTGGCAGGTATTTCACCGAGGCCGACTGGGTGGACGCGGGGGGCGTGATACAGGTCCGGGACGTGGACAGAGTGGGCCTGGTGGACCGGGATGGATACCGGTACGAGCTGGGGTTTATCTGTGTGCCGACCCCTCAGGGAGATGAGGGGCACTGCGATACGTCCCTGGTACGCGAGGCATATGAGAGGTGGGGGAGTCTGGCGCGGTATTGGTGCCTCAAGTCGACCGTGAGCATCGGCACTACGGAAAGCCTTGGGGATAACGTGTGTATGAGTCCCGAGTACTACGGCGAGTCCGTGGGGCATCCGCTGAGGGAGGCGCTTCCCTTCGTGATTCTGGGGGGCCCGCGCGACGTGACCGACGCGTTCGCGACGGCCTGGACGCTGGTGACAAGTGCCGAGCTGCGCATCTACCAGACGGACGCGCGGACGGCGGAACTCTGCAAGCTCATGGAGAACTCCTGGCTCGCCACGAAGGTCGGCTTCTGCAACCAGTTCTACGACCTGGCGCAGGTGGCCGGCGTGAACTGGCACGAGCTCCGGGAGCTGTGGCTGGCAGACCCGCGCATCACGCGCTCGCACACGTACGTCTATCCCAACAACCGGGGATGGGGCGGTAAATGCCTGCCCAAGGACACGGCCAACCTATGCGCGTGGGCGAGGAAGCACGGACGGGTGGCGACCCTGATCGAGGCCGTGCGGGCCTACAACCGGGGGCTGCGCGGTGGGTGAGCAATGGAGGCGTTTTGTTCATGAAAGGCCCGATCCGGAAACACTGCCACCGCTGTACCGACCGCAGTCTGATTCCAGTCCCAAGGATCCGACTGGGGATAGTGAGCGGCAGGGCAGGCCGCCGATGGCTGAGCTGAGGGTCCTGTCCCTGAGGCCAGAGCACATGGAGCCGGACGCCCAGAGCGCGCTCGCGGTCGGTACCTGCACGCGGATGATCCGCAACGATGCTCTGGAGGCCCTCCTGCATGAGGAGTACGGGGAACCCGGCCTCTGCCTGAAGGCCCTGCGGGACGTGAACGACGAATGGGAGCGCCAGCCGCTCACGGCCGTCTCGCGGGTGCAGAACGTGGGAGCGATGCACAACGTGGCGCCGCCGGTGTACGACGTGGTACGGCTTCCGGACGGCTGCGCCGCCCAAGTGACCCGGTGGGCCGGACACCATGCCGAGCCCAGCATCGAGGGACTCGGCCGGCTCTTGGAGGTGATCTCGCGCTACCAGATCCGCACCGGGAAGTGGGTCAATGAGTGGCAGCAACCGAAGTGGGATATGGTCGTGAGCGTGCGCAACTGGGCGGGCGATTGGTTCCTGGACTGGGGCGGGCTCTACGTGTCCGAGCCGTCGGCGCTTCCCACGCCCAAGTGGGCGAGGTGGGGATGATGGCCCGGATCACGTGCGCGGAGGCGATGGAGCGGGGCCGGGTCTGCCAGGCCAATATCTACGACCTCAACCGGCATGATGTGGCGGACTGGCAGCTCGCCTGGGTGTGGTGCCTGGCCCAAGTGGCGCCCGACGGGCCGGCGGTGGAATGCGGCATCGCGCACGGGGGAAGCCTGGCCACCTGGGCGCCGGCACGAGAGGGTCGGGGTCCGATCTACGCGGTCGACGTCAAGTTCCGGGATGGCGTGATGGAACGGCTGGCCGGCTACGGCTACGAGATCGAGGCCCTCCTGATGCCAAGCTGGGAAGCGCCGGCGCATATCGACGGCCAGGTCGCGTTCTGCTTCATCGACGCGAACCACAGCGAGAGCGGATTCCCGCGCGACATTGCGGTCTGGCCGGGCAAGATCGCGCCGGGCGGGGTACTGGCCTTCCACGATTACGACGTGTGGAAGCCAAATGTTGTGGTCAAGAAGTACGTAGACGCCTGGCAGGAACGCGCCCGGTGGCACTATCTGGGGCAGATCGGGGCCCTGATCGCGTTTCGGCGGCCGGAGGAAGGGTGAAGCACGAGAACGATCCGACCCTCAATATGGCGGGGCCGGCGCTCATCGTCACGGGCCCGCGCACGGGGGGCACGTTCCTCGCCCACTCCCTGAGCAATCACCCGCAGGTGTTCTGTGACCGGGGGGAGCCGCTCCACCACAACAGTCCCTGGATGCGGCACCTGGCTGGCGGGCACCTGCCCGTGCTGGAGTGCCTGACTCACATGGTCGGCTACCGGGTGAGCATGTGCAAGCTGCTCTACCTGCAGGCATTCGAGCCCGCCATATGGCCGTACTTGGTGGATCTGCAGCCGCGGGTGATCCATCTCATAAGGGCCAACCGGGTACGTCAGGCCGTGAGCCTGCTGCTCAATATGCGGGCCCGACTGGGTCAGATCGACTGGCCGCAGCATACGTTCGGCGCAGTGACGCCGCCGGCCACGACGCTGCCGGCTGAGGTCGTGCTGGACATGGCGCGGGACCTGGAAGCTCAGGAAGCGGGTGCCACGCAGATGCTGGAGGCCATGCAGGACGTGCTCCTGGTAGCGTATGCCGACCTCGCGGGCGGGGAGCGGGCGGAGGCCAATATCCTGCCCAAGGAGACAGCGCACCGCATTTGCCACTTCCTGGGGGTGCGGCCGGCGCGACTGACATGTGAGCTGAGGCGGGTGAACGCACGGCCGCTGCGAGAGACGCTGGTCAACTGGCCGGAGATCGAGGCTGCCATCGCTGGCAGCGAGTTCGCGGATTGTCTAGAGGATGAACGTCATGAGTGATGTGCTGAACCTTGGCTGTGGCAATAGGCCCATCGATGGGGCCGTGAACCACGATATCGTCGCGCACCGGCCCGAGGTCACGGTGGTGCACGACCTCAACGTCCTGCCCTGGCCCTGGCCGGACAACAGCTTTGACACAATCGTGGCACTGGCGGTCTTCGAACACCTGGAGCACAACCTGTTCGTGAATATGGATGAATGCTGGCGGATCCTGCGGCCGGGGGGGCTGATCAGCCTGAAGCTGCCCCACTGGAACAGTGACATCTCATACCGCGACCCGTCTCACCGCTGGTTTTTCTCTATTCACGGTCTGGACATGTTCGACCCGGACACCAAGTACGGCCGTGACTATGAGTTCTATCCAATGAAAAAGTGGAAGATCGTGCACGGGCCGGAGCTCAACAAGGCCGGCAGCTCCATCCACGCCACACTGCAGGTGCGAAAGTGATCCTGACGGGAAGCGCACAGGACATGTACGAGTCGCTGCGGGAGCTATACCCAGAGGCGCCCGAGCCGCTCATGCCGGGGGCCCAGATGCGCGCCTACCAGATGCTGGCGCTGTACGGGCTGGTGCGCCAGTTCAACAGCGCGGGGATGGCCATCCTGGAGATCGGCACGGGACACGGCAACTCGGCATACATGCTGAGCAAGGCGGCGCCGGAGGCCCGGATCGTGTCACTCAGCCTCAACAAGCACGAGGCATGGCCGGCGCAGCACGCGCTGTGGAGGGCCCAATGCGGCAACGTGCAGGTGCGGGTGATGCGCTCGGATCGCTACCGGCGGGCCTCCCCGGACGTGCTCTGGGACATGATCTATGTGGACGGCGACCACAAGCACATCCTTGTGGACATGCCCTGGTGGAACCGGGTGAGGCCAGGCGGGCTCATGGTATTCCACGACTACTCGAAGCAAGCCTGCCCGCCCGTGTTCCAGGCGCTGAATGACTGGCGGCAGAGGCTGGGCCGGGAGTTCGACGTGCTGGTGGTGGACTCTGAGGGCATCGGCATGGCGGGCTGGTACCGGCGCGAGGGTGAGCTATGGCAGGAATAGGAACGGTGCTGCGCGAGGAACACGCCGCCATCCAGGGCCGGTTGCAGAGCCTGGGGTTTTCGGTGCAGGTGAGCGATGCCTGGGAGGCGCCCTTCGAGCGGACCCTCTTCGTGACGCCGGGCGTGAACATCCCCTGGGACCTGCTGCGGGTGGGGCTCGGCTTCCTGGAGCGCTGGGAGGCTGCGGCGCCGCTGTGGAAGGTGGGATACCTGGCGGCCGACGTGGGGACCTCGCGGGAGCGGCGGGCCACGGAGGCGGTGATTCGCGACCTGCGGGTGCCGCTCTATGCCCACGAGCTGCTATTCGTGCGCCGGGGCTCCCAGGGCGAGAAGCTGCTGGAGGCCTTCGCGGAAGAACAGATTGAGGAGGGCGAGCCGCGGTTGGCCTTCCTGCGGGCGCTCTACCGGACCAAGCCGCGGTTCTGTGCGCTGCCGCGAAGCTGGCTGAGCAAGGGTAGCTCGGAGGCTAGGCCGGCCCCGCGGCGGGTGGAGGGCCCTGCGACAGTGCTCGTGGAGGTGAAGCGGAACGTGTTCGTCCGGTGCCGGCCGGGAGAGGAGCAGATGATGCTGGAGTGGTACACCCGGCAGGGGCGCAGGCGAAAGAGGAGGCAATGATGGCGATCGTGAGCAGGGCCAGTTTCAGGCAAGCGCGCACCGGCGGGGAGCTGGTGAAGGTGCAAATCAAGCCGGGCGTGTTCATGAAGATCTACAAAGACGAGGCGATCGAGCGGGGCCTGTGGCCTCCGGAGAAGGCGGAGACGCCGGCCAAGAACAAGCGCCGGAGCACATCGGCCAACAAGGCAGCGAGCACGGAGTAGGCGATGGGATATGCCACGGTGGCTCAGGTTCGCGAGTACCTGCCGCAACTCGGCGACGACGATGAGGCCCTGCTGGAGGACGTGCTCGATCGCGCCACGGACATCATTGACGGCGAGCTGGGGTTTTCGTTCGCCGCGTACGACGAATACGCCGCGGCCAGCAACCGGGACGTGTATTCGGGCGCCGGCGGCAAGTGGCTCTACCTTCCGGCGCACGAGGCCGACTCGGTCGAGAGCGTCTACCTGGTGAGCCAGCGAGGGACTGACGACGAGGAGACCGATGAGCTCACCGAGTACGTCGTCGAGACCCGCTCCCGGCTCTATCTGGAGGAAGGCTGGCTACCGCGCCGTTGGTACCGCGTGGCCGCCGTGTGGGGCTATGGGCCGGCGCCCGACGCCATCGTGCAGGTTACCCTGGAGGTGGCGGTGAACCTGTGGCAAGGGCGGGATGCGGTCTCCTGGTCAGGCAGCCTAGGTGTCGATGGCGGTTCCTCCAGACCCTATCAGCGCTCGCTGAACTGGGCCCAGAAGAGCATCATCCAGCGAGTGAAGAGTCAGTATCCGAGGGAGGCCGCGTGAGCCGCAAGCGATACTCGGCGCGGCTCTTTACACTGGACTGGCCTGAGGCGGAGGCGGCCAGCAAGGATTTACTGCGCCTGGCCATGGTGGACATGGTCCAGGTGGTCTATGCCGAGGCCGAGGAGCGGGTGCCGAGAGGGCGGGGCCGCAGCTCATCCAAGAGTCTCATATCGAAGCTGGGGACGCGGTTGGAGAAGGGTGGCGAGGTGGGCGTCGTCTGGGACAAGGCACGGCACGCCTACCTGGTGCACGAGGGCGCGAGCCCTCATGCCATACCCAAGGCGGGGCGCCCGCGGCGGGCCAAGCACCTGGCCATTCCAAGCTCGGCGGGCCCTCTGTTTCGGCAGAGCGCCCGGCACCCGGGGACCAAGGGGCAGCCGTTCCTGCGTGATGCCCTGAAGGAGAGTCGGCAGGAGCTCAACCGGCTACTGGCTCAGAAGGGCGAGGAATATCTCAAGGGGTCGCTCGGATGACTCTCGCTAGAGTGACGGTTGTCTGTGGCCCACCTGGCTCGGGGAAGACGAGTTATGTCATGGCTCACGCTGAGCGCGGAGACCTGATTGTCGATGTGGACAGGCTCTTCGAGGCGCTCTCTGGGCTGGAGATATACGACACGCCAGACGAGCTGTTGCCCTTCGTCCTGGAAGCTAGAAATGCTGCCATTCGGCGGCTAACACGGCGGCACAAGGTGAAGCGTGCCTGGATAGTGACATGCGGGGCGAAGAGCAGTGAGAGGCAGACACTGCGCCGCAATCTCAGGGCCGAGGTCGTGATCTTGGCGGTGTCAGAGGCGGAATGTGTCCGTCGGATCAAGGCCGATGTTCGCCGCAAGGGGAACCACGCGATGTGGGAGAAACTTGTGAGGGAATGGTGGGCTGAGTACCGGGCAATGCCGGGTGAGATCATGCTGGTGGCCGGCGGAGGTCAGCCCGGATGAGCTACAGCGACGTAGTGGAAGGGCTGCACGAGCGATTCGCAACGGTGAGCGCGCTCAAGGCCGTTCTGGACTACGAGCCGAACAGCGTGCAAACCACACCCCTGCTCTATTCCATTCTGGACGGCTTCGAGCGCCGGGTAGAGGGCACGGTCACGTACACCACCTGGCGCACCCTGCACCGGCTCCTGATCCCGTACCAGAAGCCGGCCCAAGTCGAGGAGGATCTGGCAGGGCTGGTGATGTCGATCATCGAGGCGGTGGAGAGCAGCCCCAAGCTCGGCGGCCGGCTGCGGCCCGGCGACGCTCAGATCGTGAGCGGGGACGCGGATTTCATCGAGATCGGAGACGGCAACTGGTATAGACGGCTGGATTTCTACAGCCAGGTTGTCGAGATGAGCAGGTATCTCGGACTGGGAGGCTAGAGCTAGCAGGCGCCGGCAGCGCACCCGATACCCGACGCAGTGACTAGGCGACGATAGGAGGGCCACATGGCCACCGCTGATATCCTACTGACACCAGCGCGCATCTTCTACGCGCCCGTAGGCGAGGAACTGCCCGACGAGAACACCGTTGACTACGGCGACGAGTGGGGCGGCAACTGGGAGGACTTGGGTTACACGCTCACTCCCGTGACGATGAACATTAGCCGTGAGCTTTTCGAGCTCTTCGTGGAGCAGCTCACGAACCCGGTGAAGCGCAAGATCACTCAGGAAACGCTCACGATCGAGACCACGCTGGCGGAGATCACCGGCGACAACCTGCTGCTGGCATTCGGCGGTTCGGTCACCGAGACACCGGCCGGCGCGGGCCAGGTGGAGAAGGTCGAGCTGGAGGCCGGCGGGGACACCACGCCGGACGTCTACGCGTTCGGACTCGAGGGCGAGTACGTCGACGACGACAACGAGAGTTTCCCAGTGCGGGTGCTCATGTTCCGGGGCAACCCCATCTTGGGTGGTGCCATGCAGTTTGCCAAGGCGGCCGGCATGGGGATACCCATCCGCATTACCGCCGAGGCGGACACTACCAAGGATGTCGGGAAGCAGCTGTTGCTGATCCAGAAAGTGACGGCCGACGCGCTGACGTAACGCGTAGGGCCGGGGCGACTCGGCCCTACCCATCTCACCGAGGAGGGACTATGCCGAAAGTCGTAACGGTCACATTGGCGGGCACGGAGTACACGGTTACCGAGCTGCCCTCGCAGCGCAATGCCGAATGGCGGCGGCTGGTGGATGAGGCTCTCAAAGGGATATCCGGGGTCTTGGGCAAGAGCCTGGCAGTGGACAACCTGCAGGGAGCGCTGGATGCGGCCCGGGGGCTGCTGTTGGAGAGTGGCGACACCATCCTGCGTCTACTATGCGCCTATGCCGAGGACATTGCCGAGGACCGGGAGCGCATTGAGGCAGAGGCATACGACTCGGAGCTGACCGAGGCGCTCGTGGAGGTCCTCAGCCTGGCATACCCTTTCGGGAGCCTCCTGAGAGCGGCCGGGATTGGCTCGCGCGGGACTCCGACCTTCTCGAGCTCGCCCGGTCAGAATGGGGGCTCGGGGTCGAAGGCTGGGAAGAGCTCGCGGAAACGGACCAGGTTGAGCTCGTAGGGGGCTACGTGTTGCGCAAACGCTGGGAGGCGGAGCTGCTGGCGGGCATAGTGGTGGGCCGGCTGGCGGAGGCCATGGGGGGCAAGAGATCAGCCGTGGCACCGACGACCAAGGCGCGACCGGAGCCGGGTAACAATGATAGGGTGAGCGCGGATACGCTGCTGGGCATGATGGGGATAAAGGTCTGAGATGGCAGTGACCCTGGGCGAGGCCCTGGTTGCCATTACCGGCAATCGGGATAAGTACAAGCGTGAGCTGGAGGAAGGCAAGAAGGACGCCCACCGTTTCGGCCTGGATGTCGGGAACATCCTGGAGACAGCGGTAGGATTCGGCCTGGGCAAAGTCGGACTCACGATTGTCACCAAGTTAGGCAACGCCTTCAAGGAAGCACTGACCGTGTTGCCTCGAATGGCGTATGACGTCGCCAGCCAGGCGGCACCGCTGCAGGGCATCGTGGAGGGCTTCGCCATCTCGGCGGAGAAGGCAGGCACCGATTATGAGACCTTTCTTGCCCGCCTGACCGTTGCCAGCAAGGGGCTGGTCTCCCAGATAGACCTCATGCGGGCCGCCAACGAGGCCCTCACGGGGGCCACGGGCGAATTTGCCCGCGAGTTTGGCGAGGCGCTGCCGACACTGCTGGAAGCGGCTCAGGTGGCGGCGCGGAGAACTGGCAAGGACGTCACATTCCTGTTCGACTCCCTCGTCTCCGGCGTCAAGCGCTCCTCTCCTCTGCTCATCGATAACACCGGTATCGTCCTCAAATTGGGAGCCGCCAACGACGCCATGGCGGCCAGCCTGGGCAAGACAGTCGAGGAGCTGACCGAGCAAGAGAAGCAGGTCGCCTTGCTGCGGGCCACGCAGGAGGCCGCCCAGGCGCTGATCGCCGAGTCAGGCGACACGGCTGAGACGGCGGCCGACAAGTTGGGCCGCTACCGGGTCCGGCTCATTGACGTGAAAGATGCCATCGGGCTGTCCTTGCAGCCGGCACTGGGGCGGCTGATGGATGGGCTCACGACACTGGCCGACCGGGTGCTGCCCGAGGTAGAGGCTGCCTTCGAGAAAATCGGTGGCGCCATTCTCAGCCTGGGCGGGCAACTGGCGGAGGAATTCGCCTCTCTCATCGCTCCGGCGCAGGGGTGGGGCGAGGGCGTAGGGATAGCGTTCGCCAACGGGCTCGCCCGAGTGGCGCCGTACGTCATCGGGGCGGTGCAGGCCATCGCCGACATCATCACCGAGTGGATGCAGCCTGGCTCGCCTCCGCGGATGCTGCCCGAGCTGGACCAGTGGGGCGCGGGCGCCATGCAGGAGTATCTGGCCGGGTTCGGCAAGGCGGACTTCTCGGTCCTGCGGGACTTCAGCCGCACGGTCGAGGAGATGCTCCGCATCGAGGTAAGCGCGGGGCGCATGGCCGAGGGGGACCTGGTGCCGGCCCTGGTGGGGTCGCGGGCCGGGATCGCGGACGCGTTGGCGGAGCTCCGGGAGACGGGGGAGGTCTCGGAGGAGGTATACGGCCGGATCCGGGAGGGGGCCGGGGCGGCGGGCGAAGAGGTGGAGCGGTTCGCCCGCTTGTATATCGACTCCCAGCGGGTGGAGGCGGCGGAGGCGGAGCGTTCCGAGATCGCCTCGGACTATGCCCGGCGTCTGGCTGAGGCCAAGAAGCGCGGGGCGAGCAAGAGCGAGATCGATGCCATCAAGGCGGAGCGCAAGGAAGCGCTGCAGACGGCAAGCGATCGCATCAAGGCGGCGCGGGAGGTCGATGACCAGGCCACACGCGAGCTGGAGCTGGAGAAGTTGCGGCTTGAGGCCCTCAGCGACGAGCGGCGGCTCTATGACGAACAGGCGCGGACGCTGGGCGGGCTCATTGCCAGCGTGGGCAACTTGTCGGGGGCGAAGAGCGCTCTAAAGGACGTCACCGACCGGGCGGCGGAGGCGGAGTGGAACTACCGGTTCGCCATCGCTGATACCGAGGGCAAGCTGGAGCTGCTGCGCCAGAAGCTGGCGGAGACGGAGGAGGGCTCGGAGGACTACTGGCGCACCAAACAGCAGATTGCCCTCTGGGAGGAACGCGCCCGCCTGGAGATGGAGAAGTCGACCGGGGCGGCCGGTGCTGCCAAGGCGGCGTGGGATGAGCTTACGGACTCGATGCGGGAGACTGGCTACGTCTACGACGAGGTCACCGGGAAGCTCAGCCGGCGGGGAGAGGATACCTCGATGGTGCCGCCCCAGATTCTGCGGGGTGAAGAGGGAATACTCCCGGAGCCCGAGAACTTCTGGGCCACCTTCTTCGACATGGACGAAATCAGGCGCCAGGCGGATGAGGTCCGGCAGGCCATCAAGGATGCCCTCATGCCCGAAGGCGAGGGCGGCACGGCCAATTGGGCCGGCCTGGGGACCCGCATTGGCGAGGCGCTGGTGGGCACGCTGGGGGAGGCGGTGCGGGCGCAGGCCTCCGCGGCGCTGTTCGGCGGTGAGAAGGACGCCACCTGGAGCGACATCGGGCTGGGGTTGGGAGAGCTTCTGGGCGCCGGGATCGTCGACGGGATCAAGACGGCCCTGGGAGCGATCAACTGGCTCGACGTCATTTGGGACATCATCACCGGGACAGCCAAGGGCTACGGGACCGGAATGGAGGGCCTCGCCCGGGGAGCCCGCGGCAAGATTCTGCCAGAAGTCGAGTTCCCAGAGGAGAAGGACACCCCGTTCGTGCTGGGTACCCTGGAGGGGCTGTGGAACTCGGCAGTCAACGCCTACCGCGAATGGCAGAATGCTGGCGAGGTGCTCGACCAGTACTATGAAGACCTCAAGAGCACGAGCGAAGAAGCGGACCGGACTGTCTCCGACCTGACCACCAACACCGAGACCAACATGGAGGCCATGAGTACCGGCGTGGCGGCGCACACGGCCGTCATCCGGGACGACTGGGCGGCCAAGTGGCGCGAGGTCGAGGAGGATCACGAGGTCACCTGGGCGGACATCCTCGAGGCGGCCAGCAGTGGCGGCATCCTGCTGGGGGCCGACATCCTGAGCAACATCGGCAACATCCTGGCCCTGCTGCAGGGGAAGCGGCCCGAATGGCAGGCCGAGGGCCGCGGGATGATGGACGGCTTGCTGACCGGCATTGAGGAGAAGACCGAGAACGTATACGACGCCATCCTCAAACCCATCAGGGACGCCATTGAGGAGATCAAGCGTCTGATCGAGCAGTTCCGCGGCCTGTCCATCCCCACCTCTGAAGGCGACGGGGGCGATGGGGGCGATGGGGGCGAGACGCCGCCCAGCTACGCCTCGGGCACCACGTACCATCCGGGCGGGCTGGCCTACGTGCACGCCAACGAGCTGATCCAGTTGCCACAGGGCTCGCAGGTGTTCCCCGCGGCTCAGACCCAGGCCATGCTGCAGCCGGCCCCGGTCGTCGTGAACATCGGGCCCGTGACGGTGCGCGAGGATGAGGACATCCAGGAGCTGGCCTGGCGGGTGGCTAAAGAGATCGAGAGGCGACGCTGATGCTCCTACAGTTCAGTGACGGCACGACGCTGATACAGTTCAGCTACGAGACCTCCGGCAACCTGCTCCGGCGCTACACGCCCCAGGTGCCGGAGTTCGAGCACGTGACCTCCGAGTCGAGCTTGCTGGACGGGGGAGAGCAGCCGGTCGCGAGCTACCGCAACGTCACGGAGACGGCGGAGGTCGCCTGGACGGGAACGCTCGCCGAGCAGCGGGTGGCCCTGCAGACGCTCAACCGGCTGTTCCAGCAGGCCAGGCACCGGCAGAGAACGGGCATGGGCGCCAAGGTCTGGGTGGAGTTCTCGCCGGCCGGCGACGGGGCCTACGACGACACGGACAACTACCGCTCCGAGGTCCTGTCGGGTCGGGTGCTGGTGGATGATGCCTACCGGACGGGGCTGCAGCTCGAGGCAGAGCAACTGCTCTCGCAGATCGTGTTCACCCGGCGGTTCTACTGGGAGGGGGCGGAGACTCAGTTACCACTCACCAACGACAACGGGACCGACGATCTGACCGGGCTGCTGATCTACAACTGCCAGGACGACGGGGAGGAGTACGGGACGCGGGTCAACTACGTGGCCATCGACGGGGCGGACGTGGAGGGAGATCTGCCGGCCCCGGTGCGGCTGGAGCTGACCAACACGTATGCCACTGAGAAAACGGGCACGGTGTGGATCGGGCACAACGTCTGGTCGGACCCCTCGGGGTTGGACCACGTCATCGAGGGCGAGGACGCGACGGCCGGCCTGGGCAGCGACGTGGCCTCCGGGAGCGCCTCGGGGGGCTACGTCCGCCGCTACACCACGGTGACGCCCGACACCTGGTACGAGGGCGATAGCTGGACCCTCTCCTCGGCTCTTCTCACGTCGTGTGCCGGCAACTACTTCCAGCTCGTGGCCCGGTTCGCCACCGCTCCCGTCAACCTGGCCTACTACCGGTTCAAGGTACGCCTGAAGCGGGGGGCTGCAACCATCTGGGAGTCGGCGCCCTTTGGGATTGACACGGGTGGGGCCATCGTGCCGCTCCTGGCGATGAGGGTGCCGCCCTGGCGGCCGCCCTCGGGGGACGTGGCCGCCTGCACGCTGCAACTCCGTCTGTATCGCAATGATGGCGGGGACGACGATCTCGATCTCGACTTCTTCCATCTGTTCGCGACAGATAGCTACGCGATGTTGCGGTTCGTGGGAGCGGCGCTGGACGAGGGTGATACGCTCGTCTTCGACTCGATCGAGGACAACGTGTACGTGAGCGGGGCGGCCGGGGCGACGGGGTCGTTCGTGCGCTACGGGACGCTCATCATGCTGGAGCCGGCAGCCGACCAGCGCTTGTATTTCGCCCAGGCCTCGTGGATCGGCTATGCCGAGATCGACCGGACCATGACGGTCAAGGCCTATTACCGGCCCCGGAGGCTGGCGCTCTGATGGCCAACTACCAGCCCTACGACCACGACCTGAGCACCGGTTTCGAGGACGGGCTCGCCGCCCTGGAGGCGCAATACGCCCACGACGGTTGGGGCGAGGCCGTGGAGATGGCCATCGAGGCCGGCGGCACGGAGGGGACCTACTGCGGCCGCTTCCTGCACGACGGCACGGACCTCCCGGGGCGGGGGCCGGGGCTCATCTGGTGGTGGCCGGCCTACTGGAACCATCTCACCTACACCTTCGACCTGAAGTTCGGAGATGCGGTCGCCGACTACAACCTCATCTTCTGGGATACGTGGGCGGTCTACGAGCTCGACTATGAGCCTGCGCCGGCCGACCGGCTGGTGCTCTATGACCTGAACTACAACGTCATCTGGCAGACGGCCCGGTTCACGGACTACAAGCGTTTCACGTTCGACCTGGACATGCTGCAGAACGTGCTCACGGTGACGGTGGACGGAGCCGAGGTCTACTCCGGGCCCCTCCTGGGCACGCTGGACTACACCGCCTACTGGCAGGGCGAGTTCTGGTTTGGTTACAACTCCGACGGTGACGCCGTCGATTTCTACCTCGACGCGCTCGACATCGACCTCCACCTCGATGAAGAGCAGACGTGGAACGATGACTTCGAGGCCGACGGCTGGGATGGCAGCCAGTACGGTTTCGCCGCGGACAACGATGGGTCCGGGTACGAGGGCCTGCCCACCATCCTGGAGAGCGGTGGCGACCACTACGCCCACTTCGACGGCAAGGCCAGCCTGGACAAGACGTTCCAGGTCCTGACCGAGAACGTCTGGGAGTGGGATTGGCGCTTCCCCGATGCCGATGCCCGCGACCGCACGGTGTGGCTGGGGCGGGTCAACGGCTACAAGGTGGCCGGCGGCAACAGCGGGCTCCCGTTCTGCCAGATCGCCTATGACTCCGCCACCGACCAGCTGTATCTCGAGGACACCGACTGGATCACCGGTCTGGACGTGCGCTGGGATCGCCCGGCCGATTGGCAGACCATGCGGGTCGAGTACGACTACACCAATGAGACCGTGACAGTGTCGGCAGACGGCAGCGAGCTGGCCAGCTACAACTTGGTCGACCCGTGGGAGCATAACGATCACTACATCTGGATCGAGTGGGGCGATCCGGACTGGGCCTGGCCGGGAGACCCGACCGACTCAGTCAAGATGGACGTGGACAACATCTACTACATGCCGGCGGAGGAAAGCGGCGGCGGGGGCGTCACCCGGGGCCGGCGGGTGCCCGTATTCACGGTCAACCTGTTCAAGCGCAGCTTCAGCGGAGCGATGCTGCTGCCCACGGTCACGATGAGCCCGACCGTCATGAGCTGGACGGCGTTGGGTGGGTGCGACCTGGCCAGCGTCCGGGTGACGGGCCGGGAGGCGGCGCTGTGGGAGATGCTCGACACCCTACGCTGCCCGGTGGAGATCATGGACCAGGATGGCGAGGTCCCTTGGTGGGGCTTCGTGGCCGGGGCCTACCTGGATGTAGGAGCGCTGCGGTTCGGGGTCAGCCTCGACAGCATGGCCAACCGTGTCGCGGTCGCGTACGCGTACCAGGCCTCGGGAGTAGCGGGCGTCTCGGGCCGGGGCACGACGGAGTGGGCGGAGTACACCGAATCGATCGATGAGTTCGGCACCTTCGAGCGACTGGAGAGCCTGAGCGATGCCGGCGATCTGGAGGCCGAGGCGAGGCGGGACGCCCTCCTGGAGGCCTTCAAGTGGCCCTCGCCGGAGATCGAGTTCGGAGGGCGCGGCCTCTCGGCGACGCTCGAGTGCCGGGGTTGGTGCCACGCGCTCAAGCGGCGCTACTACGCCAACGACCTGGTAGTCGACACCGAGACGACCGAGCAGATCGAGGCCATCATCGCCGACGTGGGCAGCGAGTTCTTCGAGGGATGCCGGATCGAGACGGACTCGGGCATCCTGACTAACGAGTACCGGGACGGGGACTCCAACGCGTGGCAGATCATCGAGGACCTGCTGGCGTCCGGGGTGGACGGGGAGAGCGCCCGGCTGCTGTGCGAGGTGACGCGGGACCGGGTGCTGCGGGTGTACCAGGAGCCCTCGCCGGGAACCGCCGACGCGCGGCTGTACGCCAACGGGGACATGACGGACGCCTACGGCTCGCCGGTGCGGATCGGGCCGGGGCTGGTGGGCATCCACGCGCGGCTCGCGGACGCCATTCCTCCCTATGTCAACCTCTCCCGGGTGGCGGACCCGACGCGGGTGTTTGTGGAGCGGGCGGAGTACGATGTGGAGCGGGTGCGGCTGCGGCCGGAGGCGCGCGGCAGCAACGTCTACCGGGTGAGCCGGGTGGAGGCGGGATAGTGACGGTCACGGAAGTCATTCGGGCGATCAAGCCATTCGTTCTCTCGTGGATGTCATTGGGTATCAGCCTGATCGAGCGCACGGCGCCGGGGACCCCGCCGGCGGACAGCGTCATTCTCTACGCCAAGGACGACGCGGGAACCACGAAGCTCTACTACAAAGACAGCGCCGGCACGGAAAAGGAGATAGCGACGCTATGAGCCCTGAGGAGCTGAGGCCGGCCATTGACGCCGCGGTGCAGACCTTCCCGGCCGTCTCTGCGGCCCTAATGTTCGCCATCGCCCAGAAGGAGAGCGGTTACCAGAACGTACAGAACTACGGCGGCTACCCGGCCTATGGACCCTGGCAGGTGGTCAGTTCGGAGGCCATCGAGGGCCGGCCCACGGGCGAGGAGCTGCTGAGCGACATCTACCTATCCGCGGAGTGGGCGGCGCGCATCCTGGATGGGGCGCTCACTCGCGAGCGCGGGGACCTGGAGCGGGCCATGTGGCGCTACTCCGGGGGACACGCCTGGGATAGCTACGAGCTCTACCTGGAGCGCTACTGGAAGCCGCTGAGCAAGATGCTCGCGGAGTGGACCAAGACGCTCAAACAGGAGGAAGCGTTGACAGACTTCTCGCGCTATCCGCGGCCGGCGGGCGACACGGGTGCCGGCGTGCACCTGGGCGCCAATGCCAGCTTCCCGCTGGGCGAGAACCAGGGTTCGCATGTGGCGGACTACATGGGCGAGCCCGTGGGCGGCAAGTGGCTGGAGACCTGTCTGGGGCTCAAGGCGATGGGGCTCACGTGGGTCAAGGTACTCACGACGGATGATTCGGCCCTGGCCTGCCTGCCGACGATTCTCTATGCCGGCCTCATGCCGGTAGTGCGGGTCATATGGCCCCGGCCCGGGGTCGTGCTCTACTCGGAGAAGCAGCTCTGGGCGCTGGGCAGGATGGCTGCGCTGGGGGTGCGCTACATCGAGGACGATAACGAGCGGAACCTCGTAGCGGAGTGGCCCGAGGGCGGGTGGCCGGGAGAGGCGATGCCCTTCGACGACCTGGCGGCCGCGTGGTTCACGCGCGCGACGATGGTGGCTGCACACGGCATGTACTTCGCCATCCCGCCCCTGGCACCGGGCGGCGACTACGACGACATCCGCTTCCTGCGCAACTGGTGCCGAGCTGTGAAGAAGATTGGCGGCGCGGTCGACCTGCTGCGCCACTGGGGCTGGATCAGCGTGCACACGGCGGCGCTGAACCATCCGCTGAGCTATCCTTACGACACGGTGAACCAGGCGGAGCATCCGGGCGCAATCCTAGCCGACGACTCCAACTGCTGGCTCAAGTGGCGGCGGGTGCATGAGGTCGTCAACGAGGAGCTGGGGCTCGAGCTGCCGGTGCTGTCCACCGAGGGTGGCGCCTGGCCGGGCTCCCGAGAGGACGACCGCTACCCGGAGCTCACGGTCGAGGAGGCGTCGCTCCGCCAGTATCGCATGCTCAAGGCCATGGAGACGGCGCCGAGCTACTTCCTGGCAAACATGCCATGGCTCTACGCCAACCGCGAGTATGGCAACCACGCGGCGCACTTTGAGCGCCAGGCGTGGATTCGGTGGCCGGGGCTGAGGAATGAAAAGGGCGAGGTAATGGTGCCGGAGAGCGAGCCGGCCGTGCTGCCCGTGGTGGACATGCTGAAACAGGACCCAGTAAGGGAGAGGACTAGTGGAGGAACCGTACCGCCGGCCCCGGAACCGCCAGACGAAACGCCTGAGTCTGCATTGGAGGCAGCGATCGGGGCAGCGCTGCAGGGACACATCATTCCCCTCTATCCGGACGCTGCCTTCGCCCGGGATGCCGACGCGCGAGGCTACGTGGTCGCGAGCGACGAGGTGACGCTGGTGCTGGAGGGAGCCGAGTACCTGGCGCAGGCCTGGCGGGACCCGGACCGGCCGGATGAGCAGCAGATCGTGTACTCGCCGGCCGGGCAGTACAACACCGACCGGAGGTGGTTCAGCCGCGCTAACTAGGCCATCCTCTCCGCGAGGAGGTGATGTAGGAGCCCCGGCTCATCACCGGGGCTTCTTCCTTGCCCCCCGATAGTACGGCTACGAACATACAATGATACATCGCCAATTGGGCCGTTTGCCTATTGACATTCTGCTAGACGGTGCTATACTACGTCTAACAGAGTCAAGGAGGCAGGACGATGACGACGATCAAGCAGCACAGCACAAACCTTAGCTACTATGTTGTTCGTGAGCCTAGTGAGCAGATGACCGCCCGAGCCCGCGAGTTGCAGGCCCGCAACTGGGCCAAGGTGCAGGACAACGGCATCATCATCATTCACCGCAATTTCCTTGATGAGTTCAACCGTATGCTGCCCAGCGACAAGCCCGCCACGAAGCGCGTCTTCGTGACTGCTGAGATGCTGGAAGACGGGATCGGCGCACATCTGGGTTGGAACACCGTGACCAACCCGGGCACAGATGAAGCCCGGTGGTCATAGTGACCGACAGCCGCACCCAGGTCAATATCCGCATCACTGAGGAAGACGCAGCCCTGCTGGCCCGCCTAGAGCGGGCCTATGGGCTCAACACCGCAGGGGTCACTCGGTTCGCCTGGCGCTACCTGGAAGAACACGGCCCCATGAAGCCGAAGGAGAGGACAATGAAGACCGTAACCGTCCGCACCGAGCAGGAACTCCGTGACGCTCTGACCGCCGCTGGGCTCACGCCGACTCTGCTACCTACGCTCCCGGTCGAGGTGGCCGGGCTGCGGATCGAGTGGCAGAAGACATTCTATGAGAAGCGCCTGCGTGATGCCTATGATGCCCCGATTCTGGTCGCCGTCGTCCAGAATGGCATCGTCACTGAGGAGTTCACACGCATCGCTGGTGGCGAAGTAGAAGGCTCAGGCGCGCCGTGGGGCACACTCGGGCTGACCGTCGAAGAGCTGCACGAGCGCGGCTTCCGCAAGCGCCCGCCCCAGCCGGAGCACCCGGGAGCCTAGCACCTGCCAGGGGCGCGGCTGGCTCACCAACGCGCAACTCGATCCGCTTGAGGATGCTGGCGCCAACCCGATACCGGCGCCGAAGGAGGAGAGGCATGATGACCATCCGAGAAGTCGCCGCAAAACAGGAAGACGTGTTCGGCAAGCCCGCTGACAAGCTCCCGCCCTGGGGCGGCACCGAGTCCTGGTTAGCCGCCAAGAAGGCCCTGAAACTTGGCTTCACGATGGACGCACAGCTTGAGTGCGTCCGGGCCACGGGCGGAGCGCCGGACCCCGACAGCCGCCGGGGATTCGGCCCGACGGGCCACACTTATCGCGTACATGAGCGCGGCCGGGTGGCCCTAGTTGACGTGTAGCACCCCACAGCCCCGCGGCACCACGGGCGGGGCTACCGCACCTGAACCCCTCGCCAGGGTGCTAGGCGGTCCCATGCGCTATGGACTCCAGTCGAGGGCATGGCAGGAACGCCTACAGCCCCGGTGAGTCGCGCCAGAAAGGGCGGCACCACTCCCGGGGCTGTACCGCTTCTATCCGCCCCACCCTCGCCTTCCCCCGGCCGGCACTCACCTCCCGCACCTCCACGCGCGCGAACACGGCGGCCAACAGCTCGCGCTGCGTCGCGGGCTCGGCCTGGGCCACGGCGCCGGCCAGGTCCCGCAGCCGCTGCCCCACGCTGGGCGTCTCCCCCAGCTCCTCGCCCAGCCGCACATCCACCTCCGCCAGGCGCTCCCCGGCCTCCTGCAGGTTGGCGTTGAGGCGGGACAGCTGCCGGCGGTAGATGGCCTCGGACAGGTGCGTGGTGATGGCCAACTCCACCAGCCGCTCGATCTCCCCCTCCAGCCGCCGGACCCGGCCGCGAAGCTCCTCGCGCTCCCCCTCCAGGTCGCTCGCGCCGCCCGTCGGCTCGTCGTCCGGGTACAGGGCGTCGAGGTCCTGCAGGACCTCGGCCGGGAACCGCAGGCAGCCGAGTAGCTCCAGGGCCTGGCTCTCGATCTGATCGGCGTCGAAGGGCCAGATGGGGCAGCCGCGCTTGCCTCGACTGTGGCGATACTGGCGCATCCCGGAGTGCCGGCCCCGCTCGCCTTTCAGGGCCTGGCCGCAGTGGGCGCAGTGGAGGATGCCCGTGAGGATGTAGTCGGACTCGCGGACGTTGGGCGGGTCCGGGTGGTATATCTCGCCGGCACGGCGCTCCCAGACGCGCTGGGCGGCCCGGCAGAGCTCCGGGGGCAGGATGGGATCGAAGTTGGCGCGCACCCATTCCGCCGGCCGGCCTTTGTTGCTCCCCTCCATGGGCACCCATCCCTCGTACACCCGGCACATGGCGATGCACGCTCTGGCCTTGCTGCGGTCCCACTCGCGGGGCCGGCCATCGCGACCGCGGAACCGATGCCCCTCGGCGTTGAGGGCCTCGGCCAGGCGGAGGAACCCGTACTCATCGGTCGCGTAGAGCTCGTAACAGCGCTGCAGCGACTCGTGGTAGGTATGCTCCGTCCCGTTGGCGCGGTAGCTCTCGGCCGAGGGCAGCAGGGCCCCGGTGACCGCCTCCCGCTGGCAGCCCATGGGCGTTAGACCCCAGTGCCGGCCGCGTGACTTCTTGAACGCGATCTGACCCTTCATCCGCTCGGCGGCCAGGTCCGACTCGAGCTGATTGATGATGGCGATGAACCCGAGCATGGCGTGGCCGATGGCGGAACTGGTGTCGAAGCGTTCCTTGAGGCTGACCAGCGCCACGTCGCGGGCCTTGAGCTCGTCGACGAAGGCGAGGAAGGAGCGGACGTTGCGGCTCGATCGGCTGAGGCTCTCCACGATGACGGCGGCCACGGAGCCGTCCCGGGCGATGCGCCGGCGCAAGGCCTGCCAGCCGGGACGGGTATCGCTCTTGCCCGACTGGTGGCCCTCCGCGTCGGTGTAGATGTCCGAGTCCCGGACGGTCCAGCCGTGCCGCTCGGCCTCGGCCAGGCAGGCGGCCCGCTGTCGCTCGGGGGAGACGGTGTCCGAGCCGGTGCGGACTAGCGACTTGCGAATGTAGATGAGGGCGCGGTTACGGTCGGTCACGGGCCGACCTCCGCGGACGCAAAGAGGCCCCGCCGCAAGGCGGGGCCAGGGAATGTGCGCGGCAGAGATAGCCTACGTGGTGACCTGACCGGCCGCAGTTGTCACTACGTTCTGAACCTCGGTCCAGATGTTCTTGATGGAGCCACCGATCGTGCCAAACAGGATCACTCCCACCACGGCAACCAACACGACCATGAGCGCGTACTCGATGATGTCCTGTCCCTCCTCGCTCCGCATCCAGCTTCTCACGTAGTCGATCCAGTACAGCATCTCTGTCCTCCTGCTGAACTTGATGATGCGAGCTTACGCCCAAATGATTAGAATCTGCGCGGGAATCTGTTAGAGTTGGGTTAGAGTCGGGGGACGAAGCCAGAAACAGAGACGGCGGCTGAGAAAGCGGGGGCACCCGACAGCCGCCGTCCGGACGCAGGAGTACAGGATGCACTGTACTCGCCTCAGTATAGCCCGCCCGGGGATACCCGTCAACAGCAACCATCATGGGTGCGCCTTCAGGCTCACCTCATCCACGGTGAACCACACGGACTGCTCACCGCTGCGGTTGGCATTGAACTTGAGCACGATGGCCTGGCCGGCGTAGGCGCTCACATCATACTCGTAGAGCTGCCAGGGCTTCATGGCCGGCATGGCAGCTTTCAGCGTGAGCAGGGTATCGAGTACTGTCAGGCCCGGGTCGAGCACCTGGACCTTGAGCGTCGTCTCTGGCCCGACGTTGGCGTAGTATTGGGTTCGCAGGACCCGGAATGTCAGCGTAGCCGTGGTGCCGGCCGGGAGAGTCACGCCCTGGCGGATGGACTGCTCGCCGCCATCGACCCCGAGGAACTGGGCTCCCCAGGACTCTTCGTAACCGATCCCCGGGCGGATGAAACCATACTGCTGTGCCGGGTCGTCGAATTGAGTCCACCCGATGGGACCATCCTCGAAGTTCCCGTTGAGGAGCTGCTCCTCGCTAGGAAGAGGTGTGGCGGTTGGCGTGGGTATCAAGGTCGCGGTGGCCGTGGGCGAGGGCGTACGGGTGGGCGTAGGAGGTTTGTCGCCGCTATGCACAGCCGGCAGAAACAGGGATGCGCCGGAAGCTCTGGAGGTGACTGCTAACGCGCATGTGGCGGTCGCGAGGAATGCCAGGGCTCGGCGCCGGCCTACAGCCTTCATGCCTATCCTCCTCTGCGTACGGCAATAGTACAAAGGTCGTATAGGTGGCACGACATAATCGGGGCTAGACTAGCCGATGAGGCCATACTATCATCGCTCTGAGCCATTGCCGTGCCAAAGTGATATGCGATAGTTGCGGTGCATTGCCTCTTGATTCCCCAGAAT